>JAMLJC010000001.1:636875-1273750 GCA_023953845.1 Rhizobiaceae bacterium | reverse complement strand
ACGTCGCCGCCTGCGACAGGATCATGGAGCGGTTCGACCGGTTGCGCCATGCCGATGGTGGCACGCGGACGGCGGTGCTGCGCGAGAAGATGCAGCGCGCCATGCAGGAGGACGCCGCCGTCTTCCGCACCCAGGAATCGCTTGAGAACGGCTGCAGGCGCGTGTCGGCGATCTGGGACGAGCTGAAGGATGTGAAGGTCTTCGACCGCTCGATGATCTGGAACTCCGACCTCGTGGAGACGCTCGAGCTGCACAATCTGATGGCCAACGCCATCCTGACGGTGCATGGGGCCGAAGCCCGCAAGGAAAGCCGTGGCGCTCACGCCCGCGAGGATTTTTCCGCGCGCGACGACGCCAACTGGCGCAAGCACACGCTGGCCTGGGTGGACGACGCCGGCAAGGTGACGCTCGACTACCGGCCGGTGCACACGGAGACGATGCTGCCGGTTTCCGAAGGCGGCATCGATCCGGCAAAGATCGCGCCCAAGGCCCGGGTGTATTGAGGAGCGATAGATGGTCGAACTCGCACTCCCAAAAAACTCGAAGATCCGGCCCGGAAAGACCTGGCCGAAGCCCGAGGGCGCCAAGAATCTGCGCGAATACCGCATCTATCGCTGGTCGCCCGACGATGGCGAAAATCCGAGCGTAGACACCTATTTCGTCGATCTCGAGGATTGCGGGCCGATGGTTCTGGACGCGCTGCTCTACATCAAGAACAAGATCGACCCGACGCTGACGCTGCGCCGCTCCTGCCGCGAAGGCATTTGCGGCTCCTGCGCCATGAACATCGACGGCTCGAACACGCTCGCCTGCACCAAGGGCATGGACGACATTTCGGGACCGGTGAAGGTCTATCCGTTGCCGCATATGCCGGTGGTCAAGGACCTCGTGCCCGACCTGACCGTTCCTTACGCACAGCTCACCTCGATCGACCCCTATCTCAGGACGGTTTCGCCGGAGCCGGCGAAGGAGTGGCTGCAGAGCCATGAGGACCGCCAGAAGCTCGACGGCCTCTACGAGTGCATCCTCTGCTTCTGCTGCCAGACCTCCTGCCCGAGCTACTGGTGGAACGGCGACCGCTATCTCGGCCCCGCCGTGCTGCTGCAGGCCTATCGCTGGCTGATCGACTCCAGAGACGAGGCCAAGGGCGAACGGCTTGACAATCTGGAAGATCCGTTCCGGCTCTATCGCTGCCACACCATCATGAACTGCACACAGACCTGCCCCAAGGGCCTCAATCCGGCGAAGGCCATCGCCGAGATCAAGAAGATGATGGTGGAGCGGCGGGTTTGACGCAGCGCTGCTGGTCGCGTGACGCCGGCGGCCTCGCAGGGCGCTATGTCGTCGCCGGCGGATAGCGGCGGAAGGCGAGCCACCCGGCGGTGATGAAGCCGAGCAGAACCACGCCCTGCACAATGGCGAAGGGCGGCTCGGAACCAGTTGGCGCCAGCGCGTTCAGCGTCGGCACCTTCTGGAAAAGCTGCACGACCAGCACGAATGTGTTCAGATAGAGTGCTGTCACTGTCGTCAGTACGAAAATACCGCGCCAGCGGCCGGCAAGGTGCCGCCAGTACAGCGCAACGCTAAGACCATCACTATCGTGGATATGATCCCGACACCCAGCGCGGGCGTGAATCCGTTGAACGGGAACAGGAACCCGGTCAGCGTCGTCACCAATGTCGTGCCCAGGAAAACCGGAATGAGACGATCCTTGTGCCGCGAGGTCAGCATGCCTGCAAGCACGATCAGTCCCGTCGCGATGCCAGCCAGACTGACGAGAACGTGAAAGGTCTGAAGTGTCGATATACCGAAGAACATTGCGCCCTCCAATGCTCTTCGGCAGGAGACACCCAAAGCGCAGCCGTGTAAATCGTCACGGTGTAAAATCGATTGCGATGCCAGAGACGACAGATGACCGGCGACAACGAACTCCCCATTCTCAATCCGATCGAAGCGCGCATCCTTGGTTGTCTTGCCGAGAAGAAGGAGCTGACGCCCGACGTCTATCCGCTGACGCTTAACTCTGCGCATGCCGCAGCCAACCAGAAGACGGCGCGCGAGCCCGTCATGGCGCTGGAGATCGTCGAAGTGCGGCGCGCACTCGGCACGCTTGAGCAGAAGGGGCTGGTGCGACAGGCCTTCGCCTCGCGCGTGGAGCGTTACGAGCATCTGCTCGCGCAAAAATTCTCGCTCGCGCAGAACCAGATCGCGCTGGTCGCGCTGATGCTGCTGCGCGGGCCGCAGACGGCGCACGAACTGATGGCGCGAGCCGAGCGCATGGCGCGCTTCCCGTCGATCGAGGATCTGCGGGGCGAACTCGATATGCTGATCGGCCGCCGGCCGCCCCTCGTGCAACTGATCGAGCGTGCCCCCGGCCAGCGCGAGGAGCGCTACGCGCAACTGCTGACGGGAGCGGTGGCGGTGCCGACTGCACTACCCACCACACAGGCTCCCGCATCCGACATGGAAATGCGCGTTGCCGCGCTCGAGGAGCAGGTTGCTGCATTGAGCGAACAGGTAAGGCGGCTGAGCGAGCGGTAGCTCACAGGTTCGGAACACCAGGCCCGACAGGGAAAGAGGCGGGGGGCGGATACAGTTAAAATGACGGAAGCGTTTATCTGTGATTACATTCGCACGCCGATCGGCCGGTTCGGCGGCGCGCTTTCAGCTGTTCGTGCCGACGACCTAGGCGCCGTGCCGCTGAAAGCGCTTATGGAGCGTAACAGCGCAGTCGACTGGGCCGCTGTCGACGACGTGATTTATGGCTGCGCCAACCAGGCCGGGGAGGACAACCGCAACGTGGCGCGCATGGCGCTGCTGCTCGCCGGATTGCCCAGGGACGTGCCCGGCACCACCATCAACCGGCTCTGCGGCTCGGGAATGGACGCGGTCATCACCGCTGCCCGCGCGATCAAGGCCGGTGAGGCCGAACTGATGATCGCCGGTGGGGTAGAAAGCATGTCGCGCGCGCCCTTCGTCATGCCGAAGGCCGAAACGGCCTTCTCGCGCAACGCCGAGATCTACGACACGACGATCGGCTGGCGCTTCGTCAACCCGCTGATGAAGGCGCAGTACGGGATCGATTCCATGCCGGAGACGGGCGAAGCCGTGGCCGAGGAGTTCGGTGTCTCGCGTGCCGACCAGGACGCCTTCGCCGCGCGCAGCCAGGAGAAGGCGGTGGCCGCGCAAGCCAGTGGCCGGCTGGCCAGGGAAATTACACCAGTGAGCATCCCGCAAAAAAAGGGCGATCCCGTCGTGGTGACGAAGGACGAGCATCCACGCGCGGGCACCACCGTGGAGGCTCTGGCGAAGCTGGCAACCCCCTTCAGGAAGGTCGGCGGCACGGTAACCGCCGGCAATGCTTCCGGCGTCAATGACGGCGCGGCGGCGCTTGTCGTCGCTTCGGAGGCAGCGGCGAGGAGGCACGGGCTGACGCCGATCGCGCGTCTTCTGGGCGGCGTGGCCGCCGGTGTGGCGCCGCGCATCATGGGCATCGGGCCGGTCCCGGCAACGCGGAAGCTCTGCGCGCGGCTCGGCCTGAAGACGGTCGACTTCGACGTGATCGAACTGAACGAGGCTTTCGCCTCTCAGGGCATCGCCGTGCTGCGCGAACTCGGCATCGCCGAGGGTGCCGCGCATGTGAATCCGAACGGCGGGGCGATCGCGCTCGGCCATCCGCTCGGCATGTCGGGGGCTCGCATCACCGGCACGGCGGCGCTGGAACTGCGCGAACGCGGCGGCCGGCTGGCGCTGGCAACCATGTGCATTGGTGTCGGCCAGGGTATCGCGGTTGTGCTGGAAAGTGTCTGATCGGCTCCCCGGATGGAATCAGCGGTTCGGACGCCGCTCCGGAAAGAGCTTCAACATGCCTTCGGGCGACGCTTCGCAGACGCCGCGTTCCGTGATCAGGCCGGTGACGAGCCGGGCCGGCGTCACATCGAAGGCAGGGTTAGCCGCTTTCGTGCTTTCCGGCGAAATCCGCACGCTGACCGTTTTGCCGTCCGGGCCGCGTCCCTGCACAAAGCTCACTTCGTCGGCGGACCGCTCCTCGATCGGTATTTCCTTCACTCCGTCATGCACCGTCCAGTCGATGGTGGGCGACGGCAGGCCGACATAGAAGGGCACGCCGTTGTCGCGCGCGGCGAGCGCTTTCAGATAGGTGCCGATCTTGTTGCAGACGTCGCCATTTGCAGTCGTGCGGTCAGTGCCCACGATCACCATGTCGACCATGCCGTGCTGCATCAGGTGCCCGCCGGCGTTGTCGACCACCAGCGTGTGCGGCACGCCGTCGCCGCCGAGCTCCCACGCCGTCAGTTGCGCACCCTGATTGCGCGGGCGCGTCTCGTCGACATAGACATGGACCGGAATGCCGGCTTCCTTCGCCAGATAGATCGGGGCGGTCGCCGTGCCGTAGTCGACGGTCGCCAGCCAGCCGGCATTGCAATGGGTGAGCACGTTCACCGGCTCGCCGGGCTTCTTCTTCGCCGCGATCGCCTTGATGATCTCAAGCCCGTTGCGGCCGATGGCGCGGTTGATGGCGACGTCCTCGTCGGCGATCTCCGCCGCGCGCTTGTAAGCGGCAGCGACGCGCTCGCCCTGCGGAACGGGACGCAGCGTGTTGCGCATGTCGTCAAGGCCCCAGCGCAGGTTGATCGCAGTCGGGCGCGTTTCATGCAGTTCTTCCCACGCGCGATCGAGCGCCGCATCCGAGGCGTCGACCGTCATCTGGAGCGCCATGCCATAGGCGGCCGTCGCGCCGATCAGCGGCGCGCCGCGCACCCACATGTCGCGGATTGCGATCGCGACATCCGCGATCGTCTTCAGCGTCTCGACACGGAACTCATGCGGCAGCCAGCGCTGGTCGATGATGTCGACGGACCTGCCGTCGGCGTTCAGCCAGATGGTCCGGTAGTGCCTGCCGTCGACATGCATGAATACGCTTCCTCTCGCCACTCCTATGGTGGCGCACACATAGAGCAAGTCGACGAGAAAAGGGAACCTGTTTCGGCAGGCGCGGAGGGCAAGACACGGCGGAGAGCGCGCTCCACCGCGCCTTGCCTTGCTTCAGGCCGGAAGCGCTCCGGACTTCCTGGCGGTCCAGGTGGCGATGTAATCCATCAGGCCGGGGTTGAGACAGTCATAGGGTTCGAGGCTGCTCACCTTCAGCTGCGCGCGGATGCCTGCCATGCGGTTCGGATCGACACCGGATTCGATGATCGAGGAGACGAATGCCGCGAAGCCGGGCGGCGCCCAGCCGTCCTCCTCGAAGCGCTCGGGATGGATGAAGGAGAGTCCCTTGAACGGATGGTCGCGCTCTACCGGACCATGAATGTGGACGCCGCATTCCGTGCAGGCGTGCCGCTGGATGAGCGCGGACGGGTCGACGACCTTCAGCTTGTCGGCATTTTCAGTGACGGTGAGATCGGCAGTCGGCACCACGGCGACGACGGAAAACACCGCACCGGCCGGCTTCCAGCATTTGGTGCAGCCGCAGGCGTGGTTGTGGGCGACCTGTCCTTTGACCTTCGCCTTCACCGGCTTGCTCGTACACAGGCATATCAGCGTGCCGCCGGCAAAGCCGGGGTTTTCCTTCGGCAGGCCGTTATCGATTTTCGGATGCAGCTTCTCCGGCATCGTTTCTCCTCCCTTGCGATGAAACGAATCATGTCCGCAGCGGATTCACGATGACCAGAGTTCAGTGTCCCCGCTCAGCGAGGGCAGCATGCACCTTCTGTCAGTAGACTACAACGCTGCGGATCGACTTGCCTTCGTGCATGAGGTCGAAGCCCTTGTTGATCTCGTCCAGCGAAAGCGTGTGGGTGATCATCGGATCGATCTGGATTTTTCCGTCCATGTACCAGTCGACGATCTTCGGCACATCTGTGCGGCCGCGCGCGCCGCCGAAGGCCGTGCCCTTCCAGACGCGGCCGGTGACGAGTTGGAACGGACGCGTCGAAATCTCCTGGCCCGCGCCGGCCACGCCGATGATGATCGACTGGCCCCAGCCGCGATGCGATGCTTCGAGCGCCTGCCGCATCACCTTGACGTTGCCGGTGCAGTCGAAAGTGTAGTCGGCGCCGCCGATCTGGTCCGCGCCGCGCTTGGTCATGTTGACCAGATGCGGCACGATATCGCCGTCGATCTCCTTCGGGTTGACGAAATGCGTCATGCCGAAGCGCTCACCCCAAGCCTTCTTGTCGTTGTTGAGGTCGACGCCGATGATCATGTCGGCGCCTGCCAGCTTCAGGCCCTGGATGACGTTGAGGCCGATGCCGCCGAGGCCGAAGACGACGGCGGTCGCGCCAGCTTCGACATTGGCCGTGTTGATGACAGCGCCGATTCCCGTCGTGACGCCGCAGCCGATGTAGCAGATCTTGTCGAAAGGCGCGTCGGGATTGACCTTGGCGACGGCGATCTCGGGCAGCACGGTGAAATTCGAGAAGGTCGAGCAGCCCATGTAATGGAAGATCTTGTCCTTGCCGATGGAGAAGCGGCTGGAGCCGTCAGGCATCAGGCCCTGGCCCTGCGTGGCACGGATGGCGGTGCAGAGATTGGTCTTGCGCGACAGACAGGACGGGCACTGGCGGCATTCGGGCGTGTAGAGCGGGATGACATGATCGCCCTTCTTCACCGAGGTCACGCCGGGTCCGACGTCGACCACAACGCCTGCGCCCTCATGGCCGAGGATGGCGGGGAAAATACCTTCCGGGTCCGCGCCGGACAGGGTGAACTCATCGGTGTGACAAATGCCGGTCGCCTTGATCTCGACCAGCACCTCGCCAGCGCGCGGGCCATCAAGGTCGACCTCCATGATCTCCAGCGGCTTTCCAGCTGCGACGGCGACGGCGGCACGGGTCTTCATGGACGGTCTCCCTGATATGCAGAATAGAACCACTGTGAAGCACAGCAGGGCAACAGGAAGCAACCCGTTCGCGCGACGAGATGCGGCCCGAGAAGGGCGAAGATGCCTTTCGGCAGCGACACCTAGCTGATATTGCCGGAAGCGGCAGAGGGACAGAGACGACGATATGCGCCCAGGCGAAACCGACGATCGCGCGCACGCGGAAAACGGAGTGCTGGCCGGCCTTCGCCGGCTGGGCGTGCTCGGTCTCGATGAGCGCGCGGAACTCGTGCCGCTCAGCGGCGGCGTCTCGTCGGAAATCTGGCGACTCTCGACCGCAAAGGGCGATTTCTGCGTGAAACGCGCGTTGGCGAGGCTCAAGGTGGCTGCCGTATGGGAGGCGCCACTGGAGCGCAGCCATTTCGAGGCCGAATGGATGCGGGTCGCTGGGTCGATCCGGCCGGACAATGTTCCCGAACTCGTCGCGGAGGACGCCGAGAGCCATCTGGTCGTCATGCGCTTCCTGCCGCCCGCCGATTTCCCACTTTGGAAGGCGCAACTGCGCGACGGCCACGCCGATCCGGCATTCGCGGCGAAGGTCGGGGAGGCGCTTGTGGCCATCCACGCGGCGACGGCGGACAGGCCCGAGATCGCGGCCCGCTTCGCCACCGACGCGGCGTTCCACGCGATCAGGCTGGAACCCTATCTGGAAGCGACGGCCGGAAAGCATCCCGACCTCGAAGCCCGCCTGTTCGGTCTTTCGCGCGCCACGGCCGCGACGAAGCGTTGTCTCGTGCATGGCGACGTCAGCCCGAAGAACATTCTGGCCGGAGCGAACGGCCCCGTCTTCCTCGATGCCGAATGCGCATGGTTCGGCGATCCGGCCTTCGATCTCGCATTCCTGCTCAACCACATGCTGCTGAAAGGCGTTTGGACGCCGCCGGCGCGCCATGCTTTCCTCAACTGCTTCCAGGCCATCGTGGACAGCTATCGCGCCGGTATCGGATGGGAGCCCGCAGCCGCGCTGGAAGCCCGCGTCGCGGCCTTGCTGCCCGGCCTGCTGCTGGCGCGCATCGACGGCAAGTCGCCCGTCGAATACATCACCGCGGAGAAAGACAAGGAGCGGGTCCGCGCCTTCGCCATCCGCTTCCTGAAGAATCCGGTCGAACATCTGTCCGCCATCGCCGCCGCCTGGCGGCAGGAGAGCCTTGCATGAGCATGAAAATCGAAGCCGTCGCCGGCCGCCGTGTCTGGGATTCGCGCGGACGCCCGACCATCGAGGTGGATGTGACGCTGGCCGGCGGCGCGCGTGGCCGCGCCATCGCCCCGGCCGGCGCGTCGACAGGCAGCGGCGAGGCCGTCGACCTGCGCGACGGCGGGGCTGCGCAGGGCGGCATGGATGTGACCAAGGCGCTCGCCGGCCTGCGCGACGAAATCGCGCCGGCGCTTCTCGGCATGAACGCCGAGGATCAGTCCGCGATCGACGGCCGCATGACCGCGCTCGACGGCACGCCGAACAAGTCAAGGCTCGGCGGCAACGCCATCATCGCGACCTCCATGGCCGTCGCCCATGCCGCGGCCGCCGGAGGCCGCAAACCGCTCTGGAAGTATCTGGCAGGGGACGGCAGGCCGGGCACGCTGCCCTTGCCCGAGATCCAGATTTTTGGCGGCGGCGCGCATGCCGGGCGGCGGATCGACATACAGGATCTGATGGTGGTGGCCGTCGGCGCGCCCGATTTCGCCACGGCGCTCGATTGGACCGCGGATGTCTACCGCGCCGCCGGCAAACTGCTCGGCGAGCAGGGCAAACTGGCCGGTGTCGCCGACGAGGGGGGCTTCTGGCCTGTTTTCGACTCCAACGAGGAAGCATTGTCCACGCTTTTGCAGGCCATCGAACGGTCCGGCCATCGTCCCGGCGAGGACGTCGCCATCTCGCTCGATATAGCCGCCAGCGAGTTCGGCAGGGACGGCACGTATCGACTCGACCGTGAAAACCGCAGCCTCGACCGCGCCGGCATGGCCGACATGCTGCTCGACTGGGTCAAGAAATATCCGATCGTCTCGATCGAGGACCCGCTTGGCGAGGACGACGAGGAGGGGCTGATCGCCTTCACGCAGGCGGCGGGGCCGGGATTGCAGATCATCGGCGACGATTTCCTTGTCACCAACGCCGATCGCGTGCGCCACGCGGCGTCAGTCGGAGCCTGCAACGCCATTCTCATCAAGCCGAATCAGGCCGGCACGCTGACCGAGACGAAAGCCGCGCTGAACGCGGCCAAGGATGCGGGCTATTCCGCCGTCGTCTCGGCGCGATCTGGCGAAACGGAAGATGTAACCATCGTGCATCTCGCCGTCGGCTGGAACGTGCCGCAACTCAAGGTCGGCTCGTTCACGCGTTCCGAACGCATGGCGAAGTGGAACGAAGGGCTGAGGGTCGGCGAGGAGCTGCCGACCGGCGGCACGCTGCCGCTGCGCGCGTCCCTGCCATGGGGGCGCGGGTGAAGGTCCTCTTCCGTTTCGATGGTGCGCGCTGGCTGTCGGAGCACGTCAAGACGTTTGCCGTCGATGGTCTCGATGTCTCGCTGTGCAGCGAGCAGGAAGAGGGTGCCTATCGGGATCTGCTGCCGGAAAGCGACGTGCTCTGGCACATATTGCGGCCCGTGACCGCCGAGGCGATCGCCTCGGCTCCGCGCCTGAAGCTCATCCAGAAGATCGGCGTCGGCGTTAATACGATCGATCTCGACGCGGCGCGGGCGCGGGGCATTGCGGTCTGCAACATGCCGGGTACCAACAGTCGCGCCGTCGCCGAGCAGACGCTGCTGTTGATGCTCGCCTGCCTGCGCAAGCTGGTTGCCTTCGACGGATTGACGCGGCGCGGCGATGGCTGGTCATGGCCGATGGAATGGCAAAGCGGGCTTGGCGAGATTGCCGGACGGACCATCGGCATTGTCGGCTTCGGTGCGGTGCCGCGGCTGCTGGCGCCGGTGCTGACAGCGATGGGCGCCAATGTCGTCTACACGGGACGGACGCGTTATGAGGATGTGCACTATCCTTATCTGACCAAGGATGAGCTGCTGGCGCGCGCCGACATTCTGTCACTGCACATGCCGCTCGACGGCACCACGCGAGCATGGCTCGACCGGGCGTCGCTCGCTGCGATGAAGCCCGGCTCGATCGTCATCAATGTCGCTCGCGGCCCACTGATCGATGAGACGGCCCTCTATGACGCTCTTGCCGCCGGGCATATCGGCGCGGCTGGCCTCGACGTGTTCGAGGCGGAGCCTGCGCTCGCCGACAATCCTCTGTTCAGGCTCGACAATGTCGTCGTGTCGCCGCATATCGCCTGGCTGACCCGCGAAACGTTCGAACGCAGTCTCGGCGTCGCGGTCGAGAACTGCCGGCGGCTCCGCAGCGGCGAGCCTCTGCTGCATCGCGTCGCATGATCTTCGTCCGACCTGCCCGGCCCGGCAGCAATGCCGCCAGGTCCCGCATAGCCATTCATTGCGAAGAATCTCCGGACGCGGCATTCTCCGCGCCGCAGGATGGCATCTGCCGTACCAAGGAGGAGGTTTCAATGCGTGGTCTCATCGCAGGAGCGGTCGCGCTCCTTGCATTGTCGGGCGCGGCACTGGCTCAGGATGCATCGTCGGGCATAAAGCGGACGCCGCTTCAGGCTCTCGATTTTCCCGATGGCTACAAGACGGTGATTGGTATCGCTGAAGTGTCGCCCGGCGTGCAATCCGGCGCGCATTCGCATCCGGGCATCGAAACCGGTTACATCCTCGAAGGCGAGTCGATACTGGCGATCGACGGTCAGCCGGAAATCACGCTCAAGGCCGGCGATTCCTATGCCATTCCGGCTAATGCGGTGCACAATGTTCGCGCGGTGGGCGACAAGCCGACCAAGGTCATCGCCACCTATGTCGTCGAACGCGACAAACCGCTGGCGACGCCCGCGAAGTGACGCAAGTCGCCAAACCTATGAGCGGTAACCCGCCTTCGCAAGAACAGGCAGCACGCGATCGCAGAAATAGGGCAGTTCCTGCGTGTAGTTGACGAAGGTCAGCGCGATGCCCTCATATCCCTGCTCGGCAATGGCGATCATCTCCTCGGCGATGCGCTGCGGCGTTCCCACAAGCGGATAGGAGCCGGCGCCGCCGGCGAAACGCTGCCGGTACTGGTCGTAGGCATGCTTGTCGTGCGACTGGGAAAACTCCTTCTTGCCGGCCATGTGTTCATCGACCGCCGGGTGGTCGGCAAGGGTGACGGCATAGCGCTCGTGGTAGGCATCGGCTTCCGCCTGCGTCTCGCGGCAAACGACATGCGCCACAGTATAGGCGCCGACCTCGCGCCCGATCTTCGCCGCGCGCTCGCGTATGTCCGCCACATGCTTCCCGGCATCCGCCATTTCGGAGAAGGTGGTGAAGAGATAGTCGCAATTGGCCGCGGCGAAGTCCCGGCCCGGCCCGCCGAAGGCGGCGTTCATTGTGACGGGGCGCGGGATCTGCAGGCTTGCGGGACGGCTGACCGCCTGCTTCAGGTGATAGTATTCCCCTTCATGGTCGATAGGCGCATCTGATGCATAAAGCCTTTCGACGATGGCGATCCATTCGGCGGCCTGATCGTAGCCTTTCTCCACCAAAGGCGTGCCGAACATGCCGAATTCCTTCGGGTTCCAGCCACAGACGATGTTGAGGCCGGCCCGGCCCTGGCTGATGTGATCGACGGTCGCCAGCGACTTCGCCGCGTAGAGCGGGTGAACCAATGGCACATGCACCGTCATAAACAGCCCGATGCGCTCGGTCGCGGCCGCCAGACCAGCAGCCCATGTGAAGGTCTCGAACGACCATTCCCGCACGCGGTTGCGCCCGCCGAAGCCGCGCCAGCGCGCGATTGGCAGGGTGAATTCGAGACCGGCGCGATCGGCGATCTGCGCGGCGGTGAGATTGTCCTGCCATGTGGCCAGCCAGCGTTCCGGCACGTCGGTGATCGCGAGGCCGCCATCCGCGTTGGTCGAGAAAATGCCGAGCTTCAGCCGGTTGGAGCCTTTGAGCGGATGCTGCTTGATCATGGACAGGTTCCTCGCATGCAGGCTACGGTGTCGTGCAGATATTTCAAGCCTGAAACAGCGATTCGGAGCGTTGTGGAAACTTCCCAGACCGTCAATTCCGGCAAGAACTTTTAGGCTTAAAACTTTTGCCTTGAAATGTGCCACACATCGGATAGCATCCGACCGCATCTGCTACTTTTATGCCCGCGGTCCTCTGACGAAAGGGTCCTTGTGTCGTTCATGCCGCCGCAGTCCATGTTCGCGACCGAGGCCAGCGGCATTCGCGCCCGGATTCGCATTGGACTGGCGCCTGTCAGCCTCCCCGGAATGCTTCCAGAATTTTGTCGCCCATCCGCGCGTGCCATGATCGTGAGCGGCTGGCGACGGCGATGTGCCGTATGGTGAAACACTGAATTGACGCTCCGCCCGGAAAGCGGACGGCAACAACAACCGGGCGGACGGACCGGCCGGATCACAACAGGGGAAACGATATGAACTTCACGCGTCGCAATTTGCTTATTCTCGCCGCCGCCATCGGCATTGCGGGAGGCCCGACCGCCGCCTCGGCCGAGGGCGTGCTGAATGTAGGTTCCTACCCGAACAACCCGCCTTTCGAATTCAAGGCCGAGAGCGGCAATTTCGAGGGTTTTGAGGTCGACATCGTGACCGAGGCGGCCAAGCGCATCGGCATGACCGTCGAGGTCCAGGGGCTCGACTTCCAGCCCCTCTTCGCCGCCACCAGCTCCGGCCGTATCGATGTGGCGATCTCCTCGATCACCATCACCAAGGAGCGTCTGGGCTCGCAGTCCTTCACCCAGCCCTACTACGATTCCGATATGGGTATCGCCGCCAAGACCGACGGCGCGGTGAAGACGCTCGCCGACCTGAACGGCAAGGTGGTCGGCGTGCTGTCCGGCTCGACCGGCGAGAAGTGGTCGAAGGAGAATCAGGCAGCGCAGGGCTTTGCCGAGGTGAAAGGCTACAACACGCAGCAGGAAGTGTTGCTCGACCTCGCCGCCGGCCGTGTCGACGGCGTCGTCAGCGACGTGCCCGGCATGCAGTACGCTTTCACCAAGATGAAGGGGTTGGCCGTGGTCGACAGCATCAAGACCGGCGAACAGTACGGCCTGATGATGACCAAGGATCATCCGCTGCTCGGCAAGATCAATGACGCGCTGACCGAAATGAAGAAGGACGGCGCGCTGAACGACATCCACAAGAAGTGGTTCGGTGTCGACGCGCCGGCCGGGTCCTCGACCATCACCGAAGCGCCGCTGCCGAAGGCCTGACCGGTCCTCCTTTCGCGATTGACCCGTGCCGGCCGAGAGCCGGCACGGTTTTTTCTGGCGGAGAGAAGCCATGACGCTGCTCGATACCTTCTTCAACGGCCAGGTGCTGGTTTCGGCCTTTCCGGCCCTGCTGCGCGGTCTGCTCAACACGCTTCTGCTCGGTCTGATGAGCATTGGCGTCGGCATACCGCTCGGACTGGTGATCAGCCTGGTCCGCCTCTACGCGCCCTCGCCGTTCCGCTGGCTTTCGATCGGCTATATCGACATTTTTCGCGCCATGCCGGTGCTGGTGACGCTGATCCTGATCTATTATGCGCTGCCCTTTGTCGGCATCCGCCTGTCGTCATGGGCTTCGGCGGTGCTCGCCTTTTCCATGGTGATGTCGGCCTATTCGGCGGAGGTCTTCCGTTCCGGCATCGAGAGCATTCCGCGCGGCCAGTTCGAGGCGGCGCAGGCGCTTGGCCTGCCCTTCGTGCTGACCTTGCGCAAGGTCGTGCTGCCGCAGGCGATCCGCCTCGTCATTCCGCCGACAACCAGCAATTGCGTGTCCATGTTCAAGGATACGTCGCTGGCGTCGGCTGTGGCGCTGCCCGAATTGCTCAAGGAAGCGAACGACGCGCAGGCGCTCTATGCGAATCCCACGCCGCTCATCGGGGCGGCGCTCGTCTATCTCGCCTTTCTTTGGCCGATGGTGCGTCTTGTCGGCTACATCGAGAAACGCAGCAAGACCGCGACGCGCTAGTATCATTTTTGAAGGATGTTGACGTGACTTCCACACAGACCGCCGCAGCGGACGCGGCATCATTCCCAGTCGAAGCAATCCGCGCCCAATTTCCCGCGCTGAAGCGCGCCGGCTCCTTTGTCTTCATGGACAATGCCGCCGGAGCGCAGATCCCGCAAAGCGTGCTCGACGCCGTAACCACCCATCTCGTCGATTTCAACGTGCAGCGGGGCGGACGCTACGGCCGCAGCGTGCAGGTCGACAAGGCGGTCGCGGACGCGCGCGAGAGCGTGGCGATCCTCATCAACGCGTTCCGGCCCGAAGAAATCTGCTTCGGCATGAACGCAACGTCGTTCATCCGGCTGGTCAGCCTCGGCATCGGCCAGATGATCGCCGGCGCGAAAGACGGGCGCGACGAGATCATCGTCACCGACATGGACCACGACGCCAACATCGCGACCTGGCTGGCGCTGGAGCCGTTGGGCGCAACCTTCAAATGGTGGCGCATGCGCGATGACGGCAATCTGCATCCCGACGATCTGAAGCCGCTGGTTTCGGAGCGGACGCGGCTCGTCGCCTGCACCGTCACCGCGCATGCGATCGGCTCGATCGTGGATGTGGCTTCGGTGGGGAAAATCGCCCACGCCGCAGGCGCCGAGGTGTTCCTTGATTCCGTGCATTATGGCCCGCACGGGCTGATGGACGTGCAGGCGTGGAATTGTGACTATCTCGTCTGCTCCGGCTACAAGAATTTTTCGCCGCATATGGGCTTTCTGTGGGGCAAGTATGAGACGCTGAAGCGTCTGCCCACCTTCCGCGAGAATTTCATTCCGGACGAGCCGCCTTACAAGGTCGAGGCCGGTACCTTCATCTACGAGAATGTGTCGGGCATGGACGCCGCCGTGCGCTATCTGGAATCCATCGGCCGCAATCTAGCGCCGTCGAACAACCGGTCGCGACGGGAGAACATCGTCGCCGGCATGGGCGCGATCCGCGCCTACGAGGTCGATCTGGCGCGCGAGATGATGAAGCAACTCAAGGCGGCGGGGGCGACGATCTACGGCGTCGCTGACGAGGCGCGCATTTCCGAGCGCGTCCCGACCTTCTGCTTCAACATCGGCAAGCTTTCGCCGCAGATGATCGTGGAGGAGATGGCGGAACGCGGCATCGGCATACGCGACGGCCATATGTACGCACCACGACTGATGGCCCGCCTGAAGCTGTCGATGGACAGCGGTGCGGTGCGCGCCTCGCTGGTCCACTACAACACCGTCGAGGAAGTGAAGCGCTTCGGCGCGGCGCTCAAGGAGATCGTGGCGCAGGCTGCCTGACCCCACGCGGCTGTCTTACACAATTGTGGTCATCTGCCCGTAGCGGGAACGATGCCTGATGCGCTAAAGCGCGTCGCGATTATTGACGGAGACAGACGTGACCAGTTCCTCGACCCAGATGCTTGCCGAGATCCGCGAGGCGCCAGCAGTCGTCGCGCGCCAGATCGCCGAGGCGGGCATCTATCGCGAGGAAGGCGAGCGGCTGCGCCGGGAGGAACCGCGCTTCCTGGCTACCTGCGCGCGTGGCTCCTCCGACCAGGCCGTCACCTACTTCAAATACATGGCGGAGCAGCGGCTCGGCATTCCGGTGGCGTCGGTCGGGCCATCCGTCGCCTCCGTCTATGGCGCGGATCTCAAGTTCGGCGGCGGCGTGCTGCTCACGGTGTCGCAATCCGGCGGCAGCCCGGATCTCGTAAGCCTGCAGGAGCGCGCGGCGAAAGGCGGCGCGCGAACGGTCGCCCTGCTCAACGTCACCAATTCGGCGGTGGGCAACGCCGCTGGCAGCGTACTGCCAATGATGGCGGGGCCGGAAAAAGCGGTCGCAGCGACCAAATCCTTCGTCGCGTCGCTCGTCGCGCTGGCGAGCCTCGTCGCCTACTGGAGCGAGGACGCGGAACTTCTCGAAGCGCTGGCCCGTCTGCCGGAACGGCTTGAAGCCGCGCTCGAATGCGACTGGTCGGCTGCCGCTCTGCCGGCGGCGGCAGCGCATTCGCTCTACACGATCGGCCGCGGCCCGGGTCTCGGCATTGCAGGCGAAGCGGCGTTGAAACTTAAGGAGACGTGCCGGCTGCATGCGGAGTCGTACAGCGCGGCCGAAGTCCAGCACGGGCCGATCGCGCTGGCGCGCGACCGTTTCGCGGCACTGGTCTTCGCCAGCAACGACCGGTCGGACACCAGTATCGCGACGGCGGTGGACAATCTTGCCGCGGCCGGCGCCAGCGTCTTCGTCGCCGGTGCGGCGGGCGGAGCTGGACATCGGCTGTCGACCATCGATGCGGGTCATCCGCTGCTCAATCCGATCTGCCGGATCGTCAGCTTCTACCGTTTCGTCGAGGGGCTTTCCGTCGCGCTCGGCGAGAATCCCGACGCGCCGCGCCTCCTGAAGAAGGTCACCAGAACCGTCTGAGAACAGGCCCTTCGAGGCTTGTCTTACACGGCCGGCAGTCACGACATCCGTTC
This sequence comes from Rhizobiaceae bacterium, assembly GCA_023953845.1. Taxonomy (NCBI): domain Bacteria; kingdom Pseudomonadati; phylum Pseudomonadota; class Alphaproteobacteria; order Hyphomicrobiales; family Rhizobiaceae; species Rhizobiaceae bacterium. The sequence goes on along the minus strand of JAMLJC010000001.1, from coordinate 1,257,339 downwards.
GTGCCGGCTCAATATCCGGCCTTGATCTTCTCGAACTCGGCGATCATCTTCAGCTTGAGGTCGGGATTGAGCGGCGTCTGGAAGAGCGTCCTGTCGAGGAACTTGTCGACATCCGCATAGCCCTTCTCGGCGACGACCTTCGGATCGATCTCCGCCATCGCCTTGGCGTTCGCATGGCCGTAGCCCCAGTCGGAAAGCAGGAAGGTCGCGACTTCCGGCTGGTTGATCGCGCTCAGATAATCGTAGGCCTTGTCGGCGCTGCCCGGCGCATCCTTGTAGCGGACATAGCCGCAGACCCAGGTGGACGAGCCTTCGGCCGTGTCGCGCGTGCTCCTGATATCCATGCCCTGTACCTGAAGCTGCGCGGCGGCGTCGTTCCAGGCCCAGGCGAGATCGACCTCGCCGCCGCCTATCGCCTGAACGATGTCGGTGTTGTCGGTCCAGTAGAGGCGCACGTTCTTGTGGACCTCGCGCAGGAAGTCGGACGCCTGCCTGAACTGGTCGTCGGTCATCGTCGTCCAGTCCTTCATGCCGATGGCCAACGCCGCCAGCGCATAGGCGTCGTCGACATTGTCGGGAATGGACACGCGGTCCTTGTATCTGGGATCGGCCAGGATCTTCAGCGACTTGATATCCTCGGCCGGAACCTTTTCGGGATTGTAGGTGAGCAGCGAATTGCCCCAGTCCCAGGGCATGAACCAGACTTGCCCATCCGCCGAGGTGACGAGATCCTTCATCTTCATGATTGCCGGATTGAGGTCCCCCCATCCCTCGATCCTCGACGTGTCGAGCGGCTGCAACAGGCCGGCCTCGCGCCACTTCACCACACTCTGCGAACAGGGATGGCCAAGGTCGGCCTTGAAGCCCGAGCGCACCTTCTCGAAGGCCTCGTCCTCGTCGCCGAAGAAGGTGAAGGTCGGAGAGTCGCCATGTTTCTCGGTGTATTTCGGGTGGAAGGACGGGTCCTCGTAGCCCGACCAGTCGAAGATGATCAGTTCGGAATCCTCCGCCCGCGCCCCGGCCGACATTCCGCCGGCGAGCGCACTCGCCAACGTCAGCGCCAGTGCCAAACGTCGTGTCAAACCCGTCATTGCGGTTCCCCTCTCTGGTTATGCGATCTGTTTCGGCCGTGCGGCCATGCGCGGATAATGCTTCGGGAATACCGAGGTGAGGTATTCCATCGCCGTGCGCAACGCGCTCTCGCGGCTCACGCGCTCGGTGCCCATCATCAGCCGCAGCCAAAGTCCTTCGAGCATGGCGCTCAAGCCCAGCGCCGTCGCTTCCGGATCGTAAGCGTAGCCGGCTTCGTCCCTGAGGCTGACGCAGAGTTCGACGAACTGACGCTGGTAGGCCTCATCGCGTGCGCCGCACAGCGCCTGATAGGTGGGACGCGACTTCGCCTCGCCCCAGAAGGCGCACCAGGCGGCAAGCTTGCGCTTGTTGCAGATCGAGCGGTCGAAATCGGCGGCGACCAGAGCCCGGAGCTGGCTTGCGGGCTCCTGCCCGGCCTTCAGCAGGGCAGCACGCCAATGGGCGGAATACTCATCAGCCATGTATTGCAGCGTGGCGACGAGCAGCTTTTCCTTGCTTTCGAAATGGAAGTTTACGATGCCCCGGGACAGCCCGGCGCCATCCGCGACATCCGCCATCGTCGTTTCGGAATAGCCGCGCCGCGCAAGCGAATCGATCGTCGCCTCGATCAGTTGCTGGCGGCGCGTTTCCTTCGATGCCTTGCGGCCTCGTCTCTCGATCTCCGCCCTGCCGTCGGATTCGGCCGCAGCCGCCCTGAGCGCCGAAGTCTTCATCTGTGCGACCGTGCTCCACATCGCCGGCTACCGGTCTGGCTTCCGGGCGCGCAGATGAGTGGGCCGGTGCTCGCCGCTGTCAAGCACCTTCTGCATCGCCTCCCACGTGCGGATATTCTTGTCGACATATTCCTTTCCGATGGTTCGCGACACGGCCTCGTAGAGCGGTCCCTTGAGACGTTCCAGTTCGCCGCGCGCGGTCTCGCGATACCAGCCATTGCGATCGGTGAGGACAATGTCTTCAAACCCCGCGCGTTCCATCGCCAGCCGGTAGCGGTCGGGCGAGGCCATGCTGAAAGACAGGCCTTCGGCCGCGACATAGGCCTTCATGTCGGTCGATGGCTCGCTGTCATGGCCGATCAGCCAGTCGCTGGCCGCGAGCGCACCCCCAGGTTTGAGGACACGGAAAATTTCTGCAAGGAGCGCATCCTTGTCCGCAACGTGGAGCATCGCGTCCTTGGAAAAGACGACGTCAAAGCTGTCGTCGGCGAAAGGCAAGGGACCGGGCGGCCCATGGACGAAGTCGAGCCTGTCCGACAGGCCGGCCTTGCGTGCGCGCTGCCGGGCGGCGGCGATCACCGGTAGCTCCACGTCGTAGCCGGTCGCGTGGCCGGCTCCATGGCTGGCGGCGAGATGCAGCGTCACGCCACCCGCGCCGCAGCCGATATCCAGCACACTCTTCCCCGCGAGCGGCAAGCCGGCGATCACGCGATCGACTTCCTCCGGACCGCCGGGCGACAGATAGCCATCGCCCCAAAGCGCCTCGAGGAAGCGAATGGCGGTGTCGTCATATTCCGGTTCAGCGGCGGCTTGGTTCACGGAATCTCCGCTTGCGCCATCGAATTCGTCCGTCGAGACTAGCGAATTCCGCCGCGAACGCAAGATTTGTTTGTTGAACGTTCATTCAATATGACTGGACAAATGTTTGTGGGCCGTGCGAAATTCCCTGCCACGATGGAAGCTATGACATGAAGATCTGGGACGCGATCGTCATCGGCGGCGGCCACAACGGGCTCGTCAATGCGTGCTATCTCCAGCGCGCCGGCCTCGACGTGCTCGTCGTTGAGAAGAACGACTGGCTCGGCGGTGCGGCGACCAGCCGCGAACTCACGCCCGGCTTCCTCTACTCGAACTGCTCCTATGTCTGCTCCCTTTTCAGGCCCGAGATCATGCGCGATCTCGAACTGCCGCGCTTCGGCCTGCAGGTGATCCCCTATGAGGGCGGCGCGGTGTTCACACGCGACGGCGACTATCTCGCCAACTATCGCGACCATGACGCGCACCGGCGCGAATTCGCCCGCTTCTCGAAGCGCGACGCGGAGGCCTATGACCGCTACGCGCGCGACGTGACGCGGCAATGCCGCTTCATCCAGCCGCTGCTGATGCGCACCGCGCCCGATCCCACCAGCTTCCGGCCGCGCGACATCGGTGAACTTCTCTATCTCGGCAGGAAGTTCGCCGGCCTCGCAGCGGACGAAATGGCGCTGACGCTGCGCTTCTGGACCATGTCGATCTCGGATTTTCTGGACGAGTATTTCGAGACCGACGTCATCAAGGCGAATTTCGCGCTGTCGGGCATCATCGGCACCGCGCTCGGGCCGATGTCGCCCGGCACGGCCTATGTGCTGCTTCACCACTATATGGGCGAGGTCGACGGGTCCGTGGGCGCATGGGGCTATGCGCGGGGCGGCATGGGCGCGGTGACGAAGGCGCTGGCAGATTCCTTCCGCGCCGCCGGCGGCACGATCCGCACCGGCGCGGAGGTGGAGCGCGTGCTGGTGAAGGGCGGCAAGGCGAGAGGCGTCGTGCTCGCCGGCGGCGATGAGATCCCCGGCAAGCTCGTCGTGTCGAACGCCGACGTCAAGCGCACCTTTCTCAAGCTTGTCGAAGAAAGGGAGCTGCCCGACATTTTTCTCAGGCGGGTGAAAAACTTCAAGATACGGGGTTCGTCCGGCAAGGTGAACATCGCGCTGGATTCGATGCCGGTGTTTCCGGCGCTGCCCGACGACTCGCCCTGCTATCGCGGCGACATGCATTTTACCGATTCCGTCGAGCGCATGGAGCGCGCCTATGACGACTGGAAGGCCGGGACATGGTCGGCCGATCCCTTCCTAGACATGGTGATCCCGACGACGCTCGACCCCACCATGGCGGCGCCGGGAAAACACTTCATGAGCTGCTTCGTGCAATATGCGCCGCCGAAGATCACCGGCCGCGAGTGGACGGACGCCGACCGTGACGGTTTTGCGGAGAGCGTGATTTCCCAGATCGCCGAATACTCGCCGGGCTTCCGTGACCGCATCGTGCATATGGAGGTGCGCACGCCCCGCGAAATCGAGGCCGAGACCGGCCTGACCGAAGGTAACATCTTTCAGGGCGAGCTGACCTTCGACCAGCTCCTCTTCAACCGGCCGGTGCCCGGCTATGCACAATACCGCTCGCCCGTCGGCGGGCTTTATATGTGCGGCTCCTCGACCCATCCGGGCGGCGGCGTCATGGGCGCGCCCGGTCGCAATGCGGCAGTCGAAATCCTGCGCGACCTCGCAAGGCCGACCCATCACATGAGTGACGCCCATGACGTCATCTGATGTGATCGTCATCGGCGGGGGCCATAACGGCCTCGTCGCCGCCGCGGTTCTTGCCAAGGCGGGGCGCAAGGTGGTCGTGTTGGAAGCCGCGGAGGAAGTAGGCGGCCCGGCGCGCACGGAAGAATTCGCGCCGGGTTTTCGCGCGTCGACGGCGCATGTGCTGAACCGGCTTCATCCGGACGTTTTCAGGGCGCTTGATCTCGGCAGGCATGGGCTCGGGTTCGAGGCGAAGGATTTCGCACCTACCGTAGCCCTTTCCGGGAACGCCGCTCCGCTCATTTTGCACGGCGCCTATGGCGAGAGCCTGACGGGGACGTCCGCGGCGGAAGAAAAAGCATGGCAGGCTTTGCGGGCGCAGCTCATGCGCTACGCCGCCATTCTCAGACCGCTGATGACGCGCCGGCCGCCCGATCCCGGAAGTATGTCTTTGGGCGAAGGGGCGGGCCTCGCGAAGCTCGGCTGGTCGCTCAAGAAGCTCGGCAGGGAGGACATGCGCGACTTCCTGCGGATGCTGCTGATGAACGTCACCGACGTTCTGGACGAGCATCTGGAAGACGAGCGCTTGCGCGGATTGCTGGCCTTCGACGCGGTGCTTGGGTGCCATCTCGGCCCGCGTTCGCCGACATCGCTGCTCGGCCTTTACTACCGCCTTGCCGGAGAGGTCGCCGGGGCGGCCGTTGTGCAGATCGTGCCCACAGGTGGCATGGGGGCGGTGGCCGAGGCGATACAGAAGGCGGCCGTGGCGAGCGGCGCGACGGTCCGTACCGGAGCGGCGGTTTCAAGGATCGTGCTCGATGGCGATCGCGCGGCCGGCGTTGTGCTCGCGTCCGGCGAGGAACTGCGCGCGAAGACGATCTTGTCGGCCATCAATCCGCGCGCGACCTTTCTCGATCTTGTCGGCACGCGCCATCTCGACACGGGCTTTGTGCGCAAGGTCACGAACATCCGGATGAAGGGCAATGTCGCGAAACTTCATCTGGCGCTCGCGCGCGTGCCGCAGTTCGATGGCGTTGCGCCAGAATTCCTGAATGGCCGGCTGGTGATCGCGCCATCGGCCGATCATGTCGAACGGGCGTTCAATCCCGCAAAGTATGGTGGATTTTCCCCGGAGCCAGTGATGGAGATCGCTCTGCCGAACGTGGCTGATCCGTCGCTCGCGCCGGAAGGCGGATGCGTGCTGTCGGCCAATGTCCAGTTCGCTCCCTATGCGCTGAAGGAGGGCTGGGAAAGCGGCAAGCCTAAGCTGCTTTCCGCCATCATGGCGCAGCTCAAACGCCACGCGCCGGGCATCGGCGCTTTCGTGCTGCACTTGGAACTCCTGACGCCGTTGGACATCGAAACGCGCTACAGCATGCCCGGCGGTCACTGGCACCACGGCGAGTTGCAGGCCGACCAGATGCTGATGTCGCGGCCGGTCTCCGGCTGGTCGGGCTACGACACGCCGATCGAGGGGCTGCTCCTCTGCGGCGCCGGTTCGCATCCGGGCGGCGGTGTTTCCGGCGTGCCGGGATTGAACGCGGCAAGGCGGATTTTGGGGCAGCGATGATGGCGAGACTTACCCCCACCCCTTACCCCTCCCCACAAGGGGGAGGGGGATTCTGCAACGTCGACGCCCCCCTCCCCCTTGTGGGGAGGGGTAAGGGGTGGGGGTCCTTTGACGGCCGGAGCATTCTCGAATGACGATGCTCCAGTCCCCACACACTCCCGCTCAACTCCACTTCCGCACCCTGCGCCTGGACACGCCGTTCCAGCCGCGCATCGACGCGCTGGCGAAGACCAACGACTGGTACTCATGGGGCGGCTATCGCGCGCCGCATTCGTTGTGGGACGAGGAACTGGAATATTTCGCCATCCGCAGCCAGGCGGCGGTCTTCGACATCTCGCCCATGGTGAAATACCGGATCGAGGGTCCCGACGCCGAAGCGCTCTGCAACAAGGTGACGCTGCGCGACGTGGCGAAGCTGGCCGCCGGCCGCGTGCACTATACGGCCTGGTGCGACGACGAAGGCCATGTGCTGGACGACGGCACGCTGTTCCGCCTGTCGGAGACGCGCTTTCGGCTCTGCTGCCAGGAACGCCAACTGCCCTGGCTGCTGGACAGCGCCATGGGTCTCGACGTCGCCGTCGAGGAGGAAACGGAAGCCGTCGCCGGCCTCGCCCTGCAGGGGCCGACATCCTATGCGGTGCTGCGCGACGCCGGCTTCGCAGGCGTCGAACGGCTGAAGATTTTCGATCTTGCCGAGTTTCCACATGAGGGTGGAAGCGTGACCATCTCCCGGACCGGTTTCACGGGAGACCTCGGCTACGAACTTTTCGTACCGGCGGAACTGGCGCTCTCCCTCTGGGACCGGCTGTTTGAGGCCGGAAAGCTGCATGGCATCCGCGCCATCGGCTACACGGCGCTGAACCGCGCCCGTATCGAGGCGGGGCTGATCGTCGCCAATGCCGATTTCGTGACCGCAGAACATGCCGTCCGGCAGGACCGGGTGCGCATGCCGGCCGAGATCGGTCTCGGTTTCATGGTCGACGGGAAGAAGGGGCATTTCAATGGCCGTCGCGCCATCCTCGAAGCGCGCCGCAAACGCGCCCTGCGCTGCGTGCTGGTCGGGCTGGAGATCGACGGCAACGTGCCGGCCGAGCACGCCATCGTCTACCATCGGAAGCTGACGGAGGTCGGGCTGGTCAGCGCCGCGATCTGGTCGCCGACGGCCAAGCGCAACATCGCCATCGCCAGCCTCGCGCGGCCCTACGGTGACACGGTCGTGGACGATCTCTGGGTCGAGATCTACGCGATGCGGGAGCTGCAATATCAGAAATTGATGAAGCGCGCGCGTGTCGTGCCGCGCCCTTTCATAAAACTCGACCGCCGCACCGCCAACCCGCCCGGCGAGCGCTGACATGGCCCGTCCCCCCGGCGACGGAACCGATCCGCATCCTCGCATTGACGATGCCGAGACGGCCGACCACTGGGCGCTGGTCAACACGCCGCTCGGCGAGGAATGGTCGGGCCGCGCGCGCTACGCGGCGGCCATGTTCTTCTATAAGCGCGGCGAGATGGGGCCGGAGACGCTTGAAGTCTATCGCATCTGCTCGCGCCTCGATTCGGAGGACCCGTTGAAGATCATTCGCGACCGGGGCATCGGCAAAGACTGGCTGAAGCGGATGGGATTTTCGGGCTGACGATCCGCGCGTTCATGCCGGCAGGGCCAGCACGTCGAGGTGGCCGATCCTGCCGCGAAGGTTCGGGAGTGCGTCCAGCCTGCGATTGAGCCAGCCAACAGCTTCCTGACATCCTGCTTCGATTGCCGCGCCGGCGATGCCTTTCAGCAGCACGCTTTGAAGTTCGGCGTGTGACCGGTCGAGCATCCACGGACTCGGCGCGGTCGCCACCGCAAAGCCATGACGGCGTAACGCATCTGTGAGATGCGAACCGCCTTGGGGGCCGAGCGCCGGCCCGAAACCCTTGTCGCCGTGCTGGTGGCGATTGAATGCCGTGACCACCGCACTGTCCGCAGCATCGGCGGGAACCCATTGCATGATGCCATCGTAGTTGAGCGCGGAATAAAGGCCGACGCGTTTCGCCGCGAGCCGCTCGACAAAGGCGTCGATCCATTCCGCGCTGACGAGATCGATCAGCGCGGAGGCGGTGACGAGCCGTGTGACATCCAGCGGAATGCGATCCGGGTCGCCGAGATCCAGGGCCACCGTCGAAACGTCTGCGCCGCATCGGCGGCGCGCTTCGGCCAGCAGCGCCTCGTCATGGTCGATGAGTAGCCATTTTGTGCTTACCGCGCCGAGCGCCCTGAATGTGGAGCCTGTGCCACAGCCGAGATCCACGACAAGCGGATTGTCCGTGCCGGCGAGATGTTCCTGCGCCCGAGCCAGAAGAGTCCCGTCCCGCGCGGCATGATCCGCTGGTTCGCGCAGGTCGAGCCATGCCGTGTCGAAGCTCATATGGCGGCGCGCTCCAGCGCTGAGGCGACGCTTCGCGCCGTATCGTCCCACCCTGGCAGATCCTGCGCGGCCCGCCAGGCGGTTTCCGACATGCGCACTCGTATCTCGTCCTTGTCGAGCAGCGTCGCCAGCGCTTCCGCAAAAGCGTCCGTGTCGTCCACCGGCACCAGAAACCCTGCCTCCGGCGCCACGACCTCCGGCACCGCTCCGGCCCGGCAGGCGACGATCGGCAGGCCATGCGTCAGCGCCTCGGCGAAGGCCATGCCGTAGCCCTCGTGACGGCTGGGCAGCGCGAAGATGTCGGCGGCCCTTAATTTTTCCGCCGGGTCGGTAACCGGACCGACGAATACAATGCGATCGGCAACCCCCGACTTTGCAGTCTGCGTCTTCAGGAACTTCACCCATTCCGGATCGCGGTCGAGCGCGCCGACGATGCGGCAGGTCCATTCGCGACCTGCCAGCTTCGAAAGCGCACCGATCAGCACGTCGTGACCCTTCCTTGGCACGATGGCGGCCAGCGACAGGATCGTCGGCGGACCTTGCCGCGCCGCCTTTCGGGGCTGACGATCCGTTCCGGGAAGCGCGACCGTCAATCGCGACGGCTCGACGTCGAAGCCGCTTATCAACCGCTCGGCCGTCGTGCGGCTGGTGCAGATCACCTGCCGGGCAAACCGCAGCGACCTTCGCTCGGATTCCTCCAGCCGGGCGACGACCGATGAAGACAGGCCCGTCTCGTCGGCAAGCGGATGATGGACCATTGCAACGAGACGAAGGCGGCCGGCAAGAATTTCGGCGATCTCGGGCATGGCGCCGAAGGCCAATCCATCGATCATGAGCAGCCCATCGTCCGACAGACGATCCAGAAGCGCGGCTGTTTCAGCCAGCGCATTCGAGCCGGGGTTCGGAAAGCCGTCGGGCAGGCGGATATGCTCGACAGACCAGCCGAGCGTCGGCAGTTCGGCGACCAGCCTGCGATCGTAGCCGTAGCCGCCGGTTGGCGTGTCGAGATCGCCGGGAACGGCGAAATGGACGGTATCGGTCATGCCCTCAGACCGCGGCCTCGTACCAGGCGCGCGCGACATGGCTTTCGTGCAGCTGGACGCGGATTTTCCTCACCCGCCCGCCGTCCTTCAGACGGCCGGCGCGCGCCGCCTCAGCCAGCGCATCGAATATGTGCCTGCACAGGAACTCGGTCGTGGTGATCTTGCCCGCAAACGCCTCTACCTCGTCCAGATTGCTGTAGCGCAGCGGTGCGAGCGTCGCCTGCAACTCTTCCGTCGCAAGGCCGATATCCACGACCAGCCCGTTGGCATCGAGATCGTCGGTGAAGAAGGCGGCGTCGACGACGAAGGTCGCGCCGTGCAATCCCTGCGCGGGCCCGAAGACCGGCGATTTCAGGCTGTGTGCGATCATGATGTGATCGCGGACTTCGACGGCGAACATTGTGACTCCTATGCGGAACGGCCGTAGCGGACGCGATGGCAGAGCGTTTCCGGATCGGCAAGTATTGCGGCATAACGCGACGGCAAGGCGGAAAATTCCGTTTCGCCGCTGACCAGCGCGTCAAGTCGCGGATCGGCAAGCAGGGAAAGCGCCTTTTCCAGGCGTCGGCGGTGAGGCCATCGCACGCGGCGTCCGGCGGAAACCTGCCCGACCTGCGAGGAGACGATGCGAAGCCGCCTGCTGTGAAAAGCGCCACCGAGCGGCACGGCTACGTCGCGATTGCCGTACCAGCTCGCTTCGACAATCGTCCCTTCCATGCCCGCCGCTGCAAGCGCGGTGGCAAGCCCGGCCGAATTGGCGCTGGCATGGATGACGATGTCGCAATCCTCCGGGCACTCTTCCGGCAGCGCGAAGCCGCAGCCAAGCGCGGCCGCAAGACCGGCGCGATTGGCATTCGTATCCACCAGCATCACCTCGGCGCCGGGAAGCTGCGTGCAAAGCCAACCGGCCAGCGCGCCGACGACGCCCGAACCGATGATCGCGATGCGGTCGCCCGGTGCGGCGTCCGCGTCCCAGACGATATTCAGAGCAGTCTCCATATTGGCCGCCAGCACCGCGCGGCGCGGCGGCACATTTTCCGGCAGCGGAATCGCCATGCTTTCGGGCGCGGAAAACCGCGCCTGATGCGGGTGAAGGACGAACACATCGCGGCCGGCAAGGTGTGCAGGCCCCTCGGTCACCACACCCACCGCCGCGTAGCCGTATTTCACGGGGAAGGGAAAAGTGCCTTCCTGAAGAGGACAGCGCATGGTCTGCCACTCGCTTGCCGGCACGTCGCCGCGAAAGACGAGGGCCTCCGTGCCGCGGCTGATACCCGACCAGACTGTCTCGATCTCCACATAGCCCGCCGGCACTTCATACCCGGTCGTTTCGAGCCGGCAGATGGCAGGCGCGACGACCCAGAGCGCCTCGGAAACGGGCATGGCGGAAAGGCTCCTGCTGTCGCGTGCAATAGGCCCGAATGCGCGGTTCGCCGCAAGCCCATGAAATCAAGCCCATGACATGGAGAGAAAATCTCCTCGCTCCGACACTGGAATTCCGGATCGTGACAGGTACTATCGCGCCGATTGCGTTCGGGAGGATGCCTTGCAGACCAAGAAGATCATCAATGACGGCAACAGGGCCGTGGACGAAATGCTCGACGGCGTGCTTGCCGCTCATCCGCGGCATCTTCGGCGCGTCGACGGCAGTCCGCGCTCGGTTGTCGCCGTCGATGGGCCGCGGCCCGGCAAGGTCGGCATCGTCGTTGGCGGCGGCTCCGGGCATGAGCCGACCTTTCTGGGCTTCGTCGGCAAGGGCCTCGCCGACGGCTGCGCGGTGGGCAACGTTTTCGCCTCGCCGCCGCCGGACCCGATCCTCGAATGCGCCAAGGCCGTCGATGGCGGCGCCGGCGTGCTGTTCCAGTACGGCAATTATGCCGGCGACGTGATGAATTTCGACATGGCGGCCGAGATGGCGGCGATGGAGGACATCGAGTGCCGCACCGTGCTGACCACCGACGACGTGGCGACGAAGGACAAGGCGAAGCGGCGCGGCGTGGCCGGCAATTTCTTCACCTTCAAGGCAGGCGGCGCATCCGCCGACATGATGAAGAGCCTCGACGAGGTGGAGCGCATCGTGCGCAAGGCCAACGACCAGACCTTTTCCATGGGCGTGGCTCTGTCGCCTTGCTCGCTGCCGCAGACACGGACGCCGAACTTCCAGCTTGGCGAAGACGAGATGGAGATCGGCATGGGCATCCACGGCGAGCCCGGCGTGTCGCGCGGCAGACTGGCGGCAGCCGACCGAATCGTCGACGACATGGTCGACCGTATCTTCGCCGAGATGTCCCCCTCGCGCGGAGACAGGGTCGCGGTGCTCGTCAATTCGCTCGGCTCGACGCCGCTCATGGAACTCTACATCATGAACCGGCGGGTGCGGCAGCGGCTCGATGATGCGGGGCTTGTTACCCATGCGACATGGGTCGGCAATTACTGCACGTCGCTGGAGATGGCCGGCGCCTCGATCACGCTGCATCGCATGGACGGCGAGTTGCAGCAGATGCTCGACCATCCCTGCGATTGCGCCATGTTCCGGGCCGGTTGAGGATGACGGCGATGATCGATTCTGCCCGACTGAAAATCATGTTTGCGGCGATCGCAGAAGCGATCGAGCGCGACAAGGAGCGGCTCTGTGCACTGGACGGCGTCATCGGCGACGCCGACCACGGCATCGCCATGTCGCTCGGCTTCGGCGCCGCGCGCGATGCGGTTGCGGCGCTCGACGGCGCCGCCGATCCGACGACGGTGCTCAACACGGCCGCGAAATCCTTTCTCAACGCGGTCGGGGCGTCCTCCGGGCCGCTCTATGCGACGGCCTTCATGCGCGCCGCTACCGCGGTGAAGGGCAAGGCGGAACTCGGGGCCGATGACGTCGTCGGCATGTTCCAGGCCATGGCCAAGGGCATACAGGATCGCGGCAAGGCGGAGATCGGCGAAAAGACGATGATCGACGCATGGGCGCCCGCAGCGAAGGCGGCGGGAGAGAAATCCGCCGGCGGGGCAAGCCTGGCGGATGCGTTCCGCGCGGCAGCCAACGCCGCCGCCGCGGGTGCGGAGGCGACCAAGGCGATGGTGGCCGCCAAGGGGCGCGCCGAACGGCTCGGAGAACGCTCGCTCGGCCATGTCGATCCCGGCGCGGCGTCCGCCGTCGTGGTGATCGAGGCCATGCGCAAGAGCCTAACCGATTAAAACCCGGAACGAACCGGAAGCGCGGCGAAAGGCCTCTGTCGCGGCACGAAAATTTGCACTATGGCCTCCCCAATCATCTTGCCAATTTCGTGAGGAGACGTTCATGGCCCGCATCACGCTGAGACAGTTGCTCGATCATGCGGCCGAGCACGGCTACGGTGTTCCGGCCTTCAACATCAACAACATGGAACAGGCGCTGGCGATCATGGAGGCGGCGGCGGCCGTCGACGCGCCGGTGATCCTGCAGGCTTCGCGCGGCGCGCGCGCCTATGCCAACGACATCATGCTGAAGCACATGATGGATGCCGTCACCGAGATCTATCCCGACATTCCCGTATGCGTGCATCTCGACCACGGCAACGAGCCGGGAACCTGCATGACCGCGATCCAGTCGGGCTTTACCTCGGTGATGATGGACGGCTCGCTCAAGGCCGACGGCAAGACGCCGGGCGACTGGGACTACAATGTCGGCGTCACCAAGACGGTGGTCGACATGGCGCATCTGGGCGGCATTTCGGTCGAGGGCGAGCTCGGCGTGCTGGGCTCGCTCGAAACCGGTATGGGCGACAAGGAAGACGGCCATGGCGCCGAGGGCAAGCTCAGCCACGACCAGCTGCTGACCAATCCCGACGAGGCGGTGAAATTCGTCAAGGAAACCAAGGTCGACGCGCTGGCAATCGCCATGGGCACCAGCCACGGCGCCTACAAGTTCAGCCGCAAGCCGGACGGCGCGGTGCTCGCCATGAACGTCATCGAGGAGATCCATCGCAAGCTGCCGAACACGCATCTCGTCATGCACGGCTCGTCCTCGGTGCCGCAGGAGCTTCAGGACGTCATCAACCAGTATGGCGGCAAGATGAAGCCGACCTGGGGCGTGCCGGTGGAGGAAATCCAGCGCGGCATCAAGCACGGCGTGCGCAAGATCAACATCGACACCGACAATCGTATGGCGCTGACCGGCCAGATCCGGAAGGTGTTCGCGGAGGACCCGAGCGAGTTCGATCCACGCAAATATCTGAAGCCCGCCATGGCGGCGATGACGAAGCTTTGCAGGCAGCGGCTGGAAGAGTTCGGCACGGCCGGCAATGCCTCGAAGATCAAGCCGATCCCGGTCTCGGAAATGGCCAAGCGTTACAAGTCCGGCGAGCTCGATCCGAAGATCGGGTGAGTGGAAGGCGACCATGCGGATGCTACGCAAGACGCCGCTCCGATCGTCATGAACGCAACGACGCTGCCGGCCGGCATTCCCGATCTGCGATGAGTACGGCTGGCTGCCGGTGAACGACACGGCGTTCCTTTTTTTGCCCACTTGCCGGATCAATGGAAGTTGCGGCCTTTCGGCATGACGCTGCGGGCATCGCGGACCAGTTCCTCCTTTCGTTGCGCATTTTCCAGCGCGGCATTGCACGGCATGCGTTTGGCCTTCGGATCATAACCGCCATATTTCACTTCGTCGGCGGGCGCGTAGGTATCGATGGATGCCGCCTTCTCCGACAGATCTGACAGCCATGGCGTCAGGTCCTCGATGCGATGGGCGACGACATGGATGACGTCCGACACCGATTGCAGCTTGCCGTCGATGCGGACGAAACGCGCGCCGAGCACGACCGAGCGGAAGCGCTCGAACGTCTTTTCCCAGACGACCGCATTGGCGATGGACACCTCGTCCTCCAGCGTCATGAAGATGACGCCTCTGGCCGAACCCGGCCGCTGGCGGACCAGCACGAGGCCGGCCACCGACACGCGCGCGCCGTTTCGAATGTCTGGTAGGCGCACATTCGGCACAATGCCCAGACGATCCAGTCTTTCGCGGAAGAAGGAAAGCGGATGCGCCTTCAGCGAAAAGCCGAGCGAGCGGTAGTCGTGGATGACGTGCTGGCCAAGCGGCATGGTCGGTAGCTTTGCTTCCGGCTCCAGATCGCGCAGCACGGTATCGGCGCGGTCGAAAAGCGGCAGGTTTTCCGTCGCATTTTTCGCATCCAGCGCGCGCACGGCCCAGAGCGCGGCGCGTCGGTCGAGCCCGATGGAGCGAAACGCGTCGGCTTGCGCCAATACCTCGATCTGTCGGCGCTCGAGACCTGACCGCAGCCAGACATCGCGCACGGACGTATAGCCGGCGCCGCGACAGTTCACGAATTCGATCATTGCTTTGTCGGGCAGGCCTTTTATCTGCCGGAATCCCAACTGCACCGCATGGCGGCTGCGGATCACCTTGCGCATGGTCGAATGGCGCGGCGTGACGCGGGAAGGATCGAAGGGGGCCGGGGTCAGCGTGCAGTCCCAGTCCGAGTGGTTGACGTCGACCGGCAGGATTTCGATGCCGTGATCCTGCGCGTCACGGATCAATTGCGCCGGCGCATAGAAGCCCATGGGCTGAGAATTGAGGATCGCCGCGCAAAAGACGTCCGGATAATAGGTCTTGAACCAGCAGGACGCATAGACCAGAAGCGCGAATGAGGCGGCATGGCTTTCCGGAAAGCCATATTCGCCGAACCCCTCGATCTGCTTGAAGCAGCGCTCGGCGAATTCCGGAGGATAGCCGTTCCGGATCATTCCACCGATGAAGTCGTCCTTCAGCTTGGGGAGTGTGCCTGTGCGGCGGAAGGTGGCCATGGCGCGACGCAGCTTGTCCGCCTTGTCGGCAGGAAACTTCGCAGCGACCATAGCAATCTTCATTGCCTGTTCCTGAAACAGCGGCACACCAAGAGTCCGTTTCAATATGCTTTTGAGTTCCGGCTTCACATAATCAGGCTCCTCGATCCCCTCTCGCCTTCTGAGATAAGGATGCACCATGTCGCCCTGGATTGGACCGGGCCGAACGATGGCAACCTCGATGACCAGATCGTAGAAATTCTTGGGCCTCAGGCGCGGCAGCATGGACATCTGCGCTCGACTTTCGATCTGGAAGACGCCGAGCGTGTCGGCGCGGCTGATCATGTCGTAGACGTCTTTTCTTTCGGGCGGCAAAGTCGCCAGCGCGTATGGCCGGGCATGCTTATCGCGCTCGTCGGAATAGTGTTCTTCCAGCAGGCTGAAGCAGCGCTTCAGGCAGGTGAGCATGCCCAGCGCCAGAATATCGACCTTGAACAGGCCGACCGTATCGAGATCGTCCTTGTCCCATTCGATCATCCTGCGGTCGTCCATCGCCGTCTTCATGATCGGCACGATCTCGTCCAGCCGGTCTTTTGTGATGACGAAGCCGCCGACATGCTGGGACAGATGGCGCGGAAATTCGAGGATGGCGTTGACGCTCTCGAAGAGTCGCTTCGTAAGCGACTCGCTCATGTCGAGACCGGCTCCTTTGGCTTCCGTCACTCCGAGATTGGCATCCGTCCAGCGCCACGTGTTGGACGCCAGCGCGTCGATCGTGTCGTCCGACAGACCCATCGCCTTGGCGACCTCGCGCATGGCGGAGCGCGAGCGATAGGAGATCACTGCGGCGGCGAGCGAAGTGTGCTTAAGGCTATATTTTTCATAGACGTATTCGAGCACTTTCGGCCGATGCTCGTGCTCGAAATCGACGTCGATATCTGGCGGCTCGCCGCGTTCTTCCGACATGAAACGCTCGAACAGCACCTCCATACGGTCGGGGCCGATATCGGTGATGCGCAGGCAGTAGCAGATCACCGAATTGGCCGCCGAGCCCCGTCCCTGGCAGAGGATTTTGAGTTCCTCGCGAGCATACCGGACAATGTCGTGGACGGTGAGGAAATAGCCCGCATATTTCAGCTTCGCGACGAGCGCGAGCTCCTTCTCGATCGTTTCCCGGTACTCGTCCTTGATACCATCCGGCCAGCGATAGGCTGCGCCTTCCCATGTCAGGCGTTCCAGTTCCTCCTGCGGCGTCGCTCCGTCGCGCGTCTTCTCGTCCGGATAGTTGTATTTCAGCTTTTCGAGCGAGAATTTCAGCGTTTTTGCGAAGCGGACGGTCTCACTGATCGCCGAGGGACAATCGCGGAAAAGCCGCGCCATCTCCAGGGGAGCCTTGAGATGGCGCTCGGCATTGCGGGTGAGTTCGAGGCCGACCGAATGCACCGGCGTATTGAGGCGGATCGCCGTCAGCACGTCCTGCAGCGAGCGGCGGTCCGGCGCGTGATAAAGCACGTCGTTCACCGCCATCAGCGGCACGCCGAACGTTTTGGAGATGATCTGCGCCTGCGCCAGACGCTGCCTGTCCCGACCGTCGAAAGCCGGCGCGACGGCAAGCCATACCGAGGCGCCGAAGCGCTCCTTCAGGTCGCGGACAAACGCCATCTCGTTTTCGTCGGCGGTCACGCAATCGGCCCGCACGGCCAGCGAGATTTTATCGCCCCATTCGAAAATGTCGTTTCGATAAAGAAGCGGCGCGCCCTTCGGACTTTCCGGCCTCATATTCGCTTGCGTGAGCAGCTGGCAGAGATGGCCCCAGCCTGCGCGGTTCTGCGGGTAGGCGAGCACGTCCGGCGTGCCATCCGCGAAGACCAGCCGGGCGCCCGGATGA
This sequence comes from Rhizobiaceae bacterium, assembly GCA_023953845.1. Classification (NCBI taxonomy): domain Bacteria; kingdom Pseudomonadati; phylum Pseudomonadota; class Alphaproteobacteria; order Hyphomicrobiales; family Rhizobiaceae; species Rhizobiaceae bacterium. The sequence continues at coordinate 1,240,280 of JAMLJC010000001.1, read as the reverse complement.
TAAGGCAATTTCAGGGGCTCGGCGTCCTCCTCCAACTGGATGTGCTTCGACTGGCTCCAGGCGCGGACCACGCCGGCCACGGTGTTGCGGTCGGCCAGACCCATGCCGGCATGACCGAGAAGGCAGGCGGCAACCACCAGTTCCTCCGGCTTGGAGGCGGCGCGCAGGAAGGAGAAATTCGACTGGACGCCGAATTCGTAATAGCGCGGAAGCGCTTGCGCGGTCATGCGAACAACCCGTGCATGAACCAGCGTTCGCGGTTTTCGAGGACAGAGAGGCGGTCTTCCCGGAACAGCCAGTAGCGGCGGCCATCCTCGTCCTCGACGCGGAAATAATCGCGGGTCGCGGCCTCTCCTTCGTCCCGCCACCATTCCGGCGCGATGCGCTCCGGCCCTTCCACCCTCACGCCCTTGTAGATCGTCCGTCGCCAGCGAAAGGTGAACTCCCACACGGAGACCATATCCACCGGATCGGGATGAGGAAAAAGACGAACCGGACGTTCCTGCAGCGCAAACGGATTTTCCGATGGCTGTTTCTGCCTGCCTCGGCGAGCCTCGGGAAACGGCACCAGGTTCACGGCACGCTCGGGAATATGGCTTTCCACCGGCGCGGGGCACAGCAGGCTCGCCGCACCGAGCCGTGCCATGACCCTGTCCGCGAAGAGAGCGACATCGGCGTCCTGCGATGCCGAACGGCTGTCGAGGTCGGTCTGGGCGGCTTCAAGCCGGGCAACGACGAGCGCCGACAGGCGGATGAGTTCGAAACCATAGCCGGCATCGATCTCGTCGCCCAACGTCGTCAGGCGCTCATGGAACAGTTTTCGGATGATGGAGGGATCGCGCAAAGGACGCGAGGCGCCGACGGCGATGCGGCTCACCGCGCCGTCGACCCTGAACAACAGGAGCTGCAGCCGCTCGGCGCCTTCGCCGCGCCGTTCGAGATCGGTTTTCAGGCTTTTCGCCAGCAGGAACAGAAGTTCCTCGATGTCCTCGATGAGGCTGATCGGCTCGACCAGTTGCCGCTCGACGGAAAGCGCGGGAACCGGCAGCCGCGGCGAGATCGCCTCCTCGACATGGCCAAGCGCCTGATCGAGGCGCAGCGCCACCTCCTTGCCGAAGCGCCGCACGAGCGGCGCGCGCGGAATCCGCATGAGGGCGCCGACGGTGCGCAGACCGACGCCTTCCAGCCCGGCACAGATATCGGGATTGAGGCGCAGCGCGGCCAGTGGCATCGGCGCCAGCAGATCCGCTTCCTCGCCGGGAGGCGCGATCCGGGCGCCGTGGCAGCGGGCCGCTGCCCATGCCGCGCCGGGTGTCGAAGCCACGCCGGCGCGGGCCTCGAAACCCTGATGATGGAGACGGGAAAGGAGGTCGTCCAGCAGGGCGCGCTCGCCGCCGAAAAGATGCGCGCAGCCGGTGATGTCGAGAAAAAGCCCGTCATCGCCTTCCAGCGCGACCAGCGGCGTGTAGCGGTCGCACCAGTCGGCGATGCTTTCGAGAAGCTTCCGGTCGGCCTGCGGCTCCGCCTCCACGACCTCGATGGCGGGATGCATGGCGCGTGCATCGGCGATACCCATGCCCGTCCTCAGGCGCAGGGCGCTAGCGCGCGCGTCGAGCGCGTCGATGCGTTGCGTATTGTCCTCCCGGTGGCTGACCACCAGAGGCGGCGTTCCGCGCGGCAGGCGGGAACGCCAGGACTTCCCGAAGCGATGGCGAAAGATCCGCTCCGTCGACAGGAGCGGCAGCCAGAGAGCCAGTATTCTTTGCGGAGAAGATATCGTCGGCAGCAGGGACATGGTCTCTCTCCTCGAAGGCGCGCGCTTCGCTGTTCCATTCCAGGGTGAAAGTGGCGGGCGGGGATGTTCGGCTCTTGTCGATCGAAATCCTGAAGGCCGGCGGCCCGATCGATCCTTCGAGCGGCCCCGCCAGCGTCGGACGCAACCCCGCGGGAGCAGGCGATACGACGAGACGGATGGGCGCGGCGGTCGGCTCGGCTGAACCCGCCTGCCGCAGGAGGAAGAGCGGATGTCCGGCCGCCAGCGCGCGACGGTGCAGACGCCGCGTCGCGGTGAGGTCGAGTGCCTGCGGGCTGCCGCGAATTTCGAGCACGATGCCGGCCAGCGCTTCGAGGCTGGCGGCCTCCTCGGCTATCCAGAGCGCATCCACCAGCTTTTCGGCCTGCGCCAGAAGCAGCCGGTCGGGGCCGATGCCGAAACGGCCAGCAAGCCCCGGCGCATGAGGCCATCCGGCTTCCCGAAAGATCTCTCCGGTTCCGATCCACACAAGCATTCCTGACGGGCCGGCGGCGAGACCGGCTAGCGCCACAGTGAAACCTGCGGCTGGACCCGCGTCACGGGTAGCCGCCCCATGGACCTCGATCAGCCCGGCGGCAGGCAGCCCCCCGCCCAGACCGGCATCGAAACGGGCCGCGCCGGACGGAAAAGTCTCCGCCACGGGCCGTCCCCCGCGACGCAGGACAGTGGCATGCGTTTCGGGACCGGCATTCTCCAGCCTTTCGGGCAGAACGCCTTCGATCTTCGCGATTTTGCGGCGCAGGGCAAAAAGGATCTCCTGCGCCCGGGCGGTCGCCGCCATGGCGTTCACACTGCATATGTTCCTGTTATGTTCCAATGGATTCCAGAAGAGAGCAGCGGAGTCAAGCCGACCTGAAGGAATTTATTCCTTTGAGACGGAAGAAGGCATGGAAGAGCAGGTTTTCGGGGGCTCGAAAGGCGCCGGACAACGGGCTATATGCGGGCAAAAGGAGCACGCATGGCCCGCATCTACCAGACCCGCGCCTGGCATGATCAGCTTTCGCCTTCAATCGATGAACTGGAATTCATGGCGCTGGAAGCCTATGCGCATCTGCCGGAAGATTTTCGCAAGCTGACCGGCGAGATCGTCATCCAGATCGCGGAATTCCCGACCGACGAGATCATGGACGATCTCTCGCTCGAAACGCCGTTCGACCTGCTCGGCCTATTCGAGGGGCGCGGCATCGCCGAGCGCTGGAACCCGGCGACGGGAGAGGGGCCGAACCGCGTCACCCTCTACCGCCGCGCCATACTGGATTACTGGGCCGAGAACGAGGAGACGCTGGGCGACATCGTCACCCATGTGCTGATCCACGAGATCGGCCACCATTTCGGCCTCTCGGACGACGACATGGAGCGGATCGAGGCGAGCGTCGAGTAAGCTTTTCGCCCTTGCTACTGTTCACCGAGCTTCATCGCCGGATCGTAATCCTTGCCTTCGATATCCTTCACCACGGCCTGCCCGCAGCGCATGGTCTGGCTCGCCGAATCATAGGCGTAGGTGGGCGAACCGTAGATGTGCCAGCCCTTGTTCAGCGCAGCCGTCACCTTGTGGCAGAAGCTTGCATCGTCAGGACCGGTGAGGAAGCGGTAGAGTTTCATAGGAGAACAGCCGTTGCGGGAATGAGGTGTCGGAGAATTATGCGCCTCGGTCCGTTGCTGCGGCAACCCTCGCCAGCAGCCTTTCGGCCTGATCGAGATGCAACCGCTCAACCATGCGGCCGTCGATCTGGATGACGCCCTTGCCGGCGTTTTCCAGTCTGGCGAAGGCGGCGACGATCGCCTGCGCGTCCGCCACGGCTTCCGCCGGGGGCGAGAAGGCCGTGTTGGCCGGGCTGATCTGGGTCGGATGGATCAGCGTCCTGCCGTCGAAACCCATCGTGGCGGATTCCGTACACTGGCGGGTGAAACCGTCGAGGTCGCGAAAATCGTTGAAGACGCCGTCCAGAACGTCGATGCCGCCGGCCCGCGCGGCGAGCACCATCTGCATGAGCCACGGCGTCAGGTAGCGCCGGTCGGGCGTGTCGCGCGTCCCGGTTTCCTTGACCAGATCGTTGGCGCCGGCGACGAAGCAGGCGAGCCGCGAGGAGCGGTCACGGCCGAGTTCGGCGATCGCGCCGATATTGAGCATCGCGCGCGGCGTCTCGATCATCGCCCATAGCGCCGTCGTTTCCGGCACGTCGGCCTCGTCCAGCGCGTCGTTCGCCTCCAGAATGTCGCGCGGCGTCTCGACCTTCGGCAGCAGGATGGCGTCGGGAGCGAGCGATCCCGCGAGCGTCAGGTCGTCGACGCCCCATTCGCTCGACAGGGCGTTGACGCGGATGACGATTTCGCGCGCGCCCCACGACCTTCCAGCGAAGAAACGCTTCAGCGATTCGCGCGCCGCTTCCTTCTCGGCCGAGCCGACCGAATCTTCCAGATCGACGACGACCGCGTCGCAGGGAAGCGACTCGATCTTCGCCAGCGCCTTCCCGTTGGTGGCAGGCACGTAGAGGACGGATCGCCGTAAACGGAATTTGCGAATGACTGGCTGCATCCGGTTGTCATGCTCCCGTCTGGCTCTATAGGCAAGACCTTGCGGGACAACGACAAAGCTGGTTCTGTCGGCCACGATTTTCGAGGCTCGGAATGTCACGCTACGACGTCATCATCATCGGCGGCGCCATCGTCGGAAGCTCGGTCGCCTATTTCCTCCGCAAGGAAGGTTTTGGCGGCCGTATCGCGCTGGTCGAGCGCGATCCGCAATTCCCGCATGCCGCGACCACCCTGTCCATGGCGTCCATCCGCCAGCAGTTCTCCATCCCGGAAAACATCCGCCTGTCGCGGTTCACGCTAGGCCTCTTCCGCCGGCTGAAGGAGGAGTTCGGGATGGAAGCCGATATCTCCTTCCGCGAGGGCGGGTACCTGATCCTGGCGTCGGAAGAGGGTCTGCCGGTTCTGGAGGCCAATCACCGGACACAGGTTGCCGAAGGGGCGGATGTCGTGCTTGAGGGACCGGACGCGCTAGAGCGGCGCTTTCCCTGGCTATCGGCGGAAGGTGTCGCCGGCGGCGTCTATGGCCGCAGCGGCGAAGGCTGGTTCGACGCGCATGCCATGCTCGGGCTTCTGCGCAAGGCGCTGAAGACGATGGATGTCGATCTGATCACCGCGAGCGTCACTGGCATCGAGCGCAGCGGCAACCGGGTCACCAGCGTCACGCTCGACACGGGCGAGCGGCTCGAAGCCGGGACGGTCGTGAACGCCGCCGGTCCCAATGCCGGCAAGGTCGCGGCCATGGCCGGACTTGTCCTTCCCGTCGAGCCGCGCAAGCGCACGGTCTTCGTCTTCGAGGCGCGTGAAAAATATGCCGACATGCCGCTGCTGGTCGATCCGGGCGGCATCTATGTGCGGCCGGAGGGCTCGGTCTACCTCACCGGCGGCGCCGAGACGTCGGAAGGCGAGGCAGCGGCCGATCCGAAGGATTTCGAGCCGGACTGGCCGCTGTTCGAAGAGATCATCTGGCCGACGCTTGCGACCCGAATCCCCGCCTTCGAAGCGATCAAGCCGACCCGCGCCTGGGCCGGGCACTACGACTACAACACGCTGGATCAGAATGGCGTGATTGGACCACACCCCGAAGTTTCGAACTTCCTGTTCGCCAACGGTTTTTCCGGCCACGGCCTCCAGCAGGCTCCCGCCGTGGGCCGAGCCATCGCCGAACTGATCGTCCATGGCGGCTATCGCACCATCGATTGCTCTGCCTTCGGCTACGAGCGGGTGGCGGAAGGCAGGCCGTTCCGCGAGCTGAACGTCATCTGAGCGTTCGCCGATCGCTATTGCGCCGGCTCGGGCTCGGGCTCGACCGTCTCGATCTTCGGATCGGCCGTTCCGCCGATGGCGCTGCAAATGCCGCCGCCGCCGATCTCATCTATGCTTTTCTCCGATTGCGCGTGCGTCAGGATAGGCCGGGCGGATAACCACCCGGCAAAGGAATTCCGCAGGAATTTAGCGATTGATCGAGCCCGGTGGCCCGTCGCCATCCCGCGCGCTGCCGAGCAGCGCCAGCATATCGCGCGCATTGGCGAGCGCATGACCTTCGGCGGTATTGTCGAAGATGCACCAGACCGGACCGCCGTGGGCCGCCATTTTGAGGTCGGACGCGATCCCTTCGAGGGCGGCAGCATCATAGTTGGAATAGTAGATGCGCGGCCGGCCGTGAAAACGGAAATAGGCGATCCCGGTTCGACCGGCTGTTGCGGGAGCAACGCTGCCTCCATGCGGAGGATCGGCGGCGACCTGCGCCACGCCGAGGTCTGCGAGCAGGCTTTCAGCCTCCGGCTTGAACCAACTCCCATGACGGGCCTCGACGACGATTCGGCCGGTGCTGGCGGACAGGACCGCCCGCAGAAAGACCTCGACCGTGGACGCCTCGAAAGCAAGGCTGGGCGGCGTCTGCACGAGCAGCACGGCAAGCTTGTCGCCGAGGCCCGAAACTTCTCCGAGAAATGCGTCGAGCAGGCTGTCATAGTTTCTCAACCTCTTCTCGTGGGTGATCGATTTCGGCACCTTCACCGAGAAGCGGAAACCGTCCGGCACCGAATTTGCCCAGCGCGTATAGGTCTCGTGCCGGTGCGGCCGGTAGAACGAGGAATTGATCTCGACGCAGTCGAAGCGGGCGGCGTATCGCTCGAGATGGGTGCCGGTCGCCGGAAAATCCGCTTTATATACGGATGATATGCTCCAGCCCGCCGTGCCGACATGAATAGCGCCCATGAAACGGAGATGGCGCCACGGCTCCGGCGATCAAGGGCGAACCGCTGCTATCTCAATAGCCGGTGAACGCCCTTTGAATCCGCTGCCGGCTTGTGTAAAGCAGGCTGAAATTCAGGAATGGGCACGGCCATGGACAAATTCAACAAGCTCACGGGTGTCGCGGCGCCTCTGCCGATCGTCAACGTCGATACGGACATGATCATCCCGAAGGACTATCTGAAGACCATCAAGCGCACGGGTCTCAGCAAGGGCCTGTTCGCCGAGATGCGCTTCAACGAGGACGGCAGCGAAAATCCGGATTTCGTGCTCAACAAGCCGGCCTATCGCAAGGCGCAGATTCTGGTCGCCGGCGACAATTTCGGCTGCGGATCGAGCCGCGAACATGCTCCATGGGCACTGCTCGATTTCGGCATCCGCTGCGTGATCTCGACCTCGTTCGCCGACATCTTCTACAACAACTGCTTCAAGAACGGCATTTTGCCGGTAACGGTCAGCGCCGAGGATCTGGAAAAGCTGCTGGACGACGCCTCGCGCGGGTCCAATGCGACGCTCACCGTCGATCTCGAGGAGAAGGAAATACGTGGGCCGGACGGCGGCGTCATCAAGTTCGACCTTGACGATTTCAAGCGCTATTGCCTGCTCAACGGCCTCGACGATATCGGCCTGACCATGGAAAAGGCGCCGGCGATCGATCGTTTCGAGCAGGCCACCGCCGAAAGCCGGCCCTGGGCCTGACCGAAGCTCTGCCGCGGGGTGCGCCGGCTGTTTCGTGGAGGATGGCGATGATGGCTCGCAAGACGTTTGCCGCCCTCGGCATCGTCGGACTGCTGGCCGGTCCCGTGCTGGCGCAGGATATCGCGCCGCCGGAAAACATACCGTTCGACGGCGGCACCTTCACCATCACCCAGAACGAGGACTACGAGAAGGTCCTGACCTATGACGGCCGGGAGATCGCGCGCAACTACGCCGTCTTCTTCGACAAGGAAACAAAGGTCGGCGAGACGAGCGTCGCGCTATTCTCGGTGGGCGACGGCGGCAACCAGTGCGGCACTTCTACCGTGATCGTCTGGAAGAAGGACGGAGCGCTCAGGGACGTGGTGGTCGGCGAGGATTGCGGGGCGCCGCCGGCTTCGATCGGCGATTCGCGCATCTATTTCGTGCCTTTCCTGCTTCCCGGTGAAACGGCGGCGCTGCAATACTGGTCGCCCGACGAAGGCGTCCGCACGGCCGGCGATCTCTCCTTCACGCCGCAGCCGGACACCGGCTGGGACGATTTCGACCCGGAGGCCACCGGTTACATGGTCGAGGCCTTCGACAACGCCGCCATATACGATGCGGCGAAGGCGCTGCTGGGCAACGATCTGACCGATGTGGTTACCGGCCTGCTCACCGGCGGCGACGCGGAATTGCAGGACGACGGCACGGTCACCGGCTATGGCTGCGTGCCGCATGCCTGCGGCGTCTCCGACAGTTTCATGGCAATCGACCCGAAGGCGAAAAAACTCTATTTCGCACAGCAGGGCGATCCGCAGATCATGACATGGCCCGATCCGGCGACGTGGCCGGCGTCGTTGAAGACGGCGATGGACGCCGCCATCGGCCCAAACCGGCAGTGATCCCATGACCCGCAAGCTGATCTCCACCGGATCGCCCTTCGAGAAGACCGCCGGCTACTCCCGCGCCGTCGTGCAGGGCGACTGGTGCTTCGTGGCCGGCACCACCGGCTACGATTATGCCACCATGTCGATGCCGGATGCGGTGGAGGAGTAGGCCCGCAATGCGCTGGATACCATCCGCAAGGCGCTCACGGATGCCGGCTTCGACATGGCCGACGTGGTGCGGGCGCACTACTACGTGACCGACCGTGCCTTCGTAAAGGCGGTCTACCCGGTCTTCGGCGAAGCTTTCGGCGATATCAGACCGGCGGCGACGCTCGTCGTTTGCGATCTTGCCGAGCCGGAAATGAAGATCGAGATCGAGGTGACGGCGCTCAGGCGCAATCCCTGAATTGCAGTATGAACGAACAGGACGTCCCGGCGACGCCGCGCGATCAAATGCCTTGCGCCTGATGGCTTCGGAGGTTAGCAAGGCCCGACTTCATCGAGAGGGATTTTCAATGGCATCGCGTAAACTTCTCCTGCTGCCCGGCGACGGAATCGGCCCCGAGGCCATGGCTGAAGTGAAGAAGCTGATCGCGATCATGAACGACAAGTTCGGCGCCGGCTTCGAGACCGAGGAAGGCCTGGTCGGCGGTTGCGCCTACGACGCCCACGGCAAGGCGATCTCGGAAGAGGACATGGCAAAGGCGATGGCTGCCGACGCGGTGCTGTTCGGCGCCGTCGGCGGGCCGAAGTGGGACGGCGTGCCTTACGATGTGCGTCCGGAAGCCGGTCTGCTGCGCCTGCGCAAGGATATGCAGCTCTTCGCCAACCTGCGCCCGGCCATCTGCTATCCGGCGCTGGCCGCATCCTCCTCGCTCAAGCAGGATGTGGTCGAAGGTCTCGACATCCTCATCGTGCGCGAATTGACCGGCGGCGTCTATTTCGGCGAGCCGAAGGAGATCATCGATCTCGGCAATGGCCAGAAGCGCGGCATCGACACGCAGGTCTACGACACGTTCGAGATCGAGCGCATAGCGGGTGTCGCCTTCGAACTCGCCCGCACGCGAAAGAACCACGTCACGTCCATGGAAAAGCGCAACGTCATGAAGTCCGGCGTGCTGTGGAACGAGGTGGTGACGGCCACGCACAAGGCGAAATATTCCGACGTCAAGCTCGACCACATGCTGGCCGATGCCGGCGGCATGCAACTCGTGCGCTGGCCCAAGCAGTTCGACGTGATCGTGACCGACAATCTGTTCGGCGACATGCTGTCGGACGTGGCGGCGATGCTGACCGGCTCGCTGGGCATGTTGCCCTCGGCTTCGCTCGGCGCGCCCGATCCCAAGACGAGCAGCCGCAAGGCGCTCTACGAGCCCGTGCACGGCTCGGCGCCGGACATTGCCGGCAAAGGCATCGCCAACCCGATCGCCATGATCGCGTCCTTCGCCATGTGCCTGCGCTATTCCTTCAACATGGTGTCGGAGGCTGACCGCCTCGAATCGGCGATCGCCGCCGTGCTCGACGAGGGCTACCGCACGAAGGACATCATGTCGGACGGCTGCATCGAACTTGGCACGGCAGACATGGGCGACAAGATCGCGGAGAAGTTCCAGGCGCTGATCGCATAGGCGCCGTGTTTGCCGCACGGTCTCGCGCGAACGAAGCCGCCCCTGCCGGGCGGCTTTTTACATCCGGATGCCGCTCGGCACCGGTCCCCATTTGTTGTCGTGCTTCTGCGATGCGATGAGGGTGATCACGAAAATGATGATGCCTCCGATGTAGACGAAGGACAGGACGACGAACAGCAGGTAGAGCCAGCCCGACAGGCCGACATCGTGGAAGCGCCGGACGGTGACGGAGATCGCCGGCACCATGAAAAAGAGCACGGCAAGCCCCATGACGACCATCGTGACGAAGGGCACGCCGCCATCGTCCATATTGCCGATCACACCGTCGATCACCATGCCGACAAAGGAAATCGCCATCATTGCCATCATGTAGAACAGGATGAAGCTCCAGTACTCCTTCCGTCGGGCGCGATCGCGGAAATTGGCGTAGCCGGACGTCACGCAATACCGGAAATAGCCCCAGACGCCGAGATCCGGCGCTCCGCCGGTCATGGAAGGATAAGGCGCAGCGGGCGGCGCCCATGGCTGGCCGGCCTGATTGCTTCCCGGAGCAGCGGACTGGGCGGGGCTTTGCCCCACGGAAGGCACGCTGGTCGCTCCGGCGCGGCCTGCCTGTGATGGTACGGGGCCACGCGGGTCGGCGATATAGACTTCCCGCGCATTCTGTCCGTCGGGACGGAAATCGACCTTGAGGCCCTTCCCAATGCGTTGCGACTGCATGAGATCGTTGCGCGAGAACATGTAGCGCGTTCCGTCGTCGGCGCTGATGAAGCCGATGCCCTGACTGACGTCGTAATGCAGAATCTCGCCGCGCATGCCCGCCTCCGTTTGGCCCCACACTGTCCAAACGCCATGCATTCGGCAAGCCGGCCTGTGGAAATCGCGCCTGCCCGGCGCTCAGACGAAGCCGATGAAGCGGCCGCAAAGCAGCACGCCCGACCAGATCAGGAGCGAGCCGGCGGCCGACCATCGCAGTATTTTGCCGGGATCGCGAGGTTCGAGGCGCAGGAAGATAAGGAGGTTGAAACCCGCCAGGACGATCAGGCCGAGCTTGAGCTGGAACACCGGCAAGCCCGCATAGTGTGCGGCGCGGACGGAAAAGAGGAGCAGGCCCGTCGCGGCAGCCGAGGCGAAGCCGATCAGGGCGGTGCGGCGCATCAGCGCCATGAAAGCCGCTCCGCCGGGCGGCCGGAGGAGGCCGAGAGCGCTGAGGTCGAGCAGGAGCACCGAGGTCAGCAGCATGCCGATCGAGGCAATGTGCAGTGCGTTGACGATCGGATAGACGACAAAGGACGATTTGAGCAGTTGGACGAATGCCAACTGCTCAACGCTGCCGAATAAATCCATCGACGTCAGGCCGGCGGAACGCGGCTCGGATAGACGTCGTAGGATTTGCCGTTCACCGTTATCCGCACCGCCTTCATGCGCCGTTCGGTCTCTTCGCGCGAACGATTGCCGAGCGCGGTCACCTCGTCGCCGATCTTCGCGGTGTCCTCGGTGAACCCCGCGCGCGTGGTGGCCGAAGGCGTTGCCAGCTCGACCCTCCAGCTCTCGCCTTCGACATCCACATCGAGCGTCGGATGGGGGTTGCCGAAATAGATATCGGTGATGATCCCCCTCAACTCGAACATCCCGTCCTCGGTCCAGGACCAGCCGTGATGGGCGGCGGCCGGGACGCCGGTCATGACGGCGGCAATCAGGGCGAAACGGGCGGCGGATCGTGCGATTCGATCGGAGATCATGACGGCACCTCGCTGTATCTGTCGGAGAAGCTATGTCGCTTCGCATACAGGTCAAATCACAACGCGATGAGAGGCGCTGTCACAAGCGTCGCCACCGGCGATCTTTCATGGGACGTCCAAGCCCGTCTCCCGGTCGGCCCGGATCACGGAAATCCAGGCGAAACCACGGTAAAGACGCCGCTCCTCATGATTGCCGCCGAGTCGCTGTGCAGTCTCGGCGCCGGTCGCGAAGAGATCGGGGCGCGGTGTCACATGATACCAGCGCAACCATGCATAGAGCGCCGCTTTCGTCCATCGGGGCAGGCCGGCGAGATCGCCGAAATCGACGATGTGCAGCTCACCGCCGGGTGCCAGCCGTGCTGCGGCGTTGGCGATGACAGAGCGCCATTGCGGGATCATCGAGACCGCGTAGGAGATGAAGATACGGTCAAAGGCGGGAATGCCGAAGGCGCGTTCCGCGTCGAAACCGGCGGCATCCGCATAGGCGAGACGCGTGCGGTCGCGGCAGCCGGCGGCGGAGATCGCATGGCCCGCCGTCTCCAGCATCTCGCGGGATATGTCGATGCCGAAGAAGCGCGCATCCGAATACCGGCGTGCCGCCTTGACGAGATTGCGGCCGGTGCCGCAGCCGATCTCCAGGACGCTGCCGCCGGCAGGCGGCCGCAAGCCGGCGATCATCGGATCGCGGCCCAGAAGATAGAATTTGCGCGTCGCGTCGTAGAAATGGCGCTGGTGGCGGTAGATGCCGTCCATCAGCCGGGCGTGTTCGATCTCGGTCGCCATCGCGGTCGCTCGTCAGCCCTTGAAAACGTAGAGATGGAAGCCGCCATAGATCGAGGAACGATCGCGCACATGAAGCCGCCGTGACTCCTCTTCGCGATATTCCCAGCGATCCAGCAACGAAGCCGTCAGACGGCCGATGAGAATGCTCCCGGCGGCAGCCGTGCGGAAAATGACGCGGGCGCCGGGGGCGGCCGTGCGGGTGATCTCATGCCACATATCGTGGAGCTGGCCGTCCGTCATCCAGTCCTGCGCGTCGAGCAGGACGAAGCGGTCGACGCTGGCGTCCGGCTTGCAGGACAGGAACTCGCCGAAGGAAGCGTTGGTGACGGTTAGCCGGTTCGCGCGGGTGCGAACGGCCTCGAAATTCGCGCGCTGAAGATAGGGCGGCAGCGGACCTGCCTCATCGTAGCGGCGGCCGAAGGCCTGCCATGCAAAATAGTTTTCCGAAAGCGGGAAGTCGCAGGCGAGCTTCTCGAGTCGTTCGCGCAGGATCGAAGCCATGCCGTCGCCTGCCGTTGCCAGCGCGTCGTATTGCTGCGGCGGTATGCCAAGGCCGTAGAGCGACGATTTGCGGCCGGTCACCCAGCGGATCAGTTTCTTGTCGAAGAGCGGCGCGAGCGATTTGTCGAAGAAGGCGCGCTGTTCCTCCGCGTTCCTTGCAGTGAGCAGTTCCCGCGGGTTGACGCCGTATAGCCGCGCTGCGCGATGGCCGGCGCCGATGAAGAGACCGAGCAGTCCGTGGCGATAGAGGCCGCGCGAGAAGATCGAGATGCGCCGGCGGCCGGAAAGGCGGCGTCCTTCCCAATAGGCGCGCGTTTCCGGATCGAGTTGCGGCCGTACATGCAGCCGATAGAGTTCCGCGTTCTTCGAACAGTCTCCACCGCCATAGAAACGAAAGAAACTGTCGTAGTCCGGGAGCGAGTTCAGTGCCGCGAGCTTCAGCCGGTTAAAGGCAACGTGCGTGCGGTTGAGATCGACCGCCTCGATTTCAGCGGGATCGGCCAGCAGGTAGGAAAGAGCGTTGCATCCCCCGGACGCGATCGTGACGATGCGATTCCCCGGCTCGATGGCGAGCGCCTCCATGTCGACATCCGGGTCTTCCCAGATCTGGGCATAGACGAGGCCGCTGAAGATCCGGGCAAAGACACGCTCGGCAATGCCGGCCCCGGAAAAGGCCGGGTTCTGCCGGACCGCGCGCCGCAGCCGGGCGGCCGCCTGCCGCTTCGTGGAGGAAGAAACTTCGGGCCGGATGGACGAAACGGAGTTCACGGCGGTCCTGTCGGTTCGAGGGATCAGGCGGCGCGGCGGCGCCAGAGCGGGACGGTCGCGCTGCGCTGCTGATGGAGCGCACGCGACAGCAGCGACCATTCGATGATCTCGATGCGGCCATCGAAATGCTCGACGGCGGCGGTGCAGCTTTCGACCCAGTCGCCGGTGTTGATGTAGGTCAGCCCGCCGAAGTCACGCAGGGCAGCGCTGTGGATATGGCCGCAGATGACGCCGTCCACGCCTTCGCGGCGGGCCTCGGCGACCAGCGTCTCCTCGAACTTGCCGATGAAGTTGACGGCGTGCTTGACCTTCTGCTTCGCCCAGGCCGACAGCGACCAGTAGGTGAAGCCCAGCCGCCGCCGCACGATGTTGACGCGGCGCGACAGCCACATGGCGATCTCGTAGGCCCAGTCGCCGAGGAAGGCGAGCCATCTGGCGTGCCGCACCACCACGTCGAAGATATCGCCATGGATCACGAGATAGCGCTTGCCGTCGGCCGTTTCATGGATGGCGGTGTCCATGATCTCGACGCCGCCAAAGGCGGTGCCGCAATATTCGCGCAGAAACTCGTCGTGGTTGCCGGGGATGTAGACAATGCGCGCGCCCTTGCGCGCCTTGCGCAGAAGCTTTTGCACCACGTCATTGTGCGATTGCGGCCAGAACCAGCCCTGACGCAGCCGCCATCCGTCGATGATGTCGCCGATCAGGTAGATCGTGTCCGCGTCGTGTTCCTTCAGGAATTCCAGCAGGGCGGGCACCTGCGAGCCGCGCGTTCCCAGATGCACATCGGAAATGAACAGCGCGCGATATGTTCGCGGCTGAACATTGGAATCAGTGGAACCGTCCTTCGTCATGGGGTGCTTTGAGCAAAAATCCATGACGGGCGAATGACGGCGCGCCGGACGCATGCGACCGGCGGGATCGGCTGTTTCAATCGCCTCTCGCAAGATTGAGTCGATTGCAGTATTCTGATTGGATAGTCTGCTGCGAATTTTCCGGAAGTGTCTGTGTCAGGAACCCAGAGGTCGGAAATGTCGTGCATCCCTGCATTCACGAAACGAAGCCGGGAAACCGGCGGCCTGAGCGTTCTGTTGCTCGCCGCCGCCCTCCTGCTGACGATACAAGGCGCCGCCCTCGCCGCTTCGGCCTGGGTGCTCGACCCGGCGCAATCGACGCTCACCTATCAATCGGTGAAGAAGAACACGATCGTGGAGACCAACACGATCCGCAACATTTCCGGCCTCATCGAGCCCGACGGGACGGCCTTCGTTTCCTTCGACCTCAATTCCGTCGATACCGGAGTCGACCTGCGTAACGTGCGCATGCGCTTCCTGTTCTTCGAGACGTTCGAGTATCCGACCGCCACTGTGACGGCCAGGGTCGACCCGGCGGCCTTTGCGGATCTGCCCCAGAAACGACGCATGGTGATGTCGCTTCCCTTCACCCTGTCGCTCCACGGCATCGAAAAGGAGATGGAGGCCAAGGTCATCGTCACCATGATCAGCGACAGCGTCGTATCGGTCGCCTCGCAGGTGCCGGTAGCGGTGGCAGTGGAGGATTTCGGTCTCCTGCCCGCGATCGAGAAGCTCGAGCGTGCGGCGAGCGTGACCAACATCGTGCCCACGGCCTCGGTTTCTTTCGACTTCATCTTCGGTACGGACGTTCCCAGCCAGCCGGCGCCGGTGCAGGTAGCGGCCACGACGCAGGCCGTCGGTCCCATCGCCACGGACGCGACGAAGGCCGAATACACGAGCGAGGAATGCGCCAACCGGTTCGACGTGCTGTCGCGCACCGGAGCGATCTATTTCCGCTCCGGCAGCGCCAGGCTCGATCCGGCAAGCCGCCCGGTTCTCGACAGCGTGCTCGACGCCGTCACCAAATGCCCGAGCCTCAAGGTCCAGGTGTCGGGCCACACCGACAGCGATGGTTCGGATACCGAAAACCAGGCTCTGTCGGAGCGGCGTGCGAAATCGGTGCGTGAATATATCGTGCATGCCGGCGTCTCCGCTAACCGCATCGCTGCCGTCGGCTACGGCGAGAGCCGCCCGATCGTTCCGAACGACACCGCCAAGAACAAGTCGCTCAACCGGCGGATCGAGTTTTCGGCGACGGAAACGGCCAACTGAACCTATGCGGGCGCGTCGATGAGTCTGCGGATTTCGACAATCGCCCTGACCTTCCTGCTTTTGCTGGCATCGCTTGCCGGCGCGTCGGCCGAGCGCCGCGTCGCGCTCGTCCTCGGCAATGCCAACTATGCCAGTCTGCCTGTGCTCAAGAACGCGGTCGGCGATGGCGAAGCCGTTGCCGGAAAACTGAAATCGCTCGGTTTCGAGGTTGTATCGGGCTTCGACCAGACCAAGGCCGAGACGCAGGCCACTATGGCGCATTTCGCCAGGGTGGTGCGCGGCGCCGACCTGGCGCTGTTCTTCTACGCCGGCCACGGCGTGCAGGTCTCCGGCCGCAACTATCTGCTGCCCGTGGACGCCGTTCTCGAGGACGAGACGTCGCTCGACTTCGAGACCGTGTCGCTCGACTTCATCCTGCGCCAGCTTTCGCGCGAGACCAAGGTTCGTCTCGTCTTCCTGGATGCCTGCCGCAACAACCCGCTCTCGTCGCGCAAGGGCGGCTTCTCCAATGCCAAGCAGGGGCTTGCCGAGGTGCAGTTCGAGGATGGCGGCAACGGCACGCTGATCGCCTTCGCCACCAGCCCCAATGAGGTCGCCTATGACGGCAATGGCGAGCATTCGCCCTTCACCGAAGCTCTGATCGACCATATCGGCGATGAAAACGTGCAACTGACGACGGTGATGACGCGGATCACCGGCGCCGTCTACAAGGCCACCGGCGGCCGCCAGCGCCCGTGGGTGAACGCTTCGCTCATCGACGAGGTGATGCTCAATCCAGTGGCGACGAACCAGCCCCTGATCGTCGGCACCGCCCCCGATGCGGAAACCAAGACAAAGCCTGCGGAAACGCCGAGGGCTTCGGGCGATCAGGTGGCCGCGAACCAGCTTCGCGCCCTGATCCCGAAGCTCGGCAACGATGCGCCTGTCTCCTTCGACGGTCCGATCGACTTCGGCGAGCCGGAGCTCGACGGCAAGAGCATTGCGCAGCTCATCACCGGCAAGCCCGCCTTTCCGCCTGTCGAAGGGCTGGAGAAGCAGATGTGGGACACCCAATGCGTCAGTTGCCATAGCTGGACCAAGACCGCGCTGTGCGATCAGGCGAAGACATATCAGGCGAACGACGTATCGATCATGCGCCTGCCGCATCCCCTTGGCCCGCGTTTCAAGGTGGCGCTTCAGAAATGGGCGGAGAACGGTTGTCGCTGATATCGAAGCCCGTATCGCTGATTGACTCCTGATCCAAAGCGCGTAAAAGCGCGCCCGACGACGGAGTTTTACATGCGCGGCCTGCTCACGGCGCTCATTGCACTCGATTTTCCGGGCCATGGAGCCTCGGCTGATCGCGTGCGTCTCCGTTCCGCCAAAGCCCCGGCCAAAACGACCAGCAAAGCCACTACCGGCAAAACGGTCTGATCTCCCTTGGCCATCCGTCCTCTCCCCGGATACGGCCGGAGGGAGGCGGGACCCGCAATGGCCGGCGGGTACCTCCAAGCCAACCAGGCGGAGAGCGACAGGAGATTTTTTGCAATGGGTTTCAAGGTAGCGGTTGCCGGCGCCACGGGAAATGTGGGCCGCGAGATGCTGAACATCCTGGAAGAGCGCGGCTTTCCCGCCGACGAGGTGGTGGCGCTCGCATCGCGCCGCAGCCAGGGCACCGAGGTGTCCTATGGGGACCGGACGCTGAAGGTGCGCGCGCTCGACACCTACGATTTCTCGGACACCGACATCTGCCTGATGTCGGCCGGCGGCAACGTGTCGAAGGAGTGGTCGCCGAAGATCGGCAAGCAGGGCTGCGTCGTCATCGACAATTCGTCGGCCTGGCGCTACGACGCCGACGTGCCGCTGATCGTGCCGGAAGTGAATCCGGACGCCATCGACCAGTTCTCCAGGCGCAACATCATCGCCAATCCGAACTGCTCGACCGCACAGATGCTGGTGGCGCTGAAGCCGCTGCATGATGCCGCGACCATCAAGCGCATCGTGGTCTCGACCTACCAGTCCGTCTCCGGCGCCGGCAAGGAAGGCATGGACGAACTGTTCGCGCAGACCCGCGCCGTCTTCGTCGCCGACCCGGTCGAGGCGAAGAAGTTCACCAAGCGGATCGCCTTCAACGTCATCCCGCACATCGATGTGTTCATGGAGGACGGCTACACGAAGGAAGAGTGGAAGATGGTCGCCGAGACCAAGAAGATGCTCGACCCGAAGATCAAGGTGACCGCGACCTGCGTGCGCGTGCCGGTCTTCATCGGCCATTCGGAAGCCGTGAACCTCGAATTCGAGAGGCCGATCACGGCGGACGAGGCGCGCGACATCCTGCGCGACGCGCCGGGATGCCTCGTCATCGACAAGCGCGAGAACGGCGGCTACATCACGCCGGTCGAAAGCGCCGGCGAGGACGCGACCTACATCTCCCGCATTCGCGAGGATGCGACCGTCGAGAACGGTCTCGCCCTGTGGATCGTGTCGGACAACCTGCGCAAGGGCGCGGCGCTGAACGCCATCCAGATCGCCGAACTGCTGGTCGCCAGGGGCCTCATCCAGCCGAAGCAGAAGGCGGCGTAGCGCCGGGTTCCTCCCTTCAAGGGGGAGGGCTCGTGTCAGAGCTGATCTCCCGCAGGATCGTCATCGCTTCCTCCGCCCGTGCTTCCGGCACGAACAGATGGTCGTGATGAAAGGCAGAGACGGGATTGACGCCGATTCCGGCCGCCGCGAGGCGTTGCGTGATCGCCGCCATGAAGCCGACGGCATCCAGCGAGGAATGTACGGTGAGCGTGATCATGCGGCAGCGGAAGATCGATGGCAGCGCCGCGGCTTCCGCTGCGGCGGTCGTCAGGATCAGTGTCGTGCCCTCCGCCTCCCTGAACGTCATCAGGGATTCGGCATGCGCTGGCATCGCTTTTTCGGGCGGAAGCGTGGCGAAGACATAGGTTCCGGTCGCCAGCACCGGCTGCATTGCCGAAAGCAGTCGCTGGAGGTCCGTTTCGCCGCTCATACCGTCCCCGCAGCTGTCATAGTTGGCGCTTCGCATATTGCATCGCAACAAGCGATTGATCCGATGATCCTGTCGCGGTAAGCGATAGCATCATGACCCATCTGCCGGAACGCTTGCTAACAGGTTATCGGAACTTCATGACCGGGCGCTATCAAAGCGAGACCGCCCGCTACAAGACGCTGGCGCGAGACGGCCAGAACCCGGAGATCATGATGATCGCCTGCTGCGACTCGCGGTCAGCGCCGGAAACGATCTTCGATGCCGGGCCGGGCGAGCTTTTCGTGCTGCGCAACGTCGCCAATCTCGTGCCGCCCTACGAGCCCGATGGCGAATTCCATTCGACGTCGGCGGCGCTCGAATTCGCGGTCCAGAGCCTGAAGATACGCAACATCGTCGTGATGGGCCATGGTCGCTGCGGCGGCATCAAGGCGGCCCTCAGCACCGGTGCCGAACCGCTCTCGCCTGGCGACTTCATCGGCAAATGGATGAGCCTGATCGGGCCTTCCGCCGATATCGTGGCCCAGAACTCGATGATGACGGCGACGGAGCGCCAGACGGCGCTCGAACGCATCTCGATACGCTTCTCCATCGCCAATCTGCGCACCTTCCCCTGCGTGCGCATCCTTGAGGAGAAGGGCAAGCTCAATCTCTATGGCGCATGGTTCGACATCTCGACAGGCGAACTCTGGATCATGAACCGCAATACCGGCGATTTCGAGCGTCCCGACCTCGCGTGAGCGCGAAAAAGCCGGGCTCGATGCGGCCCGGCTTGTCGCTCCGGATCGAAATGCCGTCGATCAGGCGAGTTTGGCGTCCAGCGTCACTTCGATCGCGCCGAGCGCCTTTGAGACGGGGCAGTTGGCCTTGGCCTTTTCCGCCAGTTCGCCGAATTTCGCCTGATCCAGCCCCGGAACGGTGCCAACCAGCGTCAACGCGCTTCTGGTGATACCGGTGCCGGGCACCAGTGTCACCGCGGCCTTGGCGTCCAGCTTCTCGGCGGGCGTGCCGTTCTCGGCCAGGAAATGCGAAAGCTGCATGGCGAAGCAGCTCGCATGGGCCGCTGCGATCAGCTCTTCGGGATTGGTGCCGGATTTCCCGCTCTCATCCTCGAAGCGCATCTTGAAGGAATAGGGCTGCGCCTTGAAGACGCCGCTCTGCAGATCGATCGTGCCGGAACCCTCCTTGAGCGTTCCCTTCCAGACGGCTGAAGCTGTGCGATCCATGAAAAATCTCCCTGGGTTGAAAATCCTGTCCGGGCCGCGACCGGCGCCGAGTCCAATATAGGATACGGGCGCATATCGGCTACTGCCGATATCAGCGAGGTTGCTCGGTCCGCTTCCTCCGCAGCACCAGAATGACGCCGGCAACGCCAAACGCAATGGCGACGAGCGGCCCTATGAAGAAAGCGAAACCCATTCCGATCCCGCCATCCCGGTCGAAGACAATCCCGAATTCCGTCAGAACGATATAGGCGCCTATCGACAGGACATAGCCGACCGCCAAGCCGGCGAGGAAGGCGGCGATCGCAGTCAGCGCACGCAATCCGGCCGATCCAGGCTCAGGACCGGGCAGCAATCGCGGCGGCCGCGCCCGCCATGGTGCCGGCGCTGATACGGTTGGCGACTCGCATGGCGCGCGGGCTGCGGATCAGCCGTCGCGCCTGCGCCGCGGCAAGCACCCATCCGACGTCGACGGCGACGAGCACCAATGTCATCGTGATCGTGAGTTCGGCCCAACCCAGCATGGTGACCGAATTCAGATCGATGATGGTCGGCAGAAGCGCCAGATAGAACATCATGATCTTGGGATTTCCCAGCGTCACGGCCATGCCGGTCAGGAATAGCTTCAGGGACGAATCCTCGCGCGGCAACTGTCCCTCCCCAACGGCGACCGGCGCCGTCCACATCTTGAAGGCCAGCCATGCGAGATAGGCCACCCCCGCCCATTTCACCGCGACGAACACGGGATGGAAGGTCTGGGCGATGTAGGCGAGGCCGAAGACGGTCAGCGACAGCCAGATCGCCTCGCCGATCCACATGGCGAGCAGGAACGGAAAGACGTCCCGAAAACCCTTGCTGATGACGCGCGCGATGAGCGCGGCGATCGATGGTCCCGGCGAACCGGCCGCAACCAGAAGCGCGCCGGCAAAGAGAAAAAGCGACGAGAGTTCCATGGACGCTCCGCTCGGAGTGTTGGTGCGCAACCAGCCTATCGCATCGTGTGCCACGGCGCACCCCCGATCCGCGGAGGTGCGAAAGTTTTAGGGAATGCGGCGGTTCGTTGGAACCGACGTGCAGGCTCTCAGGCGGAAGCGGAGCCCTTGTCCTCTCCCGAGGCGTCGATGTCGAACCTGACGCCCTGCGCCAGCGGCATGGCATTGCCGTAGTTGATGGCGTTGGTCTGCCGGCGCATATAGGCTTTCCAGGCATCCGAGCCGCTCTCGCGGCCGCCGCCGGTCTCCTTCTCGCCGCCGAAAGCGCCGCCGATCTCGGCGCCGGACGGTCCCATGTTGATGTTGGCGATGCCGCAATCCGAACCGCCGGCGGACAGGAACCGATCCGCGTCGCGCAGATCGGTGGTGAACATGGATGACGACAGACCTTGCGGCACGCCGTTCTGCAGCGCGATGGCATCGTCGATCGTCTTGTATTTCAGCACATAGAGGATCGGCGCAAACGTCTCGGCGACCACTGGCCCTGCCTGCTCCGGCGTCTCTACCAGCGCCGGCCGCACATAGAATGCGTCCGCCGCGACGCCATCGGTGAAACGCTCGCCGCCGGTTATTTTCCCGCCCAGCGCCTTCGCTTCGGCAAGCGCCTTCTGCATGTTGTCGAAGGCGGCCCTGTCGATCAGCGGCCCGACGAGCGCGTCACTGGCAAGCGGATTGCCGATGGAGACGGACGCATAGACGCGCCGCAGCTTCTCCACGAGGGCATCGTACACGCTTTCATGCACGATGAGACGACGGAGCGTGGTGCAGCGCTGGCCGGCCGTGCCCATCGCGCCGAAGGCGATGGCGCGCAGCGCCAGATCCAGATCGGCGGACGGCGCGACGATCGAGGCGTTGTTGCCGCCGAGTTCCAGTATGGCGCGCCCGAAGCGCGCCGCCACCTTCTGGCCGACGATGCGGCCCATGGCCGTCGAGCCGGTGGCGGAGACGACTGGCACGTGCTCGTCCTCGACCAGCGCCTCGCCGACGTCGCGGCCGCCGACGATGACCGACGAAAGTCCAGCCGGCGCATCGCCGAATTTCGCAGCGGCCCGCTCCACGAGCGCCTGCGTGGCAAGCGCCGTCAGCGGCGTCTTCTCGGACGGCTTCCAGACCACGCTGTCGCCGCAGACGAAGGCGAGGGCGGCATTCCAGCTCCACACGGCAACGGGGAAGTTGAAGGCGGAAATGACACCGACGACGCCGGCCGGATGCCACTGCTCCTGCAAACGATGGTCGGCACGCTCCGAACCCATGGTAAGGCCGTAGAGCTGGCGCGAGAGGCCGACCGCCAGATCGCAGATGTCGATCATTTCCTGCACTTCGCCGAGGCCTTCCGACACGATCTTGCCAGCCTCGATGGTGACGAGACGCCCGAGGTCGGCCTTCGCGGCCCGCAGTTCCTCACCGAGCAGCCGCACGAATTCGCCGCGGCGGGGCGCCGGGACCTTGCGCCAGGCGAGGAAAGCTTCCTGCGCGCGGCCGATCGTTGCCTTGACGTCCCCGGCGGAACTTTCGCGGACATTGGCGATGATTTCGCCCGTCAGCGGAGTGCGCACCGCGCGTGAACCGCCCGTCGTGAGCCTGGGATCGACGCCGAGCGAGGCGAGCAGTGATTTCACATCGTCAGCGATGCGCGTGGTGCCGGTCATGAAGGAACCTCTTGATCTTGAACATCCGGTCATTCGGCGTAAGCACAGGTGCCGCCGATCAAGGGATGTCGTGTTCACGTCTTGTGTGGGACTGGCATAGCTTCAGGCGATCCTGCCCGCAAGCGGATCAGCTTCTGTGCCAATTGAAAGGTTTCGACGTCGCCGGCCTGTGGACCTGTCCATGAAGGCGGAGGCGGTTTCCGCCTCTCGCCTGAATGAAAGCTCCCACCTTTGGGCGGGGAGCCTTTGGCCTCAGCTTGTGAAGAAGCTCTGCGTGCCGTGCGCCTCGATGGCCTCGGCGAGGCGACCCAGAGCATGGACGTAGGCGGCCGTGCGCATCGTCACGTCCTTTCCTCTCGATACGCGCCAGATCGCACGGCCCTCGCGCTCCATGATGGTCCGCAGCCGCTCGTGGATCTCCTCGACGGGCCAGTAGTATCCCTGCCTGTTCTGCACCCACTCGAAATAGGAGACGGTGACGCCGCCGGCATTCGCCAGTATGTCCGGCAGAACCGTGGCGCCCTTCCCGGCGAGGATCGTGTCGGCTTCGGGAGTCACGGGACCGTTGGCGAGTTCGAGGACGAGCTTTGCCTTGACCGACGCCGCGTTTCCGTCGTGGATCATGTTCTCCAATGCCGCGGGCACCAGCAAATCGCATTCCACGCCGACAAGGTCATCCTGTCTCAGGCTTTCGTGTCCGCCCTGGCCCACCGTGCTGGCCACCGATTTTCCCTGAGCCTTGGCGTCGAGAAGCATGTCGATATGAAGCCCGACATCCGCTTTCACGGCGCCTTCGGAATCGGAGACGGCGACGATCTTGTGTCCGTCGGCCGCGAGGAGCCGCGCAATGTGCTGGCCGGCGTTGCCGAAGCCCTGAATGGCGACGCGCATTGTCTGGCTGAGGCCCAGGTCCTCGGCGAGGTGGCGGACCAGATAATAGCCGCCGCGCGCCGTCGCATCGCCGCGGCCGAGCGAGCCGCCGAGCGCGATCGGCTTGCCGGTGATGACGGCGGGTTCGGCCTGTCCGACGATCTGCGCATATTCGTCGGCCATCCAGCCCATGATCATCGAATTCGTGTAGACGTCCGGCGCGGGAATGTCCCGGTCCGGCCCGATGATACGGGCGAAAGCCTGAATGTAGGCGCGCGACAGGCGCTCCAGCTCGGCTTTGGACAGCTTGCGCGGATCGACCTGGACGGCACCCTTGCCGCCGCCATAGGGCAGGTTCATCACGGCGCATTTGAAGGTCATCCAGAACGCCAGAGTCTCAACCTCGTCGGCGGTGGAGTCGGGATGGAAGCGGATGCCGCCCTTGGTCGGGCCGCGCGTGTCGTCGTAGCGGCAACGCCATGCGAGGAAGGATTTTCGCGATCCGTCGTCCATGCGGATCATCAGGCGAACCTTGGTGGTTTCTCGCGCGTATTTCAGTTTCTCGATCACGTCCGGGTCGATGTTGAGATGAGCCGCTGCTTCGTCCAGGCGAACCAGCGCGTTGTCGAGAAGACTGTCGTCAGCCATCATGGCTCCTGAGAGTTGGATTGGTTTGCGGCATCTGCATAAAATACGGGCAAGGCCTTCGCAACCAGAGACAGTGTTACTGACCTATTTTTAGGCGATATGCTGTCGCTATAGGCGATCGGCGCCGGATCGACGGAACGTTCCGGTCGCAGCCGACTATGTCGGCACGCCGTTCCCGTGCGATTTTTTGCATCCACGCTGCATTTAATTTCAGTTGTGAGGCAACGTCATGCCCCGGATACTGGGCCTTCGTCCTGGATCGATTCCGCCGAGGAGATTTGTCGTGTCCGGCGCAATGATGCCATTGCCTGTCCGATGCGCGCGAACGAGGCCGGCATGAAACTCCAGTTGAAGCGCGTTTACGAGAAGCCGGCTTCCGGGGACGGCCTTCGGATTCTCGTTGACCGCCTCTGGCCGCGCGGGCTGACGAAGGAGGAAGCCAAGGTCGACCTCTGGCTGAAGGAGATCGCGCCGAGCGCCGAACTGCGCCGGTGGTTCGGGCACGATCCGGACAAATGGCCGGAATTCCGCCGCCGCTACCGGGCTGAACTCGATGAGAAGGGCGAGGAGATCGCTACCCTGCGAACCAGAGGCGGCAAGGGCCTGGTGACGCTTCTCTACGGTGCGAAGGACGAGGCGCACAATCAGGCCGTCGTGCTGAAGGAATTCATCGAAGACGGAAAGTGATCACGCCAGTTCGCCTTGCTCGCCGTCGGTCTCGACGATTACCCATGAGTCACTTTTGAGCGGCAGCGCACGCGCGAAGGTCCAGCGGTCGGCTGTCGACTGGATCGCGACGGGATCGCCGCGGATCACATCACCAGGCGCCGAACGCTCGGCTTTGACGATCTGGCTGCGGAACAGCACTGTGATCTCCAAGGCCTCGACAGTCGTCCGGACGTGAGCGATCTCGGCCGACTCGATGCCGATCAGCGTCAGTTCCAGTATTTCCCGCCTTTTGCGCCGATCCGCGCAGGTCTCCTGGAAGATCTCCATAACCTCCGTCGAAAGGAGCTCGCGCAGCGTGTGGATGTCGTCCCGCGCATAGGCTTGGAGGACTATCTCGTATGCTTTTTGCGCGCCAGCGAGGAACGCCGTCACGCCGAAGCGTGGATCGAGCCTGCAAATCTCCGCAAAACGCGGATCAGGCTCGGCGGGCGGCGTCTCTTTCCTGCGTGGCCGCGATGCGTGCGGGGCAGCATCGCCGGGCCAGTTCGGTCCGAAGAATATATCCAGTGTCGACAGGAGCGCCCACCAGCACGACAGGAGGACGAGCGCGGGAAGGCTGCTGGCAGCGGCGTCGGCTTCGGTCATCGCGGCCTCCGTCAGCGAATCCGTGGAAGCGAGCTGAACTGGTGGTAGGGTGGCGGCGAGGACAGTGTCCATTCCAGCGTCGTGGCGCCTTCACCCCACGGATTGCCGGCCGCCTCGCGCTTGCGCGCGAACGCTTCCGCGACGGCGATGAAGAAGACGACAAGTCCCGCCGCCGAGATATAGGAGCCGACCGAGGAAACGAAATTCCAGCCGGCGAACGCGTCCGGGTAGTCCGCGTAGCGGCGCGGCATGCCGGCAAGACCCAGGAAGTGCTGCGGGAAGAAGACGAGGTTGACGCCGACGAAGGTCAGCCAGAAATGCAGTTTTCCGAGCGTCTCGCTCATCATGTAGCCGGTCATCTTCGGGAACCAGTAATACCAGGCGGCGAAGATGGCGAAGGCCGCGCCCAGCGACAGCACGTAGTGGAAATGCGCGACGACATAGTAGGTGTCGTGGAACACGCGGTCGATGCCCGGATTGGCGAGAACCACGCCGGTGACGCCGCCAATTGTGAAGAGCAGCACGAAGCCGGTCGCCCAAAGCATCGGCGTCCTGAAGGTGATCGAGCCGCCCCACATCGTCGCCAGCCACGAGAAGACCTTGATGCCGGTGGGCACGGCGATGACCATCGAGGCGAAGGCGAAATAACGCTGCGAATCGACCGACATCCCGACGGTGAACATGTGGTGAGCCCACACCACGAAACCGATCAGGCCGATCGCCACCATGGCGTACGCCATGCCGAGATAGCCGAAGATCGGCTTCTTCGCGAAGGTCGAGATGACGTGGCTGATGATGCCGAAGCCCGGCAGGATCATGATGTAGACTTCGGGATGCCCGAAGAACCAGAACAGATGCTGGTAGAGGATCGGGTCGCCGCCGTTCTCCGGCACGAAGAAGGCCGTGCCGAAATTGCGGTCGGTCAACAGCATGGTGATCGCGCCGGCAAGCACCGGCAGGGCCAGCAGCAGCATGAACGCTGTCACCAGCATCGACCAGGCGAAGAGAGGCATCTTGTGCAGGGTCATGCCTGGCGCACGCATGTTGAAGATGGTGGTGATGAAGTTGATGGCTCCGAGGATGGAGGATGCGCCGGACAGGTGGATCGACAGGATGACGAGATCGACCGCCGGTCCTGGCTGGCCTGCCGTCGAATAGGGCGGATAGAGCGTCCAGCCGCCGCCATGTCCGGGCGCGCCGGAGGCGCCGGGCATGAACATGGACATGATGAACAGGACGAGCGAGGCCGCGAGCAGCCAGAACGAGACGTTGTTCATGCGTGGAAACGCCATGTCCGGCGCGCCGATCATGATCGGCACGAACCAGTTGCCGAAGCCGCCTATCAGCGCCGGCATGATGACGAAGAAGATCATCACCAGCCCGTGCGAGCTGACGACGACGTTGAAGAGGTTCGGATCCGCGAAGAACTGCAGCCCGGGCTCCTGCAACTCCATCCGCAGCGCGACGGACAGGCCCGTGCCGAGTATGCCCGACAGCATGGACAGGATCAGGTAGAGCGTCCCGATGTCCTTGTGGTTGGTCGAAAACAGCCAGCGCGTGAGAAATGCGGGTCTCGGGTCCTCTATCGCGGTCGCGTCCGACATGGCCTCCTGCCTTTCTGTCATGGCAGGCTTGGCGGTTTCGGAAAAGGACGGCGTCTTGAGTCCGTCGTCGCAATAGGGAAACAGGCCGCGCCTGCGTCTTTTCGATCAGTCCGTGACGATCACATCCATCGGAATGTCATGGGTTTGGGGATGGATCGTCGGTATCCGGGCCTCCGCATAGCCGACGCCGATCGCCAGCGGCTTTCGCGGCATGATCGCCAGCGTGCGGTCGAAGAAGCCGCCGCCATAGCCGAGGCGATAGTGCGCGTCGTCGAAGCCGACGACCGGCGCGATCACGACATCCGGCTGCACGGCAGGGCCTCGCGAGGGCACGAGGATATTCCAGACGCCGCGCTCCAGCGGATCGCCCGGCGACCAGATCCGGTATTCGAGGGGCCATCCCTTCTGGATCACGACAGGCAACGCGATGCGTCCGCCGCGCTCTATGACGCGGATTCCCCAGTTGCGGAGATCAGGCTCCCCTTTGAACGGCCAGTAGGTGCCGACGACGCGGCCGCTGAACTTGCCGATGGTCAGGTCGAGCATGCTCGCTATGCGCGACGAGCGCGCCTGGCGATCGTCCGGCGTGAGGGCGAGACGCGCTTCGAGGAGGCGTGTGCGCTCGGCCCTTCGCCACTTCGATACGTCGCTCCAGGCATCCGTGCGCAGGGGCCCGACCCGGTAATCCGGCTGGAGTTCATGCATGAAGCAGGGCGGTGAAGCGTATTCGGCTGTCTCGATGTCGTCTGGCATCGCTGGGTTTCCGGACTGTCGGCATCAATCCTGAGAGGCTGAAAACCGGAAGGCAAACGGAATTAAATGCTGTATGAGTGCAAAAATATTGCATTGAAGTGGTGGCCATGGATATCGACCGCGCCCGCACGTTTCTGGAGATCGTTCATACGGGAAGCTTTCTGAAGGCCTCGGACCGACTTCACGTGACGCAGACCACAGTCAGCGCGCGTATACGCACGCTCGAGGAAGGGCTCGGACGCCGGCTGTTCGTGCGCACGCGCAACGGCGCCACGCTGACGCCGGCGGGCCGTGAGTTCGAGCGCTTCGCGCAATCCTTCGTCCAGATCTGGGAGCGGGCGCGGCAACAGCTGACCATCCCGCCGGGACGCACCAGTGTCGTGGCGCTGGGCGGCGAGCTCAGCCTGTGGAATCCGCTGCTGCTCGACTGGCTCGTCTGGATGAAGGCGGAGCAGCCCAAGATCGCGATCCATGCCCATGTCGGCGTGCCTGACCAGTTGCTGGAACAGCTGCGCACGGGCGTGCTGGACGTGGCGGTTCTCTACGCGCCGAAGATGCTACCGGGCTTCAAGGTGGAGCTGGTTGAGGAAGAGCAACTGGTACTCGTCAGGACCATTCGTGGGGATGATGCGTCCCGGCCGCCGGATTATGTCCATGTCGACTGGGGACCGCAATTCGCCGCGCAGCATGGGTTTGGCCCGGCCGCTTTCGGTGAGCCCGGCCTCCTTGTGGGGTTGGGGCCGCTCGGTCTCAGCTACATACTGCGCGCCGGCGGCATGGGCTATTTCAGGAAGGGCGTGGTCAAGCCGCATCTCGATGCGGGACAACTGGAACTGGTGGAAGGCGCCCCGGAATTCACCTATCCGGCATACGCGGTCTACCCGGAATCCGCCGAGACCCGTGACGATGTCCAGGAAGCGCTGCGCGGCCTGAAGGAGGTGGTCAGGGAACACTGACCGACGCTAGCGCTAGCGATCCGGGTCTTCCCGTCGGCCCTCCAGCAGCCTGTCGATGACCAGTGCACGGCCCTTACGGCTGATGCCTGTTCCTTCGGGCCTTCGGACTGCCAATCCGAGGTGGGTCAGCCGCTCGCCAAGGGCTTCGTCCAGATCGGGATAGCGGCCACGATTCATGCGTTTCAGCGCCGCCTGTTCCGCCTCGGAAAGGTCCTCCCATGTCACGTCCGGCGCCGGGCCGGACGCCACTACCTCCGCGCCGGATTCGGCCGCGCGAATTCTTTGTGCGCGACCCCGCCGCGTTCTCAAGGCACGTCGTCCGTACCGACGGCTCCGCCTTCGCCTTCGAGCGTGGCGATCCTGCGGACATCGGCGCGGCTGAATTTGAGCCGGACGCCGATCCCTCCGCCATTCTCGGGAATGAAGGATGCACCTCCGGCTTCAAGCGCACGCTCGATCTTTCGCCGGTCGTCGATGCCCGGATCGTCGAGCCTGCGCTCGAACGCCTCGATGACGGCTACGTCGACACCGGCCTTGCGCGCCAGCACGTCCCGTGTCCATTCGACCAAGGCACGCGCAGCGCGGCACTGAGCTCCCGTTATCACGATCGATATTGTCTCCTTTGAAATGCGCGATCAGGATGCGGCCGGGAACCTTTTCCTGCAAGCGTCATCCAATGGGCCACAAGGAGACCTCCATGCGCCTGAAGGAAGCCCGAATCCCTGCACCGGAGACAAGGTCCGATGACATGGATCTGGTGTCGCGGGCGCTCGCGCGCGACAGGGATGCGTTCCGGACAATCATGAAACGGAACAACCAGCGCCTCTATCGCATTGCCCGAGCCGTCGTCCGCGACGACGCAGAAGCCGAAGACGTCGTGCAGGAAGCTTATCTGCTGGCCTTTTCGCACCTTGACGCTTTCCGAGGCGCCTCGCTGCTCTCGACATGGCTGTCGCGCATCACCATGAACGAGGCGCTCGGCCGGTTGCGCAAAAAGCGGCGGGCCGAAGGGAACGGCCTTGCGCCCATGGCTGCGTCAGCTGAAGCGGAAATCATCCCGTTTCCCCTGAACGTCGAGGGCGGCAATCCGGAGCGGGCCATGGCACAACGTCAGATTCTACGACTGGTGGAGCAGGCGACCGAAAATCTTCCCGAAGCCTTCCGCACCGTCTTCATCGCAAGGGTGATCGAAGGGATGAGCGTGGAGGAGACAGCGGAACTGTTCGGCGTGCAGCCGCAGACCGTGAAGACACGGCTGCATCGCGCCCGTGCCCTTGTCCGCAAGGAAATCGACGCGAAAATTGGCCCCGTCCTGCTCGACGCCTTTCCGTTCGCGGGCCAACGCTGCGACCGGCTGACCGCTGCGGTTCTCGCGCGGCTCGGCTTCGACGCGTGATTTTTCCGGGAACGTTTCCTTCCGGACGACATCCAATCCGTGCCAACCGAAAACACGCGGTGCTGCTGCACCGGCGAGAGGAGATATTCATGCCTGCAAGATCGATACTGGCGGCGCTGGCCGCCCTGTGCCTCGCGGGGTCCGCCGCCCTGGCCCAGGACAAGCCGACCGACCCGCAAATCGCCCATATCGCCTACACGGCGGGCGTCATCGACATCGAGGCTGCGAAGCTGGCCGTCGAGAAATCGAAAACCAACGCGGTCGTCGACTTCGCCAACGACATGATCCGCGATCATGAGGCGGTCAACGTCCAGGCGCTGGATCTCGTCAAGAAGCTGGGCGTCACGCCTGAAGACAACGACACGAGCAAGGCGTTGACTCAGGCTGCGTCCGATAAACGCGCCGAACTCGCCTCGCTCGACGGCGCGGCCTTCGACAAGGCCTATGTCGAGAACGAGGTCGCCTATCACAAGCAGGTGAATGGCGCACTGGAGACATTGCTGATCCCGTCGGCTGAAAACGCCGAGCTCAAGGGTCTGCTGGAGACGGGCCTGAAGCTGTTCCAGGGCCATCAGGCGCATGCCGAGCACGTGGCGGCCGAGCTGGAATAGGAGAAATGTCATGCCAATCGAGCGTCGTCTGTGGCTTTCGCTCGCGCTTGTTCTGCCCATGGGCGTCGCTCAGGCGCAGGCCGAGACGATCCAGGTCGTCATCGACAAGCTGACGTTCTCTCCGGCCGTCATTACAGCGAAGGCCGGCGACACGATCGAGTGGGTCAACAAGGACGCGCTGGCCCACACGGCGACCGTAAGGGGCGGGTGGGAGGTGATGATCCCACCGAAGAAGACGGTTGCCCAAACGCTCGACAAGGCGGAGACCGTGGATTTCTACTGCCGCTTCCATCCGAACATGAAGGGCAGCCTCACAGTCGAACCTGAATAAGGGTACGGCCGGATCTTCACGCGTGCCGTGGCGCGACTGCGCGCCACCATTCTCCGATCGCGGGCAGGCGGGCATCGATCCAGACGGCCGTGGGCGCAAAGGTTTTCAAGGCCGCGACATGCTTCTGCGAGACCGTCGTCAGCAGCGGCTTTTCCGCCGCTACGGCAGCCGCGAACGCCGCCCAAAGACCGCGTTGCATCGCCTCGAGCTTGCCGAACTTGCTGAGGACCACGACATCGGCCGAGGGAATCTGTTCGAGCAGGCCCGCACATGCCGTCTCCATCCCCGCGACGTCGAGATGGCAGGTCGTGAGAGCGGGAGGCGTATCGAGGCGAATCGAATATTCGCCGTTCGAGGCGATGTCCTGCAAGGAGCCAGCGCTGCATGTCTCGTTGGGGCTTGTGTTCCGCGCAAGCAATCCGACAACCCGCGCGCCCGCCATCGACCAGTCGGTGGCCGCAGCGGCGAGGAGGGCCGGAGAGTCCAGCCCTTCATGGTTTGCAATGACGGCGATGGTGCCAGGCGCGGACATAGCAAGTTTTTCCATAGCATGGCGAAGGCTGTTTGCCGAATCGGTCATGCGGTCTGCCTTTATCCGACCAATCCCGGGGCTTCAGTTCGCCTTTTTCACGATAACGCCTGGCAGCGACAGGTTGCCCGATGCGATCTTGTAGGTCCCGGTCACGCATAGCAGCGGCGCCTTGCCCTCCGCATTGACCTGAAGATGCGCCGCCACCGCGTCGAAGTTCACGTTCTCGGCGTCTGCCACCGGCACGGTGATACGCACCGTGCTGCCCTTGATGAGCGGGCTCATGCCAGGACTGTCGAGCGCGAGCGGCAATCCGGGTGCGGTGTCGGGCAGCAGATCCTGGCCGGGCGAGACATCGCGGACCTTGAGGCCGCCGGCGCAGGCAGCATCCTCGCCGAGCACGACCCAATGCGAATGCCAGCCGGCGCCGTCATTGGCCGGATCGCCATCGCCGTTCTCGTCATAGAGCGGCGTGTCGTCGAAGTCCGGATGAGCCGTGATGGCAAGCGCCAGGATTCCCGATCCCGCTTCAAATCCGGCGGCAGCAGGATCGAGCCTGGTTGGCCACACATAGGCGTCGACCTTGGCCCCTTCCAGCTTGCCGGTCTTTTCCGGGATGAGCGAGCCCGCCTCGCCGACGACTTCCATCGAGAAGGTTGCGAGGCGTCCGTCCGTGGTCGCCTCGGCGCCGGTGATGTCGAAGGCCGGTGCCACCGAGACATCCTTTTCCGCCTTGATGCCATGCGCCGTAGCCAGCATGGCCGATGCCGCCAGAAAGCCCGTCGAGAGAAGCAGGGTTCGGATGTTTGTTCCAGGCATGATCGTGCTCCGCAACTTGATAATAGCGAGTCGCTACTATATGGATCATGCTGAAAGAAGCGAACGAGTCAATAGCGAGTCGCTATCATGGTAGTTTCCGAGTCAGCGCTGGAAGCAGCGCGGCTGATCGACAGGATCGAACGGCTGGTGCGTAGCGGCGTGACGATCCACGGTCTCAACCCGGCGCAGTGGGAAGCACTGCGCTACCTTGCGCGCGCCAACCGTTTTTCCCGGACGCCGGCCGGCCTGGCAGCCTATCTGGGTTCGACTCGCGGGACGGTATCCCAGACGCTGATCGCGCTGGAGCAGAAAGGTTTCGTTGCCCGTCAGGCCAGTGACAGGGACCGACGCTCGATCGATCTGAGCCTGACTGCGAAGGGACTGGAAGCGCTCGCGGAAGATCCGTTGCTGGGCCTTGCCCGTGATGTCGCCGGAGCGGCAGGCGACGAGATTTCCTCCATCGTCGCCATGCTGAAACGCGCCTTGCGCTCCACGATCCGCCGCAATGGCGGCAGGCCGTTCGGCCTGTGCCGGACCTGCCGGTATTTCCGGCGTGATGATGACCCGTCACGTATGGGGTCGCATTTTTGCACGCTGCTTAAGGAGCCGCTTTCGGAAACCGATGGCGCTCAAATCTGCCTCGAACAGGAGGACGCCTGACTATGAGTTCGCTCGATACCGCTCCCGAACTTGATGTCACGCAGTGGTTCAACACGCCCGAGCCAATGACGCTTGGCGCTTTGCGCGGCAAGGTCGTCCTGCTGCATGCCTTCCAGATGCTGTGCCCGGGCTGCGTGCGCTCCGGCATTCCCCAAGCCCAGCGGATCGCGGCGATCTTCCCGGGGAGCGAGGTGGTAGTCATCGGCATTCACACGGTCTTCGAACATCACGAGGCGATGACGCCGGTGGCGCTCGCCGCTTTCATCCACGAATATCGCCTGACGTTTCCGGTCGCGGTCGACCGCCCGGCTGGCGATGGACCGATACCCAGCACCATGGCGGCGTATGGCATGCGCGGAACGCCGAGCCTTGTCCTCATCGACCGCACCGGCAGGGTGCGCCGCCATTCCTTCGGCGCTGAAGACGATCTGAAAGTGGGCGCGGAAATCGGTTTGCTGATGGCCGAGCCCATGTAGCATTCGATCGAGCAGGTTGTCGGCGGAAGACGGTGCTGCGAGCTTGCGCGCCGCTGCGACGCTTTGAACCGTAGGGAGGGTGACAAGTGTCTGATAAGTGGTATCCTGAATGCCAGTTAAGAGAGGTGGAAAGCCATGGTCGACTTCATGCGGCCAGAGCCATCGGCGAGCGCGGGCGCAAGCGACCGGTACCGCAGCCCGGCAATGCGGTTTCCGCTTCTCCGGTGACGATGCGATCCGACCCATGCCGGAGAGACCATAGCCGATGCGCATGACGCTTCACACCGATTATGCGCTGAGAATGCTGATCTATGTGGCGATGCGACATGATCGCAGCTGCACCGTAAGCGATGTCGCGGAGGCATACGGGCTCTCGCGCAACCATCTTCTCAAGGTGGCGCTGATGCTGCGCAGGCTCGGCTTTATCGATACCGCGCGTGGCCGCAAGGGCGGCATCCGGCTAGCGAGAACGCCCGACAGCATCAACATCGGAACACTGGTCCGCTCGACCAAGGAGGACTTTTCGCTCGTGGAATGCATGCAGTCGGGCAATTGCGCCATTTCGCCGGCATGTCGCCTGAAAGGTATCTTCGGCGAGGCCCTGGACGCCTATCTGGCGGTGCTCGACAAATATACCCTGGCGGACATCACCCGCAACAGAAGAGCGCTGAGATCTCTTCTGGACATCGATCTGCACGCGGCATGAGGTCGAGAGATATGGTCAAGATTATATCCGGGCTGACGGTCACGGAACGGCAGTATTCCCTTCTCACCCTCTTCGTGCTGGCCATCATCGGCCTGACCATGGCGGCAGGCGGCCGCGGCGATCCGCTGGGCATACACGGCTTCATCGTGCTCGCCTTCAGTCTCGCCCTCGCCTTCGCGGTGATGGCGGGATATTACGAGCCGGAACCCGACGAGAGCAGACTTTCCCGCTACTATGACGATCCCACCCGCGCCGGCATCGTGCTGGCGATGGGCTGGGCGGTCGTCGGCATGTTCGTCGGCGTCTGGGTGGCGGCGCTGCTGGCATGGCCGGAACTGACTTTCGTCGATCAGGCATGGGCGAGCTTCGGCCGTCTCCGTCCGGTGCATACGAGCGGCGTCATCTTCGGCTTCGGCGGCAATGCGCTGATCGCCACGTCCTTTCATGTGCTCCAGCGTACCTCGCGGGCGCGTCTTCCCGACCAGTTCAGCCCTTGGTTCGTGCTGATCGGCTACAATCTGTTCTGCGTGCTGGCGGCCAGCGGCTATCTGATGGGGCTGACCCAGTCCAAGGAATATGCCGAGCCGGAATGGTATGCCGACATCTGGTTGGTGATTGTCTGGGTCGTCTATTTCCTGATCTACATCCGTACGCTGCAGCGGCGGAAGGAGCCGCATATCTACGTCGCCAACTGGTACTACATGGCCTTCATCCTGGTGGTGGCGGTGCTGCACATCGTCAACAACCTGGCAGTGCCGGTCTCGTTCGGCCATGCCAAGAGCTATTCGCTGTTCTCCGGCGTGCAGGATGCGATGACGCAGTGGTGGTACGGCCACAACGCGGTCGCCTTCTTCCTGACGGCGGGCTTCCTCGGCATGATGTATTACTACCTGCCGAAGCGGGCCGGACGGCCGATCTTCTCCTACCGTCTCTCCATCATCAGCTTCTGGGGCATCACCTTCATGTATATGTGGGCGGGCTCGCACCACCTGCATTACACGGCACTGCCGCAATGGGTGCAGACACTCGGCATGACCTTCTCCGTGGTGCTGCTGGTGCCGTCCTGGGCGTCGGCCGGCAACGCCCTCGCTACCCTGAACGGCGCCTGGCACAAGGTGCGCGACGACGCCACGCTGCGCTTCATGATGGTCGCGGCCGTCTTCTACGGGCTGTCGACCTTCGAGGGTTCGTTCATGGCGATCCGCGCCGTAAACTCGCTCTCGCATTACACGGACTGGACCGTCGGCCATGTCCATGCCGGCGCGCTCGGCTGGGTGGCGATGATCACATTCGGCTCGATCTACGCGCTGGTGCCGTGGATGTGGAAGCAGGAGCGCATGTATTCGCCGAAGCTGGTCGAGGTCCATTTCTGGCTCGCGCTCGCTGGCACCGTCATATACGTCTTCTCCATGTGGAATTCCGGCATCATCCAGGGGCTGATGTGGCGGACCTACAATGACAGCGGCACGCTGGCCTATTCCTTCATTGACAGCCTCGTCGCGATGCATCCCTATTATATCGCGCGCACTGTCGGCGGCCTGTGCTTCCTCGCCGGCGCGGTCGTCGGCTCCTACAATGTCTGGATGACGATCCGCATGCCGCGGTTGGGGACGAGCGAGCGCGAAGCCGAGGCGGATCTGCCCGCCGGCGCGGCCGTTCAGCCGGGAGAGTGAGCATGGGCGAGTTCTTCCATCGCAAGATCGAACGCAGCGCCATCGGCTTCGTGCTGGCCATCATCGGCGTTTCGGCAATCGGCGGCTTTGTCGAGATCGCTCCGCTCTTCACCATCCACGAGACGGTTGAGGAAGCGCCCGACATGCGCGTCTACACGCCGCTCGAACTGGCCGGCCGCAACCTTTACATCCGCGAAGGCTGCTATGCCTGCCATTCGCAGATGATCCGCACGCTGCGCGACGAGGTCGAGCGCTATGGTCCGTTCTCGCTTGCCGTCGAGTCGCAATACGACCATCCGATGCTGTGGGGATCGAAGCGCACCGGCCCCGATCTGGCGCGGGTGGGGGGCAAGTATTCCGATGCCTGGCATGTTGCGCACCTCGTCAATCCGCGCGACGTCGTGCCGGAATCGATCATGCCCCGCTACGGATGGCTGCAGCGCAACGCGCTGAAGATCGACGATCTCGGCGAGCATCTGGCGGCGCAGCGGGCGGTCGGCGTGCCGTACACGGACGAGATGATCGCCAGCGCCACGGCCGATGCCTACGGTCAGGCCGCGCCGGATAGCGATGCGTCGGGTGGTGTCTCGGAACGTTACGGCGCGGCGACCAATGTCCGCGCCTTCGACGGCGATCCGGGGCGCCTCACCGAGATGGATGCGCTGGTCGCTTATCTCCAGATCCTCGGCCGGTTGACCGAGGCTCCCTACAAGCAGACGGCTGCGGCGGAGGAATAAGGGGGATGGAATTCGATCACCAGTCCATCGTGGCCTTCGCCAAGAGTTGGGGTCTTTTCTATCTGATCGCGCTGGCGCTGGCCGTTCTGATCTATGCCTTTTGGCCCGGGAACAGGAAACGCTTCGACCGGGCCAAGAACAGTATTCTCGACAAGGACGACAGGCCGGGGGAGTAGCCGATGGCAACGGAGAAGCTTGACTCCGTCACGGGCCGGATGACCACCGGGCATGAGTGGAACGGCATTGAAGAGCTGAACACGCCGGTGCCGCGCGTCGTGTTTTTCTTTCTGGCGGCCGCGACCCTGTTCGCCATCGTCTACTGGCTGCTGATGCCCGCCTGGCCGCTGGGATGGACCTACACGAAGGGCTTGCTCGGCATCGACCAGCGCGAGGTCGTGACCCGGCAGGTCGAGGAAGCGACAGCCGAGCGCGGGGCCTCCTGGACGGAGAAGGTGACGACGGCGGACTATGCGGAAGCGCTCGGTGACGAGACTCTGATGCGTCATGTGCGAGAGACCGGCCGCACCCTGTTCGTGGACAATTGCGCTGCCTGCCACGGCGTCAACGCCACTGGTGGCCCGGGATTTCCGGACCTCACCGCGAAGGCATGGCTATGGGGCGGCGAGCCCGGAACCATCGAGGAAACCATCCGCGTCGGCATCAATTCCACCAATGAAGACACGCGCATCTCGCAGATGCTGGCCTTCGGCCGCGACGGCATGCTTTCGCGCGAACAGATCGGCGACGTGGTCGCCTATGTCCGATCGCTTTCAGCAGAGGGCACGCAGACCGGCGACGCTGCGCAGCTTTCGGCGGGAGAAGAGATATTCGCCGCGAATTGCGCATCCTGTCACGGCGACGACGCGAAGGGCATGCACGAGGTCGGCGCGCCGGACCTTACGGACAATCACTGGATCTATGGCGGCGACGTCCAGTCTATCTATTCGACGGTCTATTCCGGTCGGCAGGGCCATATGCCCAATTGGGGCGGGCGTCTGACGCCGGCAGATATCAGGATATTGTCCCTCTATGTTCATTCTCTGGGGGCTGGCGTGCAATGACGTCCCTGCACAACGAAACGACCTCGGGACGCCTCATACCGCGCGGCTGGAAGGGATTGTCGCTGGCGGGCGTGGCGGCGGGCCTTCTCGTTCTCGCTGCCGCGAACGCTCACCTTGTCTACGTCGCGCTCGCGTCGCAACCGGCCTGCGTCCCGCATGTGAAGGATGCCGGCCAGGACGGCGCATACCGCGCGGCTAGGTCTTCGTGTTGAAGGAGAACGGTCATGGGCACGTTCGAACGGACTGAAACCGCCCCCGTTCCGCTCGCCGCGCAGCGTCGACGAAATCTGCCGGCCAGCGCCGCGATCGGCTGGCTGGGCAGCGGCTGGCGCGATCTCTGGAACCGTCCGGGACCAAGCCTCGCCTATGGCGTGGCGGTCTTCGCCGTTTCGCTCGTCATCGTCTGGGGTCTGTTCGCGCTGGGGCTGGACTACATATTGTTTCCGGCGCTGGCCGGTTTCATGGTGGTCGGACCGCTCGTCGCCATCGGCCTCTACCAGAAGAGCCGCGACATCGAGACCGGCAAGCCCGTCAGCCTCGCACGCATGATCTTCGTGCGAGCCGCATCCGGCGCGCAGGTCTGGTTCACGGGGGCGATCCTGTGCCTGCTGATGCTGGTCTGGATGCGCGCCGCGGTCATTATCTATGCGCTGTTCTTCGGTCTACGGCCTTTTCCCGGGCTCGACCATGTGGTGTCCATGCTGCTGACCACGCCGGAAGGCTGGGGGATGCTCGTCGTCGGCACGGCCGTAGGCGGCCTGTTCGCGGCCTTTTCCTTCGCCATCAGCACCTTCGCCGTGCCGATGCTTCTGGACGAGGACACGGACGCCTTCACGGCGATGGGCACCAGCATCTCGCTGGTGTGGAACAACCTTCCCGTGATGCTTGCCTGGGGCGCCATCGTCCTCGCGTTTTTCCTGGTCAGCGCGGTGACCGGACTGCTTGGCCTGATTATCGTCTTTCCGCTTCTCGGCCATGCGACCTGGCATAGCTACAGGGCGATCAGGTGACCTGCCCGGCTCTCGCGATCATAGCGGCGGCCAGACCGTTTCCATCCGACAGTGAAACGGTCTGAATGAGCAGCCTCGTCTTTCTCATCCCTATCGCACTGCTTCTGGGCGGGGCGGCTCTGGTCGCTTTCCTGTGGAGCTTGCGCAGCGGCCAGTACGAGGATCTCGACGGAGCCGCCGAGCGGATATTGTTCGACGACGAGGAGTAGGCTTCGCAGCCACTCCGATGCTCGGGCGCAGCTCAGCAGCGCCCGCCGGGTTCGGGCGCTCCCCGCTTCGTTTCACCAAGGCTGATCAGCTCTTCACTGGTGATGTTGTTGCCGTCATCGACGATTGCGCGCCATGCGGTGCTGCCGCATCGCACGGTGATACGGCGCTTCCCTAGGTCGTCGTCGGCTCCCGCTTCAACCAAGCTGGTCACGAGACCAATCCTCATCCGCCGCTGCAATTCGTGCGGCGTGAGGCAAAGCCTCTTCGAAAGGAATTCGGGATCGACGAAGAGGTCGCCCTTCTCATTGGATTCGAGCCGCATGAATTTCCGGTCCCAGTTTGCGCAGGCGCAACGAAAAGATAGATTGACAATATATCTTTTCGTCCGGAATATCCAGATCGACCTGCAAAGGCAGGAGTTGATGCAATGAGCATCCTGAGAGCAGCGTGGTGGCATTCGGCCCTCGCCGTCATAGGCTTGAATCCAGAGCACGATACGAGGCCGCCGACAGCCATGCCGGGACTCTTCCATACGGCCGCGCGTTTGCCGAAGCGCGCGGAACGCCGGCTGGCGCGCGACGGCGATCTCGCCGCGCCGAGGCAATCTGAAGATCGACGAACTGCATCGATCAGGCGGATGATGTCGTGATCGGCGCCTCACTCTCGCGTTGGACCATGGCTTTCTTTGCCGTGTCGCTGGTCTGCCTCATCCTTGCCGAGACGCTGATGGCTGTCGGATACGGTTTCCCAAGCCACGCCATCGAAGCGCCCGAGACGCTGGTGGTCGTCCATCTGGTGGCGATCGGCTGGCTCAGCCTGTTGATGTGCGGCGCGCTCTTCCAGTTCGTCCCGGTGCTCGTCGCCAAGCCGCTGTGGCGCCCGTTCTTGGCGCTGCCCGTGCTGGCATGCCTGATGGCGGGACTTGGGTTTCTTCTCGCGGGCTTCCTGCAGCTTGCCGGGACACTTGAGAGCGACCTGCCCTTTCTCATCCTCGGCGGTTGCCTCCTGCCGCTCGGCTTCGCGATGGCCATCTGGATTCTGGGAGAGACGCTGTGGCGCGCCCGGCCGCTGCCGCTCCCGGCACGCTTCGTGGCCACCGGTCTCATCTGCCTGCTGGTTCTGGCCTTCCTCGGCTCGCTTTTCGCGCATCTCCTGTCCGGCTGGATACCGGCTGAGAGACTGGCGGCGGAGCGCGGGCGGCTCGTTCCGCTGCATGCGGCGATGGGTATCGGCGGCTGGCTGACCTTCTCGGCGGTGGGCGTCAGCTATCGGCTACTGCCGATGTTCATGCTTGCGCCGGATCACGAGCGCGCCACATCCCGCTGGGTCTGGCTGAGCGGCAGCGCAGCCTTGCTGGCCCTCGGTCTGGGTGTTCTGCTCGAACTGGCGCTCGGAGCATCGACCTCCCTCTCCTTCGGCGTCGCGGGAATTTGCGGGCTCGTCGCGCTGGTTCTCTACGGCACCGATCTTGCTTTCTTCTACCGTCATCGGAAGCGCCGCCAGCTGGAACTGAACATCAAGGCGTCAGGAGGCGCGTTTGCCGCACTTTTCGCCTCGGCGCTGCTTTGCGGCGTCCTTGTCGCCAGCGGCACGCTGGAGCGGCATGTCGGCGCGCTCGTCTACCTCGTCTTCTTCGGCTGGCTGAGCGGCCTCGCACTGTCCCAGCTCTACAAGATCGTTCCCTTCCTGACCTGGCTCGAATGCTACGGTCCGGTCATGGGCCGCAAGCCGACGCCGCGCGTTCAGGATCTCGTCGCGGAGCGCCGCGACGGCCCGTGGTTCATCCTCTATTTCGCCGGGGTTTTCGCCGCGACAGGCGCATTGCTTGCGGAGGAACTCACTTTGTTCCGGCTCGGCTCGGCGGTCGTCTGCATCGCCACGCTGGCTATCGTCGTCGAACTTGTCCTCGCCCGCCGGCTGGCAAACGTCTCGGCCTCGCTGCGACTTCCGGAAGGCACGCGCCTGCCGCGCCTGTTCATGGCCGCTTCGGGCGGTCGCTAGACGCATTGGAGATAATCATG
Source organism: Rhizobiaceae bacterium (assembly GCA_023953845.1). Classification (NCBI taxonomy): domain Bacteria; kingdom Pseudomonadati; phylum Pseudomonadota; class Alphaproteobacteria; order Hyphomicrobiales; family Rhizobiaceae; species Rhizobiaceae bacterium. The sequence continues at coordinate 1,199,328 of JAMLJC010000001.1, read as the reverse complement.
AACCAACCGCCTTACGAACTTGACGTCCGTCCGATCCTGCGCGATGGCGGAGAGCCCTTCAGCGCGATCATGCAGGCGGTGGAGGCGCTTGCACCCGGGCAGAGCCTGCGCTTGCTCGCGACGTTCAAGCCGCTCCCCCTGTTCCAGGTGCTGGGCGCGCGGGGCTTCCAGCCGGCCGCGCGGGAAATCGGCGGTGGCGACTGGGAAGTTCTTTTCATGCCTGTCGACGCGGCGCCGTCTTCAGCGGAGCAGCATCCGGCGGTGCCAGATAGCACGCAGGGTGACTGGCCGCTCCCGTCGATCGAAATCGACTGCCGCGATCTGATGCCGCCGGAGCCGATGGTGAAAACGCTGGAAGCCGTCGAGGCGATCGCTCCCGGCGCGACTCTCGTCGCATTGCTTCCGCGCGAGCCGCGCTTCCTGTTCCCGGAAATCGAGACGCGCGGTTGCCTCTGGCGCGGCGAGCAGCAGCCGGACGGCTCCTACAGGATCGTGATCCGCCGCGGGGAAGGGACGGGCGCGGCATGAGCGGGGACACAAGAAACGAGCTACGCGAAGCGGTGCTGGAATCACTGCGGATGGTGATTGATCCCGAACTCGGGGAAAACCTCGTCGATCTCGGCCTGATCTATCGTGTCGATGTCGATGATCGGGGTGCGGCTCGCATCGAGATGTCGACGACGACGAAGGGTTGCCCGGCCGCTGCCTATCTCAAGGATGCGGTTCATTCGGCGGTATGGATCGTGTCCGGCATCGAACAGGTGGACGTGCTTCTCACCTACGACCCCCCATGGTCGCCGGAAATGATCAGCGGTGCGATCGGTCACAAGTTCGGCGCCGGGAGTGGGGGAATTCGCCGATGAGCAGTGATGCCGTGAACCGCAGGTCGATCATCGTCGATGGCCGTCCCCTGCCGGAGCTTCTGGACGAGGCCATGATCCGTGACGTCGTCCATGGCTTCTATGACGCGATCCGGAACGATGATCTGGTCGGGCCGATCTTCAACCGCGCTATCACGGCTGACGAGTGGCCCCGGCACCTCGCGAAGATGTGCGACTTCTGGTCGGCGACCCTCTTGCGTACCGGACGCTATGATGGCCGTCCGCTGCCGCCGCATCTGGCCATTCCCGAACTTGGAGACGAGCATTTCAGGCGCTGGCTCGCCCTGTTTCGCGCAACTGTCACGCGGCTCTGCCCGCCCGAAGTCGCACGCCTGTTCATGGATCGCGCCATGCGCATCGCCCATTCGTTCCGTCTGGCCGTTGCCTTCAGCCGAGGCAAGGACACATTGCTCGTCGAACCTATCACCGAGCAGGATTTGACGGATCTTGTCGTCCATGAAGGCGGGTCGGAAGAAGGGGCCTGAGATGCGGCTGACGAGTTTCTCGGATTACGCGCTCAGGATGCTGATGTATGCGGCCTCCGCCGGTGAACGGCTGATCACCATCGAGGAGGCCGCACGGACATTCAACGTCTCGAAGACGCATCTCAACAAGGTTGCCAACACCCTGACGCGCGCCGGCTATCTGAAGGCCGTGCGCGGCCGCTCGGGCGGCCTCGCGCTCAATCGGCCCGCCGACACCATCCGCATCGGCGACGTGCTGCGTCTGACCGAACCCGACTTTGCCCTGGTCGAATGCTTTGTCACGGGCAATCAGTGCGTCATCACGCGAAGCTGCAAGCTCTCGCGTCTGCTGGCCGAGGCGATAGCGGCCTTTCAGGAGACGCTCGACCGGCATACGCTGGCCGACATCGTGCTTGCGCCGCCCGATTTCCTTGCTGGTGCAGGGCCTGGCAACGACATTTCCGTCGCGAGACCGGCTGCCTGATCAATGTCGGGCGTTTGTCGGAGCGCAACGAAGATGCGTGTCGTCCCTGCCTATTGTCCCTCCTTCCCTCAGCGGAGGAAGAACCATGGTCAAGCGCTACCACGAAGATATGATGATGGACGACATCATGCGGCAATGGCCGGCGACGATCCGCGTCATTCTGCGCCACCATCTGCTGTGCATCGGCTGTCCGGTTGCGTCGTTCCATACCGTCGAAGATGCGATCCGCGAGCACGAGATCGACGGCGTACAGTTCCGAAGAGAGCTTTTCGCCGAGATCGACCGAAGCAATCGGCAGCCCGGTCACCGCTCCCGCGAATGACCCTCGGCCAGCACCATCAGGCGGTGTGGCGCCACGACCGTCACCTGTTGGCGCCCGCTCCTGACCAGCCCCTTTTCCTCCCAGGCCGTCAGGAGCCGGCTGACGGTATGGAGCGTCGTGCCGGTCATCTCGGCAATATCCTGACGCGATATGGGGAAGTCGATGAGGATGCCCTCATCCGTCTTCCTGCCGGATTGCTTGATCAGTCGCAGCAGGCTGTGGGCGACGCGCTGCTCTACCTGCTCGGTCGCCATCTCCATGACCTGCGTCTGGACGTCGTTGAGGCGCGAACCGACGGTCCTGTAGGTGTTCATGCCGAAGGCCGGGTAAGCGGTGGCGAATTCCGGCCAGAGCCGCCCGGGCCATACGAGCACGACGCAATCAACGACGGCGATCGCGCTGGCGGGATAGGTGGTGCGGCCGAGCGCCTGCGCAATGCCCATCAGCTCTCCCGGCACGATGTAGCGCACGATGACCTGCTGGCCATCAGCCGTCGTCTTCACCACGCGCACCCGGCCGTCGAGCAGGACGAAAAAGGAATGCGCTTCGGCATCCTGCTCGAAAATGGTGGTGTCCTTTTCCACGCGCAGCGATCTTGCGCTTTGGAGGATCTCATCGAGACTACCCGCATCGAGGCCTTCGAATACGGGCAGTCCGGAAATCAGAGAGCGGTCGAGGCGGTGGTTCACGTCCATCGCTCCTTTCAACCATCGGCGCATGACGCGCGGCCGAGTCCAGACATCCCACCTATCTCAGAAGTCGATACGCACAGCAAGGTAAACCGGCCGCGACCTATGGCCTCTCTCTTCCCGGTTTTATTTGCGTTTCTGCAAAGTTGAGATGGAGGCGCCGGCCTAGAAACGGCGCAACGGCAAGCGCTGGAAATGAAAGAAAGGCAAGAACCATGAGACATGTATTCACGATCGCGGCGGCACTTGCAGGGCTGCTGCTGGCGAGCGCGGCGCAGGCTGCGGATCATCAGGTCCAGATGCTCAACAAGGGCGAAAAGGGAGCGATGGTCTTCCAGCCCGACTATGTGGTGGCGGCTCCCGGCGACACGGTTACCTTCGTGCCGACCGACAAATCGCATAATGCGGAGAGCATCAAGGACATGCTTCCGGAAGGCGCTGCGCCCTTCAAGGGAAAGATGAACGAACAGATCACAGTGACCGTCGACAAGGAAGGCGTCTACGGCGTCAAATGCCTGCCGCATTACGGCATGGGCATGGTCGCGCTGGTCGTCGTCGGCAAGCCGGTCAATCTGGAACAGGCAAAGGCCGCCAAGCAGACCGGCAAGGCAAAGAAAGTGTTCGCGGAGCTGTTTGAGCAGGTCCCGACCAACTGACGCACAAATGAGGTTCGGCCGGTCCCGATAAGATCGGCCGTGACTCGTCGAGGAATGCACATGGCGGTGCCGCGCACGCGGCCGGGAAACTATCCGGCCATCCTGTCCTACGGTTTTCGGCCGTTTTTTCTCGCCGGCGCGGCATATTCCGGTCTGGCGATTCTCTTCTGGCTGCCCTTGCTCTATGGGCAACTTGAGACGGCAAGCCTTTTCGTGCCTGTCGACTGGCACATCCACGAGATGCTGTTCGGCTATCTGACGGCGGTCATTACCGGCTTCCTGCTGACGGCAATCCCGAACTGGACCGGCCGGCTGCCGGTGCAGGGCCTGCCGCTGCTTCTTCTGTTCCTGCTGTGGCTGGCCGGACGGATCGCCGTTTTCTTCTCGGCAGAAATAGGCTGGCTTGCCGCACTCCTGATCGACAGCGCCTTTCTCGCCGCCGTTGCGGCTGCGGCGGCGATCGAGATCGTCGCCGGCCGGAACTGGCGCAATCTGAAAGTGCTCCTGCCGCTGGCGGCTCTCTTTTGCGCCAACATCCTGTTTCACGTCGAAGTGCACTTTGCCGGCGTCTCGGAAATCAGCCGGCGCCTCGCGATCGCCGCCGCCATCGTCCTCATCATGATCATCGGCGGCCGGATCATCCCGAGCTTCACCCGAAACTGGCTGGTGCGGGAGAATCCGGGCCGTCTGCCGCAACCCTTCGGACGGGCGGATACCGCGATCATCGCGCTGTCCACCTTGGCGCTCGCGGCATGGACATTGTCGCCCGAGCGATCCGAAACGGGCTTGCTGCTGCTTGCCGCGGGTCTCGCAAACGCCGTCAGGCTTGCGCGCTGGGCGGGATACAGGACGTTTCGCGACCCACTCGTGCTCATCCTGCATGTGGCGTTCCTGTTCGTTCCGCTCGGTTTCCTGCTGGCCGGCGCGGCTGCGATGTTTCCGGACCATGTTTCCGCCGTTGCAGGAATCCACGCGTTCGGAGCCGGCGCCATCGGATCGATGACGCTTGCGGTCATGGCCCGCGCCACGCTCGGCCATACCGGGCGTGACCTCAAGGCGAGCCCACCCGTCTGCGCAATGTTCACGGCGGTGGTCGCCTCCGCGCTTTTGCGCATCCTGGCCGTGTTCTTTCCGGCGTCGACCGTGCTGTTGCACGGCTCATCGCTTCTCTGGCCAGTGGCGTTCCTGGGATACGTGATCCTGTTCGGTGGCATGCTGGCGAGACCCCGTCTGCGCGCCAGACAGTCAAATCAGGTTCCGACCTGACATGGCGCATCCAGCAAAACCGGCCGGTTTCCCGTCGTCGGGCGATCTCGAGCGAATTGCCGCTGAAGCCTACGACCGGTGCCATCCCGACGACAGCTTCGGCGATCTGAAGCGGCGCTCGGCTTTCTCCAAGGAAGATCGCTGCCTGTTGCGGGACTGGCTTTCCTATGCCGAGCGGCAGATTGCCGATCGGCAATAGGCATTTGCGTACAGCGAAAGCGAGATCGAAGACGGGCAGCAGGCGTGAGTTCAGCGTCACGCCTGGTACTGCGACACGCAAACGGCCCATGCGAACCCCCTCATCCCAATCAGGGCTGCCACCATCGAGGTGGCCCTGCGGCTACTTGTCGAACGCATTCTGCGGAACATCGAAGTGTTGATTTCATTTCAGAGGTTTGCTGTCACGTAATTTATGAAGAGATATTGACACCTGGCGGCCGCTGGTCTTAGCTTGCCCTAAAAGCACCAGAATGTTGCGGGGAACGACAATGCGGAATGGGAACGACGTCATCGTCGTTGGAGCCGGGATCGTCGGGTCGAGCGTCGCCTACCACCTGGCGGAGGCGGGTGCGAAGCCGACATTGATAGAGCAGACTCATCCGGCGGGCGGACCGTCCGGAAAGTCGTCCGCATTGCTGCACGCCTTCTATCTGATGCCGGAACTGTCGCAGCTTGCCATACGAGGCCGGGAGATTCTCGTTTCGCTTCCGGAGATCGCGGGCGAAGGCTCCTTCGTGACCCAGATCGGCATGATGTGGGTCTGCGGCAAGGACAGCGAGGCCGACTGGGCCGCCGCCGCCGAGCGTATCCGGGGCGAGGGCGCGCAAATGGAGACTTTGAGCCCGCGGCAATTCGCGGACGCGGCGCCGGGCTTCTCGCTGGATGACGTCGCCCTTGCGATATGGGAGCCGGAATACGGCTATGCCGACGCTTTCGGCGCCACCAACGCCATAGCCAAGGCAGCGCGCAACCGTGGCGCAAAGATCCTCCAGAACACGATCGTATCCCGGCTGGTCCGTAAAGGCGACCGTGTCGCGGGGGTCGAGTTTGCCGACGGCACGCTCATCGAGGCCGATACGGTGATGCTTGCCGCCGGCCCGTGGACGCGAAGTCTGCTCGCCACTGTCGGGCTCGACCTGCCGCTTCACATCGAGCGTCATCCGATGGCGGTGCTGGATGCGCGCGGCAGGGCGCGGCAATATATGCCCTTCGCATGGTGCGACGACATCTCCCGCAACTATGCGCGGCCCGATAATGAAGGCGTGATCCTCGCCGGCACATGGGCCGGCGGCGGCACCGGCGTGCGTCACGACGAGGTGGTGCGGCCGCGCCTCGTGGAAAATCCCGACTCCTACATGGAAGGAGTCGAGGAAGCGGAATCGGTCGAAATCCTCGAAACCTTCCTCGATCGCATCCCGTCGATGGCGGACCTCGGCATCCGGCCGGGTTATGCCGGCCTCTACGACATGAGTCCCGACGATCTTCCCGTGATCGGCGCCATGCCGGGCGTCGAAGGGCTCGTGGTCGCGGCCGGCTCGTCCGGACACGGCTTCAAGACCGGGCCTGCTGTCGGAGAGGCCATCGCCAGGCTGGTCACGCAGGGCGATCAGCCGATCCTTTCGCCGTTCTCGCCGGCCCGGTTCGGGGCGGCCCGGCTTGCAACGGCCTGACGATGGCTGAACGCTCGGGCCTCTCCTTCATGCCCGCGGCATTCCGCAACGCCACAGCAGACGCGCTTTGCATGGCTGCCGTGCTGATCCTGGCGGCGCTGGCGGTCTATCTTTTCGGCAATGCCGCGATGCAGCGCGTCGTCACCTATGCGGCGATCATGCTGACGGCGGTGCTTGGCCTCCAGATCTTTTCCGGCAATACGGGCATTGTCTCCTTCGGCCATGCCGCCTTTGTCGGGCTGGGCGCCTATGCGGTCGGGCTGCTGACCATGCCAGCGGCGCTCCAGCGCACGGCATTGAAGGACCTGCCGCCATTTTTTGCCGGCTACGAACTGCCCTTCTTCGCGGCGCTGGCAGTGGTGCTGGTACTCGCGCTTCTGATCGGCCTCGCCACGGGCACGCCCCTGCTTAGGCTTTCGGGATCGAGCATGGCCATCGCGACACTCGCCATGCTCATCATCATCTATACGGTGCTGGTCGCCAGCCGCAGCATCACGCGTGGCAGCCAGCCTTTCTACGGCGTGCCGCGCGAGGTCGGGCTGTGGACCGCGATCGCCGTCGCGTCGCTGGCGCTGGGTGCGGCGCGGCTGTTTCGCGAGACGTCGTTCGGCCTCGCGTCGCGTGCCGCCTCCGACGACGAGCGCGGCGCGGCAGCGGTCGGCGTCGATCACCGCACCGCGCGCCTTGCCGCCTGGGTGCTGGGCGCGGTGGCGACCATGGCGGCGGGCGCTATGATGGCGCAGTTCCTCGGCGCCTTTTCGCCGAAGGACTTCTATTTCGATCTCGGCTTCACCATGCTCGCCATGCTGATCGTCGGCGGCATGAATTCCTCGCTCGGCGCCTTTGCCGGCGTCGCCGTGACGATCGCGATCATCGAGGTCGTCCGCCGCTTCGAGGGAGGCGGCGAATTCTTAGGTCTGCAACTGCCCGTGCTCTTCGGCCTGACGCAGGGCGTGCTCGCCGTCGCGATGATCCTCGTCATCTGGCGTCGCCCTACCGGTCTCTTCGGCGATCGTGAGCTCAATCTGCTGCGCCGCCGGGACAGCGAGCCTTCCGCCGCGCTTTCCGAACCACCCACGCAGAAGGATGCAGGCCGTATCGCGACCGAGGACCTGTCGCGCCGCTATGCGGGCGTTGTCGCGGTCGACGGGGTGACGCTGGCCTTCGATCCCGACACCATCACCGGTATCATCGGGCCGAACGGCGCCGGCAAGACGACGCTGCTCAACATGATCGCCGGCGATGTGAAACCGACGTCCGGCGCGGTGTCGATCGGCATGCCCGTGCAAAGACCGTCGGCCTTTGCCTTCGCACGCGCAGGCATCGCCCGCACCTTCCAGAACATCCGCGTCTTTCCACGCATGACCGTGATGGAGAACGTGGTGGTCGCCGCGCGGCAGGTCCAGGCCAGCCTTGCGGATGCTGAAGCGGCGGCCATGCGCGAATTGCAGCGCATGGGTCTTGAGAGGTTTGCCGCCCGTCCTGCCGCGAGCCTCGCCTACGGCCAGCGCCGCCGCCTCGAAGTGGCGCGCGCTCTGGCGCTCAGACCTCGTTATCTGTTGCTGGACGAGCCGGCCGCCGGAATGAACGCTGTCGAGACGGCTGAACTGGTCGCGATCCTGTCCGCCGTCCGATCCGAGCGGCGGATCGGAGTCATCCTCATCGAGCACGACATGCGCCTGGTGATGAATCTCTGCGAGCGCGTCGTCGTCATCGATCGCGGCCGGGTCATCGCCGATGGCACGCCGGCCGAGGTGCAGAGCAATCCCGACGTCATCGCAGCCTATCTGGGCAGCCGCACCGCGCGCGCCAGAACCGAAGCCGTGAACCAATAACAGCCAAGACCGATCCAGAAGGAGAACCGACATGCCGAGCAGATACCGTCTTCACAGTCTGGCGCTCGCCGCCGCCGTCTTCGCCACAGCGACCGCCGCGTCGAATGGCGTCTTCGCCGAGGAGATCATCATCGGCGCCGCCACCGCACAGACCGGCGGCCTCGCGCCCTACGACCAGCCGGCTCTGGCCGGTTTCCGCATGGCGATCGATGAACTGAACGCCAAGGGCGGCCTCGGCGGCAAGTACAAGGTCAACCTGATCATCAAGGACACCCGCTCGGACACGGCGCAGACCGCGACCGTGGCGCAGGAACTGATCGACGCCGGCGCCAAAATCATGATCACACCGTGCGACGCCGATCCCTCGATCTCGGCGGGCCAACTCACGCAGCCGCTCGGCATCCCCACGCTGACGCTGTGCGGCTCGGCTCCGGTGCTGACCCAGGCTGTCGGCGACGTAATGTTCGGCACCTATCCCGCCGACAACGTGCAGGCGACCGCGGTGGCAGACTTCGCCATCTCCGAGGGCAAGAAGACCGTCTATCTGCTGACGTCGCCCGACGCGACCTACACCGCCAACCTGCCCGAATATTTCGGCAAGGTGTTCGAAAAGAAGGGCGGCAAGGTGGTCGGCCGCGGCACCTTCACCATGGGTCAGCCCGACTTCTCCGCCGAGGTCACCAACATCAAGGGTCTGGCGGAAAAGTCTGATCTCATCATGACGGCGGCGTATGAGCCGGACTTCCCCGCCTTCATCCAGCAACTGCGCGCCGCCGGCGTGGACATTCCGGTCTATGGCGCGGACGCCATCGGCACGCCCACCATCAAGGCGCTGGGCAGTCTCGTCGACGGCGTGGTCTACACGGCCGCCGGCTATGCCGAGCCGGGCTCGAAGCTCGAGGCCTTCGACGCGGCCTTCGAGAAATATGCCGGCCACAAGCCGGAATCGACCTACGAGGTCAACGGCTACGAGATCGGCCTGATCCTCGATGCCGCGGTGACGACGGCGGGCTCGGACGATCCCAAGGCCATTCGCGACGCCATCGCCAACCTCAAGGATTTCGACGGCATCACGGGCAAGATCACCTATGCCGGCACCGACCGTATGCCGCTGCGTCCCGTCGCGCTGATGCGTTATGAGGGCGGCGAGCAGAAGCACATCGAGACGCTCGTTCCGGCGGCCGAAGACGTTCCGGCCCCGTGATCCGGCATCGAGCAAACTGATGCTGAGCGTCGAGGCCCTTCGGATACGCTATGGCGAGGTCGAGGCGGTACGCCGCGTCGACCTTGCCGTCGGCCGTGGCGAGATCATAGCCCTCGTCGGTGCCAACGGTGCCGGCAAGAGTTCGACGCTCGGCGCCATCGCCGGCTTGGTGCCGGCGGCGGGCGGCAAGGTGGTTCTCGACGGCGCCGACGTCACCGGACGCGCGCCCGAGGCGATCGCCCGTCTCGGCGTCGCCCTGGTGCCTGAAGGACGGCGCATCTTTTCCAGCCTGACCGTGGCCGAGAATTTGCGGCTGGGCGGGGCCGTCCATCTGACGGCGGCGGACGCCAGAACCCGGGAAGAGGAGATGCTCGACCTCTTCCCGATCCTGCGCCGCTATCACCAGATCAAGGGCGGCAATCTTTCGGGCGGAGAGCAGCAGATGCTCGCCATAGCGCGCGCCCTGATGTCGAAGCCGAAGCTGATCCTGCTCGACGAGCCGTCGCTCGGCTTGGCGCCGCAGATCATCGACACGGTCTTCGACCTGATATCCGAGCTGCGCCGCAACGGGCTGACCGTGCTGTTGGTCGAGCAGAACGTCGCGCTGGCGCTGGAGATCGCCGACCGGGCGACGGTGCTCGCCAATGGCGAGGTCGCGCTTTCCGGCACGGCGAAGGAACTGGCGAGTTCCGACCTGGTGCGCCGGGCATATCTGGGGGCCTAGCAAATGATTGCGCAGCAGATCATCAACGCGGTCAGCCTCGGCGGCGTCTATGCGCTTCTGGCGCTCGGACTGGCGATCGTCTTCTCCATCGTCGGGCTGATCAACTTTGCGCATGGCGAGTTGATGACCGTGTCGGGCTACGCCCTGCTCGCCGCCATCTTCTTTGGATTTCCGTTCCCCGCCGCTGTGTTGGTCGCGGTGACCTGCGGCGCGCTTGCGGCGGTCGCCATGGAGCGCGTGGCCTTTCGGCCGATGCGCGGGGCGAGCGTCACCAGCCTGCTGCTGACCAGTTTCGCCGTCTCCAGCCTGCTCAAGGTCGTCTTCCAGAACGGTGTGTCGGCGCGGCCGCAGGCCGTCGCCATGCCGGGCTGGATGACCGGTGCTTTCTCGCTCGGCGACTTCACCATCGGCATCGGCCCGTCCATCTCCATAGCGGTGTCGGTTCTGGCGCTGGTGGCGCTGGAAATCTTCCTGCGCCGCACCGTCACCGGTACGGCGATGCGCGCGGCGGCCGAGGATTTCGACGTCGTGCGCCTGATGGGCATCCCGGCGAGCCGCATCATTGCCACGGCCTTTCTTCTGTCCGGCCTGCTGGCGGGGCTGGCGGCGATGCTGTGGGTGGCGCAGCGCGCCTCCGTCGATCCGCTGATGGGTTTCACGCCGGTGCTGAAAGCCTTCATCGCCGCGGTGGTCGGCGGGCTCGGCAGTCTGCCGGGCGCGGTGGCGGGGGGCTTCCTGCTGGGCATCGTCGAGGTGCTTCTGCAGGCCACGTTGCCGGCAGCGGCGGCACCCTATCGCGACGCCATCGTTCTGTCCGGGGTGATTGCGGTGCTGCTGATACGGCCGCAGGGGCTCATACCGGCGGTACGCGTCCAGAGAAGCTGATCATGTATTCCAAGCCGGAATTCGCGCCGCTCTCGCGCGACGAGGTTTTTGACCTGATCGAGAGCGCGGCCTTCGCCACGGTGGTGACGACCGGCCCGGCCGGCCTGGTCGTCTCGCACCTGCCTTTCACGCTGAATCGCGCACGCGGCGAGAACGGAACGCTCGTCTCCCATCTCGCCCGGGCCAACCCGCACAGCATCCTGATCGCGGAAGGCCGGGAAACGGTCGCCGTCTTCCACGGTCCGCACGGCTATATCTCCTCCTCGTGGTATCCGCGCAATCCCGTTCGCGACAGCGCGCCGACGTGGAACTTCGCCGTCGCCCACTGCCACGGCAAACCGGTGGCCCTGAACGATCAGATGACGGCGCGTCATCTGCTGCAACTCGTGGACGTGCTGGAGAAGGATCGGCCCGACCGCTGGCGAATGCGGGAGCTTGGGCCGGGCGGCATGGAGCGGCGCATGCCGCACATTCTCGGCTTCGACATGCCGATCAACCGGCTCGAAGCGAAATTCAAGATGGGGCAGGACGAACGGATCTACGACACCGCCGCGGCCATCGATGCTCTCGAAAGCGACGATCCGCGGCTTGCCGGGATGATGCGTCGGCACAATGCGCATCGGACGATCGATCCTTCCGACGGAGAGCAACGCGCATGATCGCAAATCTGAACGTCGTGCCTTTCGTCAGCGTCGACCACATGATGCAACTGGTGTTGCAGGTCGGCGTCGAGCGTTTCCTGCGCGAACTCGCCGGCTACATCGAGGCCGACTTCCGTCGCTGGCCCGCATTCGACAAGACGCCGCGCATCGCCTCGCACAGTGCCGAAGGCGTCATCGAGCTGATGCCGACGAGCGACGGCAACGTCTACGGCTTCAAATATGTCAACGGTCATCCGAAGAACACGCGAGACGGCCGCCAGACCGTCACCGCTTTCGGCATGCTGGCGGACGTTCATACCGGTTATCCGGCGCTGCTGTCGGAAATGACGATCCTCACGGCATTGCGCACCGCCGCGACCTCCGCCGTCGCGGCGAAGCACCTCGCCCGGCCGGACGCGGATACGATGGCGATCATCGGCAACGGCGCGCAGGCCGAATTCCAGGCGCTGGCTTTCAAGGCGCTGCTCGGCGTGGATCGCATCCGTCTCTATGACATAGACGGTTCGGCCAGCGAGAAATGCGTCCGAAATCTTTCCGGTCTCGGGTTCGACATGACCGTCTGCAGATCGACGCAGGAGGCGGTCGAAGGCGTGGACATCATCACGACCGTGACGGCCGACAAGCAATACGCCACCATCCTTACCGACAACATGGTCGGCTCCGGCGTCCATATAAATGCCGTCGGTGGCGACTGTCCCGGCAAGACCGAACTGCATCGCGACATCCTCATGCGTTCCGACATCTTCGTGGAGTATCCGCCGCAGACACGCATCGAAGGCGAGATACAGCAGCTGCCTCAGGATTATCCGGTGACCGAGCTCTGGCAGGTGATCGCAGGCAGCGCGCCGGGACGCCACAGCGCGAGGCAGATCACCTTGTTCGATTCCGTCGGTTTCGCCGTCGAGGATTTCTCGGCGCTGTGCTACGTGCGCGATCAGTTGCTGAAGACAGGCCTCTATCAGGAACTCGACATGCTGGCCGATCCCCACGAGCCGCGCGACCTGTTCGGCATGCTGCTTCGCGCCGGCATGTCATCCAAACATTGAAGCAGTCCAGCGGGATCGCAAACCGTTCAGACCAGCAGCGCGTCGGAGATTTCGCGGCAGGCTGCCACGACGTGATCGCGGACTGCCCCGAAATCCTCATGACGGCCGATCTGCTGCAGGCACGGCACGACGATGCTGGCGATAGCCCTGCCGCCTCGATCCAGGACCGGTGCGCATATGTCGATGACGCCGACGAGGAAATGGCTCGGCGCGACGATCGACCCGCCTGAGGCGATCCTGTCGAGCTGGCCTTCGAGATCGTCCGGCAATTGCTTGCCGTCGGCGAGTTTCAACCCTTCCTCGATCATGGCCCGGCGCTGCTGCGGCGGTTGGAAGGCGATGATGGTCTGGCCGGACAACGCCTCGATCGCGGCGTTGCCATAGCCGAGCTGCAGCGAGAAATTGAATTCCGCCTGTGGCGCGGCATTGGCGATCACCACCGTTTCCCCGCGGGCGACCACGACAAGATGGCTGGCGTGGCCGACGGACTTGCTGAGCCGTTCCATCACCGGCAGCGCCACCTCCACCAGCGTGCGCGAGCGCGGCGTGCGCATGCCGAGTTCGAACAGCCTGTTGCTTAACGCCAATTGGTCCGTCGCGGCGTCGCGGTGCAGATAACCGCGTTCCACCAGCACATAGACCATGCGGAAGATCTCGCTCTTCGACCGTCCGAGCCTCTCCCCGATCTGGCGGGCGCTCATCGGCTCGCCCTCGGCGGCCAGCAGTTCGAGGATGTCGAGGCCTTTTTCGAGCGCGGGCGCCGAGTAGCCGGCACGGTCTTCGACGGCGGGCTGATCCATTCCGGCTGCCTTACTTGTAGTTTCATCAGTGATACTTGACTTCATATACGAAACGATCCCTAATCACAATCGCTGCCGGCGTTGGCCGGTGCAGGGGAACGATAAACGCAGCGGGCTGCCCGACAGGCCCGAGAGGAGAACGATCGTGGACGACAGATTGCGCATGTTTCTCGACGCCAAGCTCAACGCCGACGTCAGCCGTCGCCGCCTTCTGCAGGGGGCAGCCGGACTTTCGGCGCTCACCGTGCTCGGGCTCCCGGGCGAAGCCTCGGCGCAGGCCAAGCTCGGCGGCGAGTTGAATTTTCTCGGCTGGGACGGCGAGCATGGCGGCAACGTCGCCAAGTCGTTCCTGGAATCCAACAACATCAAGATGAACGCCTCCTTCCAGTCGGCGGCCGACGAGGCGCTGACGCGCTTCAACACAGGCGGGCGCGGCGCGATGGACATCCTGACGCCCAACAAGGATTTCCAGACCGCAATCCTGAAATCTAACACCGAACTCTTCCAGCCGCTCGACCTCAGCCGCATTCCGACCGCCGCCGGTCTCTGGCCTGCCTTCAAGGACGCGCCGTGGCTGGTCAAGGACGGCAAGACCTACGGCATCCCGATCATCTGGGGCGACGAGCCCTGCGTCTTTAACCCGAAGAAGTGGGACGCGATGCCGGCGAAGTATACCGACTTCGCCGATCCGAAGTACAAGGGCGAGCTGGTTCTCCTCGACGATCCGTTCGGCAATATCTGGCTGTGGGCGAAATCGCTCGACATGCCGGAGCCCAACCGCCTCACCGCGGACCAACTCCAGCAGGTTCTGGACGCGATGCTCAAGGTGAAGCCCAACGTCGTCACCGTGGGTTCCTCGCATGGCGACATGGCCGACGTGCTGGTGCGCGGCGATGCTTCCATCGGCATCGGCGGCTGGGCCTATCAGGTGATGATCGCCAAGGAAAAGGGCGTGGAACTGGTAGTCGGCTCACCGTCCGTCGACGGAACCTTCTTCTGGTCGGACGCTTACGCCATCGCGGTCGATGCGCCCAACATCGACAATGCCTACGCCTTCATCGATTTCATGACGAAGCCGGAGTCGAATGCGGCGCTCGCCGCCGAACTCGCCTCGGGCTGCACGGTGGAAGCTGCGTACGACCTGATGAAGGAGGACATCCGCAACATGTTCCCCTATGACAATGTGCGCCAGCCCGGCGGCGGCATCCTTGGCACCCAGATCGTCGTCCCGCCGCAGGAGCCGGACGGCGACGTCGTCGGCGCTCCTGCCTGGGTGGAAACCTGGCAGACCTTCAAGGCGTCGTGACGCTTTCAGGCCGCCGCTCTTCCAAAGACGCGGCGGCCCGCTTCGAACGAGGTTTCGGCTGACGATCATGGCGGATGCAACGACTGCATCGATGGGCGGCGCTCGCCGCCCGCTGGGGCCGCTGCTCCCCGCGGGCGCGTTCTACGTCGTCTTCTTCGCCGTGCCGATGCTCTGTCTCTTCGTCATCAGTTTCTGGACGGCGAAAGGCTTTACGCTCATCCCCGGCTTCACGTTTGCCAACTACGTGAAGATCTTCACCTCGCCGCTCTATCAGGCGCTGATGCTGCGCACCATCGGCGTGGCTTTCGTCACCACGCTGATCGTGGTGCCGGCGGCCTTCGCGCTCGCCTGCTGCATGCGCTTCGTCTTCGAGCGGCGGGGGCAATTGATCCTGCAGATCGTCCTGCTCTCCCTGTTCAGCGGCTATCTGGTGCGCATCTATGCCTGGCGCACCATCCTGGGCAAACAGGGGTTGCTGAATTCCACGCTGATGTGGCTCGGCGTCATCGATGAACCGCTGGAGTTCCTCATCTACAGCAATATAGCGGTGGTGATCACGCTCAGCGGCCTCTTGCTGCCGCTGGCCGTTCTGCCGCTTTACTCGGCCCTGCTCAACGTGCCGCGCGATCATCTGGAGGCGGCGCGCGACCTCGGCGCAGGGCGCCTGCATGTGTTGCGCACCGTGCTTGTGCCGATGGCGATGCCGGGCCTGCGGACCGCCTTCGCCTTCGCCTTTCTGCTGGCCGCCGGTGACTTCGTCACGCCGAGCCTCGTCGGCGGTTCGCAGAGCCTCCTGATCGGAAACATCGTCGCCGACCAGTTCCGTGGCATCGGGTCCAACTGGCCGCTCGGCGCGGCCATGGCCTTCGTCGTCGTCGCGGTGATGCTCATCGCCTATCTCGCCGTCGTGCGGCTCATCCGCTGGGTGACGCGATGGTGAGGCTGAAGCGGCTTGTGCCAGCCGGCTTCGTCGCGCTGGTGCTCACCTATCTCTACGCTCCGATCGCGGTGATCGTGCTCTTCTCGGTCACCACCTCGCCGCGTCTCAGCATGCCGATCGAGGGGCTGACGCTCTCCTGGTACGCCAACGCGTTCTCCAATCCGCTGATGACGACGGCGCTTACGAACAGCCTGATCCTCGCTCTGGTGTCGGCGGTATTTTCGGGCCTGTTCGGCTGCGCCTTCGCCTTCGGGCTGGTGGCGCTGAAGCAGCCTCGCTTGCGCGCCGCATTGCTGTCTGCCAGCCTGCTGCCGGCGATCGTGCCGCTGCTCGTCATCGGCATCTCGCTCGCCGTATTCTTCCGCGCGCTCGGCATGCCGCAGGGTCTGCTCAACACCGCCTTCGGCCACATCCTCGTCAGCCTGCCCTTCGTGGTGCTCACCATGAACGCGCGGCTCGAGAATTTCGACTTCAGCACGCTGGAGGCAGCGCGCGATCTCGGCGCTTCGCCGTGGCGGGCGTTCCGTGACATCACCTTCCCGCTGATCCGCCCGTCGGTCATCGGCGCGGCGTTGCTGGCCGCAGCCCTGTCACTGGACGAGTTTGTCGTGACTTGGTTCAACATCGGCAATCAGCAGAGTCTGCCGGTGCTGGTCTGGGGCCTGATGCGGCGCGGCATCGACCCGTCCATCAACGCCATCGCGACCATGCTGTTCGCGCTGCTCGCCTGTCTCGTCATCGCTTCCAACATCCTCAACCGGAAGAAGGCTTCGTGAACACAGCTGCCGTCGATATCGCCGGAGTCCGCAAGCAGTTCGGCCAGGTCACCGCCCTGGAACGCGTTGATTTCAGTGTGGCCGAAGGCGAGTTCGTATCGCTGCTGGGCGCCAGCGGCTGCGGGAAGTCGACGCTGCTCAGGATTATTGCCGGCTTCGAGCAGCCAACGACCGGCGCGGTGCGCATCTATGGAGACGACGTCACCAGTCGACCGCCGGAACGCAGGCCGACCAACCTTGTCTTCCAGCGCGGCGCGCTCTTTCCGCATATGACCGTTCGCGAAAACATCGGCTATGCGCTTCGGCTCAAAGGCTGGGAGCGCGCCCGCATAAGCGCCCGCGTCGACGAGATGCTGGCGCTGGTGCGGCTCGAAGGTTTCGGGGAGCGCGAGCCGTCGCAGCTTTCCGGCGGGCAGGCGCAGCGTGTGGCGCTGGCCCGCGCGCTTGCCGCCGAGCCGCGCGTGCTCCTGCTCGACGAGCCGCTTTCGGCGCTCGACCTGAAGCTGCGCCAGCAGATGCAGCTCGAACTGCGCGCCATCCAGAAGCGTCTCGGCGCGACCTTCGTCTTCGTCACCCATGACCAGACGGAGGCTCTGGTCATGTCGGATCGCATCGCCATCATGAACCGGGGCCGGATCGTCCAGTACGACGCGCCGCGCGATATCTACCGGCGGCCAAATTCCATTTTCGTTTCGGATTTCATCGGCGCGACGAATCTCCTGCGCGGAGAGATCGCGGCATTGGAAGCAGAGCGCGTCCTGCTGAAGGCGGACAGCGGCGTCTTCTTCGCGACAAGGCCCGAAACGCCGTTGCGGGAGGGCCAGCGTGCGGCATTGTCGCTGCGGCCTGAAGCTATCCGTCTGAGGCGCGGCGAGCACGCCGCAACGCCGGGATCGAGCGTCATGGGTGTTGTCGAGGAACTTGTCTATCAGGGGAACAGCGTCCGTGTCGGTGCGCGCCCGGCGTCCGGTGCGATCCTCTGGGCCGAGCTTCGCGACGAGGAAATCGAAGGATTAGCACCGGGCGAACGCGTGACGCTCGAATGGGCGAAGAGCGCCGCCACCCTTTTGCGGGAGGACGAGGAATGAACGCTCCACGGGAAAAGGCGGAACTGGTGATCCGCAACGGCTACGTCATCACCATGGACGATGCCGCCACCATTTTCGAGCACGGCGCAGTCGCCGTTGACGGCAAGGGCCGCATCCTCGCCGTGGGCGACGACGCCGAAATCGGCGCGCGCTATTCGGCCGCGCACAGCATCGACGCACACGGAGCGCCGGTGCATCCGGGCTTCATCGAATGCCACCTCCACGCCTCGTTCCACCTGTATCGAGGAGCACTGCCCGACCATCTCGTGGAGAGCGACGCCTTCGACACGTTCGAGGGCCATTTCTACAACAACGTCACCGACGAGGACGAATATCTGTCCGTGCTGCTCGCCTGCATGGAGATGGTGAGGAACGGCACCACCTGCTTCATGGAAGCCGGCACCGTTCTGACGCCCGAGATGGCGGCCCGCGCGGCTAAACAGGTCGGCGTGCGTGCCGTCATCGGAGATGCCTTCATCTGGGACCAGCCGCAGGGTTTTGCGCAGGGCAAGGAAGCCGGCGATGGTTGCGCCACCTGTGCCGCGCAGGCGCGTCTGCACACCGAACTTCGCCGTGCGCCGAAGACACGCGCCGAGGCGCTGGCTGTTCTCGGCACGGAACTGAAACGCAACGCCGATCCCGACGCGTTGGTGACGGGGCATGTTGCGGTGTTGGGCCTCGGCACGGCCAGCGAGGAACTGATGATGGAAGCGAAGGCTTGCGCCGACAGCGCCGGCGTGACGCTCAATATCCATCAGTCCTACAGCCCCGCCGATACGGAAGCCGACCGCCGCCGCTTCGGCAAGGATCCGCTTGTCCACCTTTTCGAGACGGGTTTCCTCGACCGCAACGTCACCTTCGGCCATGGCAATCACCTGACCGATGCGGAATGCGACGCGCTGATAGAGCGGGGCACGTCGATCGCCTGGGCGCCGGCCGCCTCGATGATGTGGGGGCATGGAAGTTCGCTGCACGGCCGTCACGCCGAACTCTGGCGGCGTGGCGCGAATATTGCCCTCGGCTCCGATTCGCCCAACTGGTCGAACGATTTCGACCTCTGGCGTCAGGCAAATCTCGCGGTGATGGCCGTGCGGGACGTGCACATGGACCGCACCTACCTGATCGCCGAGGATGGCATCTACATGGCGACGCGTGGCGGCGCGCGGGCGGTGGGGCTCGAAGATCGTATCGGTTCGCTGGAACCGGGGAAGCGCGCCGATATCGTCATCCATACGCTCGACAGGCCGGAAATGGTGCCGACCACCAACATGATCCGTAACCTCTTCTATGCCTCACGCTCCAAGTCGGTGCATACCGTCATCATCGACGGCAGGATTGTTCTCGATGAGGGGCGCTTTCCAGCACTCGATGAAAGCGGCATCTATGCCGAGATACGCAAGGCTTCTGCAGCATTGCTGAAACGCATGGGGCACAAGCTCGAAGCCAATGCGGTGCCGCGCCCGGCGCGAAAGTGAAAGGTCGAGAAAGAGGAATGTCCATGACCAACCGTCAGGTGTCCGTTACGCTGGACCCAGCGCTTTTCGGCGAGCGCGAGAAGCGCGTAGCAGCGCTAGGCGCGCTGGCCGCCACGGCCTTCCGCTATCCGTCAGGCGTCGCAGGCCTGCGCGTCGGGAATGGCGCCGGGACGGTCACGCTCCTGCCGTTCCAGGGCCAGCAGATATGGGATGCGGTGTATGCGGGGCGCAGCCTCACCATGCGCACCATGTTCGACCAGCCCTATCCGACACGGGAGTATTTCAGGACCTATGGCGCGCTGTTCCTGCACTGCGGCGGGACCTCCATGGGCAATCCGGGGCCGGGCGACACGCACCCGCTGCACGGCGAACTGCCCAATCTGCCCTACACCGACGCCGAACTCGTCTTCGGCGAAGATGATGCCGGCTATTTCGTCGACTTGACCGGCAACGCCCGCGACACGCTGGACTTCCACCACAATTTCCTTTCCCGGCCACGTGTCCGTATCCGCGAGAATTCAACGGTGCTGGAAGTCTTCGTGGACGTGGAGAACATCGGCGGAAATCCGCTGCCTTTCCTCTACCTCGCCCATATCAATCTCCGCCCGGTCGACGGCGCGATATTGGTGGATACCGTGCGCGACGACCGCACGGACGCGGACGTGCGGCAGCCGAAGCTGCGCGACGACGAGGACGCGGCCATCGTCGCCTATCATCGCGCCATCGCTGCCGATCCTTCCTCGCACCGCGAGATCAGGCCGGGCGTCCCGGTGATGCCGGAACTGGTGCTCACCATGACTGCGGCTTCGGATAGCGACGGCTGGGCGCATGCGCTGCAGAAACATCCGGATGGTTCGGCCGATTTCGTCAGCTGGCGCGCCGACGAACTGCCCTATGCGGTGCGCTGGATGGTGCGAGGCTCCGACAAGGACGCGTTGGGGTTGGTCCTGCCCGCCACTGCCGCGCCCGACGGGCTTGCCGCCGCCATGGCCAGGGGGCAGGTCGTGTGGGTGCGGCCGGGAGAAGCGTTCCGGACCTCCTTCCGCTTCGGCGCTGTCGATGCCGCCGAAGCCGTATCGCTCGAACGAGACATCAAGATCATCCGCGGCCGGTAGGAAATGGCCGCCAAGGAAGAAAAGACAGGCTGCATGCTCAAGACCGCCGAAACCTATACCGGAAACGCCTTCACCACTGTCGATTTCGACAGACCGGGGCGGCAACTCGGCTTCGTCAACATCCCCCACTCGCCGCATGGCGACGCTTGGGGCGTCACGCAGGTGCCGATCGCCGTCATCGCCAATGGCGAAGGCCCGACCGTCGTCATCGAGGGCGGCAACCATGGCGACGAATATGAAGGGCCTATCGCCATCGGCGAACTGGCGCGCGAGCTCGATCCCGGCGCTGTGCAGGGCCGGTTGATCCTGATGCCTGCCAACAATGTTCATGCCGTTCTTGCCGCCATGCGCACCTCGCCGGTCGACGGGCTTAACTTCAACCGGGTCTGGCCCGGCGATGCGATGGGTTCCATCACCGAGCAGATCGCCGCCTATGTCGCGCACCGCATCTTTCCGATCGCCGACGCCTTTCTCGACCTGCATTCCGGCGGCTCTTCGCTCGACATCCTGCCCAGCGCCATCATTGAGCCGACGAATGATCCTGATCTGCATCGCCGCAACGTCGCCGCCGTCCAGGCCTTCGACGCGCCTTACAACGTCGTGATCTCCAACCTCGGCGACAAGCGCACGGCGACAGCCACAGCCTGCGCTACGGGATTGGTGACGGTCGGCACGGAGATGCGCGGTTGCGGCACCGTCTCGCTCGACGCGCTCGAAATCTGCCGGCGGGGCGTCCGCAACGTGCTCGCCCATCTCGGCGTGCTGGAGTCTGTTGCGCCCCCTGCCCCCGCCGCCGAGCGTCCTGTGCTCGAACTTGCCGGTCCGCCTGCCTATGTCTACGCGCCGGTCGAGGGCGTGTTCGAGCCTTTCCATGTCAACGGCACGCAGGTATCGGCGGGTCAGCCCGCCGGCCGCATCCACCGCATCTGGGATCTGACCTCCCAGCCGATCACGCTGCACTATGGCGTGGACGGCATCGTCTATGGCCGCCGTCATCCCGGTCGCGTCTCGCCGGGCAATTGCTGCGTGGTCGTGGCCTCGCCGTACAGCGGACGGGCATGATCGGCATTTCCGATATCGAGGCCGCGCGCGAACGCATCACTCCCTATGTGCGGCGCACGCCGGTGATGGAGGCGCTGCTCGCTCGCGATCCGCTCCCGTCGGCCGCGCGCGTGACGATGAAGCTGGAGCTCAATCAGGTCACGGGATCGTTCAAGGCGCGGGGCGCCATGAACCGGCTGCTCGGCGCGTCGAAGGGGGAGATCCGCAACGGCATCGTTACGGCATCCGGCGGCAATCACGGTCTCGCGGTGGCGCGTACGGCGAGTGTGGCCGGCGTTCCGGCAGTCATCTACGTGCCCGAAAACGTATCGCCGGCCAAGGTGGAGAAGATGCGCCGCTGGAATGCCGATGTGCGTATCGTCGGCTCCGACTGGAGCGTCTCCAACGAAGCGGCGCTCGACCATGTCCGTACGACCGGTGCGGCCTATTTTCATCCGTTCGCCGATCCGCTCGTCGTCGCGGGGCAAGGAACGCTGGGGCTCGAAATCCTCGACCAGATCGCGGATTTCGACACGATCGTGGTAGCGATCGGTGGCGGCGGGCTGATCTCCGGCCTTTCCACCGCGATCAAGGCGCGGCGGCCGGATGTCAGGGTGATCGCGGTAGAACCGACCGGTTCGCCGACGATCAAGGCGAGCCTTGAAGCCGGCCATGTCGTCACGCTGCCGGAAATCACCAGCCGCGTCCCGACCATGAGCTGCCGCCGTACCGACGAACGTCTGTTCGAAATCGCCAGACGCAACATCGAGGATGTCGTGCTCGTCTCCGACGACGCCATGCTCGCGGCATCGCAATGGCTGTGGTTCGAGTTCGGCATCGCCGCCGATCTTTCCGGGGCGGCGTCCATAGCGGCGCTCCAGAGCGGGCACCCGGTGTTTTCCGGAAGCCGGCATGTCTGCGCGCTGATCTGCGGCGCGGGCGCGGAAGGCGCCGGTCCATGAGGATCATGGTCGCGGGCGGCGGCGCGTTCGGCAAGGAGCATCTGAAAACGCTCACCGCCATCGGCGGGATGCAACTCGCCGTCGCGGAAACGCGCGAGGCGGAACTGGCGCGTCTCGGCGGCATGTTCCGGCTCTCCGACCGTGACGTGGACGCATTTGCGCTTCTCGATCGCTTCGCGCCGGACGGGATCGTCGTCGCCACGCCGGCCGAGGCGCATGCGCCGCTTGCGGGCGCCGCGCTGGAGCGTGGCATTCCGGTGCTGGTCGAGAAGCCGGTGACGCCGGACGCGGCGACGATGCGCGAACTGGAAGCGCTCGCAGCGCGAAGCTCAGCCTTCCTGCAGCCCGGGCACATTCTGCGCTTCTCGGACGGCCACCGGCGATTGCGCGACATTCTCGCCGCCGGCGAAATCGGTGAAATCCTGCATTTCCGCTCGCGCCGATACCGCGACGCCAGCCATGCTGAACGCTACACCGACATCGATCCGGTGCTGATGACCATGATCCACGACATCGATCTCGCCCTCTGGTTCGACGGCGGCACCGCGGCTTCCGCAAGGGCGACGCGGCGGCCGCGCGCGACTGCCCGCTCGCTGACGGTGGCGCAGCTTGAAAGTACCGGCGGTGCGACCTGGCAGCTCTCCACGGCCTGGCTGCATCCCGGTATTGAGTGCCCGCCCGACCGGGTCGAGATCGTCGGCGCCGACGGCAGTGCCGAACTGTCGGCCGCTAGCCATATCGATGTTTTCGGCAGGGCTCACCGGCGGATCGAACTCGCCGCGGACGACGATCCGCTCCGGACCGAGCTTGAAACTTTCCTGTCGGGAATCCGCGCGGGCATTTCTCAGGCGCCCGTCACCCCGCATGACGCGTTGCACGGCCTGCTCGCCGCAGAGATGATCCTGGACACGCTGGACGGACGGGAATGATCGCCGACGCGCATCTCCATCTGTTCCGCCACGGTTTTGGTCCTTCGCAGGGCGTGCCGATCCTTCGCGGCATGTCGGAAGTGGACGCCTATGAGCGGCTGATGGCACGGTACGGGATAGAGGCCGGCCTGGTGGTCTGCTACGAGGCGGACGGCATCGATCCGGACAACAACGCCTATGTGCGCGAACTGGCAACGACGCGGCCATGGATCGCGAGCGTCGCCTTCCTGCAGCCGGACCCGGTCCCATCGTTCGGGGCCATTGAGGCACAGATCGCCGCCGGTCATTGCGGAATCGCTGTCTATCTGCCGGACGTGCGAGCGGCGGAGGCCTTGCTAGCATGGCCGCGCGTAATGTGGGAGCGGCTTGAGCGCAGCGGGGCTATCATCTCGCTGAACGCGCGGCCGGAAGCGATCGCCGCATTGCAGCCCTTGATCGAGCAGTTTCACCGTTGCGAATTCCTGTTCTCGCATCTCGGCCTGCCGGGCCGCTGCGAGCGGATTCCCGCACCATCAGAAGCAAGGCGAAGGCTCGATCCGCTCCTGCGTCTGGCGCATCTGCCAAATGTCGGCGTAAAGATCTCCGGTCTCTATGCCGTCGATCCCGTTCCCCCGCATCGGTTCGCGGAACCTTTCGTCGATCTGCTCTTCGAGACCTTCGGACCGCAAAATCTCCACTGGGGCTCGGATTTCAGTCCGGCGCTCGAATTCGTCGGGTTCGAAGATACGCTGCTGGAACCAAAGCTCCGCACGCTGCCGCCGCATGAGCATGAACTGATTATGGGTGCTGGTCTCGCCCACAAGACCGAGCGAGCGAGAGCCGCCTCGACTTCAGATGCCGATCTATAGCCGGCTCATAATATCGTCATTATAAGCCATTCGGCGACGAGCGCGGGTTTCACGGCTCCCTCGATCTCGACAGTGGCGTCGTAGGTGATCAGGACACGGTTCTCGTCCTTGCGCGCTATGTCGCGCAGCAGAAAGCGTCCGCGCACGCGCTGCCCGGATTTTACCGGCGTCAGAAAGCGTAGACTGTTCATGCCGTAGTTGACGCCCATCTTCGCATCCCCGATCGCGGGGAGGGCGTCGAAAGACATGCGGCTGAGCAGCGACAAAGTCAGAAAGCCGTGCGCGATCGTGCCGCCGAAAGGCCCGGACGCAGCGCGTTCCGGATCGACGTGGATATACTGGCCATCGAGCGTCGTTTCGGCGAAGGAGTCGATGCGGGACTGGTCGATCTCGATCCAGTTGGAAACCCCGATCTCCTCGCCGATCCGCGCAGCATAGCCGACGAGGCCGGTCGTAGCGCTTGTCACCTCGCGAATGCCTGTATCAGCCATTCGGCGCGCGCCTATAGCCGGCATTGGCAAGTTCGAGCCGTCCCTGCTGCTCGCCCGAACCCGGCACGATCTCGCCATGGCGGTCGGAAATCTCATCCCACCGTTGGACGATCACGTCCGCCACCTCCGCACCTTCCCCGAGGAATATTCCGGGGGTCAGCGTGATATTCGCGGTCTCGAACGCGCCCGCGCCCGCGCAGAGGATCGTGCGCGTCGGCGCATCCTCACGCACGAGGGCGAGCACCGCCGGACTGACGCATGCAGGCCGCAGCAGGTCCAGTTCGGCCTTCGGCAGAAGACCTTCAAGCATCTGCGTGGCCGCAGTGGGCGCGACACAGTTCACCCGGATGTTGTTGCGTGCGCCCTCCAGCGCGAGCGTCTGCATCAGGCCGACCAGGGCCATCTTGGCCGCGCCGTAATTGGACTGACCGAAATTGCCGTAAAGGCCCGACGACGATGCCGTCATGACGATCCGTCCATAATTCTGCGCCCGCATATGGTCCCAGACCGCCTTTGTGCAGTTCACCGAACCCATGAGATGTATGTCGACAACCATCCGGAAATCCGCGAGGTCCATCTTGGCGAAGGTCCTGTCGCGCAGGATGCCGGCATTGTTGACCAGAATGTCGACTCGCGACCATCGCTCCAGCGCCTTCGCGACCATCGCCTGCATCGCATCGAAATCGGTCACCGACGCGGCGGCTGCCATCGCCTCGCTACCGGCCTTGCGGATTTCCTCTGCCACCGTGTCGGCGGGCGCTTCCGAAAGATCGTTGACGACGACCTTGGCGCCGCGCGCTGCCAGCAGCAGCGCGTGCTCGCGGCCGAGGCCGCAGCCTGCCCCGGTGACGATTGCCACCCTTCCCGAAAGATCGATCATTCCGCTTCTCAATTCCTGTCGCGCTGCGTGTGAAGTTGGCGGATGCCCGTCACGGATCGACCATATCGGGCGGACAGGCGTGCACGACGCCGCCATCGACGGTCAGCACCTCGCCGACCACGTAATCCCCTGCACGACTGGCCAGATAGATCGCCGCCGCCGCCATGTCCTCCGGGCGTCCGACGCGGCCCGCCGGTATGGAAACCACATAGTCCTCGCCATGGTCGCGGGCCGCCCGGTTCATGTCAGACGGGAAGGCGCCCGGCGCGATGGCCGTGGCGACGATATTGTCGCGGATCAGCCGCGCCGCCATCCTACGCACCAGATGGTGGATCGCGGCCTTCGACGCCTGGTAGCTGTAGGTTTCCCAAGGGCTGACGCGCAGGCCGTCGACGGAGCCGATGGAGATGACCTTTGCCGGTCGGGCTGGCCGGGCGCTGGCCTTGAGCGCGGGATACAGCGCCTGCGTGAGGAAGAAGGGAGCCTTGACGTTGATGTTGAATACCTTGTCCCAGCCGGCCTCGGGGAAGGTCTCGAAGTCCGAACCCCAGGCCGCGCCGGCATTGTTGACAAGGATGTCGAGGGCCGGTTCGCGTGCGGTGAATGCCGCGGCGAGCGCCTGCGCGCCTTCCACCGTCGAAACGTCGGCGGGAAGCGCGAAGCAGTTCGGCCCCATTTCCCTCGCGGCTGCGTCGCATTGGTCGGCCTTGCGCGCGGAGATATAGACGCGCGCGCCCTGCGACAGAAAACCTTCCGCGATCATCCTGCCGATGCCGCGTGACCCGCCGGTGACGAGCGCGATGCGCCCGTCGAGCGAAAAGAGCGATGCGGTATCAAGCATGACGGCCTCCGGTTCATGGATCGCATGCCGCGTGAATAGGCTTCACAATGCAGCATGACAAGTGAATTTGTACGTATGTACAGTTTATCGGTTCGATAGCGCCATGGCTTCGCCAATCGCAGCGGCAAAATCCTCGCGGGAGCGCGAAAGATCCATGTTGTCAGGCTGGCCGGCAATGCCGCGGATCAGCTTGCCGACGAAAAGCGCCTGCAAGCGCAATGGCGCGGCATGGGGCACCGCACCGTGATGCACAGTCTTCAGGCGTCTCGCCCAGGCGTGGTGCTGGTCCAGCAGGGCGCTTCTGACTGTCGGGCGGAGTTGCGCGTTCTGCGCCGCGCTCATCCAGACCGAATAGTAGCCGACATTCTCGCGGGCGAATTCAAGCAGTTCGCGAAAGAAAATCGTGGTGGTGAGATCGGCAAGACGGGCTGCGTCTATCTTTGTCGCCGTCGTCGCGCCGATGCCGGCGCGATAGCGGGACTTGGCCCGCTCGAACAGCGCGGTCTGCGCGGCGCGCAGCAGCCCCTCGATGGTGGGGAAATAATAGCCCGGACCGCTGCGCACCATGCCGGCCCGTTCGGCCACGGCGGCATGAGAGACAGCGGCTGTCCCTTCGGCGACAAGCACTTCGATCGCCGCCTCGATCAGCCGCCCACGTGTCTCGATCTGTCGCGGGCGAAGCGTGTCGAGCGAGGGCGTGCCGGGCTCGACGTCCGTCCTGGCTTCCTTCAACTGGTCGAGAGCAATGGTTCCATGCAGCAGGTCGGAGACTGTCCCGGCTTCCAGCATCAGCGGATGCAAAAGGATGCTGAAACCGACGACGATGTCGATCGCGGCGCCCGGCCGGAGCGGTGAGCGGCTGGGCAGTATGTCGGCGATCTCATCCCAGATCGCGTCCAGTTCCGCATACCAGCGCTGGGCGAGAGCGCGTCCGTCGGAGTGCCGCCCGCCATGCAGCATCAATTCGCACCAGGCGAGCGAACGCGTCCTTTCGCGGCCAAGCGCGTTGCCCACCACGCGCTCGACGAGATCGTCCATGGAGCGGATCGCGGTCTCTTCGCCGGCCCGCACGCGTCTTTCCAGCCGCCGGAAGGCTTCCAGATAGCCTTCCATCAGCATGCGCGACGTTTCGGCGAGGATGTCCTGCTTGGTCTCAAAGTGATAGGTCGTTGCCGCGAGGCTGACACCGGCTTCCTTGGCTACGGCCCTATGGGTCAGGCCTGAGACCCCGCGCGCCGCGAGCACCTGAATCGCGCCTTCCGCGATTTTTCGGCGCGTCCTGAGCGCTCTTTCCTGCGCGGCGCGCTTCGGCGCTCCGCGGTCGCGCATGCTATCGGCTGGGCCTGAGATCTCCATCGGCACACTGGATAACTCAGCTTCGACTCCAAGCCTAGCCGCTGCCGAACATCGTCGGCGGCGCGTCGAGGCAGGTGGTATCCAGTGCGGCGCACAGCTTCAGGCGCGTGACCGCCAGTGGCAGCTCGTAGCGGATGAAATACTGGCAGGTCGCCAGTTTTGCTTCGTAGAACGGGTCTTCTGCCCCGGTTCCAATCCGAAGCGCGTTCGCGGCGGCGATGGCCTGCCGGACCCACATCCAGCCGATGACGACATGGCCGAACGCATCGAGATAAACGGTGGCGTTGGCGAGCCGGATAGCCGGGTCGCCGCAACCGAGCAGCGCGTCGGTCGTTTCGGAGAGAGCATCGATGCATTCGGCCATCCTTGCGGCGTCTTCCGACAGGCGTTCGATGCGGCTCGCCGTCTCCCCGGTCTCGCGCATCAAGGCTATGAAGCGCCGCATCGTGCGGCCCTTGTCGCCGCCGACCTTGCGGCCCAACAGGTCGATGCCCTGTATGCCGAACGTGCCTTCATGGATGTGATTGAGGCGGTTGTCGCGATAGAGGCGTTCCAGCGGATAGTCCCGCGTATAGCCGTAGCCGCCGAGCACCTGCATCGCCCATTTGTTGGCTTCCAGGCAATGTTCCGAAGGCCAGGATTTGACCACGGGTGTCAGCAGGCCAAGAAGCGCGCGAAGCCAGACGGCTTCCTCGGCATCATCCACGATCGCCAGTTCGTCGACCAGCGTCGCCGCGTAAAGGCACAGCGCCTGGGCGCCTTCCACCGCCGCCTTCTGCGCCATCAGCATGCGGCGGATGTCGGCATGCTCGATGATCGGCACTTGCGGTGCGAGCGGGTCCTTCTGGTCGATCGGACGACCCTGCGCGCGCGTCCTCGCGTAATCCGACGCATAGAGATAGCCGCCGAGCGCCGCCATCACTGAAGCGTGGCCAACCCCGATGCGCGCCTCGTTCATCATATGGAACATATATTCGAGGCCGCGATGCGGCTCGCCGATGAGATAGCCGAGCGTTTCTCCACTTTCGCCGAAATTGAGCAGGCAGTTGGTGGTGCCGCGCTGCCCCATCTTGTGGTTGAGGCCGGCAAGCGCGATGTTGTTCGTGCGGCAGGCGGAACCGTCCTCCTCAAGGCGACGCTTGGGTACGAGGAAAAGAGAGATGCCCTTGCTGCCGGCGGGATTGTCCGGAATCCTGGCCAGCACCATGTGGACGATGTTGTCCGAGATGTCGTGCTCTCCGCCGGAGATCCACATCTTGCTGCCGCGGATACGGTAGAGACCGTCATCGCCGGGCGTTGCGATCGTCCGGATATCGGCAAGCGAAGAACCGGCCTGCGGCTCCGACAGGCACATGGTGCCGAACCAGCGGCCTTCGAGCATCGGAGGCAGGAAGCGGGCCTTCAGTTCCTCCGATCCGAACGCGTTGAGGAGGTTGGCCGCCGCGATCGTGAGAAAGGCGTAGTTCGTCACCGCCGTGTTGGCGCAGACGAGCATGCCGCTGGCGGCGGTGTGGAGCACCCACGGAGCCTGCAGTCCGCCGATATCCTCCGCGAAGGGCAGCGCGAAAAAGCCTGCCTGCGCGTAGGCCCTCAACGCCGCTCCGGTCGCGGCGGGCATCAGTACCTTGCCGTCGACGAAGCGGGGTTCGTCGGCGTCCACCTCGGCAGCTGCCGGCAGGAAATGCTCCTCGGCGATTCCTTGCGCCGTGTCGAGCATCTGACGCACCGCGCCGGCATCGTAAGCCGCGTAGCGGCGATGGCGGCATAGGCGCTCGATGTCGAGCAATTCGAACAGGATAAAGTCGAGCTCGCGCCGGTCCACGATCATCGACATGCAAACCTCCCGAAACTGGTCGATGGCCGATATAACTCCGGCCTTGTAGGCTGTCGACAAAAATTGTACATTTGTACAGTTTAGTAAGGACACTCGATAGTGCTTGCCGGTTCCGGACGGAGGAAAAGATGAGAGAAGCAGTGATCGTATCGACGGCGCGAACGCCGATCGGGAAGGCGTATCGCGGCGCTTTCAACAATACGCAGGCGCAGGAACTGGCAGGTCATGCGATCGCCAGCGCTGTCGCGCGGGCGGGCGTCGATCCGGCGGAAGTGGACGACGTCATCATGGGAGCCGCATTGCAGCAGGGATCAACCCATATGAATGTTGCGCGCCAGGCACTGGTGCGTGCGGGTCTGCCTACCAGTGTTGCCGGGATGACGATCGACCGGCAGTGCGCCTCGGGCCTGATGGCGATCGCCACGGCGGCCAAGCAGATCCTGCATGACGGCATGACGGTGACTGTCGGCGGCGGGGTGGAGTCCATTTCGCTGGTGCAGACGCCAAAGATGAACCTTGACCGGTCCGAGGACCCATGGCTGGTCGCGCACCGGCCCGACATCTACATGTCGATGCTGGAAACCGCCGAGGTGGTCGCCGCCCGCTACGGCGTTTCGCGCGAAGTCCAGGACGAGTACGGGCTGTCCTCCCAGCAGCGCACGGCGCGGGCGCAGGCCGAAGGTCGCTTCAACGCGGAGATCGTGCCGCTGAAGAGCGTCATGAGGGTCAAGGACAAGGCGACGGGCGAGGAGAAGAGCATCGAGGCGACGCTTGAGCGCGACGAAGGCAATCGCGCCGATACGACGCTGGAAGGCCTTTCGAGCCTGAAGCCGGTGTTTTCCGGCGGGCAGTCTATAGAGACCGGCCGATACATCACCGCCGGCAATGCCTCGCAGCTCTCGGATGGTGCGTCGGCGAGCGTCATCATGGAGGCGCGGGAGGCGGAAAGGCGCGGCCTTAAGCCGCTCGGCATTTATCGCGGCATTGCAGTTGCGGGCTGCGACCCGGACGAGATGGGGATTGGTCCGGTCTTCGCGGTGCCGAAGCTCCTTAAGGCGCACGGGCTGACGGTCGACGACATCGGCCTTTGGGAACTCAATGAGGCGTTCGCGGTGCAGGTCGTCTACTGCCGCGACCGACTGGGCATCGACCCCGAAAAGCTGAACGTCAATGGCGGCGCGATTTCCATCGGCCATCCATACGGCATGTCGGGAGCCCGATTGGTCGGGCATGCGCTGATCGAGGGTAAGCGCCGCGGCGTCCGCCACGTCGTCGTCACCATGTGCGTGGGTGGCGGCATGGGCGCTGCCGGCCTCTTCGAGATCAATTGAGGGCACGGGCGACGCTGCTGCGACAGCGGAAAAATTCGAACCTTAAATAAAGCCGGTTGACAAACGCACATCAAAACGCAACTTTGTCGACAATAGTGAATTACAATTGAGTGGCGATGGTGCGAAGAGGATCGCAATCGCCATCTCGCCTTGAGGGTCCACATGCGAATTCTGGTCATGGGTGGCGGCGTCGTCGGAGTGACGGCTGCCTACGAACTGCTGAAGGACGGGCATGAGATCGTGCTTGTCGAGCAGAACGAGGCCGCAGGCATCGAGACAAGCTGGGGCAATGCCGGCATGGTGGCGCCCGGCCACTCCTTTGCCTGGTCGTCGCCGCACGCGCCGATGATCCTGCTGAAATCGCTCGTGATGCGGGATCAGTCGCTGCGCTTCAAACCGTCCCTAGACCCGGCGCTCTGGACCTGGTCGCTCAAGTTTCTTGCTCAATGCACGAAAAGCAGGTCTGAATACAACACGATACGCAAGCATCGCCTCGCGACGTATTCCCAATCCATCCTGCATGAGACGCTCTCGGCGCTCGACATCCGCTACGACCGTGTCGACCGCGGCATCCTCTATTTCTATCGCACGCAGGGCCGGCTCGAAGCAGGCATCGACCACATGCAGGTCCTGGCGCGGAGCGGCCAGAAGATCGAAGTGCTCGACCGCAAGCAGGTGCTGGCGTTGGAGCCGTCGCTGGCCCAGGTCGGCCACAAGATCGCCGGCGGGATCTACTGCCCCACCGACGAGACCGGCGACTGCAACAAGTTCACCACCGCGCTTGCAGCGTATTGCACGGCGAACGGCGCCGAGATTCGCACAGGCGAACGCGTTCTCTCCATGGAAGCGTCCGGGGACGAGATCCGTGGCGTCCGTACCGACAAGGGAACCATCAAGGCCGACGCCTATGTGATGGCGCTGGGCAACGGGAGCCGCGCTCTGGCGAGAACCGTCGGCGTCTCTCTTCCCATCTATCCGGTCAAGGGTTACTCCCTCACAATCCCCGTCGACGGAGCCAAATCGCCGCCGACCATCGGCTCCGTGGACGAGGAGAATCTCGTCGCGATCTCGCCCTTCGGCGATCGTGTGCGCGTCACCGCGACGGCGGAGATTTCCGGCTATAGCAAAAGCCACAAGCCGAAGGATTTCGAGTTCATGGCGGGCGTCGCGCGCGAACTCTATCCGGACGGCGCGCGGCATGACCGGGCGGAGATGTGGGCCGGCCTGCGCCCGATGACGCCCACGAACCTGCCGATCATCGGCCGAAAGCGCCACCGCAATCTCTATTACGACACCGGTCATGGCCATATCGGCTGGACGATGTCGCACGGTTCGGCTCGCATCCTGGCGGATGTGGTCGCCGGCCGGAAGCCGGCGCTCGCGCTTGAATCCATCGTCGATTGAGGAACCCGACATGACCGTATCGGCCGCTCATTCCGGCAAGCCCTCCAGTTTCTTGGACGCAGGCGTTCTGCCTTGCGATCTGGATGAAGGCATCGCCCGGCGTGCGGCGATCGGGCTCGTGGTGCTGGCGACCGACCAGACGATGGAGCACGAGTTCCGCCGCCTGCTGCCGCTCGACGGCGTCGGCATCTACTGCACGCGCGTCTTCAACGACGCCGACATCACGCCGGATACGCTGCGAGCCATCGGCGCGCGCATCACGCCGGGCACGGAGCTGATCCTGCCGGGGCTGCCGCTCGACGTGGTGGGATTCGGCTGCACCTCGGCGACGATGACGCTCGGCGAGGAATTCGTCTTCGAGCAGATCAGGAAAGCGCGGCCCGGCATCGCCTGCACGACGCCGGTGACGGCTGCACTTGCGGCTTTCGACGCCTTTGGCGCGAAACGTATCGGTGTCGTGACGCCCTATGCGCCTGCCGTAAATGAAGTTGTCAGGAAGTACTTCGAAGGACGCGGCGTCAATGTCGCTGCCTTCGGGACCTTCGACAAGCTCGACGATCGCGAGGCGGCGCGGATTTCTCCGCAGTCCATCGTCGAAGGAATCAAGAACCTCGCTGCCCGGGCCGCCCTCGATGCGGTCTTCGTATCCTGCACCAGCCTGCGCCTGACCGAGGTGATCGACGAGATCGAAGCCGCGGCCGGCCTGCCCGTCACATCGAGCGACCATGCGCTCGCATGGCACTGCCTGAGGCTTGCCGGTGTCACCGACATCATTGCCGGTGGCGGACACCTGTTTTCGCTGCAGGCGCGCTGAGACGCGCCGCAGCCCGCGCAATCAAAACCAGCCAGATCACCAATGGGAGACAGAAATGGCTAACATCACCAGACGTAAATTCATTGCCACGACCGCCACGGGCGCTCTGGCCGCTACCGTCATGCCGAGGGCGCTTTTTGCCCAGGGCGAAGAGATGGTGTTCGGCGCCGTGCTGCCGCTCACCGGCGCCAGCGCTTCGATCGGCGAGGACCAGCGCCGCGGCGTCGAACTCGCCGTGGAGAAGATCAACGCATCCGGCGGCGTGCTCGGCAAGCAGCTCAAAGTCATCATCGAGGATTCCGCCGGCAATGCGCAGAGCGCGCTCAACGCCGCCAAAAAGCTCGTTTCGGTAGACGGCGCCAAGGTGGTGATGGGCGAGTATTCCTCCGGCATCACCGTGCCGCTGCGCGAGGCGCTGGCCCGCGAAGGCGTTGTGCACGTCAATTGCGGCTCGTCCTCGGTCAAGCTGCGCCAGTCCGGCGGTGGCAGCGCCTTCTCGGTGATCGGCCTCGACGACCTGATGGCGCGCTTCACCGCGACCGCCCTGCGCGACAAGAACTTCGGCAAGGCCGCGATCATCCTGCCGAACAACGCCTATGGCGAGAGCATGAACGCGGAGTTCGCCAAGGCTTTCCAGGCCGCCGGCGGCGAGGTCGTGCAGACGCTGCTCTACACCGAAGGCCAGTCGTCCTATCGCCGCGAGTTGCAACAGGTCGCGCGCTTCCAGCCGGACGTCTACGTCTATTCGGCCTACGGCCAGGAGGCGGCGATCATCAATCGCGAGGCCTTCGAACTCGGCCAGAAGCAGACGCCGTGGTTCGGCATCTACCTCACCATGTGCATCAGCGACGCGCCGAAGGAAACGGTCGAGGGTCAGCTCGGCGCGGAAGTCAACTTCATCGGTCCGGACAGCGCCTGGTATCAGGATGCCTACACCAAGAAGTACAGCGAAGCCTTCCGCTCGGCCTTCAACGGCTATCTCTACGATGCCGTCGCCATGTCCGCCGAGGCGATCAACAAGGCGAATTCGACCGATCCGGCCGCAGTGCTGGCGGCGGCCCGCGAACTGGAGTTCCAGGGCGCGACCGGCCTCATCAAGCTCGACGGAGACAATGAACGCGCGGTGCAGGACTATCTTCGCGCGATCGTGAAGGACGGCTCGGTCGTCAGCGCCTGATCGCGCGGACGGTTGCGGAGGGTGGCCTCATGATGCAGTTTCTGGTCGATTCGCTGCTCAGGGCAGGGGACCTCATGCTGGTCACCCTCGGGCTCAGCACCGTCTACGCCATGGTCCGGTTTCCGAACATGGCGCAGACGGAATATGCCACCATCGGCGCGTTTCTGGGACTTGTGCTCTCGGGCTTCGCTCTGCCGCTGTGGCTGTGCGTGATCATGTCCGCCCTGCTTACCGGCGTGATCGCGGTGGTGCTGCACCGCTTCGCCTTCGCAAGACTCCTCAGGAGTTCGCCCGTCATAGCCATGATCGGCTCGCTGGCCGTGGCGATGATCATCCGTTCGGGCATACAGGCCGTGGCCGGGACGCGTTCGGAACGCTTCGATCTGCCGATCGACGTTCCGCACCAGTTCATGGGCGCGGTCATCACCACGACGCAGATCGTCATCCTCGCGGTCACGGCGCTGGTCGTGATCGCCTTCCTGATCCTGCTGTTCAAGACCAATCTCGGCCGCTCCATGCGCGCCGTCGCCGCGCAGCCGGATCTGGCGCGGGCCTGCGGCATCTCCTCGGGCCGCGTCGTCGACATCATCGGTTTTCTCGGCGGCGCCTTCGCGGCGATAGGCGGTGCGCTGCTGGCGATCGGCAGTCAGGTTCATTTCAATCTCGGACAGGACCTGCTGCTGCCGGTCTTCGCGGCGGCAATCGTCGGCGGTCTCGGCAGCCCGATCGGCGCGATCTTCGGCGTGCTGCTGCTGGCGATCGTCGAAACGCTGGTCACCAACATCAATTTCGGCCCGCTGGCAGGCGAGACCTTCCTCTACGTGCCGCTCGCCTACGGCCCGGCCGCCGGCTTCTGCCTGCTCGTCATCACGCTCATGTTCAGGCCGCGCGGCCTTTTCCACAGCGAGAGCAAACGTGTCTGATTTCCTGCTTCACGTTCTGATCGTCGCCGCCCTCTACGGCATCGTCGCCATCAGCCTGAACCTTCAGGCCGGCGTCAGCGGCCTGATGAATTTTGGCCAGATCGCGTTCTACGGGATCGGCGGCTATGCCGCCGCGATCTCCGCCAGCGCCGGTTATCCGGTGCCTGTCGGCGTCGCCATCGGCGTCGTCGTGGCGGCTGCGGCAGGGGCGCTCATCGGCCGGCTGGGGCGCAATCTGGACGCCGAATACTGGGCGATCGCCACGCTCGGCATCGCCGAAATCTTCCGTATCGTCCTCATCAACGAAGGTTGGGCAACTGGCGGCGCCGGCGGCATCGGTGCGCCGGTTCGGCTTTTCCCCGGACTTGCCGGGCGCACGGAGCTCTTCGCTATCCTGGCGCTGGCCGTCGTCGCGCTGCTCGTCTGCCTCTTCATCGCCAGCAGGTTGACGGAAGGGCAGTTCGGCCGCATGCTGAGACTGCTGCGCGAGCAGCCGGACCTATCGGTCTCGTTCGGCCACGATATCGTCTGGTGCAAGGTCCGCGCCATGGCAATCGGTGCGGGCATCGCGGCGCTCGGCGGCGCGCTGTCGACCTACTACATCGCCTATATCAGCCCCGGGGACCTGATCCCGTTCGGCACGTTCCTGATCTGGACGATGGTCATCATCGGCGGCATTGGCAACCATTGGGGCGCCCTGCTCGGCGCCTTCGTGGTCCAGTTCATCTTCGTCGGCGCATTGTTCCTGAAGGACGTGCTGGGCTTTCCGTCCGAGCTCGCCGGCGCGTTGAGAATGATGATCGTCGGCATTCTCCTGCTCACCTTCCTCATGACCCGTCCAGAAGGCGCGATCCCCGAGCGGTTGCGGAAGATAGATGCTCAGAACTGAGGGCGTTTCCAAGAGTTTTGGCGGCTTCGAGGTGCTGAAGCACGTGTCTCTCGAGGTCGCGCAGGGCGAGATCGTCGGCCTGCTGGGGCCGAACGGTTCGGGCAAGACGACGCTGCTCAACATCGTCTCGGGCTTCCTTCGGGCCTCCGGCGGCCGCATTTCCTATGACGGCCGCGAGATTGGCGCGATGGCGCCGCATCGCATCAGCCAGCTTGGCATGCGCCGCACTTTCCAGCTTCCGCGCATGCCGGCGAAGATGAGCTGCGCGGAGGTGCTGCTGACCTCCGTCCAGCAGACCTCCGGCAGCGGCGTATTCAGTCTCTTCCTGCAGCCCGGCAAGGTGCGTCAGGAAGAACGCGCGGCCCGGCGGCGCGTGTTCGACATGATCGAGAGGCTGTCGCTCGGTCCGGTCGCCGACCGGCCGGCCGCCGCGCTTTCGGGTGGCCAGCAGAAACTGCTGGCGCTGGGAGCGGCGGTTCTGGGTGGGGCGAAACTGCTGCTGCTCGACGAGCCGACTGCGGGTGTCAATCCCGCCCTCAGGCTTACGCTTGTCGACACGCTCCACGAGATCCGCAAGCAGGGCGTGACGCTGGTGGTAGTCGAGCACGATATGGGTTTCATCGGCAAGCTGTGCGACCGCTGTGTCGTGCTGGACTGTGGCACGATCATCGCAAACTGCAAGCCGTCCGAACTGCTCGACAACCGGGAAGTGGTGGAAGCCTATCTCGGCCGGGGCGCGAAGCGTATGACCGCTCCGGTGGAGGCCTGATCATGTCCCTCGAACTGACAGACGTCTGGGCGGGCTACGTTCCCGGCGTGGACATCCTCAGGGGCCTCTCGCTAAAAGCGAGTCCCGGCGAGATCGTCACCATCATCGGGCCGAACGGCTCGGGCAAGTCGACCAGCCTCAAGGTCGCCGCAGGCTATCTCGGCGCCCGTACCGGACAGGTCTTCGTCGACGGCCGACCGGTCGGCGATCTGTCCGTGGATCGGCGCGTTCGGCAGAGCGGTATCGCCATCGTGCCACAGTCCGACAATGTCTTCGGCTCCTTGACCGTCTGGGAGAATCTCGATCTCGGCGGCACCTTCATGCCGGCCGCAGACCGTCGCCGTCGCATGGAGGAACTGCTGGCGGCGTATCCGATGCTGAAGAGAAAGCTGCGGGACAAGGCCTTTTCCATGTCGGGCGGCGAACGTCAGGTGCTGGCGCTGGCCCGCGCCCTGATGCCGTCGCCGCGATACCTGCTCCTGGACGAGCCATCGGCCGGCCTGTCGCCGCTGATGCTGACGGAGGTGTTCGACGCCATCGTGGAGATCGTCAAGCGGACCGGCATTGCAGTGCTGCTGGTCGAGCAGAACGCCACCGAAGCGCTGGCCATCTCCGATCGCGCCTATGTGCTGGTGCTGGGGCAGGTCGCGCTGTCGGGCGCGGCGGAAACCATCCTCGCTGACGATCAGGTTCGTCAGCTCTATCTGGGCGGCGAAGCCGTCTGACCTACCAAGGAGAAAGCCAATGTCGAACATCGTCCGCCACGAAGCCGGGCCGCGCATGAGTCAGGCGGTCGTCCACGGCGACCTCGTCTACACCGCCGGCCAGGTCGCCTTGCGCGCACCAGGCCAGTCCGTAACCGAACAGACCAGGGACATCCTTGCCAAGATCGACGAGCTTCTGACCGCGGCCGGCAGCGAGCGTTCGAAAGTCCTCACGGCTACAATCTGGCTGTCCGACATCGGCACCTTCGCCGAGATGAACGCGGTATGGGACGCCTGGGTCGCGCCGGGGCACACGCCGGCACGCGCCTGCGTCGAGGCGCGGCTGGCCGCTCCGCAGTTCACGGTGGAGATTCAGGTCACCGCCGCCCGCTGAGGCGATCAGCACAGGAGAGGCGCGATGGGTGTTGCAGTGAAGACGGAGCAGCCGCTCGCCGAGGTGTCGCTGGGCGACAAATATGACCTCGACAAGGATCTGATCTACCTCACCGGTACCCAGGCGCTCGTCCGCCTGTGCCTGATGCAGCGCGAACGTGACCGCCGTGCCGGCAAGCGCACGGCCGGGTTCGTGTCCGGCTATCGCGGCTCGCCGCTCGGCGGCGTCGACCAGCAGTTCACGCGCGCCGCGCGCGAGCTGAAAGCGGCCGACATAAAGTTCCAGCCGGGCCTCAACGAGGATCTTGCCGCCACCGCCGTCTGGGGCACCCAGCAGGTGACGATGCGCGGTGAGGGCCGCGTCGACGGCGTCTTCGCCGTCTGGTACGGCAAAGGCCCGGGCGTGGACCGCACCGGCGACGTCTTCCGCCACGGCAATCTCGCCGGCAGCGATCCGAATGGCGGCGTGCTTGCGTTGCTTGGCGACGATCACGTGGCGGAATCCTCCACTACCGCACATCAGAGCGAATATGCGCTGGTCGACGCCATGATGCCGATCCTGTCGCCGGCCGGCGTGCAGGAAATCCTCGATTACGGCCTTTACGGCTTTGCCATGAGCCGCTTTTCCGGAACATGGGTTGGGCTGAAATGCGTCAAGGACACGGTTGAATCGACCACCATCGTTCGCGGCGGGGTCGATCGCGTGAATATCGTCATGCCGACCGACGTGGCCATGCCGGCGGACGGCATCAACATCCGCCCGCGCGACGGCTTCCTGCCGCAGGAAGAACGGCTGCATCGCTACAAGATTCCCGCCGTGCAGGCTTTCACCCGCGCCAACGGCCTCGACAAGCTGATCTTCAAGGGCGGCTCTGCGCCGCGCATCGGCGTCGTCTCCGCCGGCAAGAGCTATCTCGACGTCCGGCAGGCCTTGCAGGATCTCGGCATCGAGGCTGCCGACGCGGAGGCGCTGGGCGTGCGGCTTTACAAGATTGGCGTGACCTGGCCGCTGGAGCCGCAGGGCATTCTTTCCTTCGCGGAGGGTCTCGATCTCGTTCTTGTGGTCGAGGAGAAGCGCGGCCTCGTCGAAGGCCAGATCCGCGATATTCTCTATGGTCGGTCGGGCGCCCCTATCGTCATCGGCAAGAAGGACGAGCAGGGCGACGAACTGCTTGCGTCCTATGCGGCGCTCGACATCAACGACATCGCGATCGCCATCGGCCGCAGGCTTGAGGAGCGCGGCGGCGGTTCGGAAGCGCTGGGCGAGCGGCTGAAGCGCATCGAGGCAGCCCAGCAGCGTTTGCACACGACCGGCGACGTCTCCAACCGCACGCCTTATTTCTGCGCCGGCTGCCCGCACAGCACGTCGACCAGAATTCCTGAAGGTGCGCGCGCCTATGCCGGCATCGGCTGTCACTACATGACGCAGTGGATGGATCGCTCGACCGAAGGCTACACCCAGATGGGTGGCGAGGGCGCCAGCTGGGTGGGAGAGGCAGGCTTCTCGACGCGCGATCACGTCTTCCAGAATCTCGGAGACGGAACCTACAACCATTCCGGCTCGCTGGCGCTGCGTTTCGCGGCAGGCTCCGGCGTCAACATCACCTACAAGATTCTCTTCAACGACGCCGTCGCCATGACGGGCGGCCAGCCCCATGACGGCGGCCTGTCCGTTCCGAAGATCGCTGCGCAGGTGGCGGCCGAAGGTATCTCGCGGATCGCCGTCGTCACGGACGATTCCGACAAATATCCGCGCAACACGCCCTGGCCGTTCGGCACGTCGATCCATCACCGAAGCGAACTCATCCCGGTCCAGCAGGAGCTGGCGAAGGTGAAGGGCGTTACCGTGATGATCTACGATCAGACCTGCGCCGCGGAGAAGCGGCGAAGGCGCAAGCGCGGCACATTCCCCGACCCCGATCGCCGCATCATCATCAACGAGCGCGTCTGCGAAGGCTGCGGCGACTGCGGGGTGCAATCCAACTGCGTCGCAGTCCAGCCGGTCGAAACGCCGATGGGCCGCAAGCGGCGGATAGACCAGTCCGCCTGCAACAAGGATTTTTCCTGCGTCGAGGGCTTTTGCCCTTCCTTCGTATCGGTGAGCGGCGCGAAGCCGCGCAAGCCCGCGCCGGTGAAAGCCGCGGCGTCGTCGGACATCCGCCTCTTCGATCCGGTGCTGCCGGAAATCGACGGCACTTACAACATCCTCGTCACCGGTCTGGGCGGCACGGGCGTGGTCACGGTCGGCGGCATATTGTCGATGGCTGCGCATCTGGAAGGCAAGGGCTGCGGCGTTATCGACATGGCCGGGCTCGCCCAGAAGGGCGGCGCGGTGTTCAGCCACATCCGCATCGCCAGGGAGCCGGAAGACATCACCGCGATCCG
Source organism: Rhizobiaceae bacterium (assembly GCA_023953845.1). Taxonomy (NCBI): domain Bacteria; kingdom Pseudomonadati; phylum Pseudomonadota; class Alphaproteobacteria; order Hyphomicrobiales; family Rhizobiaceae; species Rhizobiaceae bacterium. The sequence continues at coordinate 1,159,069 of JAMLJC010000001.1, read as the reverse complement.
CATCGGAGCCGGCGGCGCCGATTTCCTGTTCGGCGGCGACATAGCGGTCGCCGGTACGGCGAAGGCGCTGGCCGGAGTGAAGCAGGGCCGGACGAGGGTCGTCGCCAACACGGCCGAAGTGCTGCCGGGCGATTTCACCCGCAACATCGAATTTTCATTGCCGGTGGAGCGCGTAAAGCGCGCTCTTTCGGCCGCGGTGGGCAAGGAGAACAGCCACTTCGTCGACGCCAACCGCATGGCGCTGGCGCTTCTGGGCGACACGATCGCCGCCAACCTGTTTCTGCTCGGCTATGGCTGGCAATCCGGCGCGGTGCCGCTTTCCGAACAGGCCTTGATGCGCGCCATCGAGATCAATGGCGAGGCGGTCGCCATGAACAAGGCGGCGTTCGAATGGGGACGGCGGGCGGCGATCGACCCGGAAGGCGTGACCCGGCTGGTCGAGGCACGCGGAACAAAGAAGGCGGCAGCCGCCGAGACCGAAGAACAGATGCACGCGCGCCACGTTGCCTTTCTCACCGCTTACCAGAACGCCGCTTACGCGGCACGCTATGCGGGGGTTGTAGAACGCGTGCGCAAGGCGGAACCCGTTGGACGCCGGCAGTTCAGCGAGGCGGTCGCGCGCAGTCTCTTCAAGCTGATGGCCTACAAGGACGAATACGAAGTCGCACGCCTCTACACGGACGGCGCTTTCCTCGCCCAGCTTGCCGACACGTTCGACGGCGACAGGCTTCGGCTGAGATTCCACCTTGCGCCGCCCATTCTGGGACGTAAGGACCCGGTGACCGGCAGACCACGCAAGACCACTTTCGGACCCTGGGTGCTGCCGCTCTTCCGCATCCTCGCCCGGCTGAAGGGGCTGCGCGGCACGAAACTCGACATTTTCGGCTACACGAAGGAACGGCGCACCGAGCGGCAACTCGTCGTCGACTATATCGCTCTCATCGATCGCCTGCTGTCGAAGCTTTCCGGCGAAAACTACGACATCGCCGTGCGTATCGCAGAACTGCCACTGAAGATCCGCGGTTTCGGCCACGTCAAGGAGCGCAATCTGCAAGCCGTGAAGACGGAGGAGGTGGCGCTTCTTGCGCAATTCGAACGCCCTCGACAATTTGTCGTGGAGGCAGCCGAGTAGAGATATGGCAGGACTCCCTGCGTAAGGCGTTTTGCCGCGGCTAGAGACCTCCCGGTGGAACGGGAACCTTCCTCCTCGCGGTTTGTATGAGGGCGTCGATCTGCTACCAGAAGCAAAATGTCGCGTGGCGGGAATACGGTCATGCCGCGCGGAGATTCGAAGGAACGTCAGTGAACGAACACAGCATGCCAGCGAAGACGCCAAGGCGCAGGGAGCCCAAGGTCATCCAGGGCCGTGGCGCCGGTGGCAGCGCCATGACGAGAAGCTATGACGGGCTTCGCAACCTGATCCTCAGCTACGACATCAAACCGAATGAGCGTATCAACGAGGTTGAACTGGCGAAGCGTTTTGGCGTCAGTCGGACGCCGGTCCGCGAAGCGCTGAACCGGCTCGTCGTCGAACGGCTGTTGCAATTCGAGCCGTCGGTGGGTTTCTTCCGGCCGAAGATCAATACGCAGGAAATCATCGATCTCTACGAATTGCGGGTCATCCTCGAGACGGAGGGTGTCCGCCTCGCCATACAACGCGCCGCCGACAGCGAGATCTGCGAACTCATCGACTTCTGGACCGGCGCCTACAACAACCGGAAGACCGCTACCAGGGACGAGACCATCGCCAATGACGAGGCGTTCCACGAGCGCCTCGTCGGGCTGAGCCACAATCAGGCGCTGGTAGAGGCCCTGCGCAAGCTGAATGCGCGCATCCATTTCATCCGCTGGGCCGACTCGTCCGGAGAAGGCCTGCACGAGGTGAGCTATCTGAAGCATCTGGAACTGCTGGAAGTCCTCCGTTTGCGCGACGAGAAGAAGTCGATCGAGGTTCTGCGCAACATCATCGTCAAGCGTCAGGAGGAAATCGTCGACATCCTGAAGGAAGGCGCCGCCAAGCTCTACATCTCCTGACCCGCTGGCTGCGCCGGTTCGGGCGGCGCCGCATCCTCTCCGTGGCGCATCAGCGCGCGTTCCACGAATGCCGTCGTTGCCGCGACATAGGCGTCGATGGAGGTGCCGCGCTTGCGGTATTTGGCGCGCTTCACGTACCAGTCCTGCAGCAGGGGCTTTATCAGCGCCGCCGCGAGGCCCGGATCTGCTACATGGAAGACACCTCGCGCGGCACCCCGCTCGATGATCTGCGCAATCTCGCTTTCCGTCCGCAACTCGCTTTCCACGGCCGCGCTCCTCGTCTTCTTCGGAAAAGACTTCGCCTCCATGTAGGCGAAGGCGAACCAGGGCTGCATTATCTCGGTCAGCCGGATATGGCCCTCAATCACCCATCGCAGATGTTTCGCCGGATCGTCGTGAATCTCGAGCGGGACGGCTGCGAACAACTCCGATACGGCGTTCTCCACTTCCTCAAGGATCATCACCAGCAGCGCGTCCTTGCTGTCGAAGTAGGAATAGAGCCCGCCCATGCTGAGACCGGTCTCGTCGGCCAGATTGCGTAGCGAGGTGGCGTGAAAACCCTGCCTGTTCGAAAGTTTCAGCAAAGCGGCGACGATGCCGACGAGATTCTTTACCGCGACCTGCGGCTTTTTCACGCGGATGTTCGCCGCGTGTCGCTCGAAGATACGCGTGCACAGATGCTCGGGCGTGCGGGCGCCAAGCAAATTCGCGAATGATCGCTCCGTCACTGCCCACCCCCTCTTCCCGCTTCGCATGCCGGCCATGTCATGCACGATGCACGGCCACCTTGCCAAGACTGTCGTTGCCAAGATATATAGCGAGCGTTCGCTCGTTTTTGAAGTCCGGATATGTTTGATCTACAAGGCAGGACGGCATTCGTTTCGGGAGCTTCGGCAGGCCTAGGCAGGCATTTCGCCGCCACGCTCGCGGCTCATGGCGCGCATGTCGTTGTCGCAGCGCGCCGCGTCGATGTGCTTGAGGCGTTCTGTGCCGAGATCGCGGGGGCGGGCGGCAGCGCCGAAGCCGTCGCGCTCGACGTTGCCGATCCGGCCTCGGTCGCCGCTGCCATAGGATCGTCCGCGCGCTGTCCGGACATCATCGTCAACAATGCCGGCGTTTCGGATTCGAAGCCGGCGCTCGACATCGCGGCGGACGACTGGGATCGCGTCCTCGACACCAATCTCAAGGGCGTCTTCCTCGTCGCTCAGGCCGCCGCGCGGAGGATGAAGGCCGAGGACAAGAGCGGCTCGATCGTCAACATCGCATCCATTCTCGGCCATCGCGTCGCGGGCAGCGTCTCCTCCTATGCGGCCAGCAAGGCCGGCGTCATACGCCTGACGGAAGCGCTGGCGCTCGAATGGGCGCGCTACGGCATCCGCGTCAACGCTCTATGTCCGGGCTATATCGAGACGGACCTCAACCGCGATTTCTTCTCGAGCGATGCCGGCAAGGCGCTCATCAGGCGCATTCCGCAGCGGCGGCTGGGCCGCGCCGGGGAACTCGACGGCGCCCTCCTCCTGCTCGCCTCCGACGCGGGCAGTTTCATCACCGGCTCGTCCATCGTCGTCGATGGCGGCCATCTCGTCTCATCGCTCTAGGTCGTGTCATGGATTTCAGGATTTCGCCCCGCATCGAGGATTTCCGCAGCCGCATCGCGGCTTTCGTGGAAGATCGCGTCCTGCCGCTGGAGGCCGACCGGTCGAACTATGACGAGCACGAGAATATCCGGCTCGATCTTGCCGACAGCCTGCGCGCGGAAGCGCGGTCGCAGGGTTTGTGGTGCCTGCAGTTGAAGCCAGAGAGCGGCGGGCAGGGTCTCGGCAAGGTCGGCATGGCAGTCTGCTACGAGGCCATGAACCGCTCGATCTTCGGCCCCATGATCTTCAACTCCGTTTCGCCGGACGACGGCAACATGATGCTGCTCGAGGCCGTCGCCACGCCGGCGCAGAAGGAGCGCTGGCTGAAGCCGATCGTGGACGGCACCGTGCGCGGCGCCTTCGCCATGACGGAGCCACACCCCGGCGGCGGGTCCGACCCGTCGATGATGCTGACGACCGCGACACGCAAGGGCGATCGCTACGTGGTGCGCGGCCGCAAGTGGTTCATCACCGGCGCGGGGGAGGCCAAGCACTTCATCCTGATTGCCCGGACGTCCGAGGATCCCCGCAAGGGGTTGACGGCCTTCCTGTTCGACCGCGATCAGCCCGGCTGGCGCATCGAGCGGCGTATCCCGATCATGGGACCGGAGGAGCATGGCGGGCACTGCGAACTGGTGTTCGAAGGCCTGGAGATTCCTGCCGAGAACATACTGATGAAGGAAGGCGACGGGCTGAAGGCGACACAGATCCGCCTCGGGCCGGCGCGGCTTACACATTGCATGCGCTGGCTCGGTCTGTCGAAGCGCTGCGTGGAGATCGCGCGCATCTACGCGGCCGAGCGCTTCGGGTTCGGTCAGCGCCTGTCGAAGCGCGAATCGATCCAGATGATGCTCGGCGACCTCGCCATGAAGATCGAGATCGGCCGGCTTCTGGTGATGAAGGCGGCATGGGCGCTCGACGAGGGCTCCTTCGCGCGCAAGGAAGTCTCGATGGCCAAGGTGCATGTCGCCAACCTGCTGCACCAGGCCGCCGACACCGCACTCCAGATCAACGGCGCGCGCGGCTATTCCAAGGACACCGTCATCGAGTGGATCTATCGCTATGCCAGGCAGGCGCGGCTTGTGGATGGAGCCGACGAGGTCCACAAGATGGTTCTCAACAATCACCTCGAGCAGGAAGGCAACGATTTCTGGTCGTGGCCGGTGGCGAAATAGGACTCGCCGGAAACCGTTTTGCGAACAAGGCTGCGATGCAGGCGATGATCCCGGAATTCTCCGTCGACCGGCTCGACGATTTCCTGGCCGCGCGGTTCGGCAGGGCGCCGCTCGGCATCGAGCGCGTCGGTGGTGGTCAGTCCAATCCGACGTTCTTCGTGCAATACGGCGCGCGGCGGATGGTGTTGCGTAAGAAGCCGGCCGGACCGATCCTGCCCGGCGCTCATGCGGTCGAACGCGAGTACCGGGTGCTGAAGGCGCTTGAGACAACCGACGTGCCGGTTCCGAAAACAATACTGCTCTGCGAGGACACTGGGATCGTCGGCACCCCCTTTTACCTGATGGAGCGGCTGGAGGGCCGCGTCTTCCATGACGCCTCGCTACTCGAGGTGGAGGCAGGCGAACGCCGTGAGATCTACTTCGCGATGGCGGATGCCATGGCGAAGCTGCACGCCGTGCGCCCGGATGCCTTCGGTCTCGGCGACTATGGGCGTCCGGGCAATTATTTCGCGCGGCAGATTGCCCGCTGGTCGCGGCAATATGAGGAATCGCCCGGGGAACGGATTCCGGCGCTCGATCAGGTCATCGAATGGCTTCGGAAGAACCAACCGGACGACGACGGCTGCGTGGCGATCGCGCATGGCGATTTCAGGCTGGGCAACATGCTCTTCCACCCGACCGAACCGCGCGTCGTCGCGATCCTCGACTGGGAGCTCTCGACCCTTGGCCACCCGCTGGCGGATCTCGGCTTCTGCTGCATGCCGTGGCGTAGCGCGCCGGACGAGTATGGTGGGATATTGGGGCTCGACCGGAAGGCGCTCGCGCTGCCGGCGGAAGACGAGTTCGTCGCCCGCTACTATGCCTCCGCCGTTCCCACCCCGGTGCTGACGTCATTCCACGTGGCGTTCGCGCTGTTTCGCTTCGCTGTCATTTTCGTCGGCATCGCCGATCGCGCACGCGCCGGCAACGCCGCCGGCGCCGATGCGGAAAAGGTGGCGCCGCTTGCGACATCCTTCGCCATCCGCGCAGCGGAGGCGGCCGGGCTCGCCTGAGTGTATTGAAAGGCCTGCATTCTCTCCTGATTGTCTGCTGAACGAGTTCAGGCTTGCCGGCACAGGAAAGCCGAATGCCTTCGCTGTGATCCATACCGACGGCGTGCCGAGATATGTGCGGCTTGTTCATGCCATTCCCAACTACTGCGAGCCTGACGCCCGATCGCACCGGCGTCTGCGGCGGAAATCAGCGCCAGTAGCTCGATCCGATGTTGGAAGATTCCACATCCCAAATGCAAAACTTGCCGCGATTTGCGCCCTTTCACGCATTTTTGCGCTATGCACGCGATTCTTTGTGTGGACAGTTGCAACATTTGGTGCAACTCTCCTATCAAGGCCGTTCGATCTCATGCAGCCGGCCCGCAGATGAGGCCTGTTTTGCAGTTGCCAACGGACATCGTCAGTCTAGCGGAGCCGCGGCTTTCAAAAGCCGAGCGTCACGAGCGGATCGTCTCGGAACTGAATGCGTCTCCCACGATCCGGGCATCGGAGCTCGCGTCGGCATTGGGGGTCTCGCATGAGACGATCCGGCGGGACCTGATGGAGCTCAACGACCAGGGTCTCATCAACCGCACCTATGGCGGCGCAGCACGTCCATTCGCATTCGAAGCACCTATCCACGAGCGCCTGCGCTTCAAGATCAACGAGCGCCAGCGTATCGGCGGCGCTGTCTGCAAGCTCTTTGCCGAGAACGAGGTCATCCTCCTCGGGGCCGGCGCGACGACGAATCATGTGGCGCGCTGCATGGCGGCGCGGTGCCGCAATCTCACCGTCATCACCCATGATTTCGGTGTGGCGGAGGCCTTGTGCCACAACCCGACCATCCGCACGCTTTTTCTGGCCGGGCGCGCACATCCGGGCGAGCGCTACGTGTTCGGGCAGCAGACGCTGCTCGGCATCGAGTCCTTTCAGGCGAACTGGGCTGTGGTCGGCGCTTCGGGAGTCGACCGGCACGGCATCTATGATGCCGACGACGAGGCCGCCGCGATCTATCGGGCGATGACCATGCGCGGCGCGCGCTCCGTCCTTGTGGCCGATGCCACCAAGTTCAACCAGCCATCGCTGATGCCCTTCGCGAACTGGCAGGACATCGATGTATTTGTGACGGACGAGGCCCCCGAAAGCGGCCTCGATCAGGCCATCACGAAGTCAGGAGTGAAGTTGATCGTCGCGAACGGCGCGTAAGACGCCGGGCGGCTCCGCCGAGTTGTCGCAAAAAGGGGAATGCGCATGTTGGTTTCGTCGGGTCACACCAAGCAGGCCGCCGCGAGTTTCGAGTACAGGCTTGGACGCGTTTCGATCTCGCGCGTGGACTGCGACAGCGCGCGTCACACAAATTCTGGAAGCGGAGACAGCCGCGGCAGCGCGCTTCCGGCCTACGACGTCATCATCCCGGAGAGGAAGACGATAAGCTTCTGCCAGGACGATCGCAGCGGCGAGGCTCATCACGGCGCTTATCTGCTTCTCAAAAGCGACCGCTTCTACGAATTGTCCTCGCATGAAGGGCTGAGCTACTGGCGTATCGTGATACCGGCCGCTGACATGCGCAGCCGCCTGTCCTCCATCGAGGACCATCTCGGAATGCGCTTCGATCAGGACAGCCGCATGGCGGAATTGCTGCATGGTCTGGTCTATATGATCGTGCGTACGTTCCGGCACGAAAACCCGCCAAATGCCGAGGCTTTCGCGACCGAGATCATTAATTTCGTCACGCTGGTGCTCGGTTCGGAACAGCGTCAGGAAGCCGCGATCGGACGCCATACGCGCTATCGGCTGAAACAGCGCATATTCGATTATGTCGAAGACAATCTCAACGACGCGAATCTGTCGCCGAAGAAGATCGCCAAGGCCAATCGCATCTCGCTGAGCTATCTCTACAAGCTGTTCAGGGACAACAACACGACCGTTGGCCAGTTCATCCAGGCGAAGCGGCTGCAGCGCGCCTACGAATTGCTGGTCGCCGATCCCAAGGCTGCCGTCACCGTTTCCGAGATCGCCTATCTGGTGGGCTTCAAGAACGCTTCGCACTTTTCGCGTGCCTTCAGCCAGCATTTCCGCATCGCGCCGCGTGACGCCCGACAGTCCGGGCTGGTCCGCCAGGATACGGCCTTCAGGGCGAAGCCGCAGGTCGCGTTGCCCGCCTTTCAGGCCGCATAGGGGAAGAGCCCGGACCGGGCAGCCAGTTCCTGAGCTGCCCGATCGACAGCGTGGACCGAGCGGCTCAAATGGCGCGGAGCCAGTCGTCCCAACGGTGATCGTAGAACAGATCGCGGGCGCGCATATATTTCCAGACGCCGTATTTCTGGAAGTCGAAATCCCAGTCGTTCAACTTGCGGCACACGACCGCCCAGGATGCCCATTTGAGATCGGCGAGCGCGCGGCAGACATAGACGCGCGCGACGAGGTCCGGACGCACCTCTCCATAGTACATTTCCAGCAGCTCCAGCGTTTTCCTCTCGTCGAAGAACATCTCTCCGAACAGGACGCCGAGCTCGTATGCGCGCTCGTTCGTGGAGGCAAATTCATAGTCGATCAGCTTCATCGGCTTGTTCTCGGCAACCAGGAAATTGCCGGGCATGGGATCGTTGAAGCACGAGACGAGATCGAAGCCGGAGGCCGTGAAGGCCGCCCGCGCCCGCTCGTAATAGTGAAGCAGCCAAGGAAGATCCTCCGGCAGCCACGATCCCAGTGAACGCGCCTGCTCGAAATGCTCGTCGATAAGATCGAAGATCGTCTTGGTGAGCGACAGCTTCGGACCGCCATGGAACGTCTTGTAGAGGTTCATCACCCGTTCCTGGATCGATGGGTCGCCGAAATCCGTCGTCGTGCAGGCGCGGTAGCCATCGAGGAATTCGTGCACCTCGAGTCCATCCGCGGCGTCGAAGAACACCACGCGCGGGGCGATGCCCAGACGATGGGCGTTATTCGCCGCTTCGTTGGCCGCCTCGCGATTGATGAACATCTCCGTTCCCTCGCCGGGGATTTTCAGGAAATAGTCGGTACGATCGCCCGCAACCTGGATGCGCCAGTTGCGATTGTTCAAACCGCCGACCAGCATGCCGTAGACGACGTCCCGGCCTTTCCACTCGGGCACCCGGCGGATCGCCGCCTCCACATCGTGCTCGTATTGTGTCCGTGCCTCGCCGAGACGCCGTTTGACGATCATGCAGCCCTCCGCAGATGTTCGCCGAACCGTGGCTCGCGCACCGCCATGCGAGCCCTGAGAAAACGCCAGTTGGCGAATTTGTAGAACTCGTTCACGCGCCGCTCGGACAAATGGGCCTGGATCGCCGCAATCAGGCCCCAGCGCAGGTCATCGGCGACGCCCATGATGCGCGCACGATCGAAGGCCGCTTCGTCGAGATCGGGGAAGTTACGGCGGAACGCGTCGCGGGCCTCCGGCTCAAAGGGAAACGCCTCGACCAGAAAGCTGCCGGCATCTTCCAGCGGATCGCCATTCGCCGCCCTGTCCCAGTCGACGAGGCGGACCTCGCCCTGCTTGTTGACGAGGATATTGGACACGTTCCCGTCGCCATGGATCGGCATGCTGGCGCCGCTTCCCTTGCCGATCTGCTCGGCGGCGAAGCGAAGCGTGTCGACCAGCCACGGCGTGTCGGCAGGCGTCGGGGCGCCGCTGGAAAGAACTATGGCGTGGAAGCGCTCGATATCGGCGAAGACATCGACGTCGCCCGACAGAGGCGCCACCTCGCCAAACCGCCTGCGCGCGTCGAAAACCTTGTCGATGAAGGACGGGTTGCGGCAGGCCTCGAGCCCGGCCACGCGCCATTCCCCGGTCAGGTCCTCGGTGATCAGCACGCCGCTGGCCGCGTCCGCCTTGATCACGCGCGGGCCGATGCCGGCGTCGCCCGCCCTGGCGGCCGCGTCGAAAGCCGCCTTGACGTCGATGTAGAACGCCGTGTCGGCATGCATGGACTTGATGAACAGAGTGGCGCCGCTCTCCTTGTCACGCGCCAGCAGCGAATCGCCGTCCACACCGCGCCAACTCGGCGAGGCGAGCACCGGGATGGCCGGCTCGATGACCACCGGTCTGTCCGCCCAGCCCGGCACCTGGGCGAGCAGGTCCCGCACCGGGTCCTTCTCCTTGTCGCTGTCTGTCATCGTCCCATCCATTACCGATGTTCTTGTCCCGGCTGATCGACCGTCATGTTTGCACGGCATTGCCGCGGCTGTCATGCGGCGCGTCACCGCCGGGCTTGTCTCCTCTTCCACGAAAACATGATCCTGATCCAAAATGGATGCGGCGTGCACGCTGCCCGGCTAGGCTCCAAGCATGGAGGCCAGTTCGGCCCACACGTCTAACAGGATCAAGATGAATGTCCGTGAGCGATCTGGCCAATACGAGCGTACGTGCTCTTACGAGCGCTTTCAGCAAAGGCGACCTGTCACCCGTGGAGGTGCTCAAGGTCGTCCTTGACCATGTTGACCGGTTCAACGGCGAATTGAACGCCCTCTTCTCCATCCGGCCGGAGGAGGCGCTGGCCGCGGCGCAAGCCTCCGAGAAGCGCTGGCGCGACGGCAGACCAATGGGCCTGCTCGACGGCGTTCCGATGACCGTCAAGGACAGCGTGGCGATGAAGGGCTGGCCCTATTTCCATGGCATCGCCGCCAACCGCAACGCGCCGCCCTCGCAGATGGATTCGCCGCCCGCAGCCCGCCTCAAGGAAACCGGGGCCGTCATCTTCGCCAAGACGACCATGCCGGATTGCGGCCTGCTCGCGGCAGGGGTCAGTTCCCTGTTCGGGATCATCCGCAATCCCTGGAACACAGCCTTCAATACGGGCGGGTCCAGCGCCGGCGCCGGCGCGTCGCTTGCGAGCGGGATGGGGTTCCTCTCGGTCGGTTCCGACATTGCCGGCTCGGTGCGCTGTCCGGCCAGCCATTGCGGGCTCGCCTCTATCAAGCCGACTCAGGGCCGGATTCCCCATCTGATGCCGGAATTCATGCGCTCGGCGGGGCCGCTGGGGCGCACGACGGAGGATATGGCCCACCTGATGACCGTGCTTTCGGGCGCGGATGAGCGCGACCCGTGGAGCTTCCCGCCGGAAGCCACGCAATATCAGGACGCGCTCTCCCGCGACGTGAAGGGCTTACGGATCGGAATCCTGACCGACATGGGTTTCGGCCCGAAGCCCGAGGCGGCGGTGGTCGAGGCGGTCGAGGATGCAGGCCGCGCGCTGGCGGCCGACGGAGCGATCGTCGAGCCGTTCGTCTCGCCGCTCGACGAGGATTGCTACGAGCCGATCGATCGCTGGCTGATGATCCGCGGCTATGCCGAGATGCTGTCGCTGCCGCCCCATGAGCCGGACGAGTTCCTGGATTATGTGCGCGACTGGTGCCAGCCGGCCAAGACCATGAGCGCGCTGGACGCCTGGGTGCTGCTCGGCCAAATCTCTCGCATGCGCGTCAAGCTGTTCGCGGCGATGGAGGGATTCGACTATCTTCTGGCGCCGACCCTGCCCGTCGTGAACTTTCCGGCCGAGGAACCCGGCATGTTCCGCGACAAGCCGCTCGGGCATACCGTCTTCACGGCCATGTTCAACCAGACCGGCCAGCCGGCATCGTCCGTCTGTTTCCGCCTCGACGGGCGCAAGCTGCCGATCGGCGTGCAGGTGGTGGGCCATCGCTTCGACGATCTGGGCGTGCTTCAGATCACCAGGGCGCTGGAGGAACGTCGCGGCTTCGCGATGGACTGGCCGACCGAACCGCGCCACTGACGCAGCCCGGCCGTCCGCAAACGAAGCGGACGGCCAAACCACCGGATCAGCCGATGACGGCCTCGACCATCATCTCGTTGCGGGCCTCGAAGGGCTTTTCGTCGAGGGTGGGGGCCGCCGCCAGAAGCGTCTGCGTGTAGGCATGTTTCGGGTCGAAGAATATCGAACGATTGTCGCCGATCTCGACGATCTCGCCGAAATACATGACCGCGATCCTGTTGCAGACTTTACGCACCATGGCGAGGTCGTGCGAGATGAAGACATAGGTCAGGTCGCTGCTTTCCTGCAGCTTGGCGAAAAGGTCGATCAGCTTGGCCTGCTCGCCCTGGTCGAGAGCTGAAAGCGTCTCGTCGAGGATGAGCAGCTTGGGCTCCAGCACCAGCGCGCGGGCGATCGAGATGCGCTGGCGCTCGCCGGTGGAGAGCGCGTTCGGAAGATCGTCGTAGATCGCCGGCGAAAGACCGACTTCGCTCATCGCATGCTTCACCTTCTCGCGCATTTCCCTGGCGGGCACACTGCGAAGACGTAGGCCCTCCTCGATCATGCGCCCGACCGTGGTGCGCGGTGGCAGGCTGTTGTAGGGGTCCTGGAGCAGAAGCTGGAACTCGCGCCGCTTTTCGAGCAGCTGCCTGCCCGTATACTTGGCCAGCGACTGGCCGTTGAGCAGGATTTCGCCGCTGTCCGGCTCCTCCAGCCAGGTCAGCATGCGGGTGAGGGTCGATTTTCCGCAGCCCGATTCACCGACGATGCCGAGATTCTCGCGCGGCTTGATGTCGAAGGACACGTTGCGGACGGCCCGCACGTCGTTGAACTGGCGGAAGGTGCCTCGCTTGCGGACGTGATAGGTGCGCGACACGTTGCGCACCTGCATCAGCGGCTTGTCATCGGGCCGCGACCGGTCCGGCGGCGTCTCGTTCGTGGACCAGATGCGCGGCACATGGCCGATCGCCTCGCGCGTATACTCGGTATGCGGCCTGGCCAGCAGGTCCTCCGTCGCCTGCTCCTCGATGATCCGGCCTTCATGCAGCACGCCGATCCGGGTCGAGATCTGGCGGAGCGAAGGCAACGAGGAGGCCAGAACGACGACGGCCATCTTGCGCTTAAGGCAAAGGTCCTTGAGCAGCGTGATGATCTGCGCCGCAACGGTCACGTCCAGCGGCCGGACAATATCGTCGGCGATCAGCAGCGCCGGATCGGCGCACAGCGCGTCGACGATCATGGCGCGCTGCATCATGCCGCCCGAATATTTCGAGGGATAGTCGTGGAAGCGGTCCTCGGGCGAGGCGATCCGCACCTCCCTCAGCAGGTCGAGCACGCGTCGTTCAGCCTCTTCCCGCGTCAGTTCGGGGCGGACGCAGCGCAGCTTCTCGACGATTTGGGGGCCGACCGGAACGGTCGGGTCCAGCGCGCTCTGCGGCTTGGCGCCGATATAGGCGACGTCGCGGCCGGTCACCACCCGATCGGCGCCCTGCGAGCCGATGTCGCGGCCCGCGAAGGTGACGGAACCGCCGGAGCGGTGGACGCCTTCCGGAAGCCAGTTGGCCAGCGCGCGCCCTAGCATCGTCTTGCCCGCGCCGCTCTCGCCGTAGATCCCGTAAATCTCCGAGGTCGCGACGGAGAAGGTGATGTCGTCGAGCAGCAGCCTGTCTCCCGCCGCGACCTTGAGCCCGGCGACGTCGAGAAGAGCCGGACCGGGAGATACCTGTTCGCTCATCGGGCGCCTCCATAGACGGCGTTGCGGGCTTTCTCCAGCGACGAACCCATCAGGTTGATCGAGGTCAGCGCAATGGCGAGAAAGACGCCGGGCATGGTCGCTATCCACCAGGCGTTGATGAGATATTTTCGCGAGTCCGCGATGATCGAGCCGAAAGACGGCGTCGGAGGCTGGATGCCGAGGCCGAGGAAGCCAAGGATCGCTTCGAAAATCATCATGCGGGCGATGTCGAGCACGGCCACGAAGGCGATCGGCGGCAGTATGTTCGGCGCGGCGTAGAGCAGCAGGATGCGCCAGTCGCCCGCGCCCAGCACGCGAAGACCCCGCACATACTCCTTCTCGCGCTCCGTCACCGCAGCGCTCCGGGCGACGCGCGCATAAAGCGGCCAGCCGGAGAGACCGAGCACCAGGATGATGGTCGGCACCGTCGGCCTGGAAATACCGAGGATGGTGATGGCGAGGATGATCATCGGCACCGACAACTGCGCATCGGTGATGCGCATGATCACCGTATCCCACCACTTGCCCTTGAAGCCCGCGACGAGACCCAGCCCGCAACCGACGACGAACATCACCACCACGGTGATGATGCCGATCATCAGCGAATAGCGCAGGCCGACCAGACAGCGCATGAGCATGTCGCGGCCGAGTTGGTCGGTGCCCAGAGGATGCAGCCAGCTCCATTTCTCGCCGATGAACAGCGGCGGCAGGAACTTGTCCTTCACCGCCATCTTCGTCGCGCTCACGGAACTGATCTCGGGCCATATGAGCGAGACCAGCACCATCACCACGAAGATCCAGAACCCGAACTGGAAGGTCTTGGTGCGCCACGCCTTCTGCATGATGCGCCGCGTGACCGATTTGTCGCCCTGCTGCGCCAGCGCGGCCGCGTCCGCCTGCTCGTTCTGGGAAATCGCCAGTGTGTCCGCCATGGTCGTCAGATCTCCACGCGCGGGTCGATCATATAAGCGACGAGATCGACGAGGATGTTGATGAAGACGAACACGGCGCTGACCGTGATCGCGATGCCCTGGATGGTGGGGAAATCGCGCCCCACCACTGAGATCACCGTCAGGTGTCCAAGGCCGGGATAGTCGAAGATATACTCAACGACGAGCACGCCTCCGATCAATGTCGAGAGTTGGATGCCGAGCAGGTTGATGAGCGGCACGGAAGCGTTGCGCAACGCATGGCCGAAGACGATGCGCGAGCGTGAAAGGCCCCGCACCTTCGCCTCGTCGATGAAGTAGGACTGCATCACCTCGGAAAGCGATGTCGTCAGGGTGCGGATGATGAAGGGGGCGATTTCGACCGCGAGCACGATCGCCGGAAGGATGACGTAGGCGAAGCCCTTGTAGCCGAGCGCCGGGATGAGCTGGAGCTTGGCCGACAAGAACAGGATGAGGATGATCGCAAGCCAGAAATTCGGAATCGACACGAAGGCCGACTGCACGCCGAAAGCGACGCGATTTTGCCAGCCATGGGGATTGAGTCCTCCGGCAATGCCGATCGGCAGCGAGACAATCAGCGCGAAAATCAGTGACACTCCGGCGAGTTGCAGCGTCAGCGGCACGCGCTCGAGGATGAGATCCGCCACCGGCGCCATGTCGGCTCGCGTCGGATCGACATATTCGCCGCCCGCCGCGATCATGCCGCTCTTCGGCCTGAGATAGGACTGGCCCATATCGCCTTGCAGCAGCCGGGCCATGTAGCGGCCGTACTGGACGATGATGGGGTCGCGGAGGCCCATCTTCTCGGCCACCTCTTCGACAACGTTGTCCGGAGCCATGCCGCCGACGATCAACCGCACGGGATCGCCGGGAACGACGCGCAGGAGCGTGAAGATCAGCAGGCTCGTGATGCCAACGATCACGATCCCCTGAAGGATGCGTTTGACAAGAAATTCAACAAAGAGCATGGGCCCAATTCCTTGTCCCGCCGTCGCGCCGACGACGGTAGGGCTTTAACCGGGAACGGCGCGCCTGCCCACGCTTCCGTCTGGACGATCCGCGGCGCTGGCTCAGGACCACGGTGTAGTCTTGCCGTTCTATCGAGGACGGCGGAAGGCGGCGGCCGGCCAGGGCGCCGCCTCCCGGCCAGATCAGGCCAGAACCGCCTTCGTCACGTCCTGCATGCCGTTGGGGTAGATATACAGCCCTTCGAGCTTCTTCGTATAGGCGTGGATGAACACCGAGGTGAAGAGCGCGTAGGCCGGCGCCTTGCGGGCGATGGTCGGCAGCGTTTCGGTCTGCAGGACCTTCTTGCGTTCCTCGACCGAAGTGGCGTTGCGCTCCTTGTCCAGCACGGCGTCGATCTCGGGATCGACGATGCCGGTGATGCGCTTGGACGAGGAATGGAAGTGCGTGCGCAGCACGAGATCCGGCTCCGGCGAGCCCGTGCACCAGCCGCAGTCGATCATGTTGCCCTCGCCGCCGCCGGGCTTGTCGTAGAGCAGATTGCCCCACGCAGCCACCTCAAGCGTCTGGAGGTTCACCTTGAAGCCCTGCTCCTGGAGCATCGCTGTGATCAGCTCGCAATATTCCTTGGTCTTCGGATAGAAGCCCACGGAGGTGTAGTAGGTGAGTTCAGGCAGGCCTTCGCCGTTCGGGAAGCCGGCCTCTGCCAGCAGTGCCTGACACTTCTCCGGATCGAACTCGGGATATTCCGCGACCTCGGTGTAGCCGAACTTGACCGGCGAGATGTGGGCCTTGGACGGCGCGCCGGATACGCCGAGAACATCGAGGACGGAGGCGCGGTCGATCGCGTGGCATGCCGCCAGGCGGATCTTCTCGTTGTCGAAGGGCGGCTTGGAGCAGCGGAAGAACAGATACTTGTTTTCCACCGATAGCGCCTTGTTGATCACGAACCGATCGTCGCCGCTCAACGTCTCGACCTGTTCGGCTTCGAGACGCTCGATCATGTCGACCTCGCCGTTGAGTAGCGAAAGCGCACGGGTCGTGGTGTCGCCGACATAGCGGTACTCCAGACCGGGCAGCTTCGGCTTGCCGGCGAAATATCCGTCATAGGCTTCCAGGAACGTGGAGTCGCCCTTCTGCTCGACGAACTTCATCGGGCCGGTGCCGTTCAGGCGGGCGCTGAGCTGCGCCTTGTTCTCCACATCCTTGGCCGCCATGATCGGCAGGAACGAGGACAGGTAATAGTAGAGCGCGGCAGGATAGCCGTGCGCCTTGGTGTTGATGCGACAGGTGAGGTCATCGACGATGTCGACGGTGACCGGGCCTGGATACCATTGGGCCGGGCGGTCGGGCTGCGAGCCGTACTCGTAGGTCGCCTTCACGTCGGCGGAGGTGAACGGCGTGCCGTCATGGAACTTGACGCCTTCGCGCAGCTTCACCTCGAGCGTGTGCTCGTCGATCGGCGTCAGCGACGTGGCGAGCTCGAAGATCAATTCTTCTGGATTGTCCGGCCGCATGGGGGCGCGGGTGAGATAGCCCATCACGTAGCCTTCGACGATGAGCTGCCCGAGATTGGTGTGGGTCGTCGGGTCCCAGTTGCCCGTCAGAGCCTCGGCGCCGAGGAAACGCAGCGGGCGATTTTCCTGGGCGAAGGCGGATGTGAACAGAAAGTCCGGATTGATCCTGCCCAGTCCGGCCGCGCCGACGCCCAGCATAGCGCCCTGGAGAAGAGTTCGTCTGTCTATCATTGTCGTTCCCCTGATTGGTCTTTGCGACGCATCGTAGATTGCCAAGATTGGCCGTGGAAGCCGGCTAGTCGCCCTTCCCTGCGTCTGAGCTTCCAAAGGTCCGTCACGACTGTAGTCCAAGCGCAGCATTTCCGAATTTCCCGCGCTCCACAATTCCGTTTCTGTGCTTCGCGCCAATACCGTCCCTACCGCATCGTCGCAGACCCGGAAAAGGCTTGCCCACATGGTCGCGGCAATCGCTGTCGGCGCTTTTTTTCGCGTTCGCGCGGCGCCGCGTGACCATGGGCGCAGTATTTCGTTTCCGCTCTTTCTTTCTCGACCGCGGCCAGTGGCCGACACATGTCGCAGGTAACTAAAACAGGACCCACCAACCATGGTCAGGCAGGGAAGGGACCCATATGAGAGTGCTCGCCTATTTCGAAGAATGGTCGCGCCGGCCGGGCGATGCCGTCCGCATGGCGATAAGCACGTGCGAACCGGAAGTCCGCGCCGTCCTGGAGCGATTGGTGACGGGTCCGGGCGCCCGTGGCGAATCCAGGGTCGGCACGGAGGAGCGGCGCGATGTGCTCGATCGCATCCTGCCGGGTCGCTTCCAGGAGACGGCCGTCGGCTCCTATGCCACCCTGCCGCTGCCGACCGCCGGTCGTGGCGAAGCTCTCACTGTTTCCTGCTGGATATGGCCGACCGTGCCAGAGCGCAGCGCTGCGCAAGCGATCTGGGCCTTTCCGGACGATGATCTCGCGCTTGTCGTGGCAGGCGGCGGCGTCGAACTCAGGCTGAACGGCCGGACGGTGCTGCGCAATCCGGCGCGGCTCGTCGCCCGCACATGGATACGCGTCACCTGCGTGCTGTCGCCCGACGGCGCGCGTCTGCACGTTTCCCCGAAGACCGCCTTTGTTTCAGTGGACAGCGCGGTTTCCCAAGGCGAGGCGGTGGCCACGCCGAAGGGCGGCAGGCTTTTGCTTGCCGCATCCGATGTCGGCGCTGGCGATTCGCCGCGCGATGCCTACAACGGCAAGATCGACGCGCTCGGCCTTTTCTGGAGGGCTCTTTCGGACAATGAGCCCGGCGCGAAGCCCGATTTCGCCTGGGCGACGACGAGCGATTTCACAAGCCGGCGGCTCCATGCGGTCGGGGGGATGTCCGAGCCCGGCATGCTTTATAACGGCGTCGAACGTGCCGTGACGGGCTGGAACTGGGACGGCCACAGCGATTCCTTCATCCAGACGCCCGAAGAGTATGGCGCACTCCAGTTCCACGAGGACGACATGGTGGATTCCGGCTGGGACTACGATCTAGAATTCACCCTGCCGAAGGATCTCGCCAGCGGCGTCTACTGTGTGCGTCTGGAAGCCGGCGCCACGGTCGAGCGCATACCTCTCTTCGTCATGGGCGCGGCGGATGCCAGGGCCGACATCCTGCTGCTGATGCCGACCGACACCTATCTCGCCTATGGCAACGAGCGGCTGGCCAAGCTCGATTTCTCTTCCGTGATGGCGCATCGGCAGCAGCTGGACCCTGACGAGGAATACCTCCATGGCCATATCGAGCTCGGACGCTCCTGCTACGATACGCATACGGACGGCACCGTCTGCCGGTATTCCTCGCGTCGCCGGCCGCTCGTTCATGTGCGTCCGGGCTATCCGAACTGGCTGACCGACTCCTATCGGCATTTCCCGGTCGACCTCTATCTGGTGGAGTGGCTGGAAAAGCGCGGCCGCGCCTATCATGTCGCGACCGACGAGGATCTCGACCGCGAGGGAGCCGCCCTGCTGTCGCGCTACAAGGTGGTCATCACCGGTTCCCATCCGGAATACTGGACGCGACAGGCGCGCAACCATCTGGAGACGCATCTGCACAGCGGCGGCCGGCTCATGTATCTCGGCGGCAACGGTTTCTACTGGGTCACCACCCGCGACCCCGAACGGCCGTGGCTCATCGAGGTCAGGCGGGACAATTCAGGAACCCGCTGCTGGGATGCACCCGCCGGCGAACGCGCCCACGTCTACACCGGCGAACAAGGCGGCATCTGGAAGAATCGCGGCCTCGGCCCGCACAGGCTCGTCGGCATCGGCTTCTCCGCGGAAGGCTGGTCCAAGGGATGCGGGTATCGTCGTCTGCCGGCAAGCCGGGAAGGTGTCGGCGCGGCAATCTTCGCGGGCATAGAGGACGAGATCGTCGGCGACTTCGGACATGTTCTCGGCGGCGCGGTGGCCGACGAGATCGACCGTTTCGACGTCGCTCTGGGCAGTCCGCCGCATGCCCTGCTGCTCGCCTCCTCGACCGGCGTCGGCAGGGAGTACATCCATGTCGTGGAGGAGCAGAATGTCGGCCTGCCGGATCAGGGCGGCGACGCACTTCCGGAGATCGTGCGCAGCGACATCGTCTATTTCCCGATTGAAGGCGGCGGCGCGGTGTTCTCGGCCGGCTCTATCGCGCTCGCCGGCTCGATGGCCTGGAACGATTTCGACAACACTATGGTGAAGGTTGTCGACAACGCGCTGGAACTGATGCTCAGGAGCTGAGCTGGTCGAAGGGGATTTGAGACAGACTGGGATAGACCGCGTCCGGAACGGCGCGGTTGTCTTCACCGATTGCGACACCGCTCTGGACGAGGAACGAGCGCAGGCCCGCCGCCTGTCCTGCAACGATGTCCGTTGCGACCTGATCGCCCACCATGATCGTGGAACGCGGATCGCCGCCGATCCTGCGCAGGGCTTCGCGGATCATGATCGGCGAGGGCTTTCCGACGATCACTGGCCTCGCGGCAGGCACCGCCGCGGTGATCGCCGCCAGCGACGCGCCCACGCATGGATCGAAGCCCCGCTCAGCGGGCGTAATCAGGTCGGGATTGGTGACAAGGAGCGCCGCGCCTCCCATTACGGCGCGCACCGCCGTGCGCAGCTTGGCGTAGCTCAGCGCGTAGTCGAAGCCGAGCACGACCACCGCCGCGTCGTCGGCATCGACCAGATCGGCGCCCTCTCGCTCAAGCGCCCCGATCAGCACGGCTTCGCCAATGGCGAAGGTGCGGGTTCCATCGGCGAAGGACGTACCGAAATGGCTGGCGGTCGCCTCGGCCGACGTCACGACCTGCGCCGCCTCAACCGGTGCGCCGAGCCGCCTGATCTTGGTGGCGAACGCCTCGGCTGATTTCGTCGCATTGTTGGTGACGAAGGCATAGGGAATGCCGCGCCGCGCCCACTCCCTGATCGTTTCGATCGAGCCGGGAATTGCTTCCTCGCCGCGATAGACGACGCCGTCCAGATCAGAAATGACGGCCGATATTCCGATGGCATTCATGCGCGATATCCGTGTCTGTTTTCTACCAGCACTTCGGACAGTCGGTCGGCAACTGCCGGCACGCCGGCGCTCCCGGTCGTCCGGTTCTATGGCGTCGCTTCCGTACCCGACATCTCTTGATCTTCACTCTTCCTTTGCTGTCCCGTTCGCCAGCCATTCCGGACATTGAAAAGGTGGAAGCCGAAGCGTTTGTGATAAAGGCGTTGGCCCGCATTGTGCCGGGCAGGCGGCCGTGCCGGCCGCCGATCAGGGAGACTGGAATGCAAGTTCGTTGTCCGCGCGGATTCGTCGAATGGTTTGATGCCTTCTCCGAGATCGGCTCGACAGGCGATGGCGGCGTCGACCGCATGGAGGCAACGCCCGCCAACGGAGCGGCGCGCCGGCAATTGGTCGCATGGATGCGGGAGACCGGCCTCGAAGTGCGCGTCGATCGCATGGGCAACATATTCGGCATCGCCGAACTCGCCGGACCGGATGCACCGCTCGTCATGGCGGGCTCGCACATTGACAGCCAGCCCTTCGGCGGCCGCTATGACGGCGCATATGGCGTTATCGCCGCCCTGGCCGCCGTGGCCGAGCTGAAGGCCCGGTTCGCCGGCAGCGAAGGCGCCGCCAAGGCCAATCTCGCCGTGGTCGCCTGGACCGGCGAGGAGGGCGCCCGCTTCCGCACCTTCCTCGGTTCGGCGGCCTATGTCGGCCGCTCTGATCCCGACGTCGAGCTCGACCGGCCCGACAAGGATGGCGTCACGGCGCGCGAGGCGCTGGCGGCGATCGGCTTCCTCGGGAAAGACGCGCCGCCGCCCTTTCCCTCCGCCTATGTCGAGCTGCATGTCGAGTGCGGCGAGATGCTCGAAACCGCCGGCGCGCGTCTCGGCATCTTCCGCCGCTGGTGGGGAGCCCACAAGATCGACATCCGTTTTCTCGGCGAGACCTCGCATACCGGCCCAACCCCGATGGCGCGGCGACGTGACGCCCTGTTTGCCGCGGCGCGCATCATCGCCGTGGTGCGTTCCATGGCCGACGAGGCGCCGCCGCTCGCGCTGCACACATCGGTCGCCAAGCTGATCGTCGAGCCGAACTCGCAGAATGCAGTGCCTTCCGCAGCGACGCTCTCCGTCGAGCTGCGCTCCGCGGACGGCGACCTCATCGCAGACTGCTATCGCAAGCTGTTGGAGGCCATCGAGGCGGCTGCCGCGGAAGCGCGCGTCGGCTACGAGATCGTGCGCGACGACCTGCGCATTCCCGGCACCTTCAGCCCTGAACTCGGCGCGATCGCGGAGAGCGTTGCTGCGAGCATGGGCGTGAACCCGGTTTCCGCCGACACGATCGCCGGCCACGATGCGCTGATGATGTCGGAAGTTTGCCCGGCGCTGATGCTGACGGTGCCAAGCCGCGCCGGCCTCTGCCACCATCCGGACGAGTGGAGCGATCCGGCCGACCTTCAGCTCGGCGCGGCCTGGCTGACCGGCGTGCTCGAGGAACTCGTCACTCGCTGATGACGGCAGCGAGCTGCTCCACAAGCGTGGTGGCATCGGCGCGCGTGACGCAGAGCGGCGGCCTGATCTTAAGGACGTCGGCGCGTTCGCCCGCGATCCCGATCAGAATGCCGCGCTCGCGCAGCCTGTTGACGATGCGGCTCGCCCCGTCGTCGTTCGCGCTGGCGCCCTTGCGCCGCGACGCGACGGATACGCCGATATAGAGCCCGCTGCCGCGCACGTCCTCCAAGAACTCGGAGCCCTTGGCGAGCGCGGTCAGTTCGGATCGCAGGAAACGCCCCACGGCCTCCGCATTGGCGATCAGGCCGTCTTCCCGGATGACGTCGAGCACTGCCTGTCCGGCCGCCGCGGCGGCCGGCGTTCCGCCGAATGTGTTGAAGTAGCCGAACTGTTCGACAAGCGTCTCCATCAGGCCCGGCTGGCTGACCACGCCTCCGATGGGAAAGCCGTTGCCCATGGGTTTGCCCATGGTCACGATATCGGGCACGACGCCATGCCGTGCAAATCCCCACATGCCGGCGCCGGTCCTGCCAAAGCCCGGCTGCACTTCGTCGGCCACGAAAAGGCCGCCCGCCGCCCGTGTGCGCTCCACCGCAGGGGCGAGGAACCCCGGCGGGTCACTGTAGACGCCGTCGCTCGAAAAGATCGTGTCGGCCAGCAGGCAGGCGAAGCCATGGCCTTCCGCCTTCAACTCCGAAATCGCATTGGCGACCGCCGCCGCGAAGCCTTCTGCAAGGTCCGGGCCGTACAGTTTCGGATCTGGCGGATCGATGACCTTCACGAAGGCCGGCGGTTCGCCCTTCTTGTAGGAAGACGGCGAGACCTCGGTCACCGCGGCGGTGTTCCCATGATAGGCGGCGCGCGTCACGACGACGCCATGGCCGCCGCTGGCGCAGCGCGCTAGCCGCAGGGCGAGGTCGTTGGCCTCGCTGCCGGTGCAGGTGAACACCACCTTTGAGAGCTCGGCGGGGAAGGTGGCCAGAAGCTCTTCCGCGTAGGTCTCGACCGTTTCGTAGAGATAGCGGGAATGGCTGTTGACCGCGAGCATCTGCCGGTAGACGGCTTCGGCGACGCGGGGATGGCAATGACCGATCGACGGCACATTGTTGTAGAAGTCCAGATAGCGTCGTCCGTCCGCGCCCTGAATGAACTGGCCTTGCGCCGATATCGGGTTGATCGGCTCACGGTAGAAAAGCACCGAGCTTTCGCCCGAGTTCCGAAGCCGGCGCTTGACGAGCCGGTCGAGCGAATCGTCGAGCGGAGCGCTCGCATGTGGATCGAAGGCGTTGAGCGTGAGGATGGTCCGGAACTGATCGTCCGGACGAACCGTCCCGGTCATGATGGCCGCGCTCCTGCTCCAGCGGTGTCGGCCAACGCATGCTGCAACAGCTTTTCGGTGGCCGCCGCCACGACCCTGCCGTCCGACGAGGGCGTCAGAACCGCACCCTCCCAGTCCCGAATGACACCGCCGGCACCCTCGATCACCGGGATCAGCGCCATGAAATCAAACGGCTTCAGCGACATCTCGACCACCAGATCGCAGAAGCCGGACGCCAGCAGCGCATAGAGATAGCAGTCGCCGCCGAACCGGCGGAAGGCCGCGCGGCGGCTCAAACGGTCGTAGATGGCCCATTCATCGGTGGAGAACATATCCGGCGAGGAGGTGTAGATCTGTGCGTCGCCGATGCTCTCGCAGTTGCTTGCGTGAACGCGCTTTCCGTTCAGATAGGTCGCACTGCCGTCGCCGATCCAGCGCTCGTCCAATGCAGGCATGTCTATCATGCCGACCACCGGCGCGCGGCGCTCCGTGTCATAAAGCGCGACCAGGATGCCGAACAGCGGCATGCCCGAAATGAAGCTCTTGGTTCCGTCGATGGGATCTATGTACCAGGTGAAGCGCGTCCCGGCCTTTTCCTCCGCTTCCTCGCCGACGATCCCGTGATCGGGGAAACGTTCCTGGATACGATCGCGCAGATAGGCCTCGATCGCCTGATCGGCGACCGTAACCGGCGAAAGATCGGCCTTGCGCTCGTAGGCGACGGGGCTGCGGAAATATGTCAGCGCGATCTTGCGCGCGCCTTCGGCCAGTTCATCGCAAAAGCGCGAGAGCACTGCTGTATCCGGGATGACGCCGGGTCTTTCGTCTGTAAGGGTCATGCTATCCAGCGCCACTCGACTTGTTGTGACATCGCGCCGAGCCGGAGCCCGGCATCCTGCGTTCACACGTCTTGTCCAATGGAGGCGGCGACGTCCATCCACATTCGTCCCGGCTGGAAGCACAGCAATGATTTGATGGATGCAGCGGCCAACGCAGTCCTAGGCGAGCACCGGTGGTGTATTCTCGCGGATTCGGGGCAAAGTGGTGGATGTAAGAAGAGAGGGTTCCTTTGTTTCAGATCACTTGTGAACGGCCGTGGCTTCTGGCGCGCTTCACCGAAATGCAGACCATGGCGAGTTGGGCCGTCAGTCGGCCAGGCTTTGTCCGTTCCCGCGAGGTTGCGTGGCTGGAGGTCGGCAATGAGGAATTGCGACACACAACAGATCCCGTGACATGGTTTGCCGGAAAGCTGATGCAGCGTGGCCTCGGCGAGGCCGTTGGCCTCATGACGGCGCGCAATGTGTCGCGATACGAACGCGCATTGAGTTGTGTGGAGCATGTCAACGCCGACTGCGTCGTAACGCTCGGTCTCAATAACGGCGAACATGTCGGCAAGCGGGTTCGGTCCGATCTGCATCCATGCAACGTCGGGACGATCAACATCCTTTGCGCCGTGTCCGTTCCGCTTTCGGATGCGGCGCTGCTGGAGGCATTGTCACTCGCAACCCAGGCGCGAACGGTAGCGTTGCTTGAGGTCGGATACAGACGACCGGACCAGCAGGAGATCGTCACGGGAACCGGGACGGACTGCGTTGTCATCAGTGCGCCGGATGGGCCGAACCACGAGTCCTTTGCCGGGATGCACACCCCGGTCGGCGAGGCTATTGGAAGCAGCGTCTATGCGGCCACCCTCAAGGCGGCGGGTGAATGGTGTGCGGAAAGAGGATCGATTGCCTGTGCAGGCCCGGCCATAAGTGTCGCAGCGCCTTGAGCCGCGTCGCGGCGCATTGACAAATGGCGGCGCATTTTCCTAACGTGACGACGGAACTGGTTCCGCCGAGAGGCGGATGAAAAGGGAATGCGGTGAGGCCGGAACCGGCCAAAGCCGCAGCTGCCCCCGCAACTGTAACCGTTGAGCCTTTTTCCACGATGCCACTGGCGGTCCTCGGACTTCCGGGAAGGCGGGAGAAGGCGATGACGCGGAAGTCAGGAGACCTGCCTGTTCCGGTCACCCATGCTTGTCCACGGGGTGTGGTCAGGCGCGGTCGTCCGTGGCGGTGACACGTGAGAAGTGTTGCCGCATGCCGGAGACGGCCGAGGGTGTAATGTCTGTCGCAAGTCGATTGCCCGTCGAATCTGCCTGCCTGCGGTTTTCAGGAAACCACGGGATGACGTCCGTCGTCCCGCCGATGCCGTTTGGGGGCAGGAATGCAGACGAAGATTTTTTGGGCCGGCACCGTGGCGCTGGCGATGACCGGTGCGGCCTGCGCGCAGGACGCTGAGACACGCGACGACGGAACGATCGAGCTTTCTCCGGTATTGGTCACGGAGGGCCTGACGCCGGTCGAGCAGGAGAAGTCGGGACGGGCCTTTACCGTCATCACCGGCGAGCAGCTCGAACGCAATCAGGTGCGCTATGTGGCGGACGCGCTGCGGCAGGTGCCGGGCTTCGCCGTGTCGCGCACGGGTTCCTTCGGCGGCATGACGCAGGTGCGCGTGCGCGGCGCCGAGGCGAACCATCTGCTGGTGCTGATCGACGGCGTGGAAGCCAGCGAGACATCGTCCGGCGAATTCGACTTCGGCAGCCTGCTGGTCGAAGACATAGACCGTATCGAGGTCTTGCGTGGGCCGCAAAGCGCGTTCTGGGGCTCCAACGCCACCGCCGGCGTGGTCAACATCATCACCAGGCGCGGCGAGCGCGACGGGTTTCGTGTCAACGCCCGCACCGAAGCCGGCACGGACGGCACCTTCCTCGGCGGCGTGGCGCTGTCCGGCGGCGCGGAAAACTATGACGTCGCGCTGTCCGGCGCGTTCCGCCGCACAGAGGGGTTCAACATCTCCGATTTCGGCAACGAGAAGGATGGCGATCGCAACACCACGCTGAACGGAAAGTTCACGGTCGATCTCTCGGAGAACTTCACCGTCGACGGCACGCTGCGCTATGTCGACCGCAAGAGCGACGTGGACGGCCAGGATTTTTCCAGCGGCGGCGCGCCCGACTATGCGCCAGGCCCCTATTACGGGCTGGTGATCGACAGCGACGACTGGACCTCCACGCAGGAGTTCTTCGGCTCGGTCGGCGCGACCTACGTCTCTCTCGACGGCGCACTGACGCAAAAAGCCCGCTTCACCGGCAGCGACGTCCATCGCGAGAATTTCAGCGACGGCATGCTGTCCTCGAACGACGGCGACCGTCTCAACGGCACCTATCAGGCGAGCTATCAGTTCGATACGCCGGGCTTTCTGGCGGCCACGCACCAGATCACCGGCGGCTACGAATGGGAGCGCGAGACCTTCGCGCCGTCGCATCTGGACGAGACGTTCCGCCGCGAGAGCCATTCGCTCGTCGGCGAATATCGGGGCGCCTTCCTCGACCAGTTCTACCTGAACGCCGGCGTGCGCCGCGATTTCAACGACAGGTTCGGCGACGCGACGACCTACAGCCTCAGCGGCGCGTGGAAGATCCCCGGCAGCGAGACGCGGCTGCATACGTCGGTGGGCACCGGTGTCACCAATCCGACCTTCTTCGAGCAGTTCGGCTACATCCCCTCGACCTTCGCGGGCAATCCCGACCTCGTGCCGGAAAAGAGTTTGGGGTGGGACATCGGCGTCGAGCAGGGGTTCTTTGACCGGCGGCTCGTCCTCGACGTGACCTATTTCAACCAGAACCTCACCAACGAGATCGCGACCGTCTTCGGCGGACCGCCGGACTTCCTGTCCTCGCCGGTCAATCGCGACGGCAAGAGCAAGCGCCAGGGCGTCGAGATCTCGGCGACGCTCGATCTCTTCAACGGCTTCAGCGCCAACGCGACCTATACCTATACCGACGCGACGGAGCAGACCTTCGCCGGAGGGCCGCGGCTGGCCGAGGTGCGCCGGCCGGAGCATTCCGGATCGATCGGCGCGGCCTATGTGTTTTACGACAACCGCGCGCGCGTCTTCGGGGAGGCCGTGTTCAACGGCCGGATGGAGGACGTGGCCTTCGTGCCGAGCCTGCCGCCCCGGGTGACGCTTGATGCCTATACGGTCGTGAACATCGGCGGCAGCTTCAGGTTCAACGACAATTTCGAGGCCTATGGGCGCGTCGAGAATCTTTTCGACGAGCGATACGAGGAAGTGTTCGGCTACAATACGCAGGGACGCACCGCATTCCTCGGCATCAGGGGATCGTTCTGACGCATGCCTGCCTTCGCTCTTCGCATCGCGTTCGTGTCCCTGCTGGCGCTGGCCGTCGGCGGAACGGCCTTGGCCGCGCCGAAACGCGTCGTGTCGATGAACGCCTGCACGGACCAGATGGCGATGCTGATCGCGGGCGAGGGGCAGCTCCATTCGGTTTCCTATCTCGCGAGCGATCCGGGAACGTCGGTGCTTGCCGCCGACGCAGGGCGCTACGCCGTCAATCACGGGCTGGCGGAGGAAGTGTTCCTCATGCAGCCCGATCTCGTCCTCGCCGGGTCTTACTCCACGCGCGCGACGGTCGAGCTGCTGCGCCGGCTCGGCGTGCGCGTCGAGGAGTTCGAGCCGGAAAACTCCTTCGAAGACGTGCGCGCCAACCTCGCCCGCATGGGGGAAATCCTCGACCGCCGGGAGCGGGCCGAGGCGCTGATCGCGGACCTCGACCGCCGGCTTGCATCCCTCGACGCGGGCAGGCGCCCGGATATCGCCGTCGCGACCTATTACGCGAACAGCTACACCTCCGGGAGCGGAACGCTCGTGGACGCCATCATCGCGGCATCCGGCCTGACCAACATGGCGGTCCAACTCGGACTGTCGGGCACGGCGCGGTTGCCGCTCGAACTGCTGGTGATGGCGCAGCCGGACCTGCTCGTCACCGACGGAGCGCGCTACGGCGCACCGGCGCTTGCCGAGCAAAATCTCGCCCATCCTGCCTATCGCGCCCTTGCCGCGCGCACCGCCTCCGTTGCCGTGCCGGCGCCTTACACGCTCTGCGGCGCGCCGTTTACCGCCGAGGCAGCGCGAATCCTGCAGCGCGGCGCAAGCGGGATCGACGGGGAGGCGAGGCGGTGAGCGACGACCGGCGCTACCATGTGCTGATGGCCCTGCTTGGCGCCGGGGCAGCCCTGCTCCTCGTGCTGTCGCTGACCGTCGGCCCGGCGGCGATCGCATTCGGCGACAGTCTTCGCGCTCTGTTTTCCGAAAAGGCCGATGCGGTCGCGCTCATCATGCAGGAGGTGCGCCTGCCGCGCGCCGTGCTCGGCCTGATGATCGGCGCGACGCTGGGCCTGTCCGGCGCGGCTTTGCAGGGTTACCTGCGCAATCCGCTGGCGGAGCCCGGCCTGATCGGCATCAGCCCCTCGGCGTCGCTCGGCGCGGTTCTCGCCATCTACACCGGACTGACCGCCGTCTTTCCGCTGGCGCTGCCGCTGGTCGCGCTGGCGGCAGCGTTCCTGGCGGTCGTGGTCGTGCAGGCGCTGGCGGGAATGCGCGGCGGCACGCTGACGATCATCCTTGCCGGCGTCGCTGTATCGAGTTTCGCCGGAGCGATGACCTCGCTGGCGCTGAACCTCTCGCCAAATCCGTTCGCCGCGATGGAGATCATGTTCTGGATGCTGGGCTCGCTCACTGACCGCTCGATGCTGCATGTCTGGCTGGCCGGCCCCTTCATGATCCTTGGCTGGGTCATGCTGTCGGCGCTCGCGCGTCCGCTCGATGCGCTGACGCTGGGCGGCGACACGGCGGCGAGCATGGGCGTGGACATGCGGCGCGTGCAGTTCCTCGCGGTCTTCGGCACTGCCGCGTCCGTCGGCGCGGCGACCGCCGTCGCGGGAGCGATCGGCTTCGTCGGCCTCGTCGTGCCGCATCTGCTGCGGCCGCTCGTCGGCGCGCGTCCGTCGCGCCTGCTTGCCGCGAGCGCGCTGGGCGGAGCCTGCGTCGTCCTTACCGCCGACATCCTCGTTCGCCTGATCGCGCCCGAGCGTGACCTCAAGCTCGGCGTTCTGACAGCGATCGTCGGCGCGCCGTTCTTCCTGTGGCTGGTCTATCGCACGCGGAGCAGGCTGGCATGACGCTGCTTTCCGTCAACGATCTGCGCGCTTCGCTCGGCGGCGCGGAGGTGCTCAAGGGCGTCTCGTTCGATGTGCGGCCGGGTGAGTTCATCGGGCTGATCGGCCCCAATGGCGCGGGCAAATCAACCCTGCTGCGCGCGATCCTGCAATTGTCGCCGCGCAGCGGGATCGTCATGCTCGGAGACGACGATGCCGCCCGGCTCTCCGCTGCCGAACGGGCGGCGCGCGTCGCCTATCTTGCGCAGGAGCGGGACGTCGCCTGGGCCGTGCCGGTCGACACGCTCGTTTCGCTCGGGCGGACGCGGCACCGCTCGCCCTTCTCGCCGCTCTCCCGCGAGGATCGGGCCGCAGTGGACGACGCGATGCGGCGCATGGATGTCGCGCAGTTTCGCCGACGCAAGGTCACTGAGCTTTCCGGCGGCGAGCTTGCGCGCGTGCTGATTGCCCGCGCGCTGGCGCAGGACACGCCGCTGCTGCTCGCCGACGAGCCTGTCGCGGGACTGGACCCGGCGCACCAGATCAGCCTGATGCGGACGTTCCGGTCACTTGCCGCCGAGGGCCGCAGCGTCGTCGCGTCGCTTCACGATCTCGGGCTCGCGGCGCGCTGGTGCACCCGGCTCGTGCTTCTCGACGCCGGCCGGATCGCCGAAGACGGACTGGCGCGCGCCGTGCTGACCTCGGAACATCTGCGCACTGTCTATGGGATCAGCGCTCATATCGCCGATGTGGAAGGACACCTCCTTGTTCACCCCCTCGATCTCTCGGTCCAGGTTGCGAAAGGAAGCTCCGATGCTTGACCTCGAACATTTGCTGCGCCTCCATCTGGCGGACTGGCAGAGCGGCTGGAGCATGGGCACGTTCGGCGCCATCGCGGAGTTCCATCAGGACGAGGGAGAAACGCCAGTCATCGACGACAGCTTTGCGCTGACGCGCGCAACGAGGCGCGGCGCGATCAGGATCGAGCGCCGAAAGCTGGCGGAGGTGCGGGCGGTCGCCTACGAGACGCTGAGCCCGAAACGCCATCGCTGGAGCCAGGGCGTTGCGCTCTGCCTGCCCGAGCGGCGGGCGCGCCGCGAAGCCCGCAGCGTGCTGACCGAACTCGGCCCCGACGACGGCGCCATCCGGGGGATCGACCGAACCGGCATTCTTTTCGATATGGGCCTTTCGCTGCCGCAGTGCGATTTCTGCATACGAACAAGCGATCCGAAGCTGCTCGGCGAATTGCGTTCGAATCTGGGACGATCCTTGTTCGATCACGACAACTGCGCCATGCCAGCGATCCTTGCGAGCCATCCACATCGGGTGGCATTGACCAATATCGGCCGCATCGAAGTCTATCAAAAGATCGGAGGCCCCGACACCGGCGGCGTTTCTCCGCCGGGACCGCACACCCATGTGCTGCCCAAACTCCTGCGCACCGGCCGTACTCACTCCGCAAATACTCCGATCCCCGAAGGCCTGATGCCGCTCGGAGCGTTGCACCCCGGCAACCCCGTCATCGGCCCGATGGGAGAGGAGAAGGATTTCGACCCGGAGCTCCATGCAAGTTTTCAGAAACTTCTCGAAGCTTACGGAGATCGAGAAGCCGTGGAGACGAAGCGGCGGGTTCTCGTCGCCATCGACAGCGGAAAGCCGCCTGCCGATCGGGAAGCGTCGCAAAGCAGGCAGGGACGCGCCGCACTTCGCGTAGCGCTGCGTCAGATGGAGCACCTGGCTCGAGCCCAGATGGATGCCTCAAGGCTTGCCTGCGTTGTCGAATGGCTGAAGGCCTACGAACGGGACGATGGCACGGCCGAAGACGATGCGCCCGGTCACTGAACAGAGCCGATTTCGGGATGACGCGGCGAGACCGCCATGCGGGCTCGATGGTGCTTATCCCGTTGGCCACCAGGACGAAAATGACTCCCGCGTTCGCGTTGCGCCGCCCGGCCGGTTTCCGAACAGATAGCGGCCTTGCAGCGCTGACGGATCGGACAATCAGGGCAACAGGCAAGATCGGCGCGGCAGATGGTCTGACCAAGGCATTTCATCAATATGTGAAGTTCTGCCAGTTCGTCGGCGCTCCACGCATCCAATGTCGCCATTATCGCATCATAGGCGGTTCGTGTATCAGCATTGCTTCGGACGAATCCGTATCGCCCCAGTATCCTCAGTATGTGCGTATCGACGACGAACGCCGGCATTTTCAACGTGCTGAAGTTGAGGGTAGACGCAGAGACCTTTCGGCCGACGCCGGGCAAGCGCTCCAGCCATGCGAGCGCTTTCGCAACACTCAGGCTGCCAAGAAACGTCAGGTCGAAACTCGGCTGATACGCTGCTATGACATGAAGCGCATCGCACAGATGACGCGCCTTGACGTCGGGAAAGGTCACGTCGCCGATCATGGCCTGGACATCGCCCGCCGATGCTCGTGCGAGGTCGGGCCATTCCCGATAGGCGTCCACGAGCCGTCGATAGGCGGCCAATGAAATTTCATCGCGCGTACGACCGCTGATCGACGAGTTCACGAGTTGACCAATAGGCGTTCGCACGGGAACAGGGCCGAAGTCGCCATAGCGAGGCCGAAGCTGATCCCGTACCCACGTCATTTCTTCGACGGCGCCGAAGTTGAATGCCATCTGCATTCTTCATTATGAGAACAAAAATAGAACAAAAGCAAGCCCTCTATATTATCGGATTCAGGCACGGGCTCTGCGGCGTGCGCATCGAAGAAGCTTCGCCGTCATCCACGAAGCTTTCCCCTACATTGCGGCGTCCTCCAGCGGCGATTTCGCGCTGCGTCGTTTCCGCAATTGGTCACCTTGCAGCTTGGGGACGCCGTTGTCCTTGCGTACCCACGATAGATAGATAAGCTGTTCGCGCCTTCGTATTGGGAGTGAGCCATGCGACGCGTCGTCGTGACGCTCTTTCTAGCTTTCTGCCTCATTGGCCTCGCTGAAGGCAGCGCGTCTGCAGACGGCGGCGTTCAGTGCGTCAGGACACAGTGCGAAGGCCCGGGCCAAGCCTGCATAGCAGCCCTTTACAAGACCTATGACGCGTGCATGGCGGCCGGAAACCAGAAATGCAGCGGCGTTGCGCCCGCCGACAAATTCACTTGCCTGAAGGACGAACTGTCACCATGTGCCACCGCGCGAAACACGCAGCAGGCGGCTTGTCTCAATGAAGTCCAGACTTGTTATACTTCGTGCGCTCCAATGGAAGGCGAGCGAGCCGACTTCTGGTGTGTTGGCGATTTAGCCGATAAAAGGAAGGCGATCTTTTGTGAGGGAGATCCAGCCAACCCTGCAAATATCGATGTATGCGAGAAGCAACTGAGCGAGGCAGGAGCGTTGGGAGGATTGACCTGCGACCAGCTCCAATGATGGCCACCGAGCGTTGCCTTTCATTTGAGCGACGCTGTGATTTCACGCTCTGTCGAATCCGCGAACGGTGACCGCGCCATAACCACTGCCCTTTGAGCCGCTTCCGCGCCTTGCGATTTCAGCCGCCTGAAACGACAAAAGCCGCGTCGCCCGCGGCTTCGAATGGTTGGGAAAACTGGAGCGGGCGAAGGGATTCGAACCCTCGACCCCAACCTTGGCAAGATTAAGCCAACCATACGCCACAGACACCAAAAATACGAAAATATACTATTAATCATTGACTTATAGACTTACTCATTCGCCACAATTCGCCATGCTAGGCCAAAAATTTCGCTTACACTGCTTACATATTGCTTACACGGGTGCTATTATCAAGCCGTGTAAGCAGAGCGAGGAAACGAAATGGCCAAGCTGACGAAAAAGGCCGTGGATGCGCTGGAGGCGCCGGCTACGGGGCAAGCATTCCTGTGGGATGGAGAATTGAAGGGCTTCGGCGTCCGCGTGACCAAGGCCAGCATCAAGACCTTCATCATCCAGTACCGGAACGCCGAGGGTAAAAGCCGCCGCATCAATATCGGCCGCTTCGGTGTCATGACCGTCGAGAACGCGCGCGACGAAGCCAAGATCAAGCTCGGCGCCGTCGCCGCCGGTGAAGACCCGGCAGAAACCGACGAGAACCCTCATCGGCAGGTCACGGTTGCCGATCTCTGCGATTGGTATCTCATCGAGGCCGAGGCTGGCCGCATCCTCGGCCGCCGCAATCGACCGATCAAGAAATCCACGCTGGCCATGGACAAGAGCCGTATCGAGACGCATATCAAGCCGCTCCTTGGCAAGCGTCTCGCCCATACGCTGAAAGTGGCCGATATCGAGGGGATGCAGTCGGATATCGTGGCCGGCAAGACGGCAAAGCCGCGAGGCGGAGGTCGAGGCGGCGTCACGACCGGCGGACCCGGCGTTGCCTCCCGCGCGGTCGGAACACTCCAGAGCATCCTTGGCCATGCCGCCCGTCTCGACAAGCTCGAAAGCCATCCAAGTCGCGGCGCACGAAAACTCGCCGGCAAGAAGAAGCAGCGCCGGTTGAGCGTGGCCGAGCTTAAGAAGCTTGGCACCGCGATGCGACACGCGGAACGCAGCGGCGAGAGCCCGGTGGCCCTCGCCATCATCCGCTTCCTGGCGCTTACAGGTTTCCGCATTTCCGAGGGTCAGGGCATGGAACGCCGTTGGCTCAACACCGAGGCTGGCTACGTGGCTTTCCCTGACACCAAGAGCGATGCGCAGATCCGTGCGGTCGGCCCTTCCGCTGCAGAGCTCGCCGCCAGTCAACCGGTTCGGGGCAATAATCCATATGTCTTCCCATCGGATATCACCGAGGGGCATTTCACGTCAGCCAAGGCGTGCCTCTTCAGGCTTTGCGCCAGCGTCGGGATCGAGGGTGTCACGCCGCATACGCTACGCCATACCTTCGGCAGCGTTGCCGGCGATCTCGGCTTCTCCGAACTGACGATCCGGGCTTTGCTTGGCCATGCCGCTCAAAGCGTGACCCAGGGCTACGTCCATATCGACGAGGCACTGAAACTCGCCGTCACACGCACTTGCGAGGAAATCGCTTCCCTGTTGGATGAAGAGGACAAAGCCGGAATTTTCAAGCAGGCAGAAAGACAGGCAGGCAGCGTGATCGCAGAGGGCTAAAAACTGCACTCCGCCCCCGGCGGCAATTAGCCTTGCATTGTTAGTCAAATGGACGTACATATTCGAAGGAATGAAAACTTGCTCAGGCCATCACTCATGCCACAGAGACAGACCAGATTGCACCGGGACGCGCCAGGGCGGGTTGAACGGCTCGGATTCCGCGTTGACGAAGCGACGAAGGATCTCATCGAGCGTGCCGCTTACCTGTCGCAGCGCAAGGTGAGCGACTTCTGCGTAACGGCGCTCGCTGAGACAGCTCGCCGGACGATCACCGAGCATGAAATGCTCGTGCTTTCCGACCGTGATCGCGAGGCTTTCTTCAATGCCCTGATCAATCCGCCCGCGCCGAGCGATCGTCTTCAGCGTGCGCTCGCCGACCACAAGCGCCGGGTCGCCCCGTAAGAATGGCATCTTCCCAACCGGATTTGCAGATCGTGCCGCTTTCTGCCGATCACGATCGCGATGCTTTCTCTTGCGGGGTCGATAGCCTCGACCGCTATTTGCGGACGCAGGCGAGCCAAGACGTGCGGCGCAAGGCAAACGGCATCTTCATCCTCATTGAGCCGGAGCAGCCCCGAACAGTGCTCGGCTATTACTCGCTTTGCGCAACGGGCCTGCCGCAGGGTGACGTTCCCGCCGCCGCCCGCAAGCATATCCCGCGCTATCCGCTGGTGAGCGCCACGCTGGTCGGCCGTCTGGCGGTGTCGCGCGCACGGCAAGGAGAGCGCCTGGGGGCGATCCTGCTCGCCGATGCCGTGCAACGCGCCTACGCATCCGCCTCGACCATCGGTTCGTCGATGCTGGTCGTTGACGCGTTCAATGAGCGCGCCGCCGCCTTCTATGAAGGCAATGGGTTCGTCCGCCTCCCGGATTCGATGCGGCTCGTTATGCCTATGTACACCATCGAAAAAATGCTGAAGAGATGAACGTTAAGCGGCTCTGAAGTCCTTGCCTTCACACAGATTTGCAGACGCAGACCGAAGAAAAAAAAGAATTCTTGATGAATACAAGAAATATTTTTCTCACATCAAAATATTCTGAATACCGGACAGCGCTCCGCAACACCGCGCCATGTACGCCACTTATGCAATATGATTGGTTCAAACCACCACAAAACGTTAATCTGAATGCGAGATTCGGCCTCCAGCAAATGGTTTACCGGACTATGGCTGGTGATGCTGCGCGAGAACTGGCCAACAGCATCAATCATCTGATCGATCTCACAACACGGTTAGAGGCATGGCAGCCGGTCTTGGAAGGGCTGGATCTTCGCCGGAAAAACGATCTGCTGCATGAATTCGTGCAAGACCTGGCCTCAACGGCTCTTCTCGCCCCCTACACGATCAAAGCCAGGTTTTACTTTGCGATCGCACATCTATCTCATCAGGCGAATTGTCTGCAACAAGGGGAACAATGGTCGGACGATTTTGCGACTCTTCCTGAAGACTGGGACATCCATGAAGGGATAGCCGCGAAACTGGCTAAATCCTGGCGATCCTGGAAGAGACTGATCAAGGCTCTCAATACTGTCGACGCGCGGGACTATAAAACGGCAACGGACGATTTCCGCAGCAAGCATACTCATCGCTTCACCCCACATGTGGAACTTGGGATAACGCAGATGATGAAGCGACTGCCATCTGGAAATAGTGGAAAGCCCTTCTACGGGGTAGGAGGCAGTGATCCAATCAAGCTGGAGACCATAGTGCGCGAATTGAAGACGCAATGCCTTAATTTGTCGAAGTGCTACGGTGAATTTCAGAAGCTCGTAGGTGAACAAAGCACCGCACTGTTTGGAGAAACCTGCATCTAAATTTCCGGAAGCTGAATTGGGCATGAAATTGCAGAAGTTGTCCCGTCTGGATTTGGTGGAAGTCTTCTTCTGGGCCAGTATCAGGGTTGCTGGCGCCCGTTTTTATGGGGAGATCCTGCAACATCCCCTGTAGAGTGAGAGTGCGGATCGAGTTTCCGTGACGGGTGGAGCGCCGAGAGAGAGGCTTTCGGCGCCCGTCATGGAAGGTTTTCCCATGAACATGCAGGTTCTCGATGCCCGCCGCGATCTCAGCGGCGGCTACAAGGTGGATGTCACGCGCGGCGAGCGCGTCGGCCGGGTGTCGTCGGAGTGGTTCTCGCGGCCCGACGATGAGCGGTTCCTGTCACTCGGCGACCTGGCCCGCTCGGTGCGCGATCGGTCCGAACGTAGCCGGACCCGCGTGGTGGAAACGGCGCTGATCCATGTCGAGGCGAGCCGCACCGATCCTGAGCGGCTGTCGCTGATCTTGCCCGGCGCCGAGGCGCCCGTGGCTCCGACGCACTGGAGCTTCGGCCAGTTGGCGAGCCAGGTCGGCGCTCCTGCCGCCTATCTGCGCCAGCTTCCTGCGGCGCTCGCCGGCATCAATCTGCAATACGGCCTGACGTCGAACCGCGCCGAGCAGATCAAGACGCTGGAAACCGGCGATGGCGTTTCAGGGAGCCGCGTCGAACTGCGCGCCGTCACCGGCCCGGATTATGGCCGCATCTACGATCACGAACTGGTCGAGGCGGTGCAGCGCATCGCCGGCGACGGCACGGGCGATACGCGCTGGAAAGTGCCGGGCGTGCTCGACTGGTCGACGGGAATCTACAACCCGCGTGTCGACATCTCGAAGGACACGACGACGCTCTATGCCAGCGACCGCGATGTGTTCGTGTTCCTCGTCGATGACCTGAACCCCATCGAGGCCGGCAAGCTGCCGGATGGCTCGCCCGACCTGTTCTTCCGGGGCTTCTACGCCTGGAACTCGGAGGTCGGTGCCAAGACGCTCGGCATGGCGAGCTTCTATCTGCGCGCAGTCTGCCAGAATCGAAACCTGTGGGGCGTCGAGGATTTCGAGGAGATCAGCATCCGGCACAGCAAATATGCCGCCTCGCGCTTTGCCCATGAGGCGGCGCCGGCGCTGCTCAACTTCGCGAACTCGTCGCCCATGCCCTTCATCAACGGCATCAAGGCGGCGCGCGAGCGGATCGTGGCGCGCACGGACGAGGATCGCAGCGATTTTCTACGCCGGCGCGGCTTCTCGAAGGCCGAGACCGGCAAGATCATCGACGCGGTGCTGGCCGAGGAAGGCCGTCCGCCCGAGAGCATCTTCGATTTCGTGCAAGGCATCACGGCCGTCGCGCGCGACAAGCCGCATCAGGACGCCCGCCTCGACATGGAGGCGAAGGCAAAGAAGCTGCTCGATCGAGCGGCTTGATGCAGCAAAGGGGAGAAGCGGGCAAAGCAAAGAAGTTTGGTGTGAGCGAGGGAATCGAACC
This sequence comes from Rhizobiaceae bacterium, assembly GCA_023953845.1. Taxonomy (NCBI): domain Bacteria; kingdom Pseudomonadati; phylum Pseudomonadota; class Alphaproteobacteria; order Hyphomicrobiales; family Rhizobiaceae; species Rhizobiaceae bacterium. The sequence continues at coordinate 1,121,570 of JAMLJC010000001.1, read as the reverse complement.
CTCTGGCGTCGTCTAGGTCAATATCCAAGCCATAACTACATAGCACCGTCACTTGCGCGGATCAGCTTCACCACCAAGGACTCACACGAACGCCCGCTTCACTTTGCACCTTTGCATCTACGTGTACCTGCATACTTACCTCCATTTTCACGGTGAATTTGGTATCCACTGTGAGACTTGGAAGTGACGCCATCCACGCGGTGACGCTTACCAGAAGTGCGAAGCCCAGTTTCTTGACCAAGCTGCAAATCCACACAAAAGAAAGCATCGAAAGGAAGTCTGGTCAAGCAAGGCCCGCTTTTCGCGCCCAATCTAATCTTCTGTCTGTTTGCTCTTTGGGCACCAGGTCCGCATCTCCGGCTTTGCGCTTCCGTGCTTTTCCGTTTGTCTGATTCCGTGGCGCTGCCCTCCAAGAGTGAGAGGGTGGCGCTTCGCTTCGTGACGGATTTTGGTTCGAGAGAGAGGCTCTCGGCGTCCGTCGCGGAGTAAAGACCATGGCGTCTGCCATTCAGAAGATCACCCTGTCGTCGTCGCGCGACATCCCCTTTAACAAGCTGATGCTCGCCCAAGCCAATGTCCGGCGCGTGAAGGCCGGCGTGTCGATCGAGGAGCTGGCCGAGTCCATCGCCCGACGTGGCCTGATCCAGTCCTTGCATGTCAGGCCGGTCCTCGGCGCCGAAGATCAGGAGACCGGCATGTTCGAGGTGCCCGCGGGCGGCCGCCGTTATCGGGCGCTCGAACTGCTGGCCAAGCAGAAGCGTCTCGCCAAGACCGCGCCCGTGCCCTGCGTCGTCAGCGATGCGGCAAGCGGCATTCTGATCGACGAAATCTCGCTGGTCGAGAACATCGACCGCGCCCCGCTCCATCCGCTCGACCAGTTCCGGGCGTTTCAGGCCATGCGCGACAAGGGCATGACCGAGGAGGCGATCGCCGCAGCGTTCTTCGTCGGCGTCAACGTGGTGAAGCAGCGCCTGCGCCTCGCGTCAGTGTCGTCGAAGCTGCTCGACATCTATGCCGAGGACGGCATGACGCTGGAAATGCTGATGGCCTTCACCGTCTCGGCTGACCATGCCCGCCAGGAACAGGTCTGGGAGACGATCAGCGCCGGCTGGCAGAAGGAGCCGTGGCAGGTCCGGCGGATGCTGACCGAGACCACCGTGCGCGCCTCCGACAAGCGCGCCGTGTTCGTCGGCATCGACGCCTACGAGGCGGCCGGTGGCATCGTGCTGCGTGACCTCTTCCAGTCGGACGACGGAGGCTGGCTTCAGGATGCCGCCCTGCTCGATCGCCTGGTCGCCGAGAAGCTGAAGGCGGCGGCCGACGAGATCGCCGCCGAAGGCTGGAAATGGGTCGAAGCCGCCCTCAGCATTCCCTACGGCGTCATCCACGGAATGCGGGAGATTTCCGGCGCGCCGCTCGACATGAGCGAGGCGGAACAGGCGACGCGCGACGCCTTGCAGGCCGAATTTGATCGCCTGTCCGAGGAATATGACAGCGCCGACGAACTGCCGGACGAGATCGATCAGCGCCTTGGCGAGATCGAGGCGGCACTGAAGGAACTCGACAACAGGCCGGTGCGCTACGATCCGACCGAGATCACCATCGCCGGCGTCTTCGTGACCCTCGACGCCAACGGCAAGCTCGTCGTCGATCGCGGCTATGTCCGCCCGGAGGACGAACGGCCTGTCGAGCCGGAAGGTGACGATAGCCCGGAGGTCAGCAATCCCGAAACCAGCGAACCGGCGACGCTCGCCATCCAGCGCGCCGTCATCACCATCGGCGGCCAGCCCGCGTCGGCGGCGGAGGATGACGAGGAGGACGGCATCAAGCCGCTGCCCGAACGCCTCATCACCGAGCTGACGGCGCATCGCACGCTTGCCTTGCGCGATGCCGTGGCGAGCCATCCGCATGTCGCCATGACGGCACTGCTGCACAAGCTGGTGTCGGACACGTTCCTGCATCGCCCGGCGACGGGCGCGCTGGAGGCCAATGTCCGGCCAATCCACTTCACGGCGCAGGCCGAGGAGTTGAAGGATAGCGCCTCCGCGCAAGCCGTCACCGATCGGCATGAGCGCTGGGGCGATCATGTTCCGGCCGATGACGAGGCGCTGTGGGGCTGGCTCGTGGCGCTCGACGACGACAACCGCATGGAGCTGCTTGCCCATTGCGTCAGCTATGGCGTCAACGCGCTCTATGAGCGGCCGAACCCCTATAGCGGCTCTGGCGTCAGCGAGCATGGGCTGAAGGTCCGGCTGGCGCAGGCCGATCGGCTGGCGCGGGCGACGGGTCTCGACATGGCGCAAGTCGGATGGCGGCCGACGGTCGGCAATTATCTCGGCCGCGTCACCAAAGCGCGCATTCTCGAAGCCGTTCGCGAAGGCGCCGGCGAGCGCGCCGCGCAGCTCATCGACCACATGAAGAAGGGCGACATGGCCAAGGAGGCTGAACGCTTGCTCGCTGATACCGGCTGGCTGCCCGAGCCGCTGCGCCTCAAGGGCGCCGATGGCGACGGGGCTGTCGGGCCCGTTGGTCAGACCGATGGCGATGAAGCGCTTCCTGCTTTCCTCGCCGAAGATGACGACGAGGAAGAGCCCGCCAACGTCGAGGAAGACGAGGACGCCATGATCGCCGTCGAGTGATCGATCCCGGTGGGGAGCGGCGCAATCCGCTCTCCGCCGCCATCCCCAGACCCACACTTGCCCGGCTTCGCACCGGGCTTTTTCGTTTCAGGAGCCTGACGCGGCTGAAATTTTGACGCACACGAAGTCATGCTTTGCTGTATAAAGCAACGTTATGGGCGAACGAAAGCGAAAGGAAGAGGCGGTTTTAAACGGACCATGTCCGTGTGGTTCAACTAAACCCGCGCGGCTTTGTTGCTTCAACAATAACAGATGGCACAAGTCGCCTGCTGTTCTTGGACTACGTGCATTGCCTTCGACCGGGCGCGTCGAACGATGCTACATGAAGGAGCTGGGTTCGTGCGTTGCGCCGATTTCCGGCGAACATATAATCTCGAACTCCGTCTGCCATGTATTGATGGACGGCGGCGATTTTTCGATCTCTGGCGTTCCATGGCTCGAAGCGGGTGAAGTGAAAATCCTCCCGCCGATAGAAGCGAAATGCCTTTGTACCAAGCACAACAGCTCACTTAGCCCGCTCGATTCGGCGGCGCATTACTTTTTCGCGTCGCTCATGTCGTATCTCAAACACGATAACGGTTCACGGCATGCAATTATCTCCGGGCATGACCTCGAACGCTGGCTGTTGAAGACGGCAAAAGCAGCGGCTGTGTCGCGGAATCTGGCACGCGGCGGCGAACGACTTTCGGGGGCATTCTCTCGTGATGCTTTGCTTCTTGACCTGCTCGATGACCCTCGGCACTGGTCGGGTGGTGCGGGTTTGTACTGCACTATGAACACGGGAGACATGACTGAGAACACGCTGCGCTTTCAGTTCCAGCCCCTGACAAACGAGCATGACGAAATCGAAGCTCTTGCAATTAATATCATGGGGCTTCGCTTCGTTTTGTTGTTCGAAGAAGCCGACTTAAATAAGTATCCATGGCTGCGTGACGCAAAATATCGACCAGGCCGGTTTCTGATCTCTTATCCTACTTCTACTAACTGGCTGACGCTGAGTTGGGAGGACGACAGATCGCATGAGGACTTGACGCTTCAATGGCTACGGTGGAAATAGTGCGCGACCAAGCGCTACAAGAGACAATTTGATTTCTGCACTTCGGGGAGGCCCGCAACGGGTCGAATATACGCGCTATTGCCGACGCCTGGCGGCAGCGAGCGTTAGGCTTTTTGCTACTCGAACATTGCGCCTATGCCGATTGGGAGCACGGCGCCCATGCGAGGTTCTTCGGCCACATAGCGATCTGCGGCGATGATCTGATACGCAAAGCCCGCGCGCTCGTCGCCGGCGAGATCTTGGACGAACACTGGAACTGATCCTCTGAAAAGCGCCCACCTCGCGGTCGGGCGCTTTTCTCATGTCCGGTCTTTGAGAGTGAGAGGGCCGCCGGGACGGGGTGAGTCCGGGCGGTCGAGAGAGAGCGGCGCGCGGGCTTGTCCAGTTCCGCTCTCCGAGGCTTCATCCCATGAACATCCTGTCTACCGTGGCCGCCGCGCCGGCCACGTCGCGTCTGCTCGCCCCGTCGTCGGGGATTCTCGCCGCTGCCGAACGGCTGCTTCCTCATCTCGAACGCGGCGCACAGATCGATGTCGCGATCCTGCGCCGCGCGATGGAAACCGCGTTCGGCGCGTCCGACGCATCGGGCGCCTGGGATTGGAAAGCGGCCTACGAGGCGTGCGAGGTCGCGACCGTCCTGTTCCTGCGCAAATACGGAAAAGCGCTGTTCCGCAAAACCGCTTCTCCGGCTGCACGCCTTTCCGTGCTGGGGAAGGTGCTGGCCCTCCTGCCGACGCACACCCGCCGCTCCGAGGAAAGCCAGGCGCTCCAGCAATTTTCGACGCCGCTGCCGCTGGGCCTCGCCGCACTGACGGCGGCGGCGATCACGCCTGCCGACCGCGTTCTGGAACCCTCGGCCGGCACGGGCCTGCTCGCCATCCTGGCGGCGACAACCGGCGGTTCGCTGATCCTCAACGAACTGGCCGACACGCGCGCCGACCTGCTTTCTTTCCTCTTTCCGGCCATTCCCGTCACCCGCTTCGACGCGGCGCAGATCGACGATCATCTCGATCTGGCCACGGTTCCCAGCGTCGTGCTGATGAACCCGCCGTTCTCGGCGATGGCGCATGTCGCGGGTCGCGTGCAGGACGCCGGCTTCCGCCATATCGCCTCAGCGCTGAACCGGCTCGCGCCTGGCGGCCGACTTGTCGCCATCACCGGCGCCAATGTTGGTCCCGATATGCCCGACTGGCGTGACGCCTTCGTCCGCTTGCAGGAGCGCGGACGCATCGTGTTCAGCGCCGCCATCGCCGGCGCGGTCTATGCCAAGCATGGGACGACCTTTCCGACGCGCCTGACGGTTATCGACAAGCTGCCCGCCGATGATCCGACGACGTTCCCGGCCTCACCAGGCATGGCGCCCGATGCCGCGACGCTGCTCGACTGGATCGGGACGCATGTGTCCGCGCGCCTGCCTGTCACGCTGCCCGCCAATGCGGCGCCTATTTCCGCCGCTCCGCCGAAAACGGTGCGGGGCACTCTCGCCCGCACGACGATGGCTCGCCCGACTGCCTCCGGCGTCGTTGATCCCGAGGGTATTCCGCTCGCCTACGACATCGTGGACTGGACGCCGCCCGAGGGCGCGCACCTGACTGAGGCGATCTATGAGGAATACGGATTGCAGTCGATCCGTATTCCCGGTTCTCAGGGCCACCCCACCAAGCTGGTGCAATCGGCGGCGATGGCGAGCGTCGCGCCGCCCAAGCCGAGCTATCGGCCAATGCTGCCGACAAACATCCGGGCTCTGCTCTCCGACGCCCAGCTCGAAACCGTCATCTATGCCGGCGAAGCGCATGGCGACCATCTCGCCGGATCGTGGACGGTCGATGAGACCTGGGACAGCGTGAGCGCCGCGCCCGCCGACGCCTCGAACACCGTCCGATTCCGCCGTGGCTTCATGCTCGGCGATGGCACCGGCGCCGGCAAGGGCCGCCAGTCCGCCGGCATCATCCTCGACAACTGGATGCAGGGTCGCCGCAAGGCCGTGTGGATCAGCAAGTCCGACAAGCTGATCGAGGATGCGCAACGCGACTGGTCGGCGCTCGGCATGGAGCGTTTGCTGGTGACGCCGCTGTCACGTTTCCCGCAGGGCAAGCCGATCGTGCTCACCGAAGGCGTCCTATTTGCAACCTACGCCACGCTGCGCTCCGACGAGCGTGGCGAGAAGGTTTCGCGCGTTCGGCAAATCGTCGATTGGTTGGGCTCCGATTTCGACGGGGTGCTCATTTTCGACGAAAGCCATGCCATGCAGAACGCCGGCGGCGGAAAAAGCGAACGCGGCGACGTCGCCCCCTCGCAACAGGGGCGCGCAGGCCTTCGCCTGCAACATGCGCTGCCCGACGCCCGCGTCGTCTATGTCTCGGCGACCGGCGCCACCACGGTTCACAATCTCGCCTATGCGCAACGGCTCGGCCTGTGGGGCGGCTCAGGCCCCTCGCCGGAGGCTCGGGGCGTTCCTTCCTCAAATCGCTCCACTGGAGCGATTTGTGCCTTGCAGGCATCGGTCGTCACTCCCTTCGCCACCCGTGCCGAGTTCGTCGAAGCCATCGAGGATGGCGGCGTCGCGGCGATGGAGGTGCTGGCGCGCGATCTGCGTTCGCTCGGCCTCTACACCTCGCGTTCGCTCTCCTATGACGGCGTGGAATACGAGCTGGTCGAGCACGCGCTGACCGATGAACAGCGCCGCATCTACGACGCCTATGCCGGGGCGTTCTCGATCATTCACAATCATCTCGACGCGGCGATGGAAGCCGCCAATATCACCGGCAGCGACGGCACGCTGAACCGGCAGGCCAAATCCGCTGCCCGCTCGGCCTTCGAGTCGACCAAGCAGCGCTTCTTCGGCCATCTCCTCACCAGCATGAAGACGCCGACGCTGATCCGCTCCATTGAGCGCGACATGGAGGAAGGCCATGCCGCCGTCATTCAGATCGTCTCGACCGGCGAAGCGCTGATGGAGCGCCGTTTGGCGGACATCCCCACCGAGGAATGGAACGACGTCCGCGTCGACATCACTCCTCGGGAATATGTGCTCGACTATCTGGCGCACAGCTTCCCCACCCAACTCTATGAACCCTTCACCGACGCCGAGGGCAATCTGTCGTCGCGGCCGGTCTTCCGCGATGGCCAGCCCGTCGAAAGCCGCGAAGCCGTCGCCCGCCGCGACGAGCTGATCGAGCGCCTTGCATCGCTGCCACCCGTGCCCGGCGCGCTCGACCAGATCGTACAGCGGTTCGGAACCGACATGGTGGCCGAAGTGACGGGGCGCTCACGCCGTATCGTGCGCAAGTCCGGCGCGGGCGGCGTCGGCGACCGCCTTGCCGTGGAGAACCGCGCGCCCTCCGCCAATCTCGCCGAAACCGCCGCCTTCATGGATGATGCAAAGCGCATCCTCGTCTTCTCTGACGCCGGCGGCACGGGCCGTAGCTATCACGCGGACCTGTCGGCGAAGAACCAGCGTCTGCGCATCCACTACCTGCTCGAACCGGGCTGGAAGGCCGACGCCGCCATTCAGGGCCTGGGGCGCACCAACCGCACCAACCAGGCGCAGCCGCCGCTGTTCCGACCGATCGCTACCGACGTGAAGGCGGAGAAGCGTTTTCTCTCGACCATCGCCCGGCGGCTGGACACGCTGGGCGCCATCACGCGCGGACAGCGGCAGACCGGCGGCCAGGGCCTGTTCCGGCCCGAGGACAATCTGGAATCGCCATACGCCCGCGATGCGCTACGCCAGCTCTATCTGCTGATCGTGCGCGGCAAGATCGACGGTTGCTCGCTTCAACGCTTCGAGAGCGCGACCGGCCTGAAGTTGATGGACACCAATGGCGTCAAGGACGAGTTGCCGCCGATCACCACCTTCCTCAATCGCCTGTTGGCGCTGACCATCGAGCTTCAGGGCATCCTCTTCACCGCCTTCGAGCAATTGCTCGACGCCAAGGTGCAGGGCGCGATCGCCAGCGGCGTCTATGACGTCGGGCTGGAGACGTTGACGGCCGAAAGCTTCACCGTCACCGACCGCAAGACGATCTACACGCATCCCACGACCGGCGCCGAAACCCGGCTGCTCACCATCGCCGAGAAGCGCCGCAACCGGCCGATGACGCTCGACGATGCGCTGGCCTATGTCGATGCCGATCACGGCAAGCTACTGGTCAACGCCAAATCGGGCCGCGCCGCGGTGCAGGTTCCGGCGCCCTCGCTGATGCTCGACGACGGCGAGATCGAACGTCGCGTCCGGCTGATCCGGCCGATGGAGCACCATCACGCCTCGTTCAAGATGATGGCTGACAGCCACTGGGAAGAAGTCGACCGAGATACTTTCGCGCTGGCATGGACGCGCGAACTCGATGACGTGCCGGCCTTCACCGAGAGCACGCTGCACATCGTCGCCGGCCTGCTTCTGCCGGTCTGGAAGCGCCTGCCGAACGAGTCGACGCGGGTCTATCGGCTCCAGACCGATGACGGCGAACGCATCATCGGACGGCGGGTGTCGCCCGCGTGGGCGGCGAATGCAGCGGAATCCGGCGTCTCCAGTCTGTCCGCCGATGACGCCTATGCCGCGCTAATCGACGGGCGGACCATCCTCGACCTCGCCGAAGGTCTTCAGCTTCGCCGCGTCCGCGTCATGGGCGCCAATCGCATCGAACTTTCGGGGTTCACCGAGGCGATGCGCGAGCGCCTGCGCGCCTATGGCCTCTTCACCGAGATCATCTCGTGGAAGCTGCGCTTCTTCGTCCCCGTCGACGCCGCCGGTCCCACGGTGCTGGCGAAACTGCTCGATACCTACCCGGTGGCGCGCATCTCGGATCGGGAGGTGGCGTGATGGCGCGTCTCGACGCTTCCGATCTGGCGCAGCGTCTCGGCCGGCAGGCCGAGGCGGTGTGCCGTCATTATCTCGACGCCGGCCGCCGCCAAGGCAACTACTGGCAGGTCGGCGACGTGCGCAATACGCCGGGACGCTCGATGTTCGTGCGGTTGAAGGATTCGCCCAAAGGCCCGGCCGGCAAATTCACCGACGCCGCGACGGGAGAGCATGGCGACCTGCTCGACGTGATCCGCGAATCTCTCGGTCTCGTCGACTTCGCCGATGTCGCCGAGGAGGCCCGGCGGTTCCTCAGTCTGCCGCATCCTGAACCGGAGCCGCCGCCGAGGATGCACACAAGGGCGCCAGTGCAAACCGGCTCGTCCGAGGCGGCGCGGCGGCTTTTTGCCATGTCGCAGCCGATCGGCGGCACGATCGCGGAAACGTATTTGCGCAAACGCGGCGTCACGGCTTTGCACGGAACCGGAAACCTCCGCTTCCATCCGCGCTGCTATTATCGGCCCGACGACGACAGCCCAACCGAGACGTGGCCGGCGCTGATCGCCGCCGTCACCGATCTGTCCGGTCAGATCACCGGCGCACACCGCACCTGGCTCGCGCCAGACGGTTCCGACAAGGCGCCGATCGACACGCCGCGCAAGGCGATGGGCGACCTGCTCGGGCACGCGGTTCGCTTCGGTATCCCCGGCGACGTGATGGCGGCGGGCGAAGGCATCGAAAGCGTCCTGTCAGTGCGTGAGATCATTCCCGGCATGGCGGCAGCGGCCGCATTATCCGCATCACACCTCGCGGCCATCCTGTTCCCCGACACGCTACGGTGGCTCTACATCATTCGCGACAATGATCCCGCAGGCGACGGCGCGATGGCGACATTGATCGAACGGGCGAACGCGGCAGGGATCGAGGCGATCACGCTCTCGCCGATATCAGGGGACTTCAACGAGGATCTCCGGCAGCTCGGCGTCGACGCGCTTCGGGCCAATCTCCGGGTGCAACTCGCCCCCCAGGACGTCGCCCGCTTCATGGCTCGGGCAGCGTAGCCGGCGCCGGGAAGGTGGTGAGAACCGCCGTCATCATACCCGCAGGTATGCGTTCATCCGTCGAAAAGAACCGCGCCACGGCCTTCGAGAGGGCGATCGGCCCACAAACGGCCCGTCCCGGCAATGGCTGCGCCCGGCTATTTTAGCTTCGCTGACCTTCGGTTCCGGCGCGTCCCTGCGGGCCGCTTTCCATCGCGAAGCAAAATAGCCGGCCTTCGCCATCCTCCGCTGCGCTTCGGCCCTCTCGCCTTGCTCCGGGTGCTGGGCCGTTCCGCCCGTGGGCTTTCGTCGCCAGAAGGCCGCGATGGTCGCGGTCCAATCGACGGAGCATCCCATGAGCGGGCACGACGACTACGAACCCCACCACGCCTCTTCCCCGACCGACCACGTTCTGCAGGAGCTTCAGCTCTACGGCTACCGTCCCTTCGCGGACGAACCCGACCCCCGGCCGCTCCCCGAGGGCAATCGCGTCGCCGGGGCCATCGCCGACATCTTCGACGCGCTGATCTCGACGATGGAGGACACGCGCCTCGAACCCGACCTCGACGATCTCCTGTGGTCGACCGTCAATCTCTTCCACCGCGCCACCGACCGGATCGACCGCGAATTGGACGACAACGAGCAGGCGCAGCGCCGCCTCCAGCGCGAACAGGACGGCAGCGAGGTCAAAGCGAGCGAACTCGAACGCCTCACCGCCGAGGGCCAGACCCTGATCGAACGCCGCGACGCCTTCGAGCTGATGCGCGACCAGGCCGCCGACCACTTCGAGCAGCACACCGGGTCGAGCTGGAAACCGCGCACCGGCTCCAAGGTCAACCACCGCAACATGACCGCCGCGATGATCGACAGCCGCGACTTCATCGCCGCCAAGCGCCGCGCCGAGACCGAGGTGCTCGTGCCCGCAGGACCGAAGATCGCCTTCTCCGGCGGTGACAGCACCGACCACAAGCTCATCTGGGCCAAGCTCGACCAGATCCACGCCAAGCACCCCGACATGGTGCTGATGCACGGCGGTTCGCCCAAGGGCGCCGAGAAGATCGCCGCCCGCTGGGCCGACATCCGCAAGGTGCCGCAAATCGCCTTCAAACCCGACTGGACGAAACACGCCAAGGCCGCGCCCTTCAAGCGCAACGATCAAATGCTTGCCGTCCTGCCGATCGGCGTCATCATCTTCCCTGGCACCGGCATTCAGGACAATCTCGCCGACAAGGCTCGCAAGATGGGCATCCCGGTCTATCGGTTTGGCAAGGGTGGCGCGTGAGCGCCGCCACCTACTTCGCAAAAACCTCTTTCGCCGCGAACAGCCCATTGAGCGCGGCGGGGAATCCTGCATAGACCGCGATCTGCATCAGAATTTCGACGATCTCCTTCTCCTAAGGATTCATCCAGGAGTTCGATGTTGCCCGGGCCGGCTCACCGCCGGACAAGGACCGCGCCCTTTGGGCGCGGGGGCTCTTCTTCTGACATCCAAGTTTACACCTGCCGTTCCGGCGTCAAGGACGAACGGTTCCCCCATGTGTGGACGGCCCGTGGAATGCAAGACTCTGTATCGATGGGATCGGTCAGGTTCAGTCATGTGTCCGGCCTTTTATCGTGGCATTGTAGCCACTGGCCCTGATGAAGTCCGCGGATGGAGAGCCAATCAATTTGTCGAGCTCAAGGCTCTGGGGGAACCTAGGCTTTGCTCCATCCCCGGTCCAACCGGTTCGCCATCATTACTCAGTCCTTCATTCCTCCGGTCGACGATTGCCGAGCCGGATTCCTTCAAACGGCTGCGTGCCGGTAAGTCTCCTCTCTTCTCAGAAGAGCCCACGCGACGCGGGCGGTCTTGTTGGCGATCGCTACCGACACCATGCGTGCCGGTTTGCGCTGCAAGAGCTTCGCGATCCACGGGAATGATGGAGCATCAATGCGCGCTCGTCGTATGACGGCAGTGGCGCCGACTACCAGCAATCGTCGGATTGTCCGATCGCCCTGCTTGCTGATCCGCCCTAGCCTCTCCTTTCCGCCACTACTATTTTGTCGCGGCGTTAAGCCAAGCCAAGCCGCGAACTGTCGCGCTGATTTGAATTCCTCGGCATTCCCAACCGAAGCCGCGATTGCGGCCGCCGTGAGAAAGCCGACGCCTGGGATGGTCATCAGCCTCCGAGCGGCAGCTTGGTCCCGGCACCACTGCATTATGGTGCGATCAAGCTCGGCGATCTTATTGCTCAGCTCTTCTAGCTGCATCTGAATGTGCTTGAAGGGTTGCCACGACGGTTCAGGAAGATGGTCTTTCGCGACGTGTAAGGCTTCGAGAGCAGCTTTCAGCCCGAACTTTCCTTGAGGCGTGATGATACCGAATTCGGCCAAATGGCCTCGGAGTGCGTTGATCAGAGCCGTTCTCTGCCGCACAAAAAGATCTCGGGTCTTGTGCTGCATAAGAAGAGCCTGACGCTCGCAATTTTTCACCGGTACGAAGCGCATGGTTGGACGGGTGACTGCCTCGCAAATCGCTTCGGCATCTGCTGCATCGTTTTTCCCGCGCTTCACATACGGCTTTACATATACCGGAGGCATAAGCTTCACATCGAAGCCCAAGGCACCGAGTTCCCTCGCCCAGTAATGTGAAGTCGAACAAGCTTCCATGCCGACGAGGCAGGGTGGCAACTGCTCGAAGAAATGCAGGAGCTGATTTCGGCGAAGCTGCCGCCGGACAATAACATTGCCGACGTCATCGATAGCATGAACTTGAAACACGTTCTTGGCCAGATCCAGGCCGACGACAGTGATCTTCTCGAAAGTCATGACACGGTTCCTTCTCTGAGTTGCGCAGAATGATCTTAGCATCTCGCGCGACGGGTTCGGAGGGCCGTCCACATCATCAATTTCAGTCGCGGCCATGAGTCCGCGCCGGAAATTCGGTTCCCCCGCTCGCCGCACGGCGGCCGCGCTCCGGGTCCCTGACTCCTCACGGACTGCGGTGTGGTCCCTTTTCGTCAGAACGAAAAGGAGATTTATATGTTCGACTTCAATCCGGTACCGCTCATCGACACGTTTCTCGGCTTCAAGGCTCAGATCGAGATAAACCGCAAGGCATGCGAGACGGACTTCGCCCGTCAGGTTCATGACATGACGCTTTCGAAGATCGAGCAAGTTCTCGCCGATCTTCGCCATGATGTTGCGTTTCAGGCAGAGATCGACGCTGAACGTGGCACGCCGGAAGGTGACGCGCTTTGGGAGATCATGAACGAGGGAAGCTGGTTCTTTCAGGCAGCCTGGCTCGACAAGGGACCGGTCTCGGTTATCGATCACGTCTGGATCTACGCCGATGGCAGCGTCGATGCTTACCGCAGGAGCCTGCGGGGCTACGGGCTTGTGCCGGCCGCCTCGCTGGAGGGCTTGCAAGACATCTTCCGGACGATCCGGCGCGAAACCGGCGTGCGTTTCATTGCGGCTTACCGGTCCGTGAAAGATGACATTTGGGAGGCGTGAAGCCTCCCTCATTCGCAGAAGGCCTGATACGGCCTTCTGCTTTTCTTATGCTGCTCCGGCCTGCTATTTCATAAGCGGCGACAGTGATCCCAATTGCGTAGCTGGCGGAGGTAAGCCTAGCAGATCGTGTTCTCAATCGTCGGCGCGGCTTCGGTCGGCGCGACCACATTCCTGTGCGGGGCGGCGATGGCGGCCACCATCCCTCCGGGCCAGGACTTGTTCAGATTGGCGTCGACGACTCGGCGACTCGAAAAGGGGAGTTGACACGGAATAGATGGTATGTCATCTCAGAGTCGAATAGGTGATATGTCATTTAATGATGATACATACAAATGTCCCCGATACCAACGCCGAGCTTGCTCCTCAGCTCATGGCTGTCGCGCAGTCCTGGCGACGCGCGCTTGCACAGGCCCTCGCCGACCAGGGTCTTTCAGATGCCACCGCCTTGCCACTGACGATGCTCAGTCGTCACGGCGACGGGAAGCGCCAGAACGAATTGGCAGACATGCTTGGCCTAGAAGGAACCTCGGTGGTCCGGGTTCTCGACAGCCTTGAGCGGGACGGGCTGGTCCGCAGGCAGGAAGATGATCGCGACCGGCGTGCGAAGCGCATTTTCTTGACCGAGGAAGGGCGTGCACTTGCCGCCCGCAGCGAGCACGTTTTCGCGCAATTGCGAAGCGAGCTTTTGGAAGGCGTCGGTATCGAGGACATCCGGGCAACGCAGCGGCTTCTGCATGCTATGAGTGCAGCTCTCGGGGTTCGTTTAGGCAAGCGAAGGCCCTGATATGCCGAACCGTCCCGCCTTGCCCGTTGCAGATGTGCTTTTCTCGGCAAAGATATTCGCCGCGGCAATGATGGCGTACGGGATAGCGATTTACTTCGACCTGTCCCGGCCCTATTGGGCCGTCGGCACAGTCTATATCGTCGCACATCCCCTCTCCGGCGCAATCACCTCCAAGGCTGTTTATCGTCTTTTCGGCACGATTGCCGGCGGTATCATGACCGTCGTTCTCGTTCCGAATCTGGTGAACTCGCCGGAAATCCTGACTATTGCAATCGCGCTTTGGGTCGGCATTTGCCTGTTTGTCAGCCTGCTCGACAGAACGCCTAGAAGCTATGCTTTCCAACTCTCCGGCTATACGGTCCTGATGGCCGGGCTGCCGCTGGTGGACACACCAGGCAACGCCTTCGACACGGCTGTCGCGCGTGTCGAGGAAATCGGCCTTGGGATCATCTGTGCAGCACTTGTCAGCCGCATTGTCTTCCCGCGTCATGCTGGGCCTGTCCTTCTGGGCCGGGTCGACGCGTGGCTGTCCAACGCCGCAACACTTGTGCGTGACTCGTTCTCGGGAACGGCTTCAGATGCCAAAGTAAGGGAGCGTCAGCGTCTCGCATCCGATGCTGTCGACATGCGAGCCTTTACCACACACGTCTCCTACGATGCGTCCCATCACAGCGAGCTTACAGACCTCATGCGCGGATTGCAGCAGCGGATGGTATTGCTGCTCCCGCTCCTATCAACGATTGAGGATCATCTCGCGGCTCTGAGGCGGCTCTCAACTCCCGCTACCACAGAGGCGGAACGGGTTTTCGAGCGGGTTGCCGCATGGGTCGAGCATGGAGCAGATGCTAGTCCGTGGAAAAAGGCTGGGCTACATCGGGACATTGCGGCGATCGAGGCAGCAAACGAGCAGAACTTCACCTGGGAAGGAGCGCTTCTCGTCAACGCATCGCACCGCTTGCACAACCTCGTCGAAATCTGGAGCGATTGCCAGAGCTTGCGGGCTGACATCCGCGATGAGAAAATTTCCTCCAGATCCCGCCGCATCATTGCCGCATCCGGCCAAGTGCGGCCGCATTTGGACTATGGTATGGCCTTCGTGTCGGCGCTCGCCGCTGCCCTGGCCATCTTACTCGGGACATTGTTCTGGATAGGCTCGGGACAGTCCGACGGAATGGCGGTGGCGCAGCTGGCCGGAGTATTCTGCTGCATTTTGGCTGCGATAGACGATCCGATTCCCGCAATGCGGAAGTTCGTCACCATCAACGTTTGGGCTGCTCTCTTCGCTTTCGTTTACATTTTTGCCGTCCTGCCGATAGTGGATGGCTTCGTACCGCTGGTCGCAGCGCTGGGTCTTTTTCTGATACCCGCGGGTGTTTGCCTCGCCGTTCCATCGCTTTTTCTTGTTGGTATGGGGCTTTGCGTGAATTTTATTTTCATGCTGGTGTTGTCAGCGCGATTGAGCATGGATCTGGCATCCTTTCTCAACAATAATATCGCGACAGTACTAGCCGGGGTTTGTGCCATGATTGCGACCGGCCTCGTCAAGTCCATTGGAGCGGAAGCTAGCGCTCGCCGTATTCTCCGAGCCGCGCACCGGGAGATTGCGACGATCATGTCTCGCCCGAAGCTCGATCGCGACCGGATCGTTCACCGGCTGCTCGACCTGCTCGGGTTGCTCGCCCCGAGGATTGCCGCTGTCTCTCCCGATTCGGACGTGGCATCGGCAGATCTTCTGCGCGACTTGAGAGTCGGAATAAATCTGGCTGATCTTCGCGACTTCCGAGTTGAAGCGCCGGCTTTGGCGGACGGCCCGCTGGGTTCACTCTTCAGTGAGGTAACTGACTTCTACGTCGGGACGACGCAAGGGGTTGCGCGGGCTCCGGAACGGCTCACCAACATCATTGACGCATGTCTTGCCGAAACTTTCCGCGCTCCCGGCGATGGGAGCAGCCGCAAATTGCGAATGTTGCTCGCTTCGTTGCGGCTTTGCCTTTTCCCCGATGCCGCAGACTTCGGACCGGTAGTACCGCAGCGTGAGATAACGAGGGTCGCCACATGACTCAGCAAATCGATATCTACGGCGTCTTCATCCCAACGCTAATCGTTCTGGCGCTTTCCGCTTTGGTTATTAGCCGTCTTCTTGGACGAGGGCTCGCGCGCATCGGCTTTTACCGGTTCGTGTGGCATCGCCCACTTTTCGAGCTTGCCACCTATGTTTCCACTCTGGGAGTGCTCGTGCTCCTTTGCCAACGATATCAATTATGAAAACTCGTCTTGTTCTTTCCGGTCGCTTCCTTCTGACCGCGGTCATGGTGGTCTGTGCGGCGATCTTGGGCCAGTATATCTGGGCCTACTACACGGACGCGCCTTGGACACGTGATGGCCACGTTCGTGCCGACGTGGTGCGTCTGGCGCCTGATGTGTCGGGCCTTGTCAGCGAGGTTCTGGTTAATGATAATCAGAACGTGCGTAAAGGCGACATGCTCTTCCGAATTGATACCAGCCGCTTCGAGATTGCCTTCCGGCAGACGGAAGCTCAGGTGGCCAACACCAAGGCGGCGTTGGATCTGGCTCGCATGGATCACGATCGGTACCAAAAACTGGCGGCGAACGAAGTCGTAAGCCTTCAAAAGAGGCAGCAGGCTGAAGCCACGGTAAAGCAGGCTGAAGCAGCATACGAAACAGCGCTTGCGAGCAGAGATGTGGCGAGCCTCAATCTCGAACGCGCCAGCGTGAGAGCACCGGTCAACGGCATCATCACCAATTTCTCGCTGCGCCCGGGCAACTACGCGACCGCGGGAAGCGCTATCGGGGCATTGGTCGATGAAGATAGCTTCTACGTCGCGGGATATTTCGAGGAAACAAAACTGCCTCGCATCCACACCGGCGATCCGGCTCGAATCGATGTCATGGGAGAGCCTCGTTCGATCTTCGGCCGTGTCGTCAGTATTGCCGGTGGTATAGAAGATAGAGAGCGCAGCGACACAGTAGGTTTTCTCGCCAATGTGGCCCCGACCTTCGCTTGGGTCCGTCTGGCCCAGCGCATTCCCGTCCGGATCGCGATCGATGATCTGCCCGCGGGCGTGCACCTCATCGCCGGCCGTACCGCAACCGTTTCTGTTTTGTCGGGTAATGACCGATGACTGCTATCGGGCCGTTTCGGTGTCCGTGACAACCGAACGCCCACAGTTGTCGTCGGTGTGGGAAAAACGACGATCTCGATGTCCAGAAGCCAACCGGTGTCGAGGACCTGCTCGCTTCATGCCCTCTCCGATCTAGAGCATCGCTAGTCTAGTGTGACTGGGCAGAGTGAGCTGGAGCGGTGGCGCCCCGTCACAGAGCCGAACAATACGAGGGGCGGACGTTCCGGCGACGAAGAGACGCGGTGGAAAAGCGCTCGCGAGCCGACCGGGAAGGTGGGACAACGCTGGTGTTTCATCGGCGCAATCCCTTTCCGATAACAAAAGCCCGCCATCGTCTCCGTTCCCAATCCGTTGGCGAGCGCTCCAAACGGCCTCTTCGATGGGCTGATCTGGCCGAAGGACGGCTGGAGCCTCGACCGCCTATGCCGCAACGGCGCGTCACGACTTTCTTCCCCTGGGTTTCACCCATTCCTCGCGAGGCAAGAAAATCGCGTCTGCGCCGTCCTCCGCTGCGCTTCGGTCGCAAGCGATGCGTCGTCGGTCGCCTCCGGCTCGTCGATCGCCATCGAGGCCGCATGGTGCGGGCTCGAAAACGGAAAACGGAGACTTACCATGGCGACCATCGGCACCTTCAAGAAGACCGGCACGAACGAGTTCACCGGCGAAATCGTTACCCTCAGCGTCCAGGCCAAGGGCGTGCGCATCGTCCCCGACATGCGCTCCACCGGCGAGAACGCCCCCAGCCACCGCGTACTGGTCGGCCGCGCCGAGATCGGCGCAGCTTGGTCCAAGCGCTCCGCCAACGAGGGCCGCGACTACCTGGGTCTCAAGCTCGACGATCCGAGCTTCAACGCTCCCATCTACGCCAACCTCTTCGACGACGAGGACGGCGAGACCTACTCGCTCATCTGGTCCCGCCCCAACGGGCGCCGGGGCGACTGAGCCCCGGTGCAAGGCCCCGGCCCGAAAGGCCGGGGCCAATTTCCACCACCGACCGAATCAGTTCGGTGTTGCGCTGTTCTAAAACCAAAAATACGAGTGCAGTAGCCATTTATTCGAGTAGCGTTTTAAACAAGAACGACTAAAATAGCCGTAGTTCTGGAATGCGCGCCGGTCGCGATGGGAGGTGATCATGCATGATCACCGCCCGACAGTCGCGGGCCGCACGCGCGTTGCTGGGTTGGACGCAGGAGACGCTCGCTGACAAGGCCCGAGTATCGCTGACCGCGTTGAAACGCCTTGAGTCCGAGAGCGGGCTGAGGGTGTATGAATCGACATCTGATCAGGTCAGGCGGGCATTGGAAGCCGCAGGCATCGTTTTCCTGTCGACCGACACAGGCAAAGGATTGCTGTTGCTCGATGATCAGGAAACACGAAAATCAGGAGACTGATCTGCTTATCAGGCCGCCTTGTGCGCGAACCATTTGGCCTTTCGTGTGTCTTGGATCAATGACACATAGTGCGGGAAGCGATAGGCAAGAGTCGCGTAAAGAGGCGCCCTAATGGGACAGGCGTTACCGACATTTCTGAATGAACCGCCGAAGAGCAATAAACTCACGCCTTACGACCGTGAGCATATGAAGCTCTATCTACGCCTGCTCGATGCGGCGCGCGACGGCGCCAATTGGCGCGAAGCCGTGCAGATTTTGTTTGGCCTCGATCCCGATCTCGATCCGCAGCGCTGTCGTCATGTGCATGACACTCACCTGGCCCGTGCGCAATGGATGTCCGAACACGGCTATCGGGAACTCGTCCGCGAAAACCAGCAGCACTGATAGGGCGATGCCGCTGCGGCATCACTCTCTGCACCCAAATGGACTTCCTGAAAGCAACTTTTCCGGGAAGTGTCGATCCCCCCGCACCTTGAAATAACGAGGGGAGGAACGCGATGACGCCGGACGCATCCCAATGGCGCTTGTCTGCGCACTACGACCACGTCGATGCTCTCACCGCATCCGACATCGCTTGGGAGTGGCTCCGTCGCAACGACGATTACGATCATGATTTTGAATCATTCGCTCGCTCCGTGATCGACCCGCAAGTGCTGACAGAGAGAATCCGCCAGCAATGGGGGTTGCGATTTCCCGACCGACCCCCTGAAAGCTCCACCTGATGCCCCGATATTCTGGTTGCCTCAGCACGACAGCAGCATTGTTGTGCTAGGGGCTGCGCCCCCTGCGCTGCTGCCGGTAAATCCCTTGCCGAAAATGGACGCTACGGTTTCGTTGAACGTAGATGGCGCCGCCTACGTCCTGATAGACCTCGGCAATGGCCAACATCTTCAGCTCATCCATGACCACGTTGCGCCCACTGCCGCGCTCGTACCACTCGGCATGGAGGGACTGGATCGGCTCGAAGCGGTCCATCGCTTTCTCGCTGCCATCCATGGTCGCGCGATCCCGCCGGACACACGCCTGACCCGCCAGCAGCGGGCGCGCCTGCGCCGGATGCTGCAAGCGTTCGACGGTTATCGCGCGGGCGCCACGCGGCGAGAGATTGCGCAGGTCATTTTCAATATCGATTCCGTTAGCCGTGATGAATGGCAAACGTCCTCGGTCCGCCAGGCCGTGAAGACGCTCATCCGCGATGCCCGCGCCATGATCGCGGGCGGCTATCTCAAGCTGCTTCGTCATCGTCGCCCAGATTAGCGCGATCCGTCGCCCGATAGGGGAGGAAATCGATACCCCCCAAATTCGTCCTCCATCTCGCAGGTTTCCCTTCGCCATCGTGGCCTTCGTCCGCCGTCGATCTTCGACGACGTCCACGAACCCACGAAAGGCCGACCCATGCGACCCGATCTCTCACTTATGCCGCCGCGCTTTCTGCGCACCAAGGAAGCCGCTGAATTCCTCAGCCTTTCCGCCCGTACGCTGGAGAAGCATCGCACCTATGGAACCGGCCCGGCTTATCGCAAGCTCGGCGGCCGCGTCGTCTATGTAGTCGACGATCTCGAAGCCTGGGCGGCACGCGGCGCCGTCACCTCCACCTCCGACCCGCGCGGCGCGGTGCTGCCGGCCAAGCGGCAGACGTTGCCCGCCATGCCGCAGCCCGGCCGCTACGCACGCTGACCGCAGGCGGCTTTCCCAATGGCGGCGCGGCATCGGTCCCTATCGGAGCGCAAACAGCTCGATCTGTTCCGGGCGCTCCCCGGCGACTTCGCGCCACGAGACGCGCAGGATCTCATGGCCTATCCGTTCTTTTCCCTCTCCAAATCCCATCGCGTCGCGCCGATCGATTTCGTCGCTGGTGACGTGACGATCCGCGTCGAGGCCGTGCCCAATCACGGCATGGCGACCATCTGGGACGCCGACATCCTAATCTGGGCGGCGAGCCAGATCGTCGAAGCGCGCGATGCGGGCTTGCGAACTTCACGCCTGATGGCCGCCACCCCTTACGAAATCCTGCGCTTCATCGGCCGCGGCACCAGCTTGCGCGATTACCAGCGCCTGAAGGCCGCGCTCGACCGGCTCCAGTCCACCACCGTCTGCACGTCGATCCGCCAGCCCGCCGAGGGTCGCCGTCACCGCTTCTCGTGGATCAACGAGTGGAAGGAGCGTACCGACCGCAACGGTCGGCCCGACGGTATCGAGATGATCTTGCCCGACTGGTTCTACCAGGCCGTGCTCGATGACGCGCTCGTGCTGACCATCGACCGCGCCTACTTCGATCTGGTCGGCGGCCTCGAACGCTGGCTCTACCGCATCGTGCGCAAGCATGGCGGTCGGCAGCGCAATGGTTGGCGCTTCGACTTTCGCCATCTGCACCAGAAATCCGGCGCGCTGTCGCCGTTCAAACGCTTCGCCTTCGAGCTGCGCGACATCATCCGCCGCCAGCCTTTGCCCGGCTACCGGCTATTTCTCGAAGTCGAGATCGGCGGCCGCACGCTGCTCGCCTTTGAGCCATTTCCGCCCTGTGGAAAACCTGTGGATGGCCTCGTACCATCGGGAACCCGTGGACACGTGCCATCGGGAACCGCCCTATCGTGCCAGCAGGAACCCGAACGGGGTGTAACCCCAAGCGTCACAACAGAAATTCGCGCCTTTAACTTAGAGTCTAACAAAGAATCTAACTCTGTAGAGCGCGCGCGCAAGGTGGAAAACCTCATCCGAGAGGCCGCTGACGCCCTCGGTTCGGGCGCAAAAACGCGCCGAAATCTTGCGCGTCAGCCAGCGCCCGACGCCCCGCAGCTTCCTTTCGGTAGCCGCTCGGGAGGCCGGCCATGATCGTCGCCCTCCTCAACCAGAAGGGCGGCGTCGGCAAGACGACGCTGGCGCTGAACCTGGCCGGAGAATGGGCCGGAAAGGGAAAGCGGGTCACGCTGATCGACGCGGACCCACAAGGCTCGGCGCTCGACTGGTCGCAGCAGCGCAGCCGCGAGGGCCTCGCGCGCCTGTTCGGCGTCGTCGGCCTGGCGCGCGATACGCTGCATCGGGAGGCCCCAGAGCTTGCCCGCGACGCCGATCACGTCGTCATCGACGGGCCGCCGCGCGTCGCCGGCCTGATGCGCTCGGCATTGCTCGCCGCCGATCTCGTGCTGATCCCCGTGCAACCGTCGCCGCTCGATGGCTGGGCTTCGGCCGAGATGCTGGCGCTCGTTGCCGAGGCGCGCATCTATCGGCCCGAGCTAACCGCGCGCTTCGTGCTCAATCGTCGCGCCGCCCGTACCTTGCTCGCGCGCGAAACGGCCGAGACACTGGCCGATCACGATCCTCCGGTGCTCGCCGCTACCATCGGCCAGCGCATCGCCTTTGCCGTCGCCGCGCAATCAGGCCGCCTCGTCTGCGAACTCGATGATGCCGCGCCCGGCGCGCGCGAGATCGCCGCGCTGGCCGACGAAATCGAAAGCTTACGTCTCGGGAGGGCGGCGCGATGAGCGAACGCCCGATCCGTCGCGGCTTCGCCGCCCGGCCCGCCGATCCCGAACAGTGGATCAAGGCGACGGATGTTCCGCTTCGTGATGCGGAGGCCGCCGGTTTCACCGCGCGGCTCACCATCGACGTGACGCCGGATCTGCGCGGCCGGATCAAGATCGCCGCGTTCAAGCGCGGCGTCACCGTCGCCGACATGCTGCGCGAGTTGCTCGCGCGTGAATTCCCCTCGACCCCTGGAGACCCATCATGACCGGCGACGCGGCCCCCCGCGTGCGCGGCGGCCCCGTGCCGATCGCGCAACGCTCCGACAGTCTCACCTATGTCGAACTGACCTGGGTGGAGAAGCGCATCGAGAACTGGATCAGGTTCGGTCGCGAGGCGCACGAGCAGGTGCTCGACCGCCGCCGCCGCGTCTTTTCCTACCGTCCCAGCAGCATCTTCGCCTTCGTCCGTTGGGCGGCCAACGACTTCGGCACGATCATCTCGCGCATCGACATCGTGCGCGCGGTGAAGCCCGGCGAGCCCTACCAGACGCTTCCTTTCGTGCGCCCCGGTGGCGACATTCTTCTGAAGATCGAGGGCTGGCCCAAGGTCGAACAGGTGCTCCGCCACATCGACGCGGTGGAAGCCGCCGGCATCGACGCCTGCGAAGTCTGCCCCGACCACTGGCGCCATGTTCATCACCGTCTGAGCGCCGGCCACGAGCCGCGCGCCTACACGGTGGAACGCCATCAGGCGTGGCTCAAGCGGCGGAGGGTTGAAGGATGACCCGCTTCGGCTACGTCATGGTGACGTATTTTTCCGTGATGGGCGTCGCCATCGCGTCCTGCGTTTCCCTGCCGGTCAAACTGCTGTGGAACGCTTCGGCCAGCACGCCGATCGGGTTCTACGATCTCGATGCGCCACGCCATCTCAAAGCTGGCGATCTGGTCGCGGTGATGCCGGACAAGCCGCTCGCCGACTTCATGGTCGGGCGCGGCTATATCGGCCGCGGCGTGCCGCTGTTAAAGCACATCGCCGCGCTGCCGGGGCAGGATGTCTGCCGGACCGGCAACGCCGTGACGGTCGATGGCGTGCCCTTCGGCGACGCGCTCGATCACGACAGGCGCGGCCGTCCGCTGCCGGTCTGGCAGGGCTGCCGGCGCATCGCGGATGGCGACATCTTCCTGATGAACCCGTCCGTGCCGGACAGCCTCGACGGCCGCTATTTCGGCCCGCTTCCCGCGCGTGACGTCATCGGCAAGGCAACGCCCCTCTACACCGACGAAGCCGGCGATGGCCGCTTCTTCTGGCGTGCGCCGACACGCTGACCGCTTTCCCATCGGCGGGAGCGGTGCCCGTTGATGGTTCTCCAACCTCGCCGCGAAGGACAGGACCATGCCACAGATCGGCACATTCACCCGCGACGAAACCGGCTTCATTGGACATCTGACGACGCTGCATTTGAACCAGGACGTCATCATCATCGCGGCCGAACCGTCGGATGCCGCGAACGCGCCCGATTATCGCGTCCACGTCTTCGACGGCATGAACAACGAGGCCGCTGGCGACATCGGCGCCGCCTGGAAACGCACCGGCGAGCGCGCGGGCGAATACCTCGCACTGGTCATCGACGATCCGGCTCTGCCGCAGCCGATCCGCGCCAACCTGTTCCGTGACGACGACGCGGGCAATGCCTGGTCGCTGCACTGGAGCCGCCAGTCCAAATACGACGGGAAGGAGTGACGCCATGCGCTGCGCCGCCTTCCTTCTCCTTTCCGGCCTGTCGCTCGCTTGCGGGATTTCGGGACCGGCCTTCGCGCAACCGCCGGGCGTCATCCGCCCGTCGCCGCGCGATCCCTATGGCGAGCACATTGCCGAGGCGGCGCAACGTTTCCAGCTTCCCATTGCCTGGATACGCGCCGTGCTCGCCGCCGAAAGCAACGGCGATCCGCGCGCCATTTCGCCCAAAGGCGCGATGGGCCTGATGCAGGTGATGCCCACGACATGGAGCGATCTGCGCATCCGCCATCGTCTCGGTGCAGACCCTTACGATCCGCACGACAACATCATCGCAGGCGCGGCCTACATCCGGCTGCTCTACGATCGCTACGGATCGCCCGGCTGGATCGCCGCCTACAACGCCGGACCCGGTCGCTACGAGGCGTCGCTGAGGGGGCGCCCATTGCCGCCCGAGACCCGCGCCTATGTCGCCGCCGTCGCGCCCAATCTCGACGGCACCGGCGATCCCGGCGTCACCATGGTCGCGGCGATCGATCCGCTGGCCTGGACACGTTCGGCGCTGTTCGTCACGCAACAGACGAGCAAGCCGACCGCCGATTCCGTGCCGGCCGAACGTCCGCCGAGCGATGCTCCGGCGACGCCGATCGTGCGCGATGTTTCCGCCATCGTGCCGCAGTCGAATGGCCTGTTCGTCGCGCGGGCGAGCGGAGGAACGGCGCCATGATCGCGCGGGTTCCTGATCGCACGATAGCGCGTTCCAGCGTGTCATGGAGGGCGCTGAGGGGGAGCACGGGCAACACGACCGGAGGATGGCGAGATAAAAAGCCGCGAGGCGCGGCGGTTGGCGGTCGTGTTATTTCAATAGGTTATGCAGCGATTTCGCGAGGTGCGAATTTTAAGCGCACCTCGCAGTTTTGCCGATTTGTGAGCTTTATCCGTGGCCTGACGCGATGTGCGGGGTCTCGGCCATGACCGGCGACAGCGATTTCCGCGTCCGGCCAGGCCGCATCCGCTCATCCGGCAAACAGGCCGCGCGCCCCTTCATTGCGCAGGCACTTGCCGCCGCGCAGAAGGCCGGCGCCCGCATCTCACGCTCGGGAAGGATCACCCCCGGCAACCGCTCGACCTTCGGCCGTGGCCGCACGGCGAGCGTTCGCGCCAATCGTCTCCTGACCGGCCGCTCCCGCATCGTCGTCATCAAGACGCGGGTGGTGCGCCACCATGCGCGCGCCACGCCGCTCAAAGCCCATCTCAACTATCTGCGCCGCGAAGGCGTGACCCGTGACGGAGAGAAGGCCCGGCTGTTCGGACCGGACCGCGACGACGTGGATGGCCGGGCTTTCGCGGAGCGCTGCGAGGAAGACCGCCATCACTTCCGGTTCATCGTCTCGCCGGAGGACGCGGTGGAGATGACCGACCTCCGGAGCTTCGCCCGCGATTTGATGACCCAGATGGAGAGCGACCTCGGCACGAAGCTCGATTGGGCCGGCGTCGATCATTGGAACACCGACAATCCCCACGTCCACATCATCCTGCGCGGCCGCGCCGAGGACGGGCAAGATCTCGTCATCGCACGCGATTACATCAAGGAAGGGATGCGCGCCCGTGCCGCCGATCTCGTCACGCAGGACTTGGGACCGCGCACCGATCTCGACATCCACCGTGATCTGGAGCGGCAGGTCGAGGCCGAGCGCTGGACCCAGCTCGATCGTCAGCTCGTCCGCGACGGGCGCGAGACCGGCGTCATCGACATGGCGCCCGACCGCGAAACGAAGCCCGACGAATATCACGCCCTGAAGGCCGGGCGTCTGCGCAAGCTGGAATCCCTCGGCCTCGCCGATCAGGTCGCGCCCAGCCAATGGATGATCGCCGACGACGCTGAGGCGACGCTGCGTGAGATGGGCGAGCGCGGCGACATCATCAAGCGGATGCACCGGGCGCTGACCGAACGCGGCATCGAGCGCGGATCGGCGGGCTATGTGCTCGCCGCCGAAAATCTCGACACGCCGATCATCGGTCGGCTGGTGGCTCGCGGTCTCGACGACGAGCTGAAGGGTACGGCCTATGCCGTGGTCGACGGCGTCGACGGCCGGACCCATCACATCAGGCTGCGCGATCTCGACGCTGCCGGCGACAGCGCGACGGGATCGATCGTCGAGCTGCGCAGGTTCGAGGACGCCAAAGGCGAACGCCGCGTGGCGCTCGCCGTGCGTTCCGATCTCGACATCGATCGCCAGATCACCGCGACCGGGGCGACCTGGCTCGACCGCCAGAACATCGCCCGCGAGCCGGTCGCCCTGTCAGAGGGCGGCTTTGGCGCCGAGGTGCGTAACGCCATGAACGCCCGCGCCGATCATCTGGTCGAACAGGGCTTCGGCGAGCGGCACGGCCAGCGCGTCACCTTCAGTCGCAACCTGATCGAGACGCTGCGCGGCCGGGAGCTGGATGCGCTCGGTGAGAAGCTCGCCGCCGAGACCGGCCAACCTTTCAACAGGGCCGGCGGCGGCGAATATGTCGCCGGCTCCTATCGCCAGCGCTTCACGCTCGCCTCCGGCCGCTTCGCCATGATCGACGACGGCCTCGGCTTCCAACTCGTGCCGTGGACGCCCTCGCTCGAAAAGCAGCTCGGCCGCCACGTCTCCGGCATCGCCCGCGACGACGGCGGCATCGACTGGAGCTTCGGGCGCAAGCGCGGCCTCGGCCTCTGATCCTTTCGCCTGAGAACCTTTGCCCAAAAAGGAATTGCCTATGTCCGCGACGAAAATCCTCTGGGGCCAGATCCTCGCCGTCTTCGCCATCGTCCTCGTCTGCCTCTGGGGCGCGACCGAATGGGTCGCCTGGCGGCTCGCCTTCCAGCCCGAACTCGGGACGCCATGGTTCAAGGTGTTGGGCTTCCCCTTCTACTTTCCGGCCGCCTTCTTCTGGTGGTGGTATGGCTACGACGCCTATGCGCCGTCGATCTTCGTCGAGGGCGCCTATATCGCGGCGTCCGGCGGTCTGATCGCCGCCGCCGTCGCCATCGGCATGTCGGTCTGGCGGGCGCGCGAGGCCAAGAAAGTCGAGACCTACGGCTCGGCGCGCTGGGCCGAAGCCGCGGAGGTGAAGGCCGCCGGGCTGCTCGGCCCCGATGGCGTCGTGCTCGGCCGCTATACCCACGACTATCTCCGGCACGACGGACCGGAGCATGTGCTGTGCTTCGCGCCGACCCGTTCCGGCAAGGGCGTCGGCCTCGTCATCCCCTCGCTGCTGACCTGGCCGGGCTCCGCCATCGTCCACGACATCAAGGGCGAGAACTGGCAGCTCACCGCCGGTTTCCGCGCCCGGCACGGCCGCGTGCTGCTGTTCGATCCGACTAACGCCAAATCCTCGGCCTACAATCCGCTGCTCGAAGTGCGGCGCGGCGAGTGGGAGGTGCGCGACGTCCAGAACATCGCCGACATCCTGGTCGATCCCGAGGGCAGCTTGGAGAAGCGCAGCCATTGGGAGAAGACCAGCCACGCCCTGCTGGTCGGCGCGATCCTCCATGTCCTCTACGCCGAGGCGGACAAGACGCTCGCCGGCGTCGCCGCCTTCCTCTCCGATCCCAAGCGTCCGATCGAGTCGACGCTCGCCGCCATGATGAAGACCGCCCATCTCGGCGACGCGGGGCCGCACCCGGTCATTGCCAGCGCCGCCCGCGAGTTGCTGAACAAATCCGACAACGAGCGGTCGGGTGTGCTCTCCACCGCCATGTCCTTCCTCGGTCTATACCGTGATCCCGTGGTTGCCGAGGTGACGCGCCGCTGCGACTGGCGCATCACCGACATCGTGGAGGGCAAGCAGCCGACGACGCTCTACCTCGTCGTGCCGCCTTCGGACATCAACCGCACCAAGCCGCTGATCCGCCTGATCCTCAATCAGGTCGGCCGCCGCCTGACCGAAGACTTGCAGGCCAAAGCCGGGCGTCACCGGCTACTGCTCATGCTGGACGAGTTTCCGGCGCTGGGGCGGCTCGACTTCTTCGAGTCTGCGCTCGCCTTCATGGCCGGCTATGGCCTCAAGTCCTTCCTGATCGCGCAGTCGCTGAACCAGATCGAGAAAGCCTATGGCGCCAACAACTCGATCCTCGACAACTGCCATGTGCGCGTCAGCTTCGCCACAAATGACGAGCGCACCGCCAAGCGTGTGTCGGACGCCCTCGGCACCGCGACCGAGATGAAGGCGATGAAGAACTATGCCGGCAGTCGCCTGTCGCCCTGGCTCGGGCACCTGATGGTGTCGCGCTCCGAAACCGCCCGGCCGCTGCTCACCCCCGGCGAGGTGATGCAGCTTCCCGCGACCGACGAGATCGTCATGGTCGCGGGCACGCCGCCGATCCGGGCGAAGAAGGCGCGCTACTTCGAAGATCGTCGTTTGCAGGAACGAATCCTGCCGCCGCCCGCGCTGAAGGCGACGCAGGGCCGCCCGGATGACTGGACCGCGTTGCCCGTGCCGCCGCGTCCGCAGATCGCGGAACCGAAGCCCGCACCGGAAGCCGATGATGACGATCCGACCGAATCCGAACGTCGCCGCCAGCCCGAACTCAACCGCGTACAGCCGGTCGAGAAGACGGAGGCGATCGAGAACGAGTTCGAGATCGGCCTCAACGACGACGATGAGGATGACGCCGCCCGCAACAGCCGGATGAACCGGCTCATGCAGGGTGTGGCGCGTCAGGCGTCGCTCGATCCCGCCGACGGTATGGACCTGTGAGGCGCCGATGAGCAAACCCGCCC
Source organism: Rhizobiaceae bacterium (assembly GCA_023953845.1). Lineage (NCBI taxonomy): Bacteria > Pseudomonadati > Pseudomonadota > Alphaproteobacteria > Hyphomicrobiales > Rhizobiaceae > Rhizobiaceae bacterium. Next base: position 1,093,264 of record JAMLJC010000001.1, on the reverse strand, counting down.
GCAAGCAGCGCCTATCCGTCTATCTCGATCCCGCCGTGATGAACCGCCTCGCCGATCACGCCGCGCGGCGGGATCAATCCCGCTCGCTGATCGCGGAGGCCGCGATCGAATCCTTCCTGTCGCCCGACGCGGCCGAGCGGCAGGAAGCCGCGATCACCAAAAGGCTCGACCAGTTCGACCGACGCATGGTCCGGCTTGAGCGCGATGTCGGGATTTCCGTCGAGATGCTCGCCGTGTTCGTGCGCTTCTGGCTCGCCACCACGCCCACGCTCTCCGAACCTGTTGCGAAGGCTGCGCACGCCAAGGCCGCCGAGCGCTACGGCGCCTTCGTCACTGCGCTCGGGCGGCGGCTAGCCAAGGGGCCGAAGCTGCGGCAGGAGATCGCGGAGGATGTTGTGTTAGAAGAATGATGTGATACCGGCTAATTTAGACAGGCCATCCAAGCTCAAGGCGGCGACGTGACAATGCGGAAAGATGCCGATACAGAAATTACAGCTCCAGTTCTGGAAGATCTCCTCAGCGATAGCCGGCTGGCGCGATTGTTCTCAAAAGATGCGCGCGCCTGTGCGCTTCAACTCTGGATATTGCAAATAAAATCCACACAGTCACTTGAAAATCGAATCCTTTACGGTCGCCTGCTCCCCTACAACCATTCAAGCGATAGCTGGTCTTCCAGCAACGACAATAACTTCCGTCCTTTTGGACCCGTCAATGCGCAGGTTATTCGGCTGAACCTGTACGTCAAAAGCGTCCACTGCGCGGAGATCCTCCGGCAATTGAGCGCAGGTCGAACTATTGCGGCAATCAGCGAAGAATTGAAGCTTGGACTCCCCGACAAGATCAGGGCACGGTTTGGAGTGGCCTCACTTCCCGCCGATAAGCTCGTCTATCGCCCCGTCGCTTATCTACTCAACCGCGATGCGCATGACCGTGTTTCGCCGTCCAGTCCTCACGGCGGAGCTGGTGCATTGAGCGCTTCAATCAGCCAAATTGACAAGGGGGCGCTGTTTCGCCTCGGTCAGAACTACGACGTCGTTCTGACTGAAACAATCATCGAACATCTAAACGCAGATACAGGTCTGGACTTCGGCGGTGCCGACGCCGCCCGGTTTGGCGACCTGGAATTGATGGTTTTTCCCGCGCTGGACGACCAAGAGAGGTCCCTGTTGAGCGTGAGTTGGATCGACAAGCCGCTTGCCTTGGTTGCCCGGTTCAACCAGATGCAGGTGCCGAACTTTGCCGCTTTTCAGTTTCGTCTAAGCATCACGAATGGTGACCAAATCGCTTACTCGGGCATCGCCATGGCGGAACGCGATGCGGAGGGCGTGTTCCAATGCCAATTCGAGCTAAGCGACCAGCTGCACGGCAGAACCGACAGCACTGAACTGGAGATCTTCGGTTTCGATGACGACCATTCCCGCCAGGGGACGCTGTGTTGCCGGTGGCGAATTGGGTACATTCGGGAGCTTCATCTACAAGGTCACGTGCTGGGCCACGGCGCCCACCCGGTCAAGTTCGACTGGCTGGAAAAAACCACTCGGGCGGCCGCGTCAGAGCGGACAAAGGCAGCCCTAACGATCAATCGCGACAATTTGGGCTTCACCAACCGCATCGGTGGGCGTGCGGCCGACCCTTGGGTCCCGATCAGCCGCGATCTCGCATCGCTTCTTGCCCGGCTCCACCCACCGAAGTCGGAGGGGCGGTTCTTCCCGCGTTGGGGCCAGGGCGACGGCGAGGGGCGACTTCAATTCGTGGAATGGTTCAAAACGCTGCTGGCGAGGTACGACCAGCATCAGGTGATCATTTTCGATCCTTATTTCGAGTCGGCCGGCCTAAGCCTGATGTTGCTCTATGCCGCCCCGAAGGCTGACTACGTTGTCTTCAGGTCCCTGCCCAAGCCATCGAGGGCGAACGAGGCTACGCAGCCAGCTTCCGACAATCCGTCCCCAAGCGGGATTGACAACCTGTTGGCGAACTGTGAGCAAAATCGCCACCTTTTGAAACGCATAAAGCTTCGCATTTTCGGCCTAAAGGAAGGCCGGCTGCATGATCGCTATATTTTGATTATGGCTCCGGACGGTTTGCCGGTAGCAGGTTTCAACCTGTCCAATTCGTTTCAGAAAGCCGCGGAAAACTATCCATTACTGGTCACACCAATTCCCATGGATGTCCTCCTCAAGGTCGAGGATTACAAGATTGGGTTGGTCCAGGAGGCGCAAGCCGTGCAGGGCGCCGGCGAGACCGAAAACCCGCCGATGCGTCTTCTTCTCGACTCGACGGCGTCGGCGACAGCGCCGCGGCGTTATGAGCCGCTACGTTTCCTAGATATGGCTGAAGCTGGCGATGTGCTGTGCAATTGGACTGGCGAGGCATCTCTCCAAGGCTTGAGCGGCGAGCCGTTGAAGGCTCAGATAGCGACGTTGGGGCTTCTCAAGGGTGACGCCCTCGCGTTGCCCGGTACGGCTGGTTTGCGCAATTGTCTTGACCAACAGACAGGTGACTTCGCGTGTTTCACCCGGGCTTGGGCGGTGATAGGTGAGTTACTCGCGCATTCACACGCTGGGGACCACGACCATCGAGAGCTACAATCCGAGCGCAGCTTTCTGGAGTTTCTGGCGCAGTTCATCCAGGCATCATTCCACCGGGCGTACGACGGGGCCGACAAGGAATTAGCCGTGATGGACGCACGGATTTTGCGGGAGCCCATCGAGAGTCTGTTACATAGCTCTTATCACCCTGACCACTTATTCCATCCAACTAAATACGCAGCCCTGACCTGGTCGGAGTTCTTCGCCATCAAATTTTTATGGTGGTATGCGCCCGACGCTCTGCTGGCGATCGCCGAAGCCCAGATAGTCTCTGTGCCAGACGAGCCTCAAGTTCAGGATGTGGTGCGGCTGTCCCTATTGGGCCAAATCGTCAGCGAGATTTCGCTGTCAGTGCAGTTTGACATCGGCGATGTGCAACGGGAGCGCCTCATGCGCAGCGGCAACGGCCTGCTGCAGTGGTTAGGACTGAATGCAATCGAGCGGCGGCTGGAAAAAGCGGGAGGGCTCGCCATCGTGCTGCAATTGCTCGCTGCTTTTCCATACGATGAGCAGGTGCGAACTTTGGGCTGGATGGTTCAACGCGCGGCACGGAATCCTAAGGCAGAAGAGACCTACAGCGGCTTGGTAGCAGCGCTGCATGGGGCGTTGCGGGCGACGATCCCCGCGGACGAGTTGAGACACCTAGTCAATTCGATGCGAGGGCACATGCGCCAACTAGCCTGGGCAGAGCCGTGGCTTTTCCAGGATGTGATCTCTCCGCTATTGCAGAATGATCGAGCCAAATTCGACGATGCCTGCGATATCTGGGTTCAAGAGCTGGCCGCTATGTTGGAGCCGGAGCCCAAACACAAGACGCCGCTATTTGACCGAGCGCGCGAGGGCCAGACGACCAATATTACCGCGTATCTCTTCGCCCACGGTAGCCCCGAGCGGCAGCAGGCCAGCCTAAAGTCGCTGAAGGCGATCCTGAGGCGGCAGCAGCGAACGGTGCAACAGCCCCTTGCCAGCACTTCCGACTGGACACGGTGGAACGCCGCCCTGACGGTTGCGATGTGGCTTCTGACCTTTACCCGGTGGGCGCAGTATTACCTCCGCAGCCGAGGCATGACCGTCAGCGAATTGGACGAACTGTCGCAGAGCGCCAGCGAGCTTGCGATGGTCCGGCCGATGAGTGAATGGCAGTCGATAAGTACGGGCAAGCCGGGCGAACTTGCCGCGTTCCTCGACCAAGCGGAAGCGCTGCTGAACTCACTCGACGAGTCGACAAGCGGAAGTCAATAGTTAACATGCCTGCTCGCACCTACGGATGGACGGTCTATAACGCAGTATTGTCCCTTCCGCCGTTCTCCTGTATTTGCACGCTACGCTACTACGCCGGTAAATCCTTGTTGAATCCGCCCTAAATCGGGCTCTTTTAATCGACCCCGCAAGGGGAAGGTCTGTCGATCCCCGCTGAACTTGGGGCGCGACATGAAGGCTTCACATCACAATTCTGAAGGCTTGGCGCGGGGCGCGCGGATGCTGCGCACCGCGCTCGGCCCGGCGATCGCGCGGTTTCTGGAAGACGCCTCCGTCGTCGAGGTGATGCTGAACCCGGACGGGCGCATCTGGATTGATCGTCTTTCTGAAGGGCTGTCTGACACAGGGGAGCGGCTCTCGCCCGCCGATGGCGAGCGCATCGTGCGCTTGGTCGCGCACCATGTCGGCGCCGAGGTCCATGCAGGCGCCCCGCGCGTCTCGGCCGAGTTGCCGGAAACCGGAGAGCGGTTCGAGGGCCTGTTGCCTCCTGTGGTCGCGGCGCCCGCGTTTGCGATCCGCAAGCCTGCCGTCGCGGTGTTCACGCTCGACGATTATGTCGCGGCCGGCATCATGTCGGCGGCACAGGCCGAGGCGCTGCGTCAGGGCGTTGCGTCTCGCGCCAACATCCTCGTCGCCGGCGGCACATCCACCGGCAAGACGACGCTGACCAACGCCTTGCTGGCGGAGGTGGCGAAGACCTCCGATCGCGTCGTCATCATCGAGGATACGCGCGAGCTGCAATGCGCCGCGCCCAATCTCGTCGCCATGCGCACCAAGGATGGCGTCGCCTCGCTCTCCGATCTCGTCCGTTCGTCGCTGCGCCTACGCCCCGACCGTATCCCGGTCGGCGAGGTGCGCGGTAGCGAAGCGCTCGATCTGTTGAAGGCGTGGGGCACCGGCCACCCCGGCGGCGTCGGCACCATCCACGCGGGTTCGGCCATCGGCGCGCTGCGCCGGATGGAGCAGCTCATCCAGGAAGCGGTCGTCACCGTGCCGCGCGCGCTGATCGCCGAGACGATCGATCTCGTCGCCGTGCTCGCCGGTCGCGGCTCCAAGCGCCGCCTTGCCGAACTCGCCCGTGTGGAGGGCCTCGGGCCCGATGGCGATTACCGCGTCATCGCCCTCGATCCCGTTTCTCCCCAGCCCGAAGAAGGAAGCCTCTCATGATGCCTGTCATTTCTCGCCTGCGCCGCCGCCTCGCCGCGTCGGTTTCCGTTGCCGTCCTCGGTTTGATGACGGCCGCGCCCGCCCATGCCTCCGGCTCGTCGATGCCGTGGGAACAGCCGCTGCAACAGATCCTGCAATCGATCGAAGGCCCGGTCGCCAAGATCGTCGCGGTCATCATCATCATCGCCACGGGCCTTGCGCTCGCCTTCGGCGACACGTCGGGCGGTTTCCGCCGCCTGATCCAGATCGTGTTCGGCCTCTCCATCGCGTTCGCGGCCAGCTCGTTCTTCCTGTCGTTCTTCTCATTCAGCGGCGGGGCGCTCGTCTGATGGCCGGGCTCAATGAACAGGTCGGAGAGGTTCCCGGCTACACGGTCCCGCTGCACCGGGCGCTGTCCGAGCCGATCCTGCTCGGCGGCGCCCCGCGCGCCATCGCCATTCTGAACGGGACGCTGGCGGGTGCGGTCGGCCTCGGGCTTCGCCTCTGGCTGGTCGGCCTCGCCATCTGGGCGGTCGGCCACGTCGCCGCCGTCTGGGCGGCCAAGCGCGATCCGCTCTTCGTAGATGTGGTGCGCCGTCATCTGCGCATCCCCGCGCACCTGTCGGTTTGAGCGAGGGCCGCGCCGATGATGAACCTTGCCGAATACCGCAACAAGAATAGCCGGCTCGCCGATTTCCTGCCCTGGGTGGCGCTGATCGGCGAAGGCGTCGTGCTCAACAAGGACGGCTCGTTTCAGCGCACCGCGCGGTTTCGCGGCCCCGATCTGGATTCGGCCGTGCCCGCCGAACTGGTCGCCGTCGCCGGACGGCTGAACAACGCCTTCCGTCGTCTCGGCTCCGGCTGGGCGATCTTCGTCGAGGCGCAGCGCCATGTCTCGAACCGCTATCCCGAGAGCACGTTCCCGGATTCGGCGTCGGCGCTGGTCGATGCCGAGCGCAAAGCCGACTTCGAGGAAGCCGGCGCGCATTTCGAGTCGAGCTACTTCCTGACCTTCGCCTATCTACCGCCCGCCGAAGACGCCGCCCGCGCGGAAAGCTGGCTCTATGAGGGGCGCGACCAGAGGGGCCTTGATCCGCGCGAGGCGCTGACCGGCTTCGCTGACCGCACTGACCGCATCCTGCGTCTGGTCGAAGCCTTCATGCCGGAATGCGTCTGGCTCGATGACGCGGAGACGCTGACCTATCTGCACGCCTGCGTCTCTACCAAGCGCCATCGTGTCCGCGTGCCCGAGACGCCGATGTATCTCGATGCGCTGCTCGCCGATCAGCCGCTCACCGGCGGGCTGGAGCCGCGATTGGGTTCGCAGCACATCCGCGTGCTGACCGTCACCGGCTTTCCGACCGCGACGACGCCCGGCCTGCTCGACGAGCTGAACCGGCTCGCTTTTCCCTATCGCTGGTCCACGCGCGCCATCCTGCTCGACAAGACCGACGCAACGAAGCTGCTGACCAAAATCCGCCGTCAATGGTTCGCGAAACGGAAGAGCATCGCCGCGATCCTGAAGGAGGTGATGACCAACGAAGCCTCGGCGCTGGTCGATACCGATGCCTCGAACAAGGCGGCGGACGCCGATCTCGCATTGCAGGAACTCGGCGCCGACTATGCCGGCATCGCCTATGTCACCGCCACCGTGACGGTGTGGGACGCCGATCCGCGTGCCGCCGACGAGAAGCTGCGCCTCGTCGAGAAGGTCATCCAGGGCCGCGATTTCACGGCGATGCCCGAGACCATCAACGCCGTGGACGCCTGGCTCGGCTCGTTGCCCGGCCATGTTTACGCCAATGTCCGGCAGCCGCCGATCTCGACGCTCAATCTCGCCCACATGATACCCTTGTCAGCGGTGTGGGCAGGGCCGGAACGGGACGAGCACTTTGCAGCACCCCCGCTGCTGTTCGGCAAGACCGAAGGCTCGACCCCGTTCCGGTTTTCTCTCCATGTCGGCGATGTCGGCCATACGCTGATCGTCGGCCCGACCGGCGCCGGCAAATCCGTGCTACTGGCGCTGATGGCCTTGCAGTTCCGGCGCTATGCCGGCGCACAGGTGTTCGCTTTTGACTTCGGCGGCTCGATCCGGGCGGCGGCGCTCGCCATGCGCGGCGACTGGCACGATCTCGGCGGCGGCCTCACCGAGGGCAGCGCCGCCAGCGTGTCGCTGCAACCGCTCGCCCGCGTCGATGATACGGCCGAACGCGCCTGGGCCGCCGACTGGATCGTGGCCATCCTCACGCGCGAGAGCGTCGCGATCAGCCCGGAGGTGAAAGAGCACATCTGGACGGCGCTGACCTCGCTCGCCTCCGCGCTGGTCGAGGAGCGCACCATCACCGGCCTTTGCGTGCTGTTGCAGTCCAACGACCTCAAACAGGCGTTGCGTCCCTATTGCATCGGCGGCGCCTGGGGCCGGCTGCTCGACGCTGAGAGCGAGCATCTCGGCACCGCCACCGTGCAGGCGTTCGAGACCGAAGGGCTGATCGGCACGGAGGCCGCGCCCGCCGTTCTGGCCTATCTCTTCCACCGCATCGAGGACCGGCTCGACGGATCGCCGACGCTCATCATCGTCGATGAAGGCTGGCTCGCCCTCGACGACGAAGGCTTCGCCGGCCAGCTCCGCGAATGGCTGAAGACGCTGCGCAAGAAGAACGCCAGCGTCATCTTCGCCACGCAGAGCCTGTCGGACATCGACGGCTCCGCTATCGCGCCCGCCATCATCGAGAGCTGCCAGACCCGGCTTCTGCTCCCGAACGAACGCGCGATCGAGCCGCAGATCACCGCCATCTATCGCCGCTTCGGTCTCAACGATCGCCAGATCGAGATCGTCGCGCGGGCCATGCCCAAGCGCGACTATTACTGCCAGTCGCGACGCGGCAACCGGCTGTTCGAGCTGGGCCTTTCCGAGGTGGCGCTGTCGCTTTGCGCTGCGTCCTCGCGCCAGCATCAGCAGCTCATCGCCGAGGTCCATGCGCGCTCGGGCACGAATGGCTTCCTCTACGAATGGCTCTGCGAAAACAGCCTCGCCTGGGCCGCCGACATGATCGCTGACCTCACCAACGTCATCCCGCCAACGAAAACCACGGAGGTTCTCCCATGATCCGTTCCCGTATTTGCGCCCGGCGTTTCGCCCTGGCGCTCCTCGCCGCGCCCGTGGCGTTCGCGCCAATGCTGGCGACGCCCGCCCACGCGCAATGGATCGTGTTCGATCCCTCGAACTATGCGCAGAACGTGCTCACCGCCGCGCGCAGCCTCGAACAGATCACCAACCAGATCACCTCGCTTCAGAACGAGGCGCAGATGCTCATCAACCAGGCCCGCAATCTCGCGAGCCTGCCGTATTCGTCGCTCCAACAGTTGCAGCAGTCGGTCCAGAAGACCCAACAGCTTCTGAACCAGGCGCAGAACATCGCCTACAATGTCCAGTCGATTGATCAGGCGTTCCAAAGCAAATACGCCAATGTCTCGGTGTCGGCCTCGGACGCGCAGCTCATCGCCGACGCCAAGACCCGCTGGCAGAACACGGTCGGCGGCTTGCAGGACGCCATGCGCACGCAGGCGACCGTTGTCGGCAACCTTTCGACCAACTCGACGCAGATGTCGGCACTGGTCGGCGCGAGCCAGTCGGCGACCGGCGCTCTTCAGGCGACGCAGGCGGGCAATCAGCTTCTCGCCCTTCAGGCGCAACAACTCGCCGATCTCACCGCCGTCGTCTCCGCCAATGGCCGCGCACAGGCGCTGCAATCGGCGGAACAGGCCGCCGCCGCCGCGCAGGGGCAGGAGCAGCGCCGTCGCTTTCTGACGCCGGGCACGGGCTATCAGCCCGGCAACGCGCAGATGTTCTATGGCAGTAACTGAGGGCGGCGTGATGGACGGCAAGACCCTCGCGCGCATCGGCGCCATAGCCTTCGTCGCGCTCGCCATCGTCGCGGCGGTGATCGACATGAACCGTCCCGACGACCGTCAGGCCGATTTCACCATGCCGGGGCCTGCAATAATCGCGCGCGATCCGCTCGATGCGGAACTCGCACGATGCAGCGGCCTTGGTGAAGCCGGGCCGCGCGATCCGTCCTGCCTGAAGGCGTGGGCCGAGAACCGTCGCCGCTTCCTCGGCCAACCCGCTGTCGCCGATGCGCCCGCGAGCGTTCCCGCGCCGGCCATGAGCGGAGCGCGCTGACATGGGCGGCACCGGCGTCATCGACCAATTCCTCGCGGTCTTCACCCGCTATATCGACGGCGGCTTCGGCCTGTTGCGTGGCGAGGTCGGCTTCATCGCCTCGACCCTCATTGTTATCGACGTGACGCTGGCCGCGCTGTTCTGGTCCTGGGGCGCCGATGACGACATCATCGCTCGCCTCGTCAAGAAGACGCTGTTCGTCGGCGTCTTCGCCTACCTCATCTCCAACTGGAACAATCTCGCCCGAATCATCTTCGAGAGCTTCGCCAGCCTCGGCCTGAAGGCGTCCGGTACCGGCTTCACCACGGCGCAATTGCTGCAACCCGGCAAGGTCGCGCAGACCGGCCTCGACGCCGGCCGCCCGCTGCTCGATTCGATCTCGAACCTGATGGGCTACTGGTCCTTCTTCGAGAACTTCATCCAGATCGCCTGCATGTTGTTCGCCTGGGCGCTGGTGCTGCTCGCCTTCTTCATCCTCGCCGTTCAGCTCTTCGTCACCTTGATCGAGTTCAAGCTGACGACGCTCGCCGGCTTCGTGCTGATCCCCTTCGGCCTGTTCGGCAAATCCGCCTTCATGGCCGAGCGCGTCCTCGGTAACGTCATCTCGTCCGGCATCAAGGTGCTGGTACTGGCCGTCATCATCGGCATCGGCTCGACGCTGTTCTCGCAGTTCACCGCTGGGTTCGGGGGCGCCACGCCGAGCATCGATCAGGCGATGGCGATCGTGCTCGCGGCGCTATCGCTGCTCGGGCTCGGCATCTTTGGTCCCGGCATCGCCAATGGCCTCGTCTCCGGCGGCCCGCAGCTCGGCGCGGGCGCGGCGATCGGAACCGGCCTTGCCGCCGGCGGCATGGTTGCGGCGGGTGGAGCGGCTATCGGCGCCGTCGCCTCCGGTGGCGCGGCGCTCGCGGGCGGCGCTGCCGCTGCCGCGCGTGGCGGGGCCGCACTCGCCGGTGGAGCCTCCACCGCCTACAGCCTTGGCGCCGCCGGTCAGTCCGGCGCATCGGGCGTCGCTTCCGGCCTTGGCGGCGTCGCCAATGCCGGCGCGCAGGCTGCCATCTCGCCGTTGAAGCGCGCGGCCTCGCGGGCCGCCGACAGTCTCAAATCCAGCTATCAGGCCGGCAGCCGTGCCGCGACGGAGATCGCCGAAGGCTCATCCGGTTCGGGTGGAGGGGACGCCGGTGGCGGCGCAGCATCCGCCGCGATGTCATCTCCCAATCAGCCGCCCGCCTGGGCGCAGCGCATGAAGCGCTCGCAGCAGATGACCCACGGCGTTCAGGCCGCCGCCCATGCCGTGCGCAGCGGCGACAGCCATGGCGGCGGCTCCTCCGTCAACCTCTCCGAAAGCGACTGATCATGTTCAAACGACCATCGACCCATTACGGCAAATCCCCGCAGCCCGAGACGCCCTATCAGCGCGCCGCGCAGGTTTGGGACGAGCGCATCGGTTCGGCTCGCGTGCAGGCGAAAAACTGGCGGCTGATGGCCTTCGGCTCGCTTGCTTTGTCGGCGGGCCTGTCCGCCGCGCTGGTCTGGCAATCCGCCAATGGCTCGATCGTGCCGTGGGTGGTGCAGGTCGACAAGCTCGGCCAGGCGCAGACCGTGGCGCCTGCCACCGCCGACTATCAGCCGAACGATCCGCAGATCGCCTTCTACCTCGCGCGCTTCATTGAAGAGGTGCGCGGCATTCCCGCCGATCCGATCATCGTGCGGCAGAACTGGCTGCGCGCCTACGACTTCACCACGCAGGGCGGCGCGCTGGCGCTCAACGATTACGCCCGCGCCAACGATCCCTTCGCCAATGTCGGCAAGGTCCAGGTCGCCATCGAAATCTCCAGCGTCATCCGCGCCTCGCCGTCGAGCTTCCGCGTCGCCTGGATCGAGCGCCGCTATCAGGACGGCTCGCTCAGCAGCACCGAACGCTGGTCGGCCATCCTCACCGTCGCCGTGCAGCCGCCCCGAGATGCCGACAAACTCCGTGCCAATCCGCTCGGAATCTACATCAACGCCATCAACTGGTCGAAGGAGCTTGGACAATGACACCCGCCCTCCGCAAAGTCGCCCCTCGGAGAGTGGGATTATCGGCTTTCCTCAATCCCGCCTTTGCGGGGTTCCGCTTCGGCGGTTCCCGGATTTTCCGTAAATCCGTTTTCCCGGTTTTGCTGATTTGCACGACGACGCTCGCCGGCTGCGCGACCTTCGAGAAGCCCCCGGAAATCTCCTACGATAACGAGCTGCCAGCCGTGCAGGCGTCCGATCCGCCCGCGCCGGTCAGGGTGGTGGAACTGCCGAAGCCGCTTCCTCTTCCCGGCCAGTTGAAGCCGGTCGGTAAGGACAGCAAACCCGAGCCGGAAGCCGCCGACCCGACCGTGCGCGTCAATCAGGCCAATGCCGCCGCGCGCGTGCAGCCCGTGCGCAACGGCTTCATCAACTCGATGCAGGTCTATCCCTTCGTCGATGGCGCGCTCTATCAGGTCTATTCGTCACCGGGGCAGATCACTGACATCGCACTCCAACCCGGCGAAACCCTCGTCGGCTCCGGCCCCGTCGCCGCCGGCGACACCGTGCGCTGGATCATCGGCGACACCGAGAGCGGCACGAGCACTGGCAAGCAGGTCCACATCCTCGTCAAGCCGACGCGCCCCGAGCTGATGACCAATCTCGTCATCAATACCGACCGGCGCACCTATCACATGGAACTGCGCTCGACCGAGAAGACCTATATGGCCTCGGTCTCGTGGCAGTATCCGCAGGACCAGCTCATCGCGCTGCGCCGGCAGAATACCGAGGCGCAGGCCGCGCAGCCCGTTTCGTCCGGTATCGATCTGGCGAAGGTCAATTTCCGTTACGAGGTGACGGGCGACCGCGCGCCATGGCGGCCGCTGCGCGCCTTCGACGACGGCAAGCAGGTGTTCATCGAGTTTCCGCGCGGCATCGGCCAGGGCGAGATGCCGCCGCTCTTCGTCGTCGGCCCCGAGGGCGACACCTCGGAACTGGTGAACTACCGCGTGCGCGGCAACTACATGATCGTCGATCGCCTCTTCGCCGCGGCCGAGCTGCGCTTTGGCGCGGCGAAGGATCAGAAGCACGTCCGCATCTCCCGGACTGACGGGAGGCCGGCATCGTGAGCGAGATCGATTCCGGAAAGGAAGAAGGGCAGAAGCCGGAGGGCCCGCGTTCGCCGGAGGCGGCGGAGGACGCCCGGCCGCTGACCGGCGAGCCGGCCGCGACCATGCGGCTGCGCCCCGAGCCGCCGCGCGTCACCCGGCTGTCGCGCAAGGCGCTCGCCGGGATCGCGCTGGTGACGAGCGTCGGCCTCGGCGGCGCGCTGATCTATGCGCTTCAGACCCGCCACGGCGGCAATCAGGGCCAGGAACTCTATTCCACCGACAACCGCACCACGCCGGACGGCCTCGCCGGTCTGCCGAAGGATTATTCCGGCGTGCCCAAGCTCGGTCCGCCTCTGCCCGGCGATCTTGGCCGTCCGATCCTCAGCGCGCAGAACGCCGGCCAGGCCGTGCCCGTCCCGCCGATGGCGATGCCGAATCCCGGCATCAGTCAGGAGGAACAGCGCCGGCTTCAGGAAACTGAGTCCGCACGCACCGCGCGGCTGTTCTCCTCCACCGAGAGGCGGCCGGCGAGCAGCCCGACGACTGCAACTGCGACGCCGATTCCGCAGACCGACCTCGCCAGCCTCGGCCTCGCGCCGCAGCCCTCGACGCCTTCGGCGCAGGACCGCCAGCTCGCCTTCCTCAATCAGACACCCGACAAGCGCACCGTCTCGCCCGATCGCGTCACGGCGCCCGCGTCGGTCAACGTGCTTCAGGCCGGGGCGGTGATTGCCGCCGCGCTCATCACCGGCATCCGCTCCGATCTTCCTGGCCAGATCACCGCGCAGGTGACAGAGAACATCTACGACAGCCCGACGGGCAAGATCCTGCTCATCCCACAGGGCACGCGCGTCATCGGCCAGTATGACAACGGCGTCGGCTTCGGCCAACGCCGCGTGTTGCTGGTGTGGAATCGACTGATCTTCCCCAACGGTCGCTCGATCGTGCTCGAACGCCAGCCCGGCGCCGACGCCGAAGGCTATGCCGGTCTAGAGGATGGCGTCGATTACCATTGGGGCGAGCTGTTCAAGGCCGCCGCGCTGTCCACGATTCTGAGCGTTGGCGCCGAAGCTGGAACCAGTCAGAACGAAAACAGCCTCGTCCAGGCGCTCCGTCAGGGGGCGTCGAACAGCGTCAGCCAGACCGGCCAGCAGATCGTCAGCCGCCAGCTCAACATCGCGCCGACGCTGACCATCCGGCCGGGCTTCCCCGTCCGGGTGATCGTCACGCGCGATCTCGTCCTCGAACCGTATGGAGGCTGACATGGCGAAGCTGAAACTCGGCCCGATCGCCGACGACAAGCCCGTGAAGGTCGCGGTGGAGCTGCCTGCCAGCCTCCATCGCGACCTGATCGCCTATGCCGAAATCCTTGGCCGCGACGCCGGGCAGCCGCCGACCGATCCCGTCCGCCTGATCGTGCCCATGCTGGAGCGCTTCATCGCGACGGATCGAGGCTTTATGAAGATGAAGCGCACGAACCTCTCTTCTACAAAGTGCTGACGATTTCATCCGAATTGTAGAAGCTCCTGCCATCATTTCTCGGGTAGCTTTCGGTATACCTGTGTGGAGCCGCCCTCCAATGTTGCGATCTTTGTCCACCGAGAACGATCAGTAAGGTCATGTTCAAGGGCGCGTCTGCTAGAAGCTTCGGCAAGGCCAAGGTTAGCGCAAACAAGCACCCCGCCATCTCGCAAGAGCATGCATAGTTCCCAGATAAGCTTATCATCAGGCGCAAAGCCGTCAAAAAAAGCGAGATCATAGGGACCGACAAGACGCGGCAGGACAGAGTGAAAGTCGCCTTGATGAACCTTCACACGATCTTGAAGCCCAGCTTCGGCAATATATCGACGGGCAAGCATTACATGCTCCGGATCGCCTTCAACGGTGTCGACCATTGTGTCGTCGGTACCAAATGCAAGGCAGCAAGCCGTAAAGCCGAGTGCAGTCCCGAGCTCGACAACCCGCCGGGGCGCCTCCGCTTTCGCCAGAGCGATCAACCCGGCTCCGTCTTCGAAAGTGTAAGCGCCACAGCGATGGCGTTGACGATGTTGACGGGTCGCTTCCTGGATGAAGTCGAAGGGGGTTGTACGAACCATATCAATCCTCGCACGGTCTTTGCGATCGGATTTTGACCTGATCGCCAGTATTGAAGCGACAATAAACACCGCTGCAACCCGCTAGCTACAGCCGCGATTTGATCACTCGTGGAGAAATTTCATCGCCTTGGGAGAGGAACGCTGCGAGCTTATCGGCTTATCCCAAAAATGATTGCCCGCATTATGACGAGGAGCTGAAATTTTGCAGGGAAGAAATGGGATCTGCTCCATCAGTTGACATATGACCGTAAGCCTTTCTCTTATTTGAGCGCGCCATCGATCGGGCTAGACTAAGCAATTTCCGAAAGGCGGGATTATCGTTTTTCGAAGACCATACAGCGCTGAACGGAAGTACCTCACCGACAATCGACCGATAAACGACACCCGGAATTCGTGCTGCTGTGGTTGCTTCGCTTGTTACCGTCAATCCGCGCCCCAGTGCCACGAGAGTAAGTAGATTGTCCCGTCCTACTTTTTGAGGCTCGATCTGTGGGTGGTGGCCAAGATCAGCGAGCCGTTGGACCAAATAATCGTGAATCTCTGGGCCAGGAGCAATATCGCTGACAATGAAAACCTCTCCAGCTAAATCCGCCCAGCCAACCTCGCTTTTTACAGTCAAAGGATGATGGTCAGGAAGTACCACGAAAACGCGCTCGGACCAGAGGTGCTGTGTTTCACAATCGCTCCACGCCGATGTGCCGGTTATAAATGCCACATCAAGTTGGAGTTGCCTGATCGCTGCAATGTGATCCGCTGGACTTCCGTCAATGAAATCCAGCCGAACTTTATTGTGTGTCTTTTCGTAAGTTCCGAGCAAATCGGATAAAAATCCCGAGGCAAGCGACGAAAAAATGCCAATTCGTAAGACGCCTTCTTCACCACGCCCTATTACGGCAAGGCTTCGCTCGCCTTCGTCGATGGCCCTAAGACCCTGCCGCGTTCGACGAAGAAAGCGTTCGCCAGCGTAGGTAAGTGACACCCCGCTTGTGTGGCGATGAAAGAGTGACACGCCGAGTCTGTCTTCGAGATGACGTATGGATCGACTGATGGCGGACTGCGATATGCCTAGGGCTGCTCCCGTTTTCCGGAAGCTGCCATGCTCGGCGGCTGCTACGAAGTAACGTAGGTGGCGAAGTTCTATAAAGCTAGCACTTTTTGCCATTCCCGATTTCTGACTATTAATATGGAAACAACTGATGAGGAAATTTCAAAGTTACCCTTCGTCAGCAACCATTTTAATGGATCGTGTCGCGGAACGGAGCATAGACTGATCTGAGCCGCAAACGAGAATTGAAAAGCCAAGCGACTTCCATTTCGTCACCTCCGAGGTATCACCTAGAAAGATAGCCAGCCGCTTGCCTGTGGCCTGGGCCACTTCGGCAACCCGCGCCACGGCGCGCTCTACAGAGGGATCGTCGAGCCGCGATGCTCCGAGCGATTGCATCAGATCCGCCCGTCCCACGAAAAGAACGTCGACTTCGGGTGTGGCACAGATCTCTTCGATATTACGGATGGCCTCTGCATCCTCAATTTGACACCAGATGCTGACATCGGCGTCGCTCGCTTTCATGTAGCCGTCGAGTGGCAGACCGCCATAAAGACCTGCTCGACCGGATGCCGAAAGCCCGCGTTTGCCGCCATGAAAACGTGCGGCAGCAACTGCGGCAGCCGCACTTTCCCTGTCGACGACATGCGGAACGACGATGCCGGTCGCCCCTGCATCGAGGCTCTGGCCGAGAAGTGGCGAGCCTAGCGCCGGGATTCGTACGAGTACGGGAAATCCTTTTGCCGCCGCTAGGATGTCATCGATAGCTTCAATGCCGAATGGAGCATGCTCAGCGTCGACAACCGCAAAATCAAGCCCACTTAGCGCCAGTATTTCGGTAATATGACGCGAAGGCGTCTTCTGGAACGTGCCGCCCAGAATATCACCCGCCAGCGTGCGCTGGCGTAAGCCTCCTTTGGTGCCAAGCATGTCTTACACCGCCTCCAATATCGAGACGTAATTGGCGACGCCACTGCCGCCCATATTGAACACGCCGGCCAGGTCAGCCTTCGGCAATTGCAGGTCGCCGGCTTCGCCGGTGAGCTGCATGGCGGCGAGCACATGCATAGAAACGCCGGTCGCCCCGACCGGATGGCCCTTCGCCTTGAGGCCGCCGGAGCGGTTGACCGGCAGCCGCCCGTCCTTCTCGGTCCAACCTTCCAGGATCGCCCTTGCGCCTTCACCTTCGCCCGTCAGCCCCATGGCCTCGTAGGACATGAGCTCGGCAATGGTGAAGCAGTCGTGCACCTCCACGAAGGAGAGATCGCCGATCCTGGCGTTTGCCGCCTCCAGCGCCCGCCGCCAGGCCTCCGACGCGCCTTCCAACCGCCAGACATCACGTTTTGAAAGCGGCATGTGATCATTGACGTGAGCGGCAGAGCGGAAACGGACTGCACGCCTGAAATTCATAGCGTCATCATCGAGCGAAAGTACGAGGGCGGCGGCACCATCGGAAATGGGCGAGCAATCCGTCCGCCTGAGCGGTGGCGCGACCATCGGATTCTTGTCGCTGATAGTGCGGCAGAAGTCGAAGCCGAGATCCTTGCGCATCTGCGCATAGGGGTTGTCGACGCCGTTGCGGTGGTTCTTGGCCGCGATCATGGCGAGCGCGTCCGACTGGTCGCCGAATTTCTGGAAATAGGCGCGGCTCATATGGGCAAACACGCCGGCGAAACCCGCCGGCATGTCGGCTTCCTCCTTGCGGTAGCTCGCGCCGAGCAGCGCGTCGCCGACATGCGCCGT
This sequence comes from Rhizobiaceae bacterium, assembly GCA_023953845.1. Taxonomy (NCBI): domain Bacteria; kingdom Pseudomonadati; phylum Pseudomonadota; class Alphaproteobacteria; order Hyphomicrobiales; family Rhizobiaceae; species Rhizobiaceae bacterium. The sequence continues at coordinate 1,076,093 of JAMLJC010000001.1, read as the reverse complement.
GCTCGTCCCGGTCATCTTCTCTACGCCGATGACGAGGACATTGCGCCCCTGTCTCGCCTTGAGGAAATTACGGCCGGCATGGAGGGCGGCACTCCCCGAGGCGCAGGCATTCTCCGCCCGGCTCATCGGCTTGAAGCGCAGCTCCGGAACGGATTGCAGCACGAGGCTTGCCGGAAAGTCCTGTTTCGACATGCCGCTGTTGAACATGCCGACGAAAACGGCGTCGATGTCGTCGGCCTCCAACCCGGCGTTTTCAATGGCAGCGCCGGCGACGTCGGCCACCAGCGCTTCCGCATCCTTGTCTTCGTGCTTGCCGAAAGGTGTATGGGCCCAGCCCACGATAATTGGATCAGTCATAATTTCCTCCCGCCCGTGCTATTCCGTTCTGGTGAGCACTGACTTAGCGTCGTACTCACGCAGTTCCGTCTTGACGACCTTGCCGTAGTTGTTCTTTGGCAATGCCGCCACGAACACATAGTCCTTCGGCCGCTTAAAACGTGCGATATTGGCGAGGCACAAGGCGTCTAATTCGCTGGTCGAAACATCCCCGACCACATAGGCGATGACAACTTCGCCCCACTCGGAATCCGGCCGACCGATGACCGAGACTTCACGCACGCCGGAGTGGGAGAGAAGTACCTCTTCTACCTCGCGCGGATAAATGTTCGTGCCGCCAGAGATGATCACGTCCTTGGAGCGATCCTTGAGCGTAAGGTTGCCGCTTCCGTCAAAGGCACCGATATCGCCCGTATGCAGCCAGCCATTACGGAGAGTTTTCGCGGTGGCCACTTCGTCGTTCCAGTAGCCGCTCATCACAGTCGGACCACGCACCAGGACTTCGCCGGTCTCGCCAAGTGGCAGCGGTTGGTCGTCTTCTCCCGCAACGATGACGTCGACAAGATCGAAAGGCCGGCCGACGCTGCCCAGGCAGGCGCGCCAATCAGGCCGGCTACGGTCGGCAATGATCGAGCGATCGAGTGTGGTTATCGTCATCGGCGTCTCGCCCTGACCATAAATCTGGGCAAGGCGTGGGCCAAAAGCATCGAGCGCAGCAACGGCGTCCTCGACATACATCGGTCCGCCGCCGTAGACGATGCTGCGGAAAGCCGAAACGTCTGCGCCCGACGCCTGCGCGACCATCCGCTTGACCATGGTCGGCGCTGCAAAAAGCGACATGCGGCGCCAATGTTGCGCCAGCGTAAAAATCTCGTCTGTTTCGAAGCCTCCCGATTCCGGCACAATGTTGATGGCACCACGCAGAATATGCGCCATCATGTAAAGGCCTGAGCCATGGCTCATCGGGGCCGCATGGACAATCGAGTCACCCGGCGCTGTGGGATCGACTTCGGCAAGATAGGCATAAGACATGGCGGCGAGATTGCGATGCGATAGGCAGGCGCCCTTCGGCCGCCCCGTCGTGCCGCTGGTGTAGAATAGCCACGCGAGATCATCGGCGGCGCGTAGGACCGGTTTTATGGGGTCACCATTGCAGAGTTGGTGGAAAGCTGGGCTGCCGAGCGTGATTAGATGCGTCACGTTCGTGACGGCTGAGCTGGCAACATCCGAATCCAACCCCTTTGACGCGAAGACGACGCGCGCGCCGGAATGTTCGAGCGCGTAAGCGATCTCCTGCGCATGCAGCTTGGCATTTAAAGGTACGGCAACAGCGCCAGCAAACCAGATCGCGTAGAGCGCCGTGACGTAATCCGGTTCGTTCTTCGCAGCGATGGCGATCCTGTCTCCCGGCTTGACTCCCAGCCTCGTCGTTAGACTGCCGGCAAGGCGCGCAACCTCGTTAGCGAGATCGCGATAGTTGGCGATCGTTTGCGTGCCCAATGCGACGGCGGGCAGGTTCGGAAAACATTCGGCCGTACGGGCCAACCATAGTCCAATGTTCACGATCCGCCTCCTCAACCGTATTCCGGCCGAGGCGGCGTGAAGACGTCGAGGTTCAGCACCTCCTCGTCGCCCACCACCTCGCCCCAATGACGGACATTCGGAGGAATCACCAGGAGCTCGCCTGGGCCAATCAGGCGCACCTCCTCACCCACGAAGAACCGAATCGTGCCTTTGAGAATGTAGGCAATCTGCTCGTTTTCGTGCGAATGCGGCTTCGGCTCGTGGCCCGGTTGTAACCGGTGCAAAGCAACCGTAGCACCTTCGCCCGAGATGGCTTTGCGTTCCACGCCTTCGCGCACAGGCGTCCAAGGGATGCTATTCCAATCGATTGATTTTATGTTCATGGTTGTGTTCCCAAGTTGTCACCGCGAACTGCCAAGCAGTCCGGAGGGGCGGAAGAAGAGGAAGAGGAGGAGCAGGGACAACGCTGCGACGTTTCTGGAGCCTGCACCGAGTTCGAGGATCGCCATCGACTGGATGAGGCCGAGTGCAATGCCACCGAGAAAGGCGCCGAGCGGCCTGCCGAAACCGCCGATAATGGCGGCAATGAAGCCGGAAATCGCGAAAGGCACGCCCATGTTGAAGGCTGTGTACTGTGTGGGCGTCAGCAATATGCCAGCAACCGCACCGAGCACAGCGCTTAGCGCGAAGGCGAGCGTCAGCATCAGCGATACCGGAATGCCTTGGAGTGCGGCCGCCTCAGCATTAATCGAGACTGCCCGCATGGCTTTGCCGATAAGTGTGGATTTGAAAAATAGACCGAGCGCCACGACGATTAGTACCGAACCCACCATGATGAGGAGTGACTGGAAGTTGATCGCCACCCCGCCGAGCATGACAGGCGGTAGGTCGCTGATGGTGGGCAAAGTCTTGGGCTGGTCGCCGACAAGAAAGAAGGTCAGACGCTCGATGACGATTTCGGCGGCGAGCGTCGCTAGGATCATCACGAACATTGGGGCGTTGCGTTTCCAGAGTGGCCGTACCACCAATCGCTGAAGGCCCGCCCCGACGGCGGCTGTCACGACAACAGCGCCGATCGCTGCAAACAGATATGGCCAATGGAACCGGTCCATTAAGACGTAGGTGATCATCCCGCCCAGCATGACGAAGGCGCCCTGGGCGAAATTAACGATACCGCTGGCATTGTAGATGACGCAGAAGCCGATGCCGATCAGGCCGTAAACACAGCCGATGCTGATGCCGCTGACAAGACTCTGGAAGATGAGGTTGAGACTGTCCATGGCGATCCCTATCCGAGATATGCCGCGATCACCGCGGGATCTTTCTTGACCGTGTCAGGCGTGCCATGGGCAATCTTGCGACCATAGTCGAGGACTACGACGTCATCGGCGATGCCCATCACCAGCTTCATATCGTGTTCAATGAGCAAGACGGCGGTGCCATCACTGGCGATCCGGCGGATCGTCTGCGCCAGCCGCTCACTTTCCTCCGCGTTAAGTCCAGCCGCTGGCTCATCGAGCAATAGAACTTGCGGCCTGGCAGCGAGCGCACGTGCGATCTCCAGAAGTCGCTGCTGCCCGTAGGGGAGTACAGATGCCGGGCTGTCCTTCACCTCTCCCAAGCCGACGAAATCGAGTAACTCCGCCGCACTGACATCGACGTCACGTTCGGCCTTGCGGAACCAACCGGGCCGCACAAGCGCGGCGAGGAGGCCGCCTTTGGTCTGCAGGTGGAAACCTACCTTGACGTTTTCGATCGCAGTCAGGTCCCGGAAAAGCTTTACGAGCTGAAAGGTGCGGATCAGGCCACGCGCCGCCTTGGTTGCGGGCTTCAACGGCGTAACATCCTCGCCGCCTAAAAAGATCGTGCCTTCACTCAACGGAAACGTGCCGGCAATGATGTTGAAAAGCGTTGTCTTGCCGGCGCCGTTCGGGCCGATGACCGCCGTCACGCCCTTTGACGGTACGGAGAAGCTGACGTTGTTGAGCGCGACAAGCCCACCGAAACGTTGCGTCGCGTTCCGGACTTCGAGGATTGCGTTCATTTCGCCCTCCGCGCGTCGAGAGCGTTTGCTAGACCCGCCAAACCTTTGGGCGCGTAGATCAGAATCAGGATCAATGCGACGCCATAGGCGAGGTCTTGGCTGTCGCGCAAGCTGCGGAAAAGTTCAGGCAGCAGGCTGACAATCAGTGCACCGATGATCGGGCCGACGACCGTGCCGAGACCGCCGATATAGACCATGGCGAAGGCTTGGACGACCATGTGGAGGCCGAAAACTTCAGGACTGACATAACCAACAACATGGACGAAGAGCGAACCGGAGATACTGGCAAGAACCGCGGCAAGCAGGAAGGACAGCAGCTTGTATTGGGCGACATTAATGCCGAGCGCACTCGCCGCCTCTTCGCTGCCGGCAATCGCCGCGAAAGCGCGACCAAGCCGCGATCGGCGGATGTTGGTGATGGCGAGTGCAACCAGGATTACGATTATCGATAGTGTGACCAATATTTGGCGATCGCTCACCGCCTCGAACGGCCCTATGCCGAGTGGCGGGATGCCGGAAATACCGAGATAGCCTTGCGTCACCGGCTCCCATTCGACGGCAATCTCATATGTGATAAGGCCAATGGCGAGCGTCGCCATGGCAAGGTAGTGGCCCTTAAGGCGCAGCGTCGGAAATCCGATCAGGAAAGCAATGACCAGCGCTAAGGCGATTCCCACGACCATCGCTGGAACGGGCATCCATTCATAGGTCGTTGTCAGCACGGCGGACGTATAACCGCCAATCGCTGCAAAGGCGCTTTGCCCGAACGACACCTGCGCTGTCAGGCCCATGAAGATGTTGAGCCCCGACACGAAGACGCTGTAGATCAGCGCGAACGCGATGACGGTTGAAATATATCCACCAAAAATCACCGCGTAGCCGACAATTAGTATGCAAATGACCCAAATGCCGATCGTGGCGAGCGGGCGGGAGCGTTGCAAGGCTGTGCGGTCAGTGATCATGGCGGCGTCAGGTGAAGTAATACTGGGCGAGTTCGTCATGCGATTTCACCTCGCGGGGATCGATCGTTGCCACGATGCGACCGAGGGAAAGAAGATAGGCCCGGCGAGCAAGCTTCAACGCGAGTGGTGCCTTTTGTTCGACTAGCAGCACTGGCAGACCGCTCGCGCTCAGTTGGCCAAGCGTATCGAGGATTTCGTCGGTGACACGAGGAGCGAGACCGAGCGACGGCTCATCGAGCAGCAGCACCTTCGGATCAGCCATCAAAGCGCGGCCAATTGCGACCATCTGCTGTTCGCCGCCCGACATTGAGCCTGAGACCTGTGTCAGCCGCTCCTTGAGTCGAGGAAAAAGCTCGAAGACATGTGCCAAGCGCCGCTGAAACTCATGCCGGTCGCGACCGATCCTGTATGCACCGAGCTCAAGATTCTCGTAGACGGTCATCGGACCGAAAATGCCGCGCCCTTCCGGCACCAGCACCACCCCCCGACTCGCCGCTCCGACGGGGTCGCGGCGTGGCAGGCTGCTGCCCAAGAAGCGGACGTCGCCCCGATTAGGCACGAGCCCCATGATCGCGCGAAGAAGCGTCGACTTTCCAGCGCCGTTCGGACCGAGCACCGCAACGAGTTCGCCTTTTCCGATATGGATATCGGCGCTCTTCAGGGCTTCGACGTGATCGTAGTTGGCACTCAGTCCCTTCAATTCGAGAACCGGACCGGCCGTCTGTTGGACAGTCGCGGTTGTCATTTGGCGATCCTTACCTTGCCGTCGATGATCTGGGCGATCACGAAGGGATTGGTCGAGATGCCTTGATGTTGGTCGGCCGAGAAATCGTAGGTGCCGGTCGTGCCCTGAAAGCCGGTGATCTTCTCTAGATTGTTGCGTACTGACGCACCTTCGAAAGATTTTCCTTTTTCGATGGCCTCCGCAGTTAGCATGATGCTGTCCCAACCGCGGGAGGCCCAGTTCGGGTCGCGGGCGCCGAACTTTTCACGCCACGGTTTGAGGAAGTCTCCGATCGCAGTCTTCAGTGGCCCGTCAGGATAGGCATCATAGACCTGCGACGGTGAAGCGACGAAGAAGAACTTGTCGCCCAATACCTCTGCGACCGGCTTGAATACAGCGAGGTCTTCCAGGCTCGTGAGCAGCAGCATATTCGAGCCGAGCTGCTTGAGGTTCTTGGCTGCGGTCAACGTCGTCCCGCCAAGGCCGATCTTGATGACTGCTCCCGCGCCGGCAGCCTGCATTTTGCTGAGTTGAACGCTGAGGTCGGCATCGTCCTGCCGATAGGCCTCGACCGATACGACTTCGATGCCGTATTTCGCCGCAACCTTTTGCGCGACATCTTTCTGCAAGAGCGCGTAGGGCGTCGGGTCATGGAGCACGCCGACCTTGCGGACCTGGGTCTTGTCGCGCAGATACTCCAACCGTTTTTCGACCTCGAAGCCCGCCGGCGGTACAGTAGTGAACGCCCAGGTGACGTCGCGTTTCTGCGACGGCAGAATTGAGCAGAGGATCATCGGAAGCTCAGCCTTCGCCAACATGGGAGCTGCGGCGGTATTGCCGGCTGATACGCAGCCACTAGAGAATATGTTGACTTTATCCGAATTCACCATCTTCCGATAAACGGTGACGGCCTCCTGCGGATTGGATTGGTTGTCTTCGACAATCACCTCCAGCTTTCGGCCCAGGACGCCGCCCTTGGCGTTGAGGACGTCGACGGCGGTTTGCACGCCGTCGACCCATGCCCGATCGACAGTTGCAGCATAACCCGTCAGGCCAGCCGAAATGCCGATTTTGTAAAGGTCCTCAGCTTCAGCAGCGCCCGCCATGGCAAGTATCAAGATGATACCGGTCACCATTCGTTTCCCTGCTCGAAACATGACTTTCCTCCCATGTGTGGACGGCCCGTGGAATGCAAGACTCTGTATCGATGGGATCGGTCAGGTTCAGTCATGTGTCCGGCCTTTTATCGTGGCATTGTAGCCACTGGCCCTGATGAAGTCCGCGGATGGAGAGCCAATCAATTTGTCGAGCTCAAGGCTCTGGGGGAACCTAGGCTTTGCTCCATCCCCGGTCCAACCGGTTCGCCATCATTACTCAGTCCTTCATTCCTCCGGTCGACGATTGCCGAGCCGGATTCCTTCAAACGGCTGCGTGCCGGTAAGTCTCCTCTCTTCTCAGAAGAGCCCACGCGACGCGGGCGGTCTTGTTGGCGATCGCTACCGACACCATGCGTGCCGGTTTGCGCTGCAAGAGCTTCGCGATCCACGGGAATGATGGAGCATCAATGCGCGCTCGTCGTATGACGGCAGTGGCGCCGACTACCAGCAATCGTCGGATTGTCCGATCGCCCTGCTTGCTGATCCGCCCTAGCCTCTCCTTTCCGCCACTACTATTTTGTCGCGGCGTTAAGCCAAGCCAAGCCGCGAACTGTCGCGCTGATTTGAATTCCTCGGCATTCCCAACCGAAGCCGCGATTGCGGCCGCCGTGAGAAAGCCGACGCCTGGGATGGTCATCAGCCTCCGAGCGGCAGCTTGGTCCCGGCACCACTGCATTATGGTGCGATCAAGCTCGGCGATCTTATTGCTCAGCTCTTCTAGCTGCATCTGAATGTGCTTGAAGGGTTGCCACGACGGTTCAGGAAGATGGTCTTTCGCGACGTGTAAGGCTTCGAGAGCAGCTTTCAGCCCGAACTTTCCTTGAGGCGTGATGATACCGAATTCGGCCAAATGGCCTCGGAGTGCGTTGATCAGAGCCGTTCTCTGCCGCACAAAAAGATCTCGGGTCTTGTGCTGCATAAGAAGAGCCTGACGCTCGCAATTTTTCACCGGTACGAAGCGCATGGTTGGACGGGTGACTGCCTCGCAAATCGCTTCGGCATCTGCTGCATCGTTTTTCCCGCGCTTCACATACGGCTTTACATATACCGGAGGCATAAGCTTCACATCGAAGCCCAAGGCACCGAGTTCCCTCGCCCAGTAATGTGAAGTCGAACAAGCTTCCATGCCGACGAGGCAGGGTGGCAACTGCTCGAAGAAATGCAGGAGCTGATTTCGGCGAAGCTGCCGCCGGACAATAACATTGCCGACGTCATCGATAGCATGAACTTGAAACACGTTCTTGGCCAGATCCAGGCCGACGACAGTGATCTTCTCGAAAGTCATGACACGGTTCCTTCTCTGAGTTGCGCAGAATGATCTTAGCATCTCGCGCGACGGGTTCGGAGGGCCGTCCACATCATCAATTTGGTTTTGGATTGCTGCGCTTCCTGAAACGTGCCTTAGACAGGCGCGCCGAAACCTCCGCCTCCCGGCGTTTCGAGCAGCACCTGATCACCCGGCTGCATGGTGAGCTTGCGCGCTTCACTCACCGGCTTGCCGTTGACCAGGAACCGGCCCGACGCGCCGGGCAGTCCGCCGCCGATGCCTTCCGGTCCATTGTTGAGGCGGCTCGGCACTGCATTCAGCAGCCAGGGCTGGTCGGTCCGCATATGGAAGCCGATCGACTGACCTTCACCACCCCGAACCCGGCCTTCACCGCCAGACCCGTGGCGCAGCTCCTTCTGGTCGAAGACGATCGGCATCGCCGCTTCAAGAATCTCGATCGGCACGGCCGCGACGCCCGTCGGATAGCAAGTGGCACTCGGGCCAGGCTTCTCCGCCCGCGCACCCATGCCGCCGGAATAATTGAACATCGATGACGTGAAGGACTGGCCGGCTGCATTCTTTCCCTGGATCTGGATGGTCCAGACTGCACCCGATCCCTCAGCCAGAACCTGCTTCGGAATTACCTGGTAAAGCGCCTTCAGGATCGGCATCGGCACATACATACCGACGACGTGGCGTGCGTTGACCGGTGCTGGATATTTGCAGTTGATGATCGAACCTTCCGGTGCCCGCACTTCGATCGGCGCCAGGCTGCCATAGTTATTGGGCAGCTCCGGATTGAGGCAACTGCGGATCGCGAATGTTGAATAGGCATGAGTGTAGTTGAGTACTACGTTGATGCCGGTAGAGGTCTGCCATGACGAGCCTTCGAAATCGACGATGATGCTGCCCGCCTCGCTGTCGACGGTCACGGCCGTCTTGAGCGTGATGATTTCACCGCCTGGCACATCGAAGCTGGATTCGCCGTGATAGGTGCCCGGCTTCAGCTTACGGATCGCCGCTCGCGTCGCTTCCTCGGAACGGGCGATGATTTCGTCCGACAGGAGTTCGATATCCTCGACGCCCTGACGCTCGCAGAGCGCGATTAGATGCTCGGCCGCCGCCTGGCCGCTGGATACCTGTGCCGCAAGGTCGCCGAACACCGCATCCGGGGTTCGCACGTTGCGACGGATCATGGCGCTCAGAACGGGATTGGCGACACCGCGCTCATAGAGCTTGAGCGGCGGGATCCAGAGGCCTTCCTCGTGGACATCGCGCGCGCCGGCACCGATGCCGTAGCCGCCGATATCCGTATGGTGGATGGTGGAGCCAATATAGGCGATCAGCCTGTCGCCGTTGAAGATTGGCGTCAGCACGGTGATGTCGAAGAAATGCCCCGCTGAGAGCCAAGGATCGTTGGTAATCAGGACGTCCCCCGGTTCGCAGCGGCCGGCAAACTCCTTCACCAGATGGGCGCCGGCGAAGGCCAGTGAATTGATATGGCCCGGCGTGCCGGTATTGGCCTGCGCAACCATACGGCCGCGCTGGTCGAACAGCGCACAGGCAAGGTCGCCCGCTTCGCGGACGATCGGCGAAAAAGCGATGCGCTGTAGCGCCTTGGCGCGTTCGGTTACGATCCCGATGAGGTTCGACCAGAGAATTTCAAGTTCAACGCCGTCCATGGCCGATACTCCTCAGTTGATCTTCGTTTTTTTGGTCGCAATGATGCAGCCAACACTATCGATGGTCGCCGTCCAGTTCGGTGGAATGGCGGTTGTGGTCTCACGCTCCTCAATGATCAGCGGCCCTGCGACCGATTGACCGACAGCGAGATCCTTGCGGTCGTAGACCGGCACCTTTTCATCGTCTTGCCAGGCATGGACCGGCCGATACGCCTTCGGTTGGCCAGGCGCGCGCGCCGGTTGTCCCGCAGGATGGAAGCGAATGGCGGGACCGTTGACGACAATGCGCCACGAGACGATTTCGACGGGGACATGGTTCGGATTGATGCCGTAAAGCGTCTTGTAGGCATCCTCGAACAGAGCCGCGAGCGCCGCGATATCGCGGGTCTGGCGCGGATCTTTGTTGAAAGTCACGGTTACTTCATGCTGCTGGCCGAAATAGCGCATGTCGGCACCGACATGAACCTCGATTTCCGAGGGTTCGCAGCCGGCTTCCATCAGCGCCATACGGCCTTCTTTTTCGAGTTCGCTGAGGAGATTGGCGGTACGCTCCCAGTCAATCGAATCCAACCGCACGAGATTGGAACGCACGAGATCGAGACGAAGCGGCGTGACCAGCGTTCCAAAAGCTGACAACACGCTTGAGCGCGGCGGCACGATGACCGAGGAACTCTGCAACAGTTCGGCAACGCCGCAGGCGTGCAAGGGACCGGCACCGCCAAAAGCGAAGAGCGGCAGGCCGCGGTAGTCAACACCACGGTCCGTAGCATGCGCCCGGGCCGCCGAGGCCATCGCCTCGGTGACTACGCGATAGATGCCGCGGGCAGCTTGCACCGGCGTTGTATTGAGGCCGTCGGCAAGCTTTTGCATGGCACGTTCGGTTGCGGGTTTATCGAGCTGCATGTCGCCGCCGAGGAAATTCTCGGCGTCGATCAGTCCCAGCACCAGGTCGGCGTCGGTAACCGTCGCTTCGCTGCCGCCCCGACCGTAGCAGGCAGGGCCTGGGTTGGAACCCGCGCTTTCCGGACCGACCTTCAGGAGGCCAAGTTCATCGACATAGGCGATCGAACCGCCGCCGGCGCCGATTTCGATCAGGTCGATTGAGGGCACTGTCACCGGAAGGCCGCTGCCTTCCTTGAAACGGTAGCGACGGTCGACCTCGAATAGTCCGGTCACCAGGGGCGTGCGGTTTTCGATCAGGCAGGCCTTGGCGGTTGTGCCGCCCATGTCGAAGGACATTAATCGGTCGATGCCGAGTACTTCGGCGTAGTGGCAAGCGGCGAGCGCACCTGCAGCCGGACCGCTCTCGATCATGCGCACCGGATTGCGGCCGGCAGTCTCCGCGCCGACAACACCGCCGGAACTCAACATGATGAGCGGCGTGTTGGAAAAGCCTTCCGTGCGCAGCCGGTCGCTGAGCCGACGGAGATAGGGCTGAGATATCGGCATCGTATAGGCATTGACTGCCGCAGTAGAGGCACGCGGATATTCGCGGATCTGCGGAGCAACATCCGAGGACGTGCAGATAAAGACATCGTTGAGCAACCGCGACAGCTCTCCTGCCACCAATGCCTCATTGGCCGGGTTCACAAAGCTGTTGAGAAAGCAGATCGCTACCGACTGAGCGCCGCTCTCGCGAATTTCTGCTGCAAGCATCTCGATGTCGTCGTCGGACGGCGCAGCCAGCACGGTTCCATCCGAAAGCGTACGTTCGGCAATGCCGAAGGTCAGCCCTTCCGGCACCAGCGGCGCGGGAAACTCGATTTGCGGATCATACATGTCGTATCGATGCTCATTGCGGATCGCGAGCACGTCCCGGAAGCCCTTGGTCACCACTAGTGCGGTCGGTGGCCCCTTCCGCTCAATCAGGGCATTAGTGACCACGGTGGTGGCATGCACGACGACACCATCCACCGCATCGGGCGAGATGCCGGCATTGGCCAACACGGCGTTCACTCCGCCGAAGAAGCCTTTCAACAGATCGTCATGCGTGGTGAGAGTCTTGTCGACCGTCAGATGGCCGTCCGAATTGCGCAGCACGATATCGGTGAACGTGCCGCCAATATCCACCGCCAAAGAATAGGTCATGAGTTACTCCTCCGTCCAAGTTATTCGAAGATTCACAGTCATTCAGCCGGAATCCCATCAAGTTGTTCGATCACAGAATCTGCGAGAAACAATTGAATCTCTCTCTTGATTTTATCTAATCGACATTTTCACTGTTACAGTTGAAGCTTTGCGCCGTCATAACATTTGATTAATGTAATAAATCCGTCCGCTACAGTTTGATCATTGCTGCACGCCTTCCGCGGCAGAAACTTCAGTGTGGATGGTGGCAAAGATTGCCAGCGCAGAGCCCTTGCACCCCTTACTTGCATGCAAGTGGCTAACTACACGGCCGATCACTGACCTGATCGGCCGCGCTTCAAATTGCTCAAAGTGCGTGTGGTACAGCTCAGTTGAACTTACGTACCGGTCTCATAGAAGGGAGGAGGCGGGACCTCGCCCCAGCGGGCCAGCAGCGTCTTCAAAGGATATTTCTCTTTATCCAGATCAGAGAAGAATCGCGGTTCCCAATGCTCCCAGGACCGCCCCTCATCCAGATAAAGCTCGACACGATTGCCGGCCGGATCCTTCACATAGATGAAGTACATACCTGACGGTGAATGCGCGCCTGGACCAACCTCCACCGGGTAGTTGAGGTCAGCGAATTGGTCCAAAGCACGCCTCAGATCATCCGGCCCAACAACGCGGAACGCCACATGGTGAAAGAAGTTACCGCCGGCCATGATGGCAAGATCATGGTGTTTGTCGGACACACGCGTCCAGTAAGCTAGGGGCGTGCCTCCAATATCGGCGCGGTCACTAAGCTGGAAACCGAGCCCGTCCATATAGTAACTCCGGGCCTGTTCAAGCGTGTCCTTGTAGTTGATATTGAGATGATCGATCGCATGCACGCTTATGCCGCGATACGGCTCGGGACGCGGCGCCGACATCGGCAGGCGATCAGTATAGACCATGCGATGACCGCCCTGATCGATCACTTCGATGGCATTCGTAATGCCCGGAAGTGTATCCCGCGAAACTGCTTTCACCGACAAACTGTGTTCGCCGGCAACCCGGGCAATCTCCTCGAGGTCCGCAGCTTCCGGTACTTTCCACAAACCGAACTGCAGGCCGGGTCGATCGGAGCGATATAGCGCGAGCGTATAGGCCTTTCGGTCCCGCTTGGCGCGCATGAGGATGCAGCTCTCGCTTTTGTCCTCGATCTGTAACCCAAGAATGTCCGCGTAGAAGCGGATTGTTTCGGTCCAGACATTTGACGGGACCCTGATGCCCACTGCCCCGAGATGCTCGACCTTCCTGTTAATCAGCACGATTGGCTCCTCCCAAAGTTGTTCATAGTTAGCTTTTTGAGTTTCGTATTACGAAACACCGGTTACGGAATATAGAACTAAGCGACTCTGAAATGAGTTGTCAATCTCATATTTTCAGAATTGACAATCCGAATTTCCTTTTTCAGTATGATTTTCGTTTCGCATAGCGTAACAGATGTTCCGTTTAATTTTAAGGGAGATAAGGATGCGTCACGCAGACAAAGTCGCAATCGTCACCGGCGCTGCTCAGGGAATTGGGCTGGCAATCGCCAAGAAGCTCTCGCAGGAAGGCGCCTCCGTCGTCCTGGCCGACATTGATGCTGAACGAGGTCGCGCCGAGGCGGGCGGTATCGAGCGCGCAATTTTCCATCGCTGCGACGTCGGCGATGCGGCTGAAGCCGCAGGACTCGTGGATAAGGCGGTCGCCGAATTCGGGCGGCTCGATTTTTGCGTCAATAACGCGGCGATCGTCCCGGCCGGCGATATCTTCGAGATCGAGGACGATCGGTTCGACCAAGCGCTACGCACTAATCTGCGCGGCCCGTTCCTGGTGTCGCGAGCAGCAGCACGCGTAATGGTCGCCAACGGTGCCGGCTCGATCGTCAACATGTCGTCGGTGAGCGCATCGTTCGCCTCGCCGAAAATGATCGCCTACGGCATGTCCAAGGCCGGCGTAAACATGCTGACTCGGGCTCTGGCCTTGACGCTCGCACCATATGGAATCCGCGTAAATGCCGTGGCGCCGGGAACCGTCAATACCGCACAGGCGGCGCTTCTCATGACCGACCCCGCGTCCGCCGAGATGGTCTTGTCGCGCACTCCCATCGGGCGCTTGGCTGAGACGGCCGAGATCGCGGAAGTCGTTGCATTTCTGTTGAGCGAGCAGGCCTCGTACATTACAGGTCAAACAATCGTTGCCGACGGCGGGCGGACGGTGATGAATTTCACCATGCCCAAGCGCAGCTAGGATAAGGACTCACTCAGTAAACTGCGGGCCGCGCGAGCGTATATGTCCCGACATTGAGCGGGGTAACGTTCCGCGGTTACGCTGCGGCGCAAATAGTAAAACAGAGTGAATCAGGAGCGCACGTTATGGCTGTCAAGGAAACGACAGATAAGACAGAATCGGAGCAAGAATTGAATGGCGACGAGGTCCGCTCGGCGCTGCTCGCTTTTCGCGTTCTTGAGTATCTTGTCGAGGCTGGTGCACCTTGCAGCGTCACCGAAAGCGCGTTGGCTCTCGGTATAACGAAGACCAGGCTGTTCCGCTGCCTGCGCACCCTCATCGCAGCAGGGTACGTTGAACAAGATTCATCGAGCCGTTATGTGGCGTCGAGCCGCATATATTTGCTTGGTCAAGCCTATGCCAGCCATCGGAGCCTCTTGAGAGAGGCGCAGCCGCATCTTGAGATGCTAAGCCAGAGGACGCACCAGACCGCAACACTTTCGCAACTTGAAGAATCCGGGATGCGCATTCTTGGGATGGCGCGGACGCGCAATGCCATCGAGATCACCACGCGAACCGGCACGTTGATGCAGTTTCACAGTTCAGCTCAAGGTCTTCTGGGCCTCGGCTTCGGTCCGGAAAGATTGTTGGAACAGCAGCGTTGGGTAAAACTCGAACGCCTGACGGATCACACACTAACAGATTACGAGAGCTTGCTGCGACGTGTTGAGCAAGTGCGACGGCAACGTTGGTCTGTTTCGCCAGAGACGATGCTTGTAGGAATAAACGCGCTCGCTGCACCAATATTCGATCACGGCGGGCAACTCGTCGGTACAATCGCGATTGTGGGTTCGGTGCAATTCGTGCCACCTACACCATATCCTGAACAAATCGCGGCCGTTACCGAGGCAGCCGCACGGATCTCTCAGGCGCTGGGCTTCGAGCAGACACTCCACAATTCCTGAAAGAGAGGGCTCCACCTGAAGCCCTCCGTTCCTCTGTGAGAATGATCCGTTGAGCCGTGCAAGCGACCGTCAGTGTCGTTTGTGATGCGGTAGTATGCCACGTAGCGGCTTTCATAAGCAGGCACCGCGCTGACCATAGCTATGGTGCGGCCAATCTTTCAATTGCAAATGATGGCCGAAATCGCGCCTTGGTATCCGAGAATACCCCTTCGCCTGCTTACAAGATGCTTACACAACGCAGCCACTAAGATCATGTAAGCAAAAAAGCTCCGCACCGTGCTTTCTAAGCTATTGATTTAACTGCGAGAAACTGGAGCGGGCGAAGGGATTCGAACCCTCGACCCCAACCTTGGCAAGGTTGTGCTCTACCCCTGAGCTACACCCGCTCGCGCGGCGCCAGCGCCGCAAGCCGCGCCTATATGGCCGAAGAGCTGGATGATTGCAATAGGAAAACAAGGCCATTTTCTGCCCTAGCGTAAGGGTGGGTGCAAGGCTTCCAGACGCGCGGCAATGCCGGGTGTGGCAACCTGGGGCCAACTCGGGGCGAACCGCGACCAGGCGGCGCAGCATACACGTGCGCCATGATTGCGGCTGGAAGGCGTTACGGCGAAGGTTGCGACGTCTTTGAAGGCAGATTCGCTGTCGTGGCCAGGCACGAAGGTTGCGGTGCGTGGCAATTCCGATTAGGCGTGACTTCGTTATTTCCCGCCCGGATCGCCATGCCCGCCAGCCCAGACGACCTTTTCGCCCACCTCCGCGACCTCGGCATCGAGACGACCACCGTCTCGCATCCGCCGCTTTTCACCGTCGCCGATTCGCAGGCGTTGCGCGGCAAGATCGAAGGCGGGCATACGAAGAACCTTTTTCTCAAGGACAAGAAGAATAATTTCTTTCTGATCACTGCGGACGAGGAGGCCATGGTCGATTTGAAGTCGATCCATGGCGTGATCGGCGCGGCGAGCCGCGTCTCCTTCGGCAAGCCGGAAGCGCTGCTGGACCTGCTGGGTGTGACGCCCGGCGCGGTGACGCTGTTCGGGCTGCTGAACGACAAGGCAAACAGAGTGGCCTTCTTTATCGACGACAATCTTCTCGTTCATGATGTCATCAATGCACATCCGCTGACCAACGTGGCGACGACGTCCATCCGGACGGAAGACGTGAAGCGCTTCGTCGAGTCTACCGGCCACGCCTTCAACATCCTGCAAACCGCCAACATCTTGAAAACCGGCGGCTGATCGCCACATGCTGGCTCGCGGGCGGCGACCCGCGCCAGCTGACCATCGAAGCGGAACGACACGACCATGGCCATCGACGACAATCCCTATCGTAGCGCCGGCGGCGGGTATGCGCCGAGTGTCCAGTTCGGTGACGCCGCTCCGGCCAATGCGCCCGCAGGGCTGATCAAGGACACGACGACGGCCGCTTTCAGCACGGATGTCATCCAGGAGTCGCGGCGCCAGCCGGTTCTGGTCGATTTCTGGGCGCCGTGGTGCGGGCCTTGCAAGCAGCTGACGCCGATCATCGAGAAAGCGGTCAATGCCGCCGGCGGACGCGTCAAGCTGGTCAAGATGAACATCGACGAACATCCTTCGATTGCCGGCCAGCTCGGTATCCAGTCGATCCCCGCCGTCATCGCCTTCAAGGATGGGCAGCCTGTCGACGGCTTCATGGGCGCGCTGCCGGAAACGCAGGTGGCGGCCTTCATCGAGCGCGTCGCGGGCAAGGGCGCGCCGGGCGGACAACTGGCCGACGCGCTGGCGGCCGCAAAGGAGGCGCGTGAAGCCGGCGACGCGCAGACGGCGGCCGACATCTATTCGGCGGTGCTGGAACAGGCGCCCGACAATGTCGACGCCATTGCCGGGCTGGCCGAACTCCTGTTCGAAGCCGGCGATTCGACGGCAGCGGAACAGATCCTCGCAACCGCCCCGGACGATCCGAAGGCGGCGTCGGCTCTGGCCGGTATCCGCTCCAGGATCGCGCTGGCGGCGGAAGCCGCCGAACTCGGCGACGCGGCGGAATTCGAGAAGCGGCTCGCCGCAAATCCCGGGGATCACGATGCGCGCTTCGATCTGGCCATGATCCAGAACGCCAGAGGCGATCGCATGGCGGCGGCGGAAAATCTGCTGGAGATCGTCAGGGCCGACCGTACCTGGCGCGACGATGGCGCACGCGCGCAACTGCTGAAATTCTTCGAAGCGTGGGGCATGGCCGACGATGCGACGCTCTCCGCGCGCCGCAGGCTGTCGTCGCTGTTGTTCTCGTAAAGCCGGGAACGGCGGTCGGTCGCCGCAGGACGCTTGAGCTTTCGGCGCGGCGCCCCATCTTTTTCGGGAGACCGGAGGAGGCCACGGTGCAGGCCGGGAACGTATTCTACAGACAGGTCGAGGATATTCCGCGCACGATTCCGGTGTTCCCGCTCACCGGAGCGCTGCTGCTGCCGGGCGGGCGACTGCCGCTGAACATCTTCGAGCCGCGCTACCTGCAGATGGTCGATGAGGCTCTGAACGATTCCCGGCTGATCGGCATGATCCAGCCGCGTCTCGACGGCTCCCGGCGCGCCGACGACGAACCCGAGCTTTGCGATGTCGGCTGCCTCGGCCGCCTCACGTCGATTTCGGAGACGGGCGACGGGCGCTATCTGATCATGTTGCACGGCGTCGCGCGCTTCCGGGTCATGGCCGAACAGCCGACGGACAAGCCCTATCGGCTCTGTTCGATTCTTCCCTTCGCAGCCGATCTTGCCGAAAACGCCGGAGAGGAGATCAACCGGACCGGTTTGCTCAAGGCGTTGAGGGCCTATCTCGACGCCAACAAGATGGAGGCTGACTGGCAGAGCGTCAGCCGCGCCGAGAATGCCACGCTGGTCAACGCGCTGTCCATGATGGCGCCCTACGGACCGGCGGAGAAGCAGGCGCTGCTGGAAGCGCCCGACCTCAAGACGCGCGCGGAAACTCTCATCGCCATCACCGAAATGGAGCTGGCGCGCGGTGACGAAAGCTCGGGCAATACATTGCAATAGCGGATACGGAGGCTGACAAAGCCGATCATACCCGGCTAATGTCGCCGTAGACGGCCGCGGCGTGACCATGGAAAACCGAGAGACCGCTCACAGGATCGATCGCCGATTTCTCGAATTGCTGGTGTGCCCGCTGACCAAGGGGCCGCTGCAGTGGGACGCGACGCGGAACGAACTGGTGTCGCGGCTGGCCAAGCTCGCCTACCCCGTCCGGGACGGCATCCCCATCCTGCTGCCTTCAGAGGCGCGCGCAATCGATCCGGATGCCGAGACGCCGTCGCCTCGGGGATAAGGCGACGCGCAAAATCCTGAATGCGGCCGGTCCTACAGGACCGTATGGATTTCCTCGATCGAGGTGTCGCCGATGCGCTTGTCCAGCACGATTTCGCCGCGTGCCATGGCGACCACCCGGTCGCAGCATTCGAAGACATGATGCATGTTGTGGCTGATGAAGATGCCGGTGATGTTCTGCGCCTTCAGCCCGCGCACGAAGCCGATCACCTTGTTGGTTTCCTTGACCGAGAGGTGATTGGTCGGTTCGTCGAGGATCATGACCTTGGACTTGAAGTGCATGGCGCGCGCGATCGCCACGCCCTGCCGCTGGCCGCCCGACAGTTCGCCGACCAGCGCGTCGGGGGATCTCAGGTGAAGGTCGACGTCCGCGATGGCCTTGATGCTTTCCTCGCGCATGCGCTTCTGGTCGAGGATGCCGATCCCCATGACCGACGCCTTGATGGGTTCCCGGCCTATGAAGACATTGCGGGCGATGGTCATGGTCGGCACCATGGAATTGTACTGGTAGATCGTCTCGATGCCGCGGTTCATCGCGTCACGCGGGTTGGAAAAGCGGACCTCCTGCCCCTCCAGTCTGATTTCGCCGCCGTCCGGCTTCTGCGTACCGGACAGGATGTTGATGAGCGTGGATTTGCCGGCGCCGTTGTCGCCGACCAGTCCGAGCGCCTCGTTGGGATAGATGTCGAGAGACACGTCCTTCAGCGCATGGACGCCCGAATACCATTTCTCGAGATTGCGGATCTGGATGATGGGGCTCGTCATCTCACGTCTCCACCTTCATCGCGCGCGCTTTCTTGCGCAGCCATGCGTTGACGACCACGGCGAAGATGGTGAGAAGGCCGATCGCCATCTTGAACCAGTTGGCGTCGACCTGGCTCAGCACGAGGCCGTTGTCGATGACGCGGATAAGCGCTGCTCCGAGTATGCCGCCGAGGATGGTGCCGATGCCGCCGGCGAGCGACGCGCCGCCGATGACGGCGGCCGATACGGCCTGAAGTTCGAGCCCCTCGCCGATGGAGGGCAGCGGCGCACCGAGCCGCATGACCTGAATGGTGCCGGCGAAACCGGCGAGCACCGAGCAGATCATGAAGCAGGCGACCTTCACGCGCGCCGTGGGAATGCCCATGGATTGCGCGGCGGGAAGGAAGCCTCCGGTCGCCCGTACCCAGTTGCCGAAATTCGTCCGCGACAGAAGCACGGTGACCAGTATCGCCACCGCCAGGAACCAGAAGAACGACATGCGGAAAAGCTCACCCGGACCGACATAGACGGTGAAGAGCCAGCGGGGCAGCGCGTTCGCCGGGATGACCGGCGGAAAGCCGCCCGAGATCACCACCGTCAGCGACCGCGCCACGAACATCATGCCCAGTGTCGTGATGAAACTCGGTATGTTGAACTTGATCGTGACGAGCCCGTTGGCGAGGCCGACCAGCGCGGCGACGATGAGGCCCGCGATGAAAGCCGGCAGAAACGGCGTGCCGCCGGCTAGCAGAACGGCCATTGTCATCGGCGTCAACGCGAAGACGGAGCCGACGGAAAGATCGAACTCGCCGCAAATCATCAGCAGCGTGACGCCGATGGCGACCAGTCCCATTTCGGGCAGGAGACCAAGCATGCCGCGCAGGTTCTGCGCGCCGAGGAAGACGCCATTCGACCGGATCTGGAAGACGATAAGCAGGATGACGAGGAAAACGACTGCCGCCAGCTCCGGTTTCTCCAGGTAAATCTTCATCAAGCGCTTCATCGGTCACTCCGGTTCGGGGAAAGGGACGGCCGCGGCGGGATTGCGCCGCGGCCGCTCGCTTGCGGGGAGTTAGCGGACGCCCTGCGCCGCCAGTTCCTTGAGACGCGGCACGTCTTCCTTGACGATGATGCCCTTGCCGGTGTCTATGTCTGCCGGCAGCAGGCCGAAGTTCTTGGAAAGATAGGCTTCCATGACCGGCATGAAGCCCTGCATGTAAGGCTGCTGGTCGACCTGCACCTGGATATAGCCGGCCTCCATCTGGGTCAGCACCTCGGACACGATGTCGAAGCCGCCCATCAGCACCTTGCCGGGCTCCACGCCGCGATCGACGAGCACCTGAGCAACGTAAGCGTGCCAGAGACCGGTGTCGAAATAGACGGTCGTATCGGGGTTGGCCGACAGATAGGCGCCGACGCGATCGGCAACGACCGCGCCGTCCGTACCGGTGTCGAGGCGCTCGATCTTCACCTCACGTCCGGAATTGGCCGCCTTGAACTCCTCGAGGTACTTGATGATGCCGGCGGCGCGCTGCTCGGACCAGTTCTGGCCGGGCGCCGAGACGCCGACGACGGCCTTGATCGGACCTTCGGCGGGGAAGAATTCCGACATCTTCTTGCCGAGCTCGTAGCCGGCAGGGATGAAGCCCTGGCCGATAAAGGCCTGCCGCTCGTTGCCGGCCCCGCCTTCCGTGTCGTCGACATTGGTGGCGATGACGATGACGCCTGCCTTGCGCGCGTCGGCGATCGGCTGGTCGAAGGCGATGTTGTCGACGATCGACGTGATCAGCGCGTCCGGATTGGCGGCGAGCGCGGCCTGCATGTTCGCCTGCTGCTGGTCGATCGAGCCTTCCGTCTGCGTGAACACCATCTGGCAGTTCGCCTGGATCTTGGCGCAGGCGTCGTCAAAGCCTTTCTTCACCGCCTGCCAGAACGGATTCGACGCCGAGGAATGCACGGTGAAGGCGATGTTCATCGGCTCCTGTGCGCTCGCGGTGCCCGCAAAACCGGCTGCCAGCGCCGTGCCTGCGATCAGTGCTGCAAAAACCTGTCTTCTCATTCTCTCTCCTCCACTTTTGCGCCGTCGACCGTCGGGTCACGCCGCTTCGCTTGATCGGCGACGGACCGTATAGGCGCGGTCCATCTCCGGGTTCAGTTCCATTCCCAACCCGGCGCCGGGGGGAACAGTGATCATGCCATCCTTCACCTCCGGCAGCGCGGTCACCAGATCGCGATACCAGGTGCGATAGAAGGCACGTACGCTCTCCTGAACGAGCGCATTCGGTGCGTTGAGCGAAAGGTGCGTCGAGGCGCAGAGCACGACCGGGCCTGTGCAGTCATGCGGGGCGACAGGCAGATGCCATGCTTCCGCCATCGCGGCGATCTTGCGCGCCTCCGACAGGCCGCCGCACCATGCGACGTCGAGCATGACGATGCCGGCGGCGCCGGTTTCCAGAAGATCGCGGAACGCCCAGCGGGAGCCTAGCGTCTCCGAGGCGCAGATGGGAGCGGTGGAAACGTCCGCGTAGCGCTTCAGGCTGGACAGGCTGTCCATGCGGATCGGGTCTTCGTGCCAGAAAGTCCTGAAGGGCGTCAGTTCGCGGGCGATCTGCATGGCCGGCAGGAGCTGCCACATGGAATGGAACTCGACCATGATGTCCATGCGGTCACCCACCGCGGCGCGGATCTTTTCGAAAGGCGCCAGCGCCTGCCTGAGATCGGCACTCGAGATATACTGGCCGCGCGTCCTCTCGGCCGCCATGTCGAACGGCCAGATCTTCATCGCGCTTATGCCCTCCTCAAGGAGGGATTGCGCGAGTTCGTCGGCGCGGAAAAGGAAGCCGTTTAGATCGTCATAGCCGCTCCGGGCGGCGTCGAGACCGTAGTTCGCGGATGTCTGGCCGGTCGCCTTCTTGATGTATTCCGTACCGGCGCAGGTATTGTAGGTGCGGATGCTCCTGCGGCTGAACCCGCCGAGCAGCTGCGCGACGGGCTGGTCCGTCGCCTTGCCGAAAATGTCCCAGAGGGCAATGTCGAAAGCGGAATTGCCGCGCATCTCGACGCCGGTGGAGCGAAAGCCGAGGTAGCCGGTGAGGTCCTGCGCGAGAAGATCGATCTGCAGCGGATCGCGTCCGATGACGCGGGGCGCCACATATTCATGGAGATAGGCCTCGACCGTCTCGGCCATGAAGAAGGTTTCGCCGAGCCCCGTCAGCCCTTCATCCGTCCTTACATGGAGCCAGAGCAGGTTCGGCCGCTCCTCGATCCGGATCGTCTCTATGCCCGTAATCTTCATAGGTCGCCGCTCATGCTATGCCGGCCATGACAAGCGCCCTGACACTGCCGTCGAAATGCCTCGCCATGAGGTCAGACGCTCTCGCGGGCTCGCCGGCGGCGATCGCTTCGGCAAGCTCGCAATGGAGATCAAGCATGGCGATCTGTTCCGCCATGGACTGGCGGCTCTTCCAGCCGATCGGCCACGTCTGGCGCGTGACGCCGTCGAATGCGCCGACGATAAGGGTGAAAACCGGATTCTTGGCGGCCTTGGCGATCGTCAGATGGAAGGCGAGATCATGCTCCATGATGGCGGGTACGTCGTCGAGGCCTCCGCGCATCGCGCGGGCATGATCGAGGATGATACGGCCTTCCTCTCCGGTGCGCCTGAGCGCGGCGAGGGCGGCGGTCCGCATCTCGATGGTGCGCCGCACGTCGTAGATCTGCTGGATCGAAATCTGCTCGATATGTACGCCGTGCTGGATGACCGGCGACATGGCGCCATAGTCGAGTTCGGCGACGACGGCGCGCCGGCCTGCGCTCAAGCCGATCAGGCGCATCGCCGCCAGCGAACGGAAGGCCTCTCGAACGACGGTGCGCGACACGCCCATTTCACGCGAAAACTGGGATTCGCTCGGGAGCCGGTCGCCCGGCCCCAGATCGTTCACGCGGATATGCCGCGTGATAGCGTCGATCGTCTGGCTGACGAGGCTTTCGCCCGCCTCCTCCGGCATCTGCTCCAGCGATCTGCCCTCCCGTGCAGAGTGCTCAATCCTGTATGACAAGTTTGCGCACAATTGCACATAGGAGGTCAATTCCAGCGCTTGTCAAGCACCTGCCGGGTTCATTCCGACGCGGTCGCCCATGCGAGCATCTGCTCGAACAGGGATTTATAGCCGGACCATGCGCTGAACTCCGGCGGCAGCCAGTGCGGGCCGACATCGGACGTTCAGGCGACCGACCGTCCCTTTCCGTAGGTGCCGGTGACGAGCAGCGGCAGCGAATGATAATCGGCGGTGACCGTGGCCAGCACTTCCGCACCGTCCTTCACGGTCACTTCGTTGAAGCCGAGAAGAAGCGGCCAGTCCTTGCCAAGGCCTTTCAGGATCGGATGGTCCTGGCCCGTTACGACCGGCGCAAAGCCTTCAGGCACTTCGACGCGATCGTCCATGGGCATGCAGGTGACCGGGAGCACGTCCTCCACCGGGGTTCGGCGATAGCGCGCGCCGCCATTGATGCCCTGGAAGCTGTAGTAGCCGCCAAACATAAGCAGGCCGCCGCCCGCGCGAACATAATCGCGTATCAGTTTCAGCCGGTTGGGCGTCGGTTTCGAATGTATCCAGGTGTCAGGATGCAGAAGCAGCGTGTTGGCGCCGAGATCGGAAAGGACGACGGCGTCATAGGCGGAAAGCGCTTCCATCGTCTGCGGAAACTCGCGCTGTGCCTCATGCGCAGGCATGAATCTGACGTCGAAAGCCGATTGCCTGAGGGCTGAAAGGAGAGTGTCCGCGCCGGTATGGTAGGTAACCGTCGGAAATTGGTCGAAGCCCTTGATGTGCGTCGCCGTGGATACCCAGGATTCGCCGGCGAGCAGTATCTTCTTAGCCATTCATCGTCCTTTCCAATCTAGCGCCGGACCATGTCGGCTTCCGGCCTTCATACTCTTGCATTGCATCGGCGCCGACCCAAGGGGTCTCATGTCGACGCTTTCGACCGCGTGCCAGACGTGCGTCCGGTCACCTTCCCGTGACGCAGCGGAATTTCTTCTTAAAGTTGCGTCATGGTTGTGTAGAATGCGTCATTGATCGGGCCGTCCGGGGGGACAAGCTTGAACGCAATAGTTCCGGCAACTGCCCGCCAGCGGGCAATCGATCTCGCGCGTCTCGAACGTTATGTCGGGGTAGAACGGCCGCTGACTGCGCCCGAATATGTGTTTTCAAGCATAGGCATCACAGGACAGGCCCTCGCTCCTGCCTTCGTGGTCTTCGTGCTCGAAGGCGAAGGACCGGACTTCGACCAGGATTTCTGGCGCGGTGCGCTTGAAAGGGTCAGCGCGGTCAATCCGGGTTGCCGTCTCCGGCTGGTCGACAGGCTCGGACGTGCGCGCTGGGCCAAGGACGGCAAGCCGCCACGGCTGAGATTCGTGGAGCGGACCGACTGGGACGGCATGTCGGGGTCAGGCTCCGAATTCATATATGACGCAGTGATTTCACTGGAAAACGGACCGTGCACCGAGATCATCCTCGTCAACGAGTCGCCGCGCGGGCGACTCGTCATCCTGCGCACCTCGCATGCGGTGATGGACGGGCGGGGCGCACTTCATTTCATGGCGGAAATCTTCCGCGCCCTGCGCGGCGAAGCGCTGCTCGGCAGCAATACCGGGCTTGCCGGCGTCGATATCAAACGTACACTTACCTGTTCTAGGCCGGACGAACCGAAGATCGAAACAGACTGGCTGACCGGACCGCCACAGGGCAGCGACCGGGGTTTTGAATGGCGACGGATCGGCTTCCGGGCAAACGGGCGTAATCTTCTTGCCCGCCTCGCCGAGGCGCTGGCCAGGTATATGCACGGCCACAGCACGCTCCCGGCGCTGTTCACGATCCCCGTCGATCTTCGCCGGCACCTGCCCGGCTTGCTGGCGACCACGAACTGCACCGGTCAGTTGCGGGTGGCGCTCGACAAGGGTGAAGACGCTGCCGATTTCCGGCGCAAGCTGGACACCATGTTGCAGGCACGTATGGAGGCCTACCCGCGACGTGGGGCCTGGATAATAGGACTGCTGCCACGCCGCTTGATCGATCGCTTGACGATGCGGGCGGTGCTCCGGACGAAGTGGCCGTTCCAGACGGCCGTCATATCGACGCTCGGCCGAATAGATCCTGACGAATACAGTTTTGACGGATTTCGCCTTCGCAGTTGTCTTCCGGTCCCGTTTCCGGGGGTCACCCTGGTGGCCGTCGCAAGCGTCAGGGATCGGCTGGACCTTGTCGTCACCATGCCGAAGATGTTTTCGAGCAACGGCCGGCTCGACGACCTGCTGGATCATCTGCAAACGAGTCTCTCGGACCGAGACTGAAGTTCCGGCGAAGTCCGGTCCGGCATGTGCTTCCGGCACGAAGTTCCAGTCCAGACATGCGCTTTTGCATTTGCGGCGCATCCGCGATAGCAACACGCTGCTGCTCGCGGTCCTTCTCGCCGCGATCTGACCACGGGTGGGCGAGGCCCCGGAGAACTGGCGAATGCCTCAGGAAAAGAACATCATCGCGCGATGCAAGGAGTTCGGTCTGCGCGTGACCGGACCCCGCCGCGTCATCATACGGGTGCTGTCGGATTCGAGCGACCACCCCGACGCGGTCGAACTGCACCGCCGGGTCACCGCTATCGAGCCCACCATTTCGCTTGCGACAGTGTATCGAACGGTCAACCTCCTGCGCGAGAAGGGCATTCTGGAGCGTCACACCTTTGGCGACGGGCGCGCACGATACGAGACGGCGCCGCACGAACATCACGATCATCTGATCGACGTGGAAACCGGCGATGTCGTCGAGTTCCAGTCCGAGGAGATCGAGCGGCTGCAGGAAGAGATCGCCCGCAAGCACGGCTTTTCCATCGTCAGCCACAAGCTGGAAATCTATGTGCGGCGGTTGAAGAAGCGCGGGGCCGCGCGATAGCGGCCGGTCATCCCGTTTCGCTTGTTTTGACGCTGCCGGTGCGCACCGCGGTAACGACAAAGGCTGCGACAAACAGGAGCGCCAGCAGCAGCACGATGGTGGGCGCCGGCGCGCTGTCGATGAAAAAGGAGAGATAGACGCCGAGGAGCGAGGCGACGACGGCGATGACGACGGACAGCGCCAGCATGGCCCCGAACCTTTTCGTAAGCAGGAAAGCGATCGCCCCGGGTGCCACCAGCATGGCGATGGCGAGGATGATGCCCACCGCCTTCAGCGCGCCGACGATTGCGAGCGAGATCAGGCAGAGCAGGCCGTAGTGCAGCAGGCCGACGCTGAGCCCGACCGCCTTCGCCTGTGCCGGATCGAAGGCGTGCAGCAGGAAATCCCGCCACTTGATGCCCAATATGCCGGCCGTGATCGCGGCGATGATCGCCGTCTCGGCTATGTCGCGGAGCCCGATGCCCAGCATGTCGCCGAACAATATATGATCGAGATGCACGTCGGACTGGATCTTGACGTAGAGCACCAGACCGAGCCCGAACATGCCCGAAAAGACGATGCCCATCACCGTATCCTGCTTGATGCGGCTGTTGTCCTTGAGGAAACCCGTCGCGACGGCGCAGAAGATTCCGGCCACGAAGGCACCGACCGCATAGGGCAGGCCGACGATATAGGCGACGACGACACCCGGGAACACGGCGTGGCTGATGGCGTCGCCCATAAGCGACCAGCCTTTCAGCACGAGGAAGCAGGAGAGCATGGCGGTCGGTATGGCGACCAGCGCCGAGATGATCAGTGCGTTGATCATGAAGCCGAACTGGAACGGAGCGAGAAGGGTCTCGACAATGCTCATGTCGGTGTCTCCAGCGTCTCCGCAGCCCGCCGGCGCGCGGCGATCATCCCGTGTTTCGGCGCGAAGAAGAAAGCGATCAGGAATATCATAGTCTGAAGCACAACGATGATGCCGCCGGTCGCGCCGTCAAGGAAATAGCTGGCATAGGCGCCGACGAAGCTGGTGGCCGCGCCGATGGCGACGGCGATCACCAGCAGGCGCGGAAAGCGGTCGGTGAGCAGATAGGCCGTCGCTCCCGGCGTCACCACCATGCAGATGACGAGGAAGGCGCCGACGGTCTGGAGCGCGGCGACCGTCGAGGCGGACAGGAGCGTGAAGAACATCACCTTGAGCGCGGTCGGATTGAGCCCGATCGAGCGGGCGTGGCTCTCGTCGAAGAAGACGACCATCAGATCCTTCCATTTGACCAGCAGGATGGCCAACGAGACGAAGCCGATGACGGCAAGCTGCAGCGTATCCTCCGGCGTGATGGCGAGGATGTTGCCGAGCACGATGGTCTGGATGTTCACCGAAGTGGGCGACAGCGACACCATGAACAGGCCGAGGCCGAAGAAGGAAGAGAAGATCAGGCCGATGATGGCGTCTTCCTTCAGCTTGGTGCGCTGGTTGAGGAAGAGCATGACGGCGGCGGCAAGACCACCTGAGAAAAATGCGCCGATCGAGAAGGGAAGGCCGAGCATATAGGCTCCGGCGACGCCCGGCACGATGGAATGGGAGAGCGCGTCGCCGATCAGCGACCAGCCTTTCAGCATCAGATAACAGGAGAGGAAGGCGCAGACGCCGCCGACGAGCGCCGACACCCACATGGCGTTGACCATGTACTGATAGCCGAAGGGCTCGGCGAGCAGTTCGATCATCTGCCGTCTTCCCGCCGCTTGTGCTGCATGTCGCCATGCTCGCCATAAAAGACGAGCGGACGCTCGTCGTCGGTGAGGACGGCGAGACGGCGGCGATCGTCATCGTCATGCAGGCCTGAACCGCCAAGCACGAAATGGCGCAGCACGCCGCCAAAAGCCTTTTCGAGATTGGCCTGAGTGAAGGTCTCCTGCGTGGTGCCGTAAGCAAGGACGGTGTTTTTCAGGAGCACGGTGCGGTCGCAGAATTCAGGGACGCTGCCGAGATTGTGGGTGGAGACCAGCATCACCCGGCCCTCGTCGCGCAATGCGCGCAGAAGGTCGATGATGGCGTCCTCGGTCTTGACGTCGACGCCGGTGAAGGGCTCGTCGAGCAGGATCACGCGGCCATCCTGCGCCAGAGCCCGGGCTAGGAAGACGCGTTTCTTCTGGCCGCCCGACAATTCGCCGATCTGTCTTTTGCGATACTCGCTCATGCCGACGCGTTCGAGCGCTGCCGAAACCGCCTCGCGGTCGGCTGCGCGCGGGATGCGCATCATGTTCATATGGCCGTAGCGGCCCATCATGACGACATCCTCGACCAGAACCGGAAAGTTCCAGTCGACCTCCTCGGCCTGCGGGACATAGGCGACGAGGTTCCTGCGCAGCGCTTCCGCCACCGGCATGCCGAGCACGCGGATTTCGCCGCGCGCCAGTCGCACGAAGCCCATGATCGCCTTGAAAAGCGTTGACTTGCCCGATCCGTTCACGCCGACCAGCGCGGTGATGGTGCCGGTGGGAATGGCGAAGCTCGCATCGCGCAGAGCCGTCAGGCCGTTGCGGTAGGTCACCGATGCCCTTTCGACCAGAATGCCGGAGCCGGCATCGGTCGAAATCGCGTTCACCGGCGCGTCGGGCATCAGCATCATTTCGAAAGACCTTCCGTCAGCCCCTTGACGATCGTGTCGGCGGTAACGCGCAGGAGATCCAGATAGGTCGGCACCGGGCCGTCTGCCTCGCTCAGCGAATCGACGTAGAGAACGCCGCCATAGTGCGCGCCGGTTTCCCGCGCCACCTGCCGCGCCGGCTTGTCGGAAATGGTGCTTTCGCTGAAGACGGCGACGATGCCGTTCTCGCGCACCGCGTCGATGACCTTGCGCACCTGCTGCGGCGTGCCCTGCTGGTCGGCGTTGATCGGCCAGAGATAGAGCTCCTTCAGCCCAAAATCCCGGGCCAGGTAGCTGAAGGCGCCTTCGCTGGAGACCAGCCAGCGCTTGTCTTCAGGGATCTTGTCGAGTTCGGCGCGGATCGGATCGATGACCGCCGTGATCTTCGCCTTGTAGGCTTCCGCGTTGGCCTTGTAGGTTTCCGCGTTCGCCGGATCGTGCTCGACGAAGGCGTCGCGGATGTTGTCGACATAGATCAGCGCGTTCTGTGGCGACATCCATGCATGCGGGTTCGGCTTGCCTGAATATGGACCTTCCGAAATCCCCATGGGCTCGATGCCTTCGGTCAGCACCACGCCCGGGACGTCGCGCAGATTCTGGAAGAATTTCTCGAACCAGAGTTCGAGGTTGAGGCCGTTCCAGAAGACAAGCTGCGCGCCCTGTGCCCGTTTGATGTCACCGGGCGTCGGCGCGTAATTGTGGATTTCCGCGCCGGGCTTCGTGATCGACTCCACGATCGCCGCGTCGCCGGCGACGTTCTTGGCCATGTCGGCGATGACGGTGAAGGTGGTCGCAGCCTTGAATTTATCCTGCGCGGCAGCAGGAAATAGTCCAACGGCCGGGACAACCACGGCGGTCGCCATGCCTGCAATCACGGTGCGTCTGGTCATGTCTGTCATATGCGCTTCCTGGGCATCGTTAATCACGGCAACTGCCGCGATCGGCATCGGGAGGTTATTCTTTATCTGCAATTGCGACTGAATTGCAATAAGAGAATTCGTATCTTATGCGACCTCCCGCAGAGGCGGTGGTGTCCCGCAGGGACTCTCCGCCAGGATAGAAATTCAATTGGCCCAACGTCTGGAATGACGAAGACTCATAAGTGCGCTTGCATTTTTCCGGTTTGCAAGTAGAGCGATAAGCATTTGGAGCATTGAGAAACTATGACCGACAAGCTTTTGCAGCGTACCGCCGAAATTGTAAGCGCGTACGTCAAGAACAATCGCATCCCGATGGGTGAATTATCCAGTGTGGTCTCCGACGTCAGCGCGGCGCTAAGCCGGCTTTCGACCCCGGTCCAGCCGGAAGCGGAAAAGCCCGTCCCCGCCGTCAACCCGAAGCGTTCGGTCTTCCCGGATCACATCGTCTGTCTCGACGATGGCCTGAAATTCAAATCGCTGAAGCGCCATCTGATGACCAGTCATGGCATCACGCCGGAGCAGTATCGCGAGAAATGGGGCCTGCCGTCCGATTATCCGATGGTCGCGCCGAATTATGCCGCGCAACGCTCCGAACTGGCGCGGAAAATCGGCCTCGGGCGAAAGCCGGAGCCGGAGCCGGAGCCGGTGAAGAAGAAAACGCGGACGCGTCGGAAAACAGCATAAATCCGGTTGGCGTGGGGTTTTTGCGCGCTATCTGAGCAATTTGCGGGATTTCAGCGGCCTTTCGGTCGCAAATCGGTATACCGGGAACCGAACGAACGCTAACCTGTTGGTGAGCTGCGGACGCTGTGCCGCTGCATGGCAAAACAGAAGCCGCCGGAGAAGCGAGTTGTCACAAGGGGAACGCAAGGGCGAGGTCAGCGGCGTTCCGCAAGCACCCGAATACGACGCGGACGGCCGTTTGGCGGCGATCATCGACTCCTCTTTCGATGCGATCGTCGCAAAAGACCTCAACAGCATCGTCACCGACTGGAACCGCGCCGCGGAACAGCTGTTCGGCTATACCGCCGAGGAAATGATCGGCAATTCCATTCTGCTGCTCATCCCGCCAGGCTTGCAGGGCGAGGAAACGGACATCATAGACCGCGTCCGGCGGGGCGAGCGTGTCGCGAGCTACGAGACCACGAGACGGCGGAAGGACGGTACGCTCGTTCCGGTTTCGCTGACCGTCTCGCCGATCCGCAACCGGCATGGCGAGATCATCGGCGCCTCAAAGATCGCGCGCGACATCACGGCCGCCAAGGAGAGCGAACGCCGCATCAAGACGCTGATGCGCGAAGTCAACCATCGCGTGAAGAACCAGTTCGCGGTGATCCTGTCGATGGTGCGCGAGACCAGCAAGCGATCGAAGGACCCGCGCGAATTCGAGGATCATATCCGTGACCGCATCATGGCGCTGTCCCGTTCGCATGATCTGCTGGTCACGTCCGAATGGTCGGGCACCAGTCTTTTCGATCTCATCCAGGAGCATTTGCGACCTTTCGGCCATGAGTCCCGCATTTCCTTGTCGGGACCTCTGCTGACCCTCTTGCCGACCGCGGTCCAGCATCTCGGAATGGCCTTCCACGAACTCGGCACCAATTCGTCGAAGTTCGGCGCGCTGTCGGAGAATGCCGGCCAGATCAATATCGACTGGCGCATCGTCGCGGACGACGCCCGCGAGCCGCAGATGGAACTGGTCTGGGACGAAACCTCCGTGGCGCAGGCGGATACGGGTTCACCACGGTCGGGATTCGGCAGCGTGGTGCTGCAACGTGTCGCACCGCAGTCGCTGAGCGGCAAGGCGACGCTTGAGCGTGTGCCGGGGCATCTCAGATGGACGCTGACGGCGCCCTGTGAACATGCGATCGTCCAGCCGGTGGCCGACGACCGGCTGGCCTGAGCGCATCCGCCGTCATTTCGCGGCCAGCGCCTTTTCGATGACCGGCATCAACTCCGTTGCGACCGCCTGGGGACTCAACGGTCCGACATGACGGTGGAGGATTTTGCTGTCGCGGCCGACGACATAGGTTTCCGGCACGCCATAGACGCCCCAGTCGATGGCGGCGCGGCCCGTTTCATCGACACCGATCGCGCCGTAGGGATTGCCGAGATCGCCAAGGAAGCGCCGCGCATTTTCCGGCTTGTCCTTGTAGTTCAGTCCGGTGATGCCGAAACGTCCATCCTGCGAGAGGCCGAGCAGAACCGGATGCTCCTCGCGGCATGGAGCGCACCAGGATGCCCAGACATTGACCAGCGTGACCTTGCCGCCGAAATCGGCCGAGGAAAGGCCCGGCAGGTTCGTGCCTTCCAGCGGAGGCAGTTCGGTCACGGGCGCGGCCTGACCGATCAGAGCCGAGGGAACGACGGAAATATCGCGGCCGGAAAGAAGCTGCGCCAGAAAGATAGCCGTGAGACCGGCGAAGATCAGCAGCGGCAGCAGCACCAGAAAAACGCGGCGGCGCGGGGACGCCGAAGCCTCGGGTACGTTTGTGTCCGCGCTCATGGCTGCGCGGCGTCCGAGCGGCGGCGGATGCCGCGTGCTTCCAGTTCCGCGAGATCGCGCCGGCGGCCCCTGTGATCGATCACGATCCATCCGATCGTGATCAGGAGCGCAAGCGCCGAAAGGCCATAGGCGGCCATCACATAGAGGCCGTGGGCGCTCATGCGCCATGCTCCGCGCGCCGCGCCGCGACCCGCTGCATGGCCGCGACCCGGCGGCGCCAGATCTCCGTCCGCATGGCGGCGAGATGCAGCGTGAAGAAAAGTAGCGTGAAACCGAGCGCCATGACGAGCAGCGGCCACAGCAGGCTGGAATGGATCGTCGGCCCGTCGAGCCGCATCACCGAGGCCGGCTGGTGCAGCGTATTCCACCACTCCACCGAGAATTTGATGATCGGGATGTTCACGAATCCCACCAGCGTGATGACGGCCGCCGCCCGCGCGGAGCGCGCCGGATCGTCCAGCGCCCGTGTCAGCGCGATCAGGCCGAGATACATCACGAAGAGAATGAAGACGGAGGTCAGCCGCGCGTCCCAGACCCACCAGGTGCCCCACATGGGCTTGCCCCAGATCGAGCCGGTGAGAAGCGACAGGGCGGTGAAGACGGCGCCGATCGGTGCCGCGGCCTTGAGCGACACGTCGGCCAGCGGATGCCGCCAGACCAGCGTGCCGAGCGCCGCGACCGCCATGATCGAATAGCACATCATCGCAATCCAGGCGAACGGCACATGGATATACATGATGCGGACGGTGATGCCCTGCTGGTAATCCTCGGGCGCCGCGAAGGATATATAGACTCCGGCCGCCAGCGCCAACGCAGCAAGGCCCGCCAGCCATGGAATGATGCGATCCGCCAGCGCCACGAAACGCGTCGGATTGGCGATGTCTGTCCAGCTTCTGGCCGGTATGGAAGCGGCGTCGCTCATGATCGCCTACATAGAACGCGGCATGGCGGTCTGCAATTGACACAGATCATACGGCGGCGTCAGCTTTTCGTGACGCGCGTCAGTCCGCCGACCATCTCAGCGCCGCGGCCGCGGCGACAGGCCCGATGACGGCCAGCACCAGCGTCAGCGCCGAGAGCATCAGGAAAGGCTGCAGGAAAGGCTGGGGATCGGCAACCGCGCCATAGCTTGCAGATACGCCGAAAATGAGCACCGGCACCACCAGCGGCAGGATGAGCACGGAGATCAGCAGTCCGCCGCGCGGCAGGGCCACGGCAACCGCCGCACCCGCGGCGCCGACGAAGGTGATCGCGGGCGTGCCGATCAGAAGGGTTAGCGTGGTGGCGCCGATGCCGAGCGGTTCCATGTTCATCAGAAGCCCGAACAAGGGCGCGGCGACGACGAGCGGCAAGGCCATCGCCGTCCAGTGGGCGAGACATTTGGCGAGCACGGTCAGCGGCAGCATATGCCTGTCGGCAGCGAGGATCAGCAAATCCAGCGAGCCGTCCTCGCGGTCCGCCTGAAATAGCCGGTCGAGGCCGAGCAGCGAGGCGAGCAATGCGCCGATCCAGAGGATGGCAGGCCCGATGCGCGCGAGCAGATTGAGGTCCGGCCCGATGCCGAAGGGAATGGTTGCGACCACGGCGAGAAAGAACAACATGCCGATCAGCGCCCCGCCACCGGCGCGAAAACCCAGGCGCAGGTCGCGAAGGAAAAGGGCTAGCATCCGGAAGCGGCCCCCAATCTCAGTTCCTTCGCATCCTCCACGCCCAGCGGCAGATGCGTCGCGGCCAGCACGATGCCGCCGGCGCCGCAATGCCGGGCGATGAGTTCGCCGACCCTTGCTTCGGATGCCTTGTCGAGGCCCGCGGTGGGCTCGTCCATCAGCCATATCGGACGATGGCTGACCAGCAGCTTGGCAAGCGAAACGCGGCGTTTCTGGCCGGTCGAGAGGTAGCCGAAAGGAAGGTGCGTGATGCTCGCCAGACCTACTTCCGCCAGAGCGTCCGATATGCCCAATCGCGGCTCGCCGTTGAAACTCCGCCAGAATTCGAGATTCTCGCGCACGGTGAGCGCCGTCTTCATCGCATTCTGATGACCGAGATAGTGGCATGCCGCGGCGGGCGCCGGCCATGCCTCGCCACCGTCCGGAATTTCTATGTTTCCGGCCGCCACCGGAAGCAAACCGGCGATCACCCGCAGCAGCGTCGATTTGCCCGCCCCATTGGGGCCGGTAACGATCAGTGTCTCGCCCGCCCCAAGCGTGAAGCTGATACCCGAGAATATCAGCTCGCCACCTCGCTCTCCCGCCAGATTTTCGGCGACCAGCCGCATACTTGTCCTGTTCCGCCTGCGCGTTGCGCCGCAGCAAAATTGCCTTCCCACCGTCTAGAACTATTCCAGGAAATTCTCTATAGGCTGGGACACCATGCCAGCGGTCGGCGTGGCCACCGAACAGCACCGGGGAAAAGGGCTTGGGCCCGATTGTCCGGCTGCTCGGGAGCGGACAGCGGAAATGGCCGTACCCGCACCTAGCGCGTGATTGCATGCCCAGGAGTCCGTTCCCGCTTAGGCAGAACAGACCAGAATGGGATCGCACGTGACAAAATCACTCGACAGTTACAGTTGCCGCAGGACGCTGAAGGTCGGCGATGCGGAATATGTCTATTTCAACCTGATCGAGGCCGAGAAGAACGGCCTCACCGGAGTGTCGCAACTGCCCTTCTCCATGAAGGTGCTGCTTGAGAACCTGCTGCGCAACGAGGATGGCCGCTCCGTCACCAAGGACGCGATCAAGGCGGTCGCCGACTGGCTGACCGACAAGGGCAAGGCGGGCGTCGAGATCGCGTACCGCCCGGCCCGCGTCCTCATGCAGGATTTTACCGGCGTCCCGGCCGTCGTCGACCTTGCGGCCATGCGCGACGGCATCAAGGCGCTGGGCGGCGATCCTGAGAAGATCAACCCGCTGGTTCCGGTTGACCTCGTCATCGACCATTCGGTCATCGTCGATGAATTCGGTACGCCGATGGCCTTCGCCCGCAATGTGGAACTCGAATACGAGCGCAACGAGGAGCGCTACAAGTTCCTCAAGTGGGGCCAGCAGGCGTTTCGCAATTTCCGCGTCGTGCCGCCCGGCACCGGCATCTGCCACCAGGTCAATCTCGAATATCTCGGCCAGGTCGTCTGGACCAATGTCGAGGACGACGAAACGGTCGCCTATCCGGACACCTGCGTAGGCACCGACTCGCACACCACCATGATCAACGGTCTCGGCGTGCTGGGCTGGGGCGTCGGCGGCATCGAGGCCGAGGCGGCCATGCTCGGTCAGCCGGTCTCCATGCTGCTGCCGGAGGTGATCGGCTTCCGCCTCACCGGCAGACTGAAGGAAGGCGTCACCGCGACCGACCTCGTGCTCACCGTCACGCAGATGCTGCGCAAGAAGGGCGTCGTCGGCAAGTTCGTCGAGTTCTTCGGTCCAGGCCTCTCCAACATGACGCTGGCCGACCGCGCAACCATCGGCAACATGGCGCCGGAATACGGCGCGACCTGTGGCTTCTTCCCTGTCGATTCGGAGACGATCCGCTACCTGACCATGTCCGGGCGCAGCGATTCCCGCATCGCGCTGGTCGAGGCCTATTCCAGGGCTCAGGGCATGTGGCGCGAGGACGGTTCAGCCGATCCGGTGTTCACCGATCTTCTCGAACTCGACCTCGAAAGCGTGGTGCCGTCGATGGCGGGTCCGAAGCGCCCCGAAGGCCGCGTGCCTCTCGAGGACGTCGCCGCCGGCTTCGAGGCCGCGCTGGAGAAGGAGTATCGCCGCATCGAGGACTACGGCAAGCGCTATGCCGTGGAGGGCGAGGATTTCGACATCGGCCATGGCGACGTGGCGATCGCGGCCATCACCTCCTGCACCAACACGTCGAATCCGTCGGTGCTGATCGGCGCGGGCCTGCTCGCGCGCAACGCCAACCGTTTGGGCCTCAAGCAGAAGCCGTGGGTGAAGACCTCGCTCGCGCCCGGTAGTCAGGTGGTTGCGGAGTATCTTGAAAAGGCGGGCCTCCAGAAGGAACTCGACAAGATCGGTTTCAATCTGGTGGGCTTCGGCTGCACCACCTGCATCGGCAATTCCGGTCCGCTGCCGGCGCCGATCTCCAAGACGATCAACGACAAGGCGCTGATCGCGGCGGCGGTGCTTTCGGGCAACCGCAACTTCGAGGGCCGCGTGTCGCCCGACGTGCAGGCGAACTATCTTGCGTCGCCGCCGCTGGTCGTCGCCTACGCGCTGGCGGGCACGGTGACCAAGGACCTCACCAAGGAACCGATCGGCGAGGACCGCAACGGGAAACCGGTCTATCTGCGCGACATCTGGCCGACCTCGGCGGAGATACACGACTTCGTTGCGAAAAACGTCACCCGTGAGCTTTTCGCCCGCAAGTATGCCGACGTGTTCAAGGGCGACGAGCACTGGCAGGCCGTGCAGGCTCCCTCCGGCCAGACCTATGCGTGGGACGACAATTCGACCTATGTGCAGAATCCGCCCTATTTCGCCGGTATGGCCAAGCGGTTCGGTTCGATCGGCGACATCAAGGGCGCGCGCGTGCTCGGCCTTTTCGGCGACAAGATCACGACCGACCACATCTCGCCGGCCGGCTCGATCAAGGCAGCGTCCCCTGCCGGCAAGTACCTGATCGACCATGGCGTCGGCGTCGCCGACTTCAACCAGTACGGCACGCGGCGCGGCAATCATGAGGTGATGATGCGCGGCACCTTCGCCAACATCCGCATCCGCAACCACATGCTGGGCGAGAACGGCCGTGAAGGCGGCTACACGATCCACTATCCCTCGAAGGAGGAGATGTCGATCTACGACGCGGCCATGGAGTACAAGAGGGAAGGCGTGCCGCTGGTGATCTTCGCCGGCGTGGAGTACGGCAACGGCTCCTCGCGCGACTGGGCGGCCAAGGGCACCAACCTGCTCGGCGTGCGCGCGGTCATCGCCCAGTCCTTCGAGCGTATCCATCGGTCGAATCTCGTCGGTATGGGCATCATCCCCTTCGTCTTCGAAGAGGGCGATTCCTGGCGCTCGCTCGGGCTGAAGGGCGACGAGATCGTCGAGATCGACGGGCTGGAAACCATCAGGCCGCGGCAGAAGATGGTAGCGAAGGTGACGATGGGCGACGGTTCGGTGAAGAACATCCCCATCCTCTGCCGCATCGATACGCTGGACGAGCTGGATTACTTCAAGAACGGCGGCATCCTGCAATACGTGCTGCGCGACCTCGCCGCCTGACCCTCAGAATATGGCCGGCGGATGCTTCTGCAACCGCCGGCCGATTTCCGATCATTGTGACTTTGTCTCACCCTAACGTGACTTTTCATCGCGTCCGGGCTCTGACAAACCTTCGGCTGCTAGGAAGAAAAATGCCGGGCAGGAACCCGGAGAGCTGACTTTCGTCATGAATATTCGCGGCCTTATCGCGCGCGCTCTGTGCGCGCCCGGAGCCTCCAGATCGGCTATGACTGCGCTCGCCGCAGCGGCGGGTGTTCTCTTGGTAGGCCCCGCGAGCGCGGAAGAAAAACCGGGC
This sequence comes from Rhizobiaceae bacterium, assembly GCA_023953845.1. Lineage (NCBI taxonomy): Bacteria > Pseudomonadati > Pseudomonadota > Alphaproteobacteria > Hyphomicrobiales > Rhizobiaceae > Rhizobiaceae bacterium. The sequence goes on along the minus strand of JAMLJC010000001.1, from coordinate 1,038,526 downwards.
GCGCCGCGCGGCGTCATCGAGCTTTTCACCAGCCAGGGCTGCAGTTCTTGCCCGCCGGCCGACCGCGTGCTTTCCGACATGGTCGAGCAGGGCGATGTCGTGGCGCTCGCCTATCACGTCGACTACTGGGACTATCTCGGCTGGAAGGACACTTTTGCGACGGCCGAGAACACCGCCCGGCAGTACGAATATATGAAAGCCTTCAAGGCGCAGTCCGTCTACACGCCGCAGGCCGTCATCAACGGGCGCAGGCACGTCAACGGAGCCAGCCGCATCGACATCGACAAGGTGCTTGACGAACTGAAAGGCACGCCGGAAGGGCTGAGCGTCGAGGTAAAGGCGAGCCGCCGGGGCTCCAGCCTGATGATCGAGGCCGACGCGGCGAGCGAGCGGCCGAACGAGGCCGAGGTGGTGATCGTCTATTTCGATCCCCCGACGCCGATCCAGATCGATCGCGGCGAAAACACCGGCAAGACCGTAACCTACTGGAACGCCGTGACTGGCATACAGATTGCCGGCATGTGGCATGGCAAGTCGACCAGTTTCGAGTTGCCGATGCGCGAGATCGCCAGGAAGGGCGCCGGCGGATGCGCGGTGCTGCTGCAATCGGTGAATGCCGACGGTTCGCCGGGGGCCATACTCGGCGCTGCGATCGTGCGCGAGATGCAGAACTGACCCGCGAACGAAAAAGCCGGCGTCAGCCATGCTGACACCGGCCAAGACTTTGGGATCGTCGCTCCCGGTCCCTTTTCGAGACCGAGGTTGGTTCGATCCGACGCAGACCCGTGGGCGGGGGGCTTGGGGTTTACGAGCCGGTGCCGGACCGAACCGTCTCAGGCAACGAGGGTAAGTTCGTCGGACATTGCGGCTTGAGGTAGGATAAATCGCGGCAGCAATGTGGCGGCGGTTCACCAATTCCTACGAAATGTTTCCAAATGTTACTGGACGTGATCGCGACTCACGTCACGCCTTGGCGCTTGCAATTGCCAGCGGATCACTTCACCCTGTCACAGGGTTGTCACAAGGACTTTTTGCCGATGATAGATCGTGGCGGGGGTACGGAGGATAGGGACGAATCCGCAATATTGATCCCGTTCCCCGAGACCCGCCGAGAGAGGCTCGAGCTTCCGGTGTCGTTCGACCGACGGGAACTGGATCAGATCCTCAGACTCTACGGCCGAATGGTGGCCGCGAACGAATGGCGGGACTACGCCATCGACCAGCTTCGGGACCGCGCGGTGTTTTCCGTGTTCCGGCGCACCAGCGAAACGCCGCTCTTCCAGATCGTCAAGAATCCCTCGCTCGCCCGCAAGCAGGGCGCGTATTCGGTCATCTCCGCCGGCGGCACCGTACTGAAGCGCGGTCACGAGCTTTCGCGCGTTCTGGAAGTATTCGACAAGGCGCTGAAGCTGGTGAAGGCGTGAGGGAGTGACCGCAGAACGGGCCTTGTGATCCGCAAAGGTGACGATCCAGACAACCGGTGGAGAGATCGATCCCGGGAACCTACAAAGTAGGTGGGCGCCATATGCCCGAACCCACGGGTCCGGACAGGGACAGCTCCCTTAGAGATCGATAAGGCCCCGGGGATAAGTTACGCCTGCCGGGAAGCCCAGACCGTCGACACCCAATATAATCCTTGGAGGAGCGCTTCGCCAGCGGACATTTTGCATGTCCGTCCGCTTCCATTTTCCGGATGCTATGGCTTGCGCCAGCCGCGAGCGCTCCGTAATCAGCTTCTGCAACGGGAAAGACGATATGCGCTTCGAAGGAACGGCGGCCTATGTCGCCGACAAGGATTTGATGGTCGCCGTCAATGCGGCGATCGCGCTGGAGCGACCGCTTCTGGTCAAGGGCGAACCCGGCACCGGCAAGACCGAACTGGCGCGGCAGGTGGCCGCGGCGCTGGGGCTCGACCTCATAGAATGGCACGTGAAATCAACGACGAAGGCCCAGCAGGGTCTCTACGAATACGATGCCGTCAGCCGCCTGCGCGACAGCCAACTCGGCGATGAGCGCTTCAACGACATCCGGAACTACATCAAGCGCGGCAAGCTCTGGGACGCCTTTGCCGCGGACCGCAAGGTCGTGCTCCTGATCGACGAGATCGACAAGGCCGACATCGAGTTCCCGAACGACCTGTTGCAGGAACTCGATCGGATGGAATTCTTCGTCTACGAGACCGGCGAGACGATCCGCGCCGCGCAGCGCCCGATCGTCATCATCACCTCCAACAACGAGAAGGAACTGCCGGACGCCTTCCTGCGCCGCTGCTTCTTTCATTATATACGGTTCCCGGACGCGGACACTTTGCAGAAGATCGTCGACGTCCACTATCCCGGCATCAAGCAGAATCTGGTGCGGGCCGCCTTGACGCAGTTCTACGAGATCCGCGACGTGCCGGGTCTCAAGAAGAAGCCGTCAACCTCCGAGGCGCTGGACTGGATACGGCTGCTCGTGGCTGACGACATCGCGCCGGAGGATTTGCGCGCCGATCCCCGGAACATGCTGCCGAAATTGCACGGAGCCCTGCTCAAGAACGAGCAGGACGTGCACCTGTTCGAAAGGCTGGCCTTCATGGCGAGACGGCAGGGGTAGGCGGGATTCGGCGGCGGGATTAAAGTCCGCGCGGTCTTCGACGCTCCAGCCCTTGCTATGGCTCCGGGCGTTCGTCGCTAAAATCGATCCACTGGATCGATTTTTCGGCTGCGCCGAACGCTCCTCACCCCATGGAATCGATCTTGCGCTGCATCGCGGCGATCTGGTCCTTGAGTTGCCGCAGGTCGTCGGACTTGTCTGCGCCCTCGTGCTGCGGCTGCGCATCGGCCGGCGTCTCCCGCGCGCCTCCCGACGGCGGAAACGGCGTGAACATGCGCATGGCGTTCTGGAACATCTCGATGTTGCGCCGCGTCTGCTCTTCCAGCGCCTTCATCGGCGAGGCCATGTTCATCATCTCCATGGGCGACTTGCCCATGGCCTGTTTCATCTGCTCGCGAAAACGCTCCTGTTCCTTGGAGAAGGCGATCATCGACTGTTCGAGGAAGCTCGGCACGATCATCTGCATCTGGTCGCCGTAGAAGGCGATGAGCTGCCGCAGGAACGGGATCGGCAGCATATTCTGGCCTTCCTTGTTCTCCAGCTCGAAGATGATCTGCGTAAGCACCGGATGGGTGATGTCGTCGCCAGTCTTGGCGTCCTGGACGGTGAAGTCCTCGCCCTTCTTGACCATGTCGGCCAGGTCTTCGAGCGTCACATAGGTGCTGGTACCAGTATTGTAGAGCCGGCGATTGGCGTATTTCTTTATCACCACCGGTTCATCCTTGACGGCCATCGGCTTCCTCCCTGGTGGCCCGCCGCAAATGCTCGGCGAGGGACGCATCCGACAGGATATGCGCAAAACAGTTTTGATTCCAAGCGCTTTGTGCAGTGCGGAAGCGTCGAAGCGCTCGTCATATATCACGTGGCCGGCAAGTCGTCCCCCGCAGGCGCATACTGCTACCATTTCCGGTTTGACTTAGGTTTTGGAAATGGCCAAGAAACAAGGCTGTCAGCCGCGGCAACCCGCCGGCCGCGCCGAATTCTGGAGATGATCATGTCCGCTTCCAACTCAATCGTGGTAGTCAGCGCCGCCCGCACGCCGGTCGGTTCCTTCAACGGCGCCTTCGCCAATACGCCGGCGCATGAACTCGGCGCGATTGCCATCAAGGAAGCGCTCAAGCGGGCCGGTGTGGACGCCAAGGAGGTGGACGAAGTGATCCTCGGCCAGATCCTCACGGCCGGTCAGGGCCAGAATCCGGCGCGGCAGGCGGCACGCGCCGCCGGTATTCCGGACGAGAAGACGGCATGGGGTCTCAACCAGCTCTGCGGCTCGGGCCTGCGCACAATCGCAGTCGGGATGCAGCAAATCCTGACCGGCGACGCCACGATCATCGTGGCCGGCGGCCAGGAATCGATGTCCATGGCGCCGCATGCGCAACACCTGCGCGCCGGCACCAAGATGGGCGACCTCAAGCTGATCGACACCATGATCAAGGACGGCCTGACCGACGCCTTTTACGGCTATCATATGGGCAACACGGCCGAGAACGTCGCGCGCCAGTGGCAGCTCACGCGCGACGAGCAGGATCAGTTCGCGGTGCGGTCGCAGAACAAGGCGGAAGCCGCGCAGAAGGCCGGCAAGTTCAAGGACGAGATCGTGCCGGTGACGATCTCCACCCGCAAGGGCGACACCATCGTCGATCAGGACGAGTATATCCGCCATGGCGCCACCATCGAGGCGATGGCGAAGCTTCGCCCGGCCTTCGACAAGGAAGGCACCGTGACCGCAGCCAACGCTTCCGGCATCAATGACGGAGCCGCCGCCGTCGTGCTGATGACCGAGGCGGAAGCCGCCAAGCGCGGCCTAGCGCCGCTGGTCCGCGTCGTCTCCTGGGCGACCGCCGGCGTCGATCCGCAGATCATGGGCACCGGTCCGATCCCTGCTTCGCGCAAGGCGTTGCAGAAGGCGGGCTGGAAGGTCGAGGACCTCGATCTGGTCGAGGCCAACGAGGCTTTTGCGGCGCAGGCCTGCGCGGTCAACAAGGACATGGGCTGGAACCCGGACATCGTCAACGTCAATGGCGGCGCGATCGCCATCGGCCATCCGGTCGGCGCTTCGGGAGCGCGCATCTTCAACACGCTGGTCTACGAGATGAAGCGCAGCGGCGCGAAGAAGGGCCTCGCGACTCTCTGCATCGGCGGCGGCATGGGCGTCGCCATGTGCGTGGAATCGATGAACTAGGGTGAGCGGTTATCCGTGAACAGTGAACTGCGTGCCAGCCGGGCAAATGCCGTTCACTGCTCACCTTCACTATCGGGAGGGAATAGCATGGCACGTGTTGCACTGGTTACTGGCGGTTCGCGTGGCATCGGCGCGGCGATCTCCATCGCGCTGAAGGATGCCGGCTACAAGGTCGCGGCGAACTATGCCGGCAATGACGAGGCGGCGCAGAAATTCACCGCGGACACCGGCATCACGACCTACAAGTGGTCGGTGGCCGACTACGACGCCTGCGCCGCCGGCATCGCCAAGGTTGAGGCCGATCTCGGCCCGGTGGACGTGCTGGTCAACAATGCCGGCATCACCCGTGACTCCATGTTCCACAAGATGACGCGCGAGCAGTGGAACGAGGTGATCGGCACCAACCTCAACGGCGTCTTCAACATGACGCATCCGCTCTGGACCGGCATGCGGGATCGCAAGTTCGGCCGCGTCATCACCATCTCCTCGATCAACGGCCAGAAGGGCCAGATGGGGCAGGCGAATTACTCCGCATCGAAAGCCGGCGATATCGGTTTCACCAAGGCGCTGGCGCAGGAGGGCGCGCGCGCCGGCATCACGGTCAATGTCATCTGCCCCGGCTATATCGGCACCGACATGGTGATGGCTGTCCCGGAGAAAGTGCGTGAATCCATCGTTGCCCAGATTCCGGTCGGCCGGCTGGGCGAACCTGCCGAAATCGCGCGTTGTGTGGTGTTCCTGGCTTCCGACGAGGCCGGTTTCATCACCGGCTCGACCATTTCGGCCAATGGCGGCCAGTACTTCGCCTGACCAGGAGACGCCGGAACGGCGCCGCCTCCACGCGAGGGGCGGACGCCTGCGGTGAGCAGGCGGCAGCAACGGGTATTCGCGCATAGTCGGCGATTTTGTGCATCTAGGATTTGCGTTCGATCCTGTTTCGCCAGCTATATGTAGCCGTGAACGGATCGTGAATCAGCGTGAGTCAGCGATTCGTCGCCGATTCGTTCGGGACTCGTTCCGGATTCGCTTTCGATATTTTGCTTCCGTTTTTGCGCGCCTGTCCCTATCTCTCGGAAGACGCATCCGGCCCGCCCTGCCGGAAAGCCGTCTTTCGCTGTTTCCGTCGAGCCGCATAAGGCAGTCCCTCCCGCGATGAACATCCAGACGAAGCCGGACGAGCCCCTGATCCTTTCGGGCCGCGACGTGACGGCGGTGCTCGGCCCCACCAACACCGGCAAGACGCATCTCGCCATCGAGCGCATGGTCGCGCATGAAAGCGGGCTGATCGGCCTGCCGCTGAGGCTGCTCGCCCGTGAGGTCTATGCACGCGTTTGCGAGAAGGTCGGTGCACACAAAGTCGCGCTGATTACCGGCGAGGAGAAGATCGTGCCGTCCGGCGCGCGCTATTCCGTCTGCACGGTGGAGGCAATGCCGCGCCAGACGGACGCCGCCTTCGTCGCTATCGACGAGGTGCAGATCGCCGGCGATCTGGAGCGCGGCCATATCTTCACCGATCGCATCCTGCATTTGAGGGGCCGGCAGGAGACGCTGCTGCTCGGCGCGGCGACCATGCAGGGCATTCTGCAGAAGCTGCTGAAGGGGATTTCCGTCGTCACCCGACCGCGCCTTTCGCATCTTGCATACGCGGGTTCAAAGAAGCTCACGCGTCTGCCGCACCGCTCGGCGATCGTCGCCTTTTCCGCAGACGAGGTCTATGCGATCGCCGAGTTGATCCGCCGCCAGCGTGGCGGGGCGGCGGTCGTGCTCGGTGCGCTCTCGCCCCGCACCCGCAACGCGCAGGTGGCGCTCTACCAGTCGGGCGACGTCGACTACCTGATCGCCACCGACGCCATTGGCATGGGCCTCAATCTGGATGTCGATCACGTCGCCTTCGCCCAGAACCGGAAATTCGACGGCTACCAGTTCCGCGATCTCAACCCGGCCGAGCTCGGCCAGATCGCCGGCCGCGCAGGACGCCATATGCGTGACGGCACTTTTGGCGTCACCGGTCAGGTCGATCCCTTCGCCGACGAACTTGTGGAGCGGATCGAGGCGCACGATTTCGATGCTGTGAAGGTGCTGCAATGGCGTACCGCGCGATTCGATTTCTACAGCCTCGACGCGTTGCGGCGGTCGATCGAAACGCCGTCGCCGGCCGAAGGACTGACGCGCGCCCTTCCTGCTGTCGACGCGCAGGCGCTGGAATTCCTCTCGAAGGATGACGAGGTGCGCCGGCTTGCCGTCACGCCGAACCGCGTGGCGCTGCTCTGGGAAGCCTGTGCGCTGCCGGACTATCGCAAGATCGCGCCGGCGCAGCACGCCGACATCATCGCGTCGATCTATTTTGACCTCGCCAGGCGCGGTCATGTCGACGAGAACTACATGGCCGAGCAGGTCCGCCGGGCAGACTCCACCGACGGCGACATCGACACACTGTCGCACCGTATCGCCCAGATCCGTACCTGGACCTTCGTGTCGAACCGGCCCGGTTGGCTGGCTGATCCGGCACACTGGCAGGAAAAAACGCGCGAGATCGAGGACAGGCTGTCGGATGCGTTGCATGACAGGTTGACGAAACGCTTCGTTGATCGCAGGACATCCGTGCTCATGAGGCGCCTGAGAGAGAATAGCATGCTTGAAGCCGAGATCAGCCCAGCCGGTACGGTGACCGTGGAAGGTCATCACGTCGGCGAATTGCAAGGGTTCCGCTTCACCGCCGACCAGAGTGCCGGCGGCGAGGAAGCCAAGGCGGTGAAGGCGGCTGCACAGAAGGCGCTCGCCGCCGAGTTCGAGGCGCGATCCGAGCGTTTTTCCATTTCGCCCAATCACGACATCGCGCTTGGGTCCGACGGCGTCCTGCGCTGGATCGGCGCGCCGATCGGCACGCTGACTTCCGGCGAGGACCCGCTCAAGCCACGCGTCATCCTGCTCGCCGACGAGCAGTTGACGGGTGCGGCCCGCGACAAGGTCGTGGCGCGCGCGGAACGTTTCGTCGGTTTCCAGATCGAGACGTTCCTGAAGCCGCTGGCCGACCTCAAATCGGCCGAGCAGCTCTCCGGCATCGCCCGTGGCATAGCTTTCCGTCTGGTCGAAAATTTCGGCCTGATCGAGCGCCGCGCCATCGCCGACGACGTGAAGTCGCTGGATCAGGAAGGGCGCGGCGCGTTGCGCCGGCTCGGCGTCCGGTTCGGCGCCTACCATATCTTCGTGCCGGCTCTGCTGAAGCCCGCGCCGGCCAGCCTCGTCACGCTTCTCTGGGCGCTGCAGAACGACGGCAAGGACAAGCCCGGTTTCGGCGACATCGTGCATCTGCTGGCTTCCGGCCGCACCTCCGTCGTGGTCAACCAGTCTTTCGAGCCGGTTTTCTACAAGCTGGCGGGCTTCCGCATCCTCGGCAGAAGGGCGGTGCGCGTCGACATTCTCGAACGGCTGGCCGATCTCATCCGGCCGGCTCTGTCTTGGCGTGCCGGAACCGGCCCACGTCCCGAAGGCGCCTATGATGGCGCCGCCTTCATGGTGACGCCCGCCATGATGTCGATCCTCGGCGCCAATGCCGACGACATGGAGGAGATACTCAAGGGCCTCGGCTATCGCGGCGAGGCGAAGCCTGCAGCCGACGTCAAGGCGAAGGTGGAAGCGATGGACGAGGCGGCCCGCAAGGCCGCCGCCGATGCCGCGGCGAAAAGGGAAGCCGAGGCTGCCGCGAAGGCGGACGGCCCTGTTGTTTCCGCGGAAGCCGGAGAGGCGACATCTGTCGCTGCGCCCGATGCTGATGGTGGCGCGGATGCCTCCGCTCCCGTCGAGAAAGGCGCTCTTGCTGAGCCTGCGGAAGGATTGGCGGACGCCGCTTTCGACGCTGATTCCCATACCGATGCGCCTGAGGAGACGGAAGCTGACGCGGAAGTCGTTGAGGCTCCAGATGCGGCGTTTGCGGAATCCGAGGCTCAGGGCGCTTCGACCGAACAGGACGCGTCCGGCGAGGAGCAGGGACCGGTAGGGCAGAGTGTCGCCGCTACCGTGGTTGAGTCCTTGCCTTCGGCCGAAATCGAGACGGAAGCGCCGGCCGCGACGCCGGAAACAGCGGAGACGGCTGTCGAAAGCCCCGCCGAAGAGGCCAAACCGATCCTCCTCTGGCGTCCACAGCGCGCGGAAGGCCGTCCGCGCCATCGCCACGGCGACCGCAACCGGCAAGGCCAGCGTGGTCGTCCCGGTCAGGCGAACGCGGGGGAGGCCGCGGACAATCGCGGACCCCGCCAGGGCAAGCCGCATTTCAATCGTGACCGGCAGCGGCAGGGCGGGCAGAGCGGCGAAGACCGGGGCGATCGCCAGCAACGTCATGGAAAACCCGGCGGACGTCCGGATCAGGAAAAGCGCTTCGAGAGCGGCGGCCGGCCCGACCAGCGTGGCGACCGCGCCGAGAAGCGCTCCGACGATCGCCGCGCCGACGACCGGCATAACAAGGGCGGCAAGCCGCATTTCAAGCAGAAGCCGCGCGAGGAGAGGCCGGTGCGCTTTGACCCCGACTCGCCCTTCGCAAAACTGGCCGCGCTGCGCGACCAACTCAAGAAGTGATGGCGGGCGAAGGACGGCAGCGCATCGACAAGTGGCTGTTCTTCGCGCGCATCCTCAAGTCGCGTTCGCTCGCGGCCAAGCTGGTGCAGGCGGGCCGTGTCCGCATCAACGGCGGGAAGACCGATCAGGCGTCGAGCGTCGTCAAACCCGGTGACGTGCTGACGCTCGGTCTTGACCGTCGCATCAGCGTGTTGCGCGTCGTTGCCTGCGGCGAGCGCCGGGGCCCGTACGAGGAAGCGCGACTGCTCTACGATGATCTTTCGCCCGAGCCGGCGCCGGTCGACCGGCTGCTGCCGGATGCGGTGAGCCCGCTGCGGGAGGCGGGCAGCGGACGGCCCACCAAGAAGGAGCGTCGCGCCACCGACCGGCTGTCTGGCAAGGACGATTGAGAAAGACCGCAACCGTGGAATCTCATTCCGTTCTGGCCCAATCCGGGCGAATTTGCCGCCCTTGCAAGCCTTGGTCAAAGCGGCTACCTCACCTTTAGCCAGGCGGCAGCCAAGCTCCGAAAGTTCACAGGTACCTCATGACCTACGTCGTCACCGACAACTGCATCAAGTGCAAGTACATGGACTGCGTCGAGGTCTGTCCGGTGGACTGTTTCTACGAAGGCGAGAACATGCTGGTCATCCATCCGGATGAATGCATCGACTGCGGCGTGTGCGAACCGGAATGCCCGGCGGAGGCGATCAAGCCGGACACGGAGTCAGGTCTCGACGCATGGCTGAAGATCAATGCCGACTTCGCCGACAAATGGCCGAACATAACCACTAAGAAGGAGCCGCCTGCCGACGCCAAGGAGTTCGACGGCGTCGAGGGCAAATATGATAAGTTCTTCTCGCCGGAGCCCGGCGAAGGCGATTGAAGCGGCGCCAGGGGCCGCCGCCGTCATTGCCGGAATTTTAGCCTGTCAAGTGGGTTGACAGTGCGCGGTTTGTTCGCGTTCGCAGCAAATTGTTGATTCTGTCGCATTTTTGTGGTACGACTTCCTCCACATGCCGGTGGCACAGCGTCAACCTAGGGCGGCTTTGCTTCATCTCTGAAAGGTGTCCTTCACTCATCGGATCAGGTCAGCTTGAGCCGGCAACGCGGTCGTCCCGCATGTCTGCTCTCGTCGGCACCGAATTGCGGATACCCTACCGGCGCGCATGCGGTCCCAAGGGCCGTCTCAGACGTCCGGCCGTCTGGCCGGCGACACACGAAGGAGTAATGGGCGTAATGGCAACTAACCCCCAGCAGAAGAAGTCGGCAGGCCGCAATGGCTTCAAGACAGGTGAATTCATCGTATACCCGGCCCATGGCGTGGGGCAGATCGTCGCAATCGACGAGCAGGAAGTGGCCGGACACAAGCTCGAACTCTTCGTGATCGACTTCCAGAAGGACAAGATGCGCCTCAAGGTGCCGGTGGCGAAGGCGACTTCCATCGGCATGCGCAAGCTTTCCGAGACCGACTATGTCGAGCGCGCGCTCAAGGTCGTCCAGGGTCGCGCGCGGATCAAGCGCACCATGTGGTCGCGCCGCGCCCAGGAGTACGATGCGAAGATCAACTCCGGCGACCTGATCCAGATCTCGGAAGTCGTGCGCGACCTCTATCGCGCAGACAACCAGCCGGAGCAGTCCTATTCGGAACGCCAGCTCTATGAGGCGGCGCTCGACCGCATGGCGCGTGAGATCGCGGCGGTAAACCGTATGTCCGAGACCGAAGCGGTTCGCCTGATCGAGACCAACCTCAACAAGGGTCCGAAGCGCGGCGCGAAGGCAGACAACGAGGAAGCCGAGCAGGACGAGGCTGCCTGAACGGAACTGACGCCGAGCCTTTCACGCTCTGGCAAAGCATATCCTGCATTTGCGACGTAGTTGGCGCATTTGCCTGTTCGATCTCAGAGACAAGGTGGCCTGTGTGTCGCCTTGTCCCCGAATGGTTCGCTTCGAGCGGCTTGGGCCAGCTTGTTCGACCCAAATGACCTCTTCGCTAGACGAGTTCGAAGCGGACGCCGCCCTCGCGCAGGCGCTGTTGGGTTGCCTCGTCGACAGAGCGTGTCATCAGGACCAGATCGAAGTCCGTGAGATCCGCGACATGGATCAAGGCGGTAAAATGAAACTTGCTGTCGTCGACGAGCAGGATCTTGCGGCGCGCGATCTCCATCATGGCCTGCTTGGTGCGCACGACGTGCTCGTCCTGCGTGTATAGCGAGAGGCCGCGGATCGTCGTCGTCGACATGACCGCGACATCGACATGATACGACCGGATGGCTTTCTCGCAGGCCATGCCGAAAAAGCCGTTATAGCCGCGATGGTAGCGTCCCCCGAGCGCAATCAGGTCGACCTCGGCCATGTTGTGCAGACGTTCCATCACCGGCAGTGCGTTGGTGATGACCGTCACCGGCGTCACGGCGTCGATATAATCGCACATATGATAGGTCGTCGAACTGTCGTCCCAGACGATCGCGTTGCCCGGTTCGATATGCGCCACGGCGGCTTTGGCCAAGGCCTGTTTCTCAACCACCTTCTGTCGCGCGCGATAGACGTAGCTGCTTTCGAACAGCATCGTCTTCTCGGCCGAGACGGAGCCACGCACGCGGCGAACGAGACCCTGCTCCTGCAGGTCGTTGAGATCGCGATGGATCGTCATCAGGCTGACGTCGAGCCGCTCCGCGAGATCCTTTATCTGCACCGAACCGCCATCCATGAGAACGCGCATGATCTCGGCGCGCCGCCGCTCGGCCTTCGAATTCTGAACAGTCATCAGCTCCATTCCTCTTCTTAACATTTTTATCGCCATTGACCATAAGAATGTTAAAAGTAATCACGACAATCGTTTATCGGCGCAAGCCTGCCGCATATCGCCGCTCGGACTGTCGGAGCCGCCCTGAAGTTCCGGCGGGAATTGCATATATTTCAATGGGATATGGCGATCAGAAATAGCATCGGACTGCACCATTCCCCGCATGTCGGTGGAGTATCTAACAATTTTTTGGTACGATTCACTTTTTTCTTGATAAAAATAACAACGGAAAATATGGTCTTCATGGGTAGCGGAAGGCCGGGAGGTACGGCGGGCGCCGCCCTTGAACCCTTTTGGAGGAACTCATGAACACGAGAACGCGCCTGCGTCTCATGGCGTCTTCGCTTGCGCTCGGATCGGCACTGACAGCCACCGCCGCTTCGGCTGAAACCAATCTTACGTTCGTCTGGCATGCCGGCACCTGCGCCGATGCGCTGGTCGACATCGCCAAGGACTATCCGGACAAGTCTGTGAAGATCGTGCCGGCGCTGGTCCCCTACGGCCCGCAGTGGCATGACAAGATCGCGTCCGAATTCGCCATCCAGGGCGATGCCTTCGACTTCGCCATGTGGGACAGCCAGTCCACGGCCGAGTTCGCCTCGCATGCCGTGAAGATCAACGACATCTTCGACAAGTCGAGCTACCTGAAGGCGGACATTTTCCCGCCGGCTTCGCTGTCGCGTTACGGCGAATATCCGGACGGATCGGGCGAGTTCTACGGCCTGCCGGCCAATCAGGACGCCTATGGCCTGACCTACCGCAAGGACCTCTTCGAGGACCCGAAGGAACAGGAAGCCTTCAAGGCCAAATACGGCCGCGACCTCGCGGTGCCGCAGACCTATCAGGAAGCCAGGGACGTCGCCGAATTCTTCACCCGTCCCGACCAGGGCCTTTACGGCTGGGCGCAGATGGGCGGCCGCGACTACGACTTCGCCACGACGGCGTCGAACTCCTTCCTTTGGTCCTTCGGCGGCGAACTCTACAATCCCGAGACCTTCGAGGTGAAGGGCTATCTCGACTCGCCCGCTTCGGTGGACGGCGTGCAATTCTATGTCGACATGTTCAAGTTCGGCCCTCCCGGCTCGACCAACTGGGGCTTCGACGAGGTGAACACCGCGATCCAGCAGGGTCAGGTCGCCATGGCCATGCAGTGGTTCTACTTCAATGGCTCCAACGCCGACCCGAAGGTCTCCAAATTCGCCGACAAGGTCGGCTTCGCCGTGCTGCCGGGCGCGGTCGGCCGTGACGGCAAGTTCCGCCGCCAGTTCTCGGTCGGCGGCCAGGGCATGGGCATCAACAAATACTCCAAGAAGCTGCCGGAACTCACCGCGTTCATGGAGTGGTACTTCCAGCCGGAACAGCAGAAGCGCTACGCCGCCGTCTGCCAGACCGGACTTAAGTCCGTGCTGGAAAGCCCGGACTGGCAGAACCTGAACTCCTACAACAAGCAGTTCTCGCAGGCTCTCGCCTACCTGAACGACTACTGGCACCTGCCAGAATATCCGGTGCTGCTGGATGAGCTTCAGCAGGAAGTCTCGGCTGCAGCCGCCGGCACCAAGACGGTGCAGCAGGCTCTCTCCGACGCCGCCGAGAAGAACGAGCGTACGCTCGAGCGCGCCGGCTACGAGATCAAGCGCGGCGAGAAGACCCCGGAAGTGCCGGATCAGGAAATCTCGCCGGTCGGCCAGGACAGCGTCGTTCCCGTCCAATAATATGCCGACAAGCGGATGCGCGGCTTGACGCCGTGCATCCGTTCAATGCCCGATAGGACCGAAGCCGGATCGCCATCATGGCGTCCGACCGGGGACAGCCATCCAATGAACACGTCTCGCACATCGCCGGTCGACATGGCTACGCGCTGGCTGATCCTCGGCCTGCTCGTCGTCTACACCATCTATAATATCGGCCCAATCTTCTGGCTGGTCCTGTCTTCGCTGAAAAGCCGCATGGACCTGTTCTCCATGCCGCCGAAACTCTTCTTCACGCCCGACCTGAGCGGCTATCAGAGCGTTTTCGGCGTCGGCGCGGCGAAGGACAGCGCCTCGTCGGTCGGCGTGTTCGATTCGCTCGTCAACTCGATCATCGTCTCGTTCAGCGGCACCGCGCTCGCCGTCTTCTTCGGCACGCTCGCCGGCTATGTCTGCTCGCGCTTCAATTTCATCGGCAAGGGCGACTTCATGTTCTTCGTCCTGTCGACGCGCATGCTGCCGCCGGTCGCCGTCCTCGTCTTCTACCATTTGATGTTCGCGCGGCTCGGTCTCGCCGACACGCGCTTTGGCCTGATCCTCGTCTCCATCTTCGCCAATGTCGGCCTCGCCACCTGGATCATGAAAGGCTTCTTCGACGGCGTGCCGAAGGAGGTCGAGCAGATCGCCATCGTCAACGGCTACACGCGCATGTACGCGTTCCTCAAGCTTGTCCTGCCGATGGTGAAAGGCGGCATCGCCGCCACCGCCGGCTTCTGCTTCATCTTCGCCTGGAACGAATTCGCCTTCGCCTCCATCCTCACCACCACGCAGGCCAAGACGCTGCCGGTGAAGATCTCCGCCGCGTCGGGCGCCACCGGCATCGAGTGGACGCAGATCTGCGCCGCCGGCGTGGTACTGATCGTGCCCGTCCTCATCTTCTTCTATCTGATCAGAAAGCACCTGCTGATGGGCATGACCTTCGGCGTGCTGGGGCGCAGGTGATCGCCATGACCGCCGAAACCCACGCCGCCCGCCAGGCCGAACTCAGGCGCCGCTCCTCCGGCAGGCTGATGATCTTCGGCTTCCTGTCGCCGACGCTCGCCATCCTGCTCTTCATGGTGGCGTATCCGATCTTCTCGCTGATCTACTATTCGTTCTTCAACTTCTCGGCGCTGCGCCAGACGACGATGAAGCCGATAGGCCTGCGCAATTACGAGTTCCTGCTCACCGATCCGGAACTGTGGGAGCGCTTCGTCTTCACCGGCAAATTCGTCTTCATCTGCGTGACGCTGCAGATGCTGATCGGCATCTTCGTAGGCTATCAGCTCCAGAAGAACTTTCGCGGACGCGACCTCGTCTTCACGCTCCTGATGATGCCGATGATGCTGTCGCCCGTCGTCGTCGGCTTCCTCTGGCGCTACATGCTGAATTCGGAGTGGGGTATCGTGAATTTCCTGCTCTCCTCGATCGGCCTGCCGAAGGTAGACTGGCTGGGCCAGACCAATGCGGCGTTGTGGGCGGCCGCCGCCGCCGACACCTGGATGTGGACGCCCTTCATCATCCTGCTCGCGACGGCTGCCTTCCGCGGCATTCCGGAAACCATCTACGAAGCGGCCGAGGTCGATGGCGCCAGCCCTGCCTACCGCTTTTTCCGCATCACCCTGCCGATGTCCGCTCCCGTGCTCTTCATTGCGCTGATCCTGCGCCTGATCGACAGTTTCAAGCAGTACGACCTCTTCGTCGCACTGACGGGCGGCGGGCCGGGCTCCAGTACTGAAACCGTGTCATATGCCGTCGCCAAGACCGCCTTCAGCTATTTCTACACGGGCGAGGCATCGGCGCTGGCGGTCATCCTGCTCGTCATCATCATCGGCCTGTCGATGATCCTGGTCCGCCATTTGCAGAAGATGGGCGAGAAGTACTGATGGCCGAGATCTCGCTCAAGAACCTGACCGTCGACTTCGCTGGCTTCAAGGCCGTCGACGACGTCAGCCTGACGGTAAAGGACGGCGAGTTCGTCGTCTATCTCGGGCCTTCCGGCTGCGGCAAGACGACGACGCTGCGCTGCATCGCCGGCCTCGTGGGCGCTACCGGCGGCGACGTGCTGTTCGACGGAAAACGCGTCAACGAGCTTTCCGCCAGCGAGCGCAACATCGCCATGGTGTTCCAGTTCGTGTCGCTCTACCCGCATCTGAAGATCCGCGAGAACATCGTCTTCCCGCTCAAGGCGCGCGGCGTCGCCAGGGCCGAGATCGCCCGCAAGCTTGAATGGGTCACCGACGTGTTCAAGCTATCCGATGATCTAGACCGCTACCCGGCTGCGCTGCCGCCCGGCGCGCGCCAGAAAGTGGCGCTCGCCCGCGCCGTCATCCGCGACCCGGCCGTGCTGCTCCTCGACGAACCGCTCTCGGCCATCGACGAGCAGTTCCGCGAGGAAATGCGCTGGGAACTCGGCCACCTGCAGCGCCAGCTCGGCGTCACCACCATCTACGTCACGCACGACCAGCGCGAGGCGATGTCGCTCGCCGACCGCATCGTGCTCATGAACAACAGCCGCATCGTGCAGATTTCCGAGCCCGACCGCATCTTCTTCGACCCCGTCGACGTCTTTGCCGGCCAGTTCATCGGCTCGCCGTCCATGAACCTGATCGACCTCGTGCCGGTCGATGGCGGGCTGCGCCTCGGCGACAGCGGCGTGACGCTGACCGCCGCGCATCACCACCTGCCGGACTGGGCGCTCGCATCGCGAAAGCCTTTGAAGCTCGGGGTGCGACCCCTCAACGTCCATCTGGTCGACGGCAAGGATGCCGGCGTCTCCATGCCGATCGACGATGTCTTCTCCGTCGGCCGTGAACGCTTCTTCTCGTTCCGCATCGGCGACAACATCCATCAGGGCGTGGACAAGCGGACGGCGCGCGCCGGCACCGAAGGTCGCGTGCATTTCGACCCCGGCGGCCTTCTCTTCTTCGACGCGGCGACCGGCCGCCGCGTGAGCGGGGAGATCGCGGCATGAGTGCGGTTCCGATGCTCGAACTACAGGGATTGAAGAAGTCATATCGCGGCAAGCGCGCCCTGCGTGGCCTTGACCTGACGGTCAACGACAACGAGATCTTCGCGCTGCTCGGGCCGACCGGCGCGGGCAAGAGCTCCACCCTGCTCGCCTCGGCCGGCCTGATCGAGCTCGACGCCGGCAAGGTGCGTCTTGCGGGCCGCGAGGTGACGGATGCCGACCCGGCCAGTCGCGATGTCGCCATCGTCTTCGAGGGTTTCAACCTGCTGCCGGTACTCAACGTCAGGGACAACATCGCCTTCGCGCTCCGCTCGCCGGCCTATCGCGAGGCGGAGGACGAGATCGCCCGCCGCGTCGGCCACACCGCCGAGCTTCTGCGCATCGCGCATCTGCTCGACCGCGATGTCGGCACGCTCTCCGGCGGCGAGAGGCAGCGTGTGGCGATCGCCCGCGCCCTCGTGCGTCGTCCTCAGATATTCCTGCTCGACGAGCCGCTTTCGGCGCTCGACCTGAAGCTGCGGGAAGGCCTCCGCGCCGAACTGCGCCAGATCCATCGGCAGCACCGGTCGACCATGCTCTATGCGACGCACGACTATCACGGCGCGATCGCCATCGCCGATCGGATAGGCATCATCGACGGCGGCCAGATCCAGCAGTCCGGCACCATCGACCAGATTTATGATCTGCCGGCGAATGTTACGGTCGGAAAGCTGGTCGGCAGTCCGGCCATGGCTTTCCTCGAGGCCACGATCGAGGATGGCCACGTCGTCATCAAAGGCGCGGCGCAGCGCCTGCCGCTCGCCGGCTTCGGCACTATTGCGCGCGCCGACGGCCCGATCCTGTTCGGCGTGTGGCCGGAGGATATCGAGGTGGAGGCAGCCGACGCCTTGGGGGGTAGCCGGGGCAGCATCTATGCGGTCGACAATCGCGGTTTCGAGCGCGCAGTGCAGGTCGAGACTACGGCCGGCTTCTTCCGCAAGGTGGTACCCCTTTCCATGTCGCTCGAACAGGGCGACGCCTGCTCCTTCCGTATTCCTGCCGGAGCCGGCTTTCTTTTCGCCGCCGGAAGCGGGCGACGCATCTCCCATCAGGACGGGAGGACCGCATGAACGCGAACACCAAGAACTGGGCCTACCGCATCGCGAGCGGGCTGATCCTGATCGGCTTCGCGATGCTCTGCCAGCCCTTCACCCATGACCTGTTCGTGCTTGGATTCCCCGTGCTGCTCGCGGGCGTCGTCTTGTTCATGGTGCTGGACCACGTACCGGACGGCAGGATCAAGGAGGAGGACTGAACATGGCGCGACCGGCTAAAAAGATACTCAATGACCCCAAGAAGGTCGTGGCCGAGATGATCGAGGGTCTTGTGCTGGCCAATGACGGCCGCGTCGCCAAGCTGCCCGGTCACAACGCCATCGTCCGCACCGATCTGCCGGAGACCAAGGTCGGCCTCCTGATCGGCGGCGGCAGCGGTCACGAGCCATTGTTCCACGGCTTCGTGGGCAAGAACATGGGCGACGGCGCGGCCTGCGGCCAGGTCTTCGCCGCACCCTCGCCGGACATCATCGTCGCAGCCGCAAAGGCGGTTCATCGCGGCAAGGGCGTACTGTTCCTCTATGGCAATTATGCCGGCGACAACATGAACTTCGATATGGCCTCCGAGATGCTGGTGGAGGACGAGGGCATCGAGGTGCGCACCGTGCGCATCACCGACGACGTTGCCGCCGCGCCGCCGGATCGCGTACATGACCGCCGGGGCATCGCCGGCGACGTCTACGCCATCAAGGTGACGGGTGGCGCCGCCGCCGAACTCGACAGCCTGGACGAGGTCGAGCGCGTCGCGCGCAAGGCCGTCGCCAACATCCGTTCGATGGCTGTGGCGGTCGCCGCCGGCTCCATCCCCGAAACCGGCAAGCTCACTTTCGAATTGGCCGACGACGAGATCGAGATCGGCATGGGCGCGCATGGCGAGGCGGGCGTCTACCGGCAGAAGCTGACGACGGCAGATTCCGTCGCCGACCAGATGATGGAGAAGATCCTTGCCGATCTGCCGTTCAAACGCGGCGACCAGGTTGCCCTGATGATCAACAATCTCGGCGCGACGACGATGATGGAAATGCTGATCGTCAATCGTCGCATCCGCCAGATCTGCGAGCGCGAGGGCATCTCCGTCTACCGCACCGACGTCGGCACATGGGTGACGACGCAGGAAATGGCCGGCTTCTCGATCACGCTGATGCGGCTCGACGACGAACTGAAACACTATCTCGACCTGCCGGCGGAATCGGTCGGCTATTCCCGCATGTGAGGCTGGACATGGTGGCATCGCTCGATACGGCAGGCACGATCGCCATGTTGAAGGCGGTCGCGCAGGCGATCATCGACCAGACGGACGTGCTGACCGACGCCGACCTCGCCATCGGCGACGGCGATCACGGCACGGGCATGCGGCGTGGCTTCGAGGCCGCGCAGGAGGCTCTCAACGCCAACCCACCGGCGTCGGTCGAAGACGCGTTCAAGGCCGTCGGCATGGCGGTCCTGTCGCAGACGGGCGGCGCGGCCGGCGCGATCTTCGGCACGCTGTTCCGCTCCGGCGGCAAGGCTTTCGCCGGCAAGGATGCGGCCGACGGCGACGCCTTCGCGGCCTTTCTGGAAAGCGGCCTCGAAGCCGTGCTGAAGCGCGGGGGCGTCACCGAGGGCCAGAAGACCATCATCGACGCGCTGGCGCCGGCCGCACGAGCAGCGCGTGCCGCGGGCGGCTCGCTCGCCGATGTGTCAGCCGCCGCGGCGCGAGGAGCGCTGGACGGCGTCGAGGCGACGAAGGGCATGATCGCGACCACCGGCAAGGCGCGTTCGCTCGGCGAACGCAGCATCGGCCATCCCGATCCGGGCGCCATATCGGTCTCCATCATCCTCGTCGCCATGCGCGACTTCATCGCACGAAACTGACGGCGGAACCCGCCGGGAAAGGAATTCCGATGGCTGATCTCGATGACATCAAGGACGGCAAGGACTGGGGCCAGGACCAGCCGGCCGACACCAGCCGCTTCTACATCAAGGGCGCTGCCCACCATGACTGGGGCATGAAGGCCCGCATGGCGCGCGTCTTCAACCCGAAGAGCGGCCGGACCGTCATGCTCGCCTTCGATCACGGCTATTTCCAGGGGCCGACGACCGGTCTGGAGCGCATCGATCTCAGCATCGCGCCGCTCGCCGAACATGCCGATGTGCTGATGTGCACGCGCGGCTCGCTGCGCGCCACGATCCAGCCGGAAGTGAACAAGCCGGTGGTGTTGCGCTGCTCCGGCGGCAATTCCATCCTGACGGAGCTGTCGAACGAGCTCGTCGCCGTGGACATAGACGATGCGATCCGTATCGGCGCCGTCGCCATGGCCGCGCAGGTCTATATCGGCGCGGAGTACGAGCACAAATCCATCGCCAACGTCGTGAAGCTCATCGACACCGGCACGCGCTACGGCATCCCGACCATGGCGGTGACCGGCGTCGGCAAGGACATGGTGCGCGACGCCCGCTATTTCGGCCTCGCCACGCGCATCGCCGCCGAACTCGGCGCGCAGTTCGTCAAGTCCTATTACGTGGACGAGGGTTTCGAGCGCATCGTGCTCGGCTGCCCGGTGCCGATCGTCATTGCGGGCGGCAAGAAGCTGCCGGAGCGCGACGCGCTGGAGATGGCCTATCGCGCCGTCGACCAGGGCGCGGCGGGCGTCGACATGGGCCGCAACGTGTTCCAGTCTTCCAATCCCGTGGCCATGCTGAAGGCGCTCGCAAAGGTGGTGCACGAAGGCGAAAAGCCCGATCAGGCCTACGCCCTGTTCAGGGATCTCGAAGTCCGGAAGGCGGCCTGACGCCATGGATGCCGCCGCCGCTCCCGACATCCAGCTTGTCAGGCCGCTCGAAGGCCGCCTCGTCGCCGTGACCGGCGCGGGCAGTGGCATCGGGCGTGACATCGCGCGGACTTTCATCCGTGCCGGTGCAACGCTGGCGGCGCTGGATATCGATGCGGCGGCGCTTCACGCGCTGCGGGACGAAGTCGGATGCCACATCGCCATCTGCGACGTCACCGATGCGGCCTCCGTCGAAGCTGCCTTCGCCAGTCTCGAAAAGGCGCTGGGAGGCCTCGACATCCTGATCTCAAACGCCGGCTCGGCGCCGCAGGGCGCCATAGGCGACATATCGATCGCCGATTTCCGGCGCAGCTTCGATCTCAACTTCTTCGGCCATCAGCTCGTCTGCCAGACCGCGCTCAGAATCTTCCGCCGTCAGGGGCGTGGCGGCACCATACTGTTCAACATTTCCAACCAGTCGGTGAACCCGGGGAAGAATTTCGGACCCTACGGCATCCCGAAGGCGGCCGTCATGGCGCTGATGAAGCAGTATGCGCTCGACCACAGCCATGAAGGAATCCGGGTCAACGGCGTCAACGCCGGCCGCATCCGCACGGGCCTGATGACGGACCAGATGATCGCCGACCGCGCCGCCGCGCGCGGCATCACGCAGAAGGAATACATGTCCGGCAATTTGCTCGGTGTTGAGGTCACCTCGGTCGACGTCGCCGAGACGTTCCTGCATCTTGCATTGATGGACAAGGTCAATGCCGCCGTGCTGACTGTCGATGGCGGGACGATCGCGACTTCGTTGCGTTGAAGCGTTCGTCAGCGCCAGCCCAGCGCCGGCGCGACATGCTTCAGGATCGCCTCGATGACATGGACGTTATAATCCACGCCAAGCTGGTTCGGCACCGTCAGCAGCAGCGTGTCGGCTTCGGCGATCGCCTCATCCTCCTTCAACTGCTCCACCAGCACATCCGGCTCCGCCGCGTAGCTGCGGCCGAAGACGGCCAGCGTATTGGCCTCGATATAGCCGAAATGGTCCCGGCTATCGTCGTGTCCGAAATAGGCGTGGTCCCGTTCGTCCACCAGCGCGAAGATCGAACGGCTGACCGAGACGCGCGGCTCGCGTTCGTGGCCGGCTTCTTTCCATACGTTGCGGAAGGCGCGGATCTGCGCCGCCTGCTGGACATGGAAAGGCTCCCCGCCCTCGTCGAACTTCAGCGTCGAGCTTTGCAGGTTCATGCCGAGTTTTGCCGCCCACTCCGCCGTCGCATTGGTGGCCGCGCCCCACCAGATGCGCTCGCGCAATCCTTCGGAATAGGGTTCGACACGCAGGAGGCCGGGCGGATTCGGGAACATCGGGCGCGGGTTCGGCTGGGCGAATCCCTTGCCGCGCAGCACTTCCAGGAACACCTCGGCATGCTTGCGCGCCATGTCGGCGTCCGTCTGACCTTCCTGCGGCTCATAGCCGAAATAGCGCCAGCCGTCGATCACCTGCTCGGGCGAGCCGCGGCTGACGCCGAGCTGCAGCCGGCCGCCGGCGATCAGATCGGCTGCGCCCGCATCTTCTGCCATGTAGAGCGGATTCTCGTAGCGCATGTCGATCACCGCCGTACCGATCTCGATGCGACTGGTTCTGGCGCCTACTGCCGCCAGAAGCGGAAAGGGCGAGCCGAGCTGACGTGCGAAATGATGCACGCGAAAATAGGCGCCGTCCGCGCCCAGCTCTTCCGCCGCTACGGCAAGGTCGATCGATTGCAGCAGCGCATCGGCCGCCGAACGGGTCTGCGACTGCGGCGAGGGGTTCCAATGGCCGAACGACAGGAAACCGATCTTCTTCATCTGCACCCTTTCGTTTCCCCGATCACCGATCGGCCGATGCCGCTCAGCGGGCGTTGTATTTCGCGTCCACAGCGTCGATTGCCGCGACATTTCCGGCCGAACGTCCGTTCGGATCGAACGTTCCCTTGAGGAACGCGTCGGCGATCGACTTCGCCAGCTCCGGTCCGATCACGCGCGCGCCCATGGTGATGATCTGGGCATTGTTGGAGAGCGTCGCGCGCTCCGCTGAATAGGTGTCGTGTGTCAGCGCCGCGCGGATGCCCGGCACCTTGTTGGCGGCGATGCTGACACCGATGCCGGTGCCGCAGACAAGAATGGCGCGGTCGTATTTGCCGGCCAGCACCTCATTGGCGACGCGCTCGGAAAGGTTCGCATAGAACGGGTCGGCGCCGGCCTCGGTGCGCGAGACCTCGTCGACCTCGTGCGTGTTCTTCAAATGGTCGGCCAGTATCTTCGCAAGACCTTCGCCGGCGCTGTCGCCTGCAACCGCGATCTTCATTCGGCATCTCCTTCAGAGTGTTGCGGCGCATCTGGCGAGGATGTCGAGATAACCCTCGACAGTCCATGCGGCACGCCCGATGAACAGCCCGTCCACATGTGGGCAGGCGATGAGTTCAGCGCAATTGCCCGGATTGACCGAGCCGCCATAGAGGCAGGGAATTCGGCGGCCAAGCACATCCAGCGCGACGTCGATGATCTCGGCCTGACGGGCATCGGCATAGTCGGAGGTTGCCGGAATGCCGTTGGCGCCGATTGCCCAGACGGGCTCGTAGGCGAGGAGGATCGGCGCCGGCTTCTGTCTCTCGTCAAGGCGTGAGAGGGCCGTTCGCACCTGCATCGCCAGAACGTCCGATGCCCGGCCCGCCTCGCGCTCGGCCAGCGTCTCGCCGATGCAGATCAGCGGCATGAGTCCGTGCCGCACCGCCGCTTCGGTTTTCAGCGCCACCGTCTCATCCGTCTCGCCGAAATGCGTGCGCCGCTCGGAGTGTCCGAGTTCCACCAGGTCGAGGCCGCAATCGGTCAGCATCACCGGGGAAATCTCGCCGGTCCAGGCGCCGTCTTCCGCCCAATGCATGTTCTGTGCGCCGACCTTGACCGGCGTATCCCTCAGCATCGCCTTCACCTCGCGTACTGCGGTGAAAGGCGGGATGACGAAGCGCTGAATGCGCGAATCGCAGGAAGAATCCGCCGATCTCAAGCCTTTGGCGAAGGCGCGGGCTTCCGCCAGCGTCTTGTTCATCTTCCAGCTCGTGCCGATCCAGATTTCGGACATTAGCGTCGGTCCCTCCAGGATGCGTCAGTAGCGCAACCGGGCGATGAGCGACACGGTTTTCGCGGTCAAACGGACAGGAATCTGCCTGTATTCATCTGATTTCAAATCGCTCCGTTCGGTTACCCCGCGATAAGCGAATCCGGTTGATGCGAGCGGCGTCGGATGTCATGCAATCGGGTACAGCAGAACGACTCAACAGGCTCGGACAGCGCATGCCGCGTATAACCTATCTGACGACCATCGACTTCGGGCCGGGAGAACTGGCGTCGCTTCCGGCTGCGCTCACCGATCTCGGTATCGCCCGTCCCCTGCTGATTTCCGATGCGGGACTTGCAGCTTCGGGCCTTGTTTCGAGAGTGGCCGCGCCGCTCCCCACCGATGTGCCGGTCTTTCTCGAGACGCCGCCCAATCCGACGGAAAGCGCGGTGCATGCCGCGCTGGATCTCTATCAGGCAAAAGGCTGCGACGGGATCGTGGCGCTCGGCGGCGGATCGCCGATCGACCTTGCCAAGGGTGTGGCGCTTCTGGCCGCACATGGCGGCTCGCTGGAACAATATGCGGCGATCTATGGCGGCGTCGAACGGATCGGCCCGGCCGTCGCTCCGGTGATCGCCATCCCGACGACGGCGGGGACCGGTGCGGAGGTCGGCCGCGCCGCGCTACTGACGCTGGACGACGGCCGCAAGCTCGGCTTCGTCAGCCCACATCTCATTCCGCGCCGGGCCATCTGCGACCCGGAGCTGACACTCGGCCTGCCGCCCTATCTGACGGCCGCGACCGGCCTCGACGCCCTGTCACATTGCATCGAGACGCTGTTCTCGCCGCGCTATAATCCGCCGGCTGAGGCGATCGCGCTCGACGGCGCCGGTCGCCTCTGGCGCAACCTCCCGAAGGTCTTTGCCGACGGTTCGAATCTCGCGGCCCGCGGCGAGGTGATGATGGGCGCGCTGCATGGCGGCCTGTCGTTCCAGAAGGGCCTCGGCGCCGTGCATTCGCTCAGCCACGCGCTGGGCGGGCTGAAGGATCTGAAGCTGCATCACGGCACGCTCAACGCCATCCTGATGCCGATCGTCGTGCGCTTCAACCAGGCGCATGTCGGCGACAAGCTGGAGCGCCTGAAGACAGCCATGGGCCTTGCACCGGGAGCCGATCTGGCGGCCGAACTGGAAGCGCTCAACCGGCGCTTCGACCTGCCCGCCGGCCTTGCCGCGATGGGCGTCACGCGCGACCGGTTCGACTGGATCGTGGAGCGGGCGCTGGCCGATCACAGCCACGCGACGAACCCGCGCGCGGCGACCGCCGCCGACTATCGCGCGATGCTCGAAGAGGCTCTGGGCTGACATTCGCGCCGGCCATTGGTTACGGGGAGAAGACGCATGTACCAGGATATGGTGGGAACGACGCACCGCCTCGCGCCGCCCGAGATCGCGGTGCAGGCATTGCCGGATGACGAGCGCGTCTGGGTGCCCCAGGCGGACCGCGTCTGGTTCCGGCCGCTGATGCTCAACACCATGCAGGGCCAGTGGTGCAACCTGCTGCGCGTGCGCCGCGCCGGCGTGCTCTCGCGACACCTGCATCCCAACCCCGTGCATGGCTACGTCATCAAGGGAAAGTGGCATTATCGCGAGCACGACTGGATCGCCGACACGGGTTCCTATGTGTTCGAGCCGCCGGGCGAAATCCACACGCTGCTGGTGCCGGAGGATTGCCGCGAGATGATCACTTTCTTCAACATCACCGGCTCGATGATCTACCTCGACGAGGACGACCGGCACATCGGCTACGAGGACGTCTTCACCAAGATCGACATGTGCCGCGCGCACTATGAAAAGGTCGGTCTCGGCGTCGATTATGTCGACCAGTTCATTCGCTGAAGAGTCGAAGCACATCGGCACTTATGACAAGAGATCCGGCCGTTTATCGCGCCAAGGTCTGATATTTTCCAGCACCTGTGCGAGGTCCAGAACCCGCAGATCGTTAAAGGCGCGGGAGACGATCTGGATTCCGGTGGGAACTCCGTTGGCGGCAAAGCCGCTTGGCACGCTGATCACCGGCAGTTGACTAAGCATGTTGAACGGATAGGTCATGAACCAGGCAGAGGCGACGGAACGGGATGCCGGCTTGCCGTTGATGAGAATGTCGAGGTCGAGCGGCGACCGCTCGGCGGGCACGGACGGTATGGCATTCGTGGGACAGACAAAGGCGTGACAACGCTCCAGTATCGGACCTAGACGACCATACATTTCCACATGCACCTCGAGCGCGCGAACAAGCTGGGAAGGCGTCAGTGATTGGCCGTGCTCGATCATGTCGACCACGTAGTCCGACAGCTGCGGCCGCCATCTTTCGAAATCGGGCACCCGGCGTGCGGCCGAACCGCGGCTGGCATTCACCGCCAGCCAGGCCTCGAATGTTTCGTCCGTCCAGCCGAGGTCCACTTCTTCCAGGAAGCAACCGGCCTCGCTGAGCGCAGCCAGACTCTGGAACATGTTGGCGCGCACCTCATCATCGACCTGGAAATAGCCGAGATCGACGGAATAGGCGATGCGCCAGCCCCGGACATCCTGCGGCGTCGTGTGATAGTCGACGACTTCTGCAACCGTGCCGATGTCGTCGACATGGCGGCCTGCCGTCACCTGTTGCATCAGCCGGATATCGTCCACGGTGCTGGCCAGCGGGCCATAGTGCATATAGGGATCGAAGCTGGCCGCGAGGCTGTTGGGATTGCGGCCGTAGGGGGGCTTATATCCCAGAACGCCGCAGCATGCAGCGGGAATGCGGATCGACCCGCCGATATCGGAGCCGTCCGCCAGTGTCGACATGCCGGCCGCGAGCACCACGCCGGCGCCTGACGACGAGCCGCCGGGACCGTAATCGAGATTCCACGGGTTGCGCGTAACACCCCACAGGGGCGTGTAGCAGTTTCCCGCCTCGCCGAACTCGGGCATGGTCGAGCGTCCCAGCACGATGGCGCCTGAGTCGAGCAGCCGCTGCGCCGAAGGATGCGTCGCTGCCGGACGATGGTGTTCGTAGACCTTGGAACCGTAGGTCGTGATCTCGCCGGCGAGCGCGGTAGAATCCTTGACGACCAGCGACAGGCCTTCGAGCGGTCGCGCCGTATCGTTCCTGTATCGGGCCTCGGCGAGGCGCGCCTCAGCCAGGGCGCGATCGAAGAAGCTGTAGGTCAGCGCATTCACCCGCGGATTGACGCGCTCCGTCTGCGCGATCACCGCCTGCATGAACTCGACCGGGCTGAGGGCCCTGCTTCGGAACAGGCGAATGGCCTCGACGCCCGAGATGTAGCATAGATCGCTGTCGCTCAAACGAGACCTCCCAGACAGTTCGGAATAACAACTACGCTCCGCGATGATAGGACAGCAGCATCGCGCCATGCTTTGGCATTTCTCGAAGTGAATTTCGGACAGGTGGGCTTTTTCCGCTGTTTTGAAAGCGTCTAGATTTGCCGGCGGGCTCACGGGCTCGCCAACAGAGACGATGCCGTGCACAAGGACTATGAAACTCTCGACCTCAGCGGGGTCTTCAACAGCGACCTTTCCTTTTTCGAGGATGCTCACGAGGTAGAGCTGGGCCGGCGGATTCTGCATGGTCTGCCATTCGCTTTCGGCGACCGTGAGTCCGCTGCCTGTGTGCTGCGGATCGGCTCTGCTGAAACTATCCGAGTGCCCCTGCCTGCCCGGGTCGATTGGCTGATCTTTGCCCATGCGGTGCTGGAGACAGACTTGTTTTCCGGCGGCGCGGTGGGCGACGTTTGCGCGACCTACGCGCTCGTCTTCTCGGATGGGTCGCAACACGCTGTTCCCATCCGGCAGCGCTACGAAATCGGCCCGACGCCGCGCAAGTGGACCGGGCGGCCGATCCCGCTGGACTGGGGCCAGACGCCGTTCCTGGCGATGCCGGATACCGAGCAGCGGCTGATGCATCGCAGCCATGGCCGCTACGACGAAGCCGGCGCGCGCCTCGTCGAGATCGAGGACCCGCAGTCGCGGGTGCCCTATGTGCTGCCCTACCGTTTCTACGTGTGGGCGATGCGGAATCCCCACCCCGGCAAGGAGTTGAGCCACCTCATCCTCACGGGCGGAGGGCGCACGACCATCATCGGAGCAATCACAGCCGGGCTGACCGATGAGGAGCCGTTCGGCAGACAAGTGGCGGATGATCTGCTGGTCGAACTCGACCGGCCGGTGACGGAAGCCACCGAGATTGCGATCGACCGTGGTGTAAGTATCTATATGCACGCCGCGGTGGCGGCGAGCGAAGCGGGAGATCTGCCTGGCTGGGGCACGGCACGGCGGGGGGTACGGACCGGCTTCGCAAGCATTGCCGGCTCGCCAAGCGCCACGCTCGTCATCCGCGAAGCCGATGAGGAAGTCGGCCGGGTCCGCTTCGGAGATCTTGAGGCGGGAAACCCGGTCGAGGCGGGACCTGGGCTTCGCGTGACACGGGTCAACAGTAGCCGCACATGGCTCCGGATTACGGTCGCCGATGCCGCCACGGGAGAATTGCTCGCCTGCCGCATTCACATGCGCACGTCCGACGGCATTCCCGTCGCGCCCTACGGCCATCACACGCCGATAAATTCCGGCGGCGGAACATGGAACCTCGATATCGGTGGGGATGTGCGCATCGGCGGCCGCACCTACGCGGCGATCGACGGCGAATGCGAGGGATGGGTACCTGTCGGCGAGCTGACAGTCGAACTCGCCTGCGGCTTCGAGTACCGATCGGTGGAAACTGTCGTCACCATAGCGCCGGGCCAGAAACATCTCGCGCTGACGCTCGTACGGATCGCCGACATGGCCGCGGTCGGTTACGCCGCCGGCGACACTCACCTGCATTTCATTTCGAGCCAGGGAACCGAACTCGAAGCCCGCTGCGAGGGCGTCGCGGTCGCGAATCTGCTGCTCAGCCAATGGGGGCAGCACTATTCCAGCAAGGAGGAGTTCACCGGCCGTCCGCGCCAAAGCAACGACCGCCGGGTCGTCGTCTATGCCGGTCAGGAGAATCGATCGAACATGCTCGGCCACATCCACCTGCTCGGCATGCGGCGGCAGATCGTGCCCTGGTGCACCGGCGGCGCCGAGGAGGCCGCCATGGGAGGCGGGCTCGAAACCATGCTGTCGCACTGGGCCGACGAATGCCACGCCCAGGGCGGCATCGTGATTCTCGCGCATTTCCCGGTGCCTAATGGCGAGATCGCGGCGATGATCGCCACCGGCCGCGCCGACGCGATCGAGATGATCGCTCACGATCCGTACAACGTCGGGGAGTATTACCGTTATCTCAACGCGGGCTATCGCCTGCCCATTGTCGGCGGCACCGACAAAATGACGGCGGATGTCGCAGTCGGTCAGATCCGCACCTATGCCCGGATTGCCGACGCTCGCACGCCCGACTATTCGGCATGGCTGGAGGCGATCAAATGCGGCGACTGCTTCGTCACCTCCGGTCCGCTTCTCCAGTTGAGTGCAGATCAAAGGCCGCCGGGGAGCGAGCTTGTCGTGCGTTCCGGCCAGCGCCTTCGGATCAGGGCCGATGCGGTTTCCATCTTTCCACTGGCGCGGCTCGAACTCGTCGTCAACGGCGAAGTCGTCCACTGCGAGGCGCGCGAGGGGGTCGAGCGCATCGCTTTCGAGATCGATCTGCCGATCAAGGAGGCAAGCTGGCTGGCAGTGCGTTGTTTCGCCGGGCCGATACAAACGAATCATCACGATGTCTGGCAACGGCCGATCATGGGCCATACGTCGCCGATCTATGTCGGGGTCGACGGTCCATACCGTCGTTTCGATGCGAATACGCTGAAATACATGCAGGCGCTGACCGATGGCATCCGGCTGCACGTGACCGAGCGCGCTCGCCGACACTGGCCCGGTCCTGTGTGGCAGCGTCATGAAGAGACAGACCACCTCGCCTATCTGCTGCGGCCGCTGGACGAAGCGCTTGCAGCGATCCGGAACCGCCTCGAGGCGGGACAATAAATCGGGACCACCGAGGAGCACACATGACCCACGCCCAAGGACATCTCAAGCCGGCTTTCGCCTGGTCGTCGAAGGACTGGCCGTCGGAGCGTCCGAGCACAGAGCCCGACGCAGGAGAGGTGTGGTGCTATACGTCGCGTTTTTCGTATTTTCCTGGCGAGCGTGTGGACTTTCACCTCAGTGCCACCACGCCGCACTTTTCCCTGACGATCACGCGCGACGGCAGCAAGCCGGAAGTCGTGCACGTCGCCGAAAATCTCGTCGCAGACCACAGGCCGACCCCCTTGGATGCGTATGCCAAAGGCTGCGGCTGGCCGGTCGGCTATAGTTGGACCATTCCCGACAGCCTCGCCTCGGGATTCTACCTCGTCACCGTGCGGACCACGCAGCCCTCCGGTGAAATCTGGGAACGCGAACACTTCTTCGTCGTCAAGGCGCCAGCCGGCCGCAAGAACTGGATCGCGCTGGTGGTGACAACCTCGACCATGCTCGCCTACAACGACTGGGGCGGTGCGAACCACTATCGCGGCCTCGGCAACGATCCGCGCAATGATGCGGCATCGCCGCTCTCGTCGACGCAGCGTCCCATCGCCCGCGGGATGCTGAAGAAGCCCGCCGGCGCCCCGCGCGAAGCCAATCACCTGACCCTGCCGATTGGCGGCGCGCCGCGCTATGCGTCCTACGAATGGGCCCGTCACCAAGGTTACAGCCGCCATCATGCCGATTCCGGCTGGGCCACATATGAGCGTCTCTTTGCGGTCTGGGCCGAAGAGGCCGGCTACGCGATCGACTATCTTACGCAGCACGATCTCCATTTCGATGCCGACGCGCTGCAGGACTATCGTTGCTTGGTCGTCGTCGGACACGACGAATACTGGAGCTGGCAGATGCGCGATGTCGTCGACGCTTTCGTCGATGCCGGCGGTGGCCTCAGCCGGCTGGGCGGCAACTATCAATGGCAGGTGCGGCTCAGCGAGGACGGCACCACCCAGTACTGCTATCGACTGCCCGCGCTCGATCCGGAGGCTTCGGCCGATCCGCGGCGTGCCACGACGGTCTGGGAGGCAAAATCGGTGGGCCGACCGGGTGCGGCCACGGTGGGCCTCAACGGTCTGGGCGGCGTCTATACACGGTACGGCGTGGCGACCCCGCGCTCGTCAGGCGGCTTTACCGTTTATCGGCCCGAGCACTGGGCTTTCGAGGGCACGGATCTCTATTATGGCGATGTGCTCGGTGCGGCGCCAACCTTTCTCGCCGCGTTTGAGGTGGACTCGATCGAGTATACCTTCCGGCGCGGTCTCCCCTATCCGACCTTCGAGGACGGAGCGCCCGAAACGCTCGAAATTCTCGCTCTTTGCCCGGCGGTGCGCGGGGAGGAAGACCGCTTTGCCGGACGCTATCCGATCGGCGGGCCTATCGAGGAAGTGAAAGGTTACAACATCGAACTCGGCGAGGACCTGCCGGAATACGTCAACGAAGGCGGGATGCGAGGCGCGGGAATGATTGCCGCCTTCACCCGGGCAAAGGGCGAAGTCTTCAACGGCGGCTGTACCGAATGGCCCTATGCCCTCAGCCAGCGCGACCCCTTTGTCGACCGGATCGTACGCAACGTTCTCAACCGCTTTACCCGGGATGCATGATGAATATCGATTCCATTCTGCCGATAGACCCCGCTCTCGCTAAGCCCTTTGTGCCGCCGACGACTGATTACGACGGCGTCTCGGAAGGATGGAGCGAAACCGAATATCGGATCTTCGAGACCTGGGGCGGCTCGTTTGGAGGCTACTGGTCGGGCGAGCCGGGGGAGGTGGTCTTCGATGCCTGGCCCTACAACGAGATATGTGTCGTCACCAAGGGGCGGGTGGCGGTTGTCGATAGCGATGGGCGTCGGCGCGAGTTCGGCGCGGGTCAGGGCTTCTTCATTCCTGCCGGATTCACGGGCCGCTGGCAGACGATCGAAGCGGCGGAGAAATTCTTTATCGCAATCGTCGATCAGGAGGCGGCCAGCCATGGCCGTTGAACCTCGGCGCTGGCGGCTGTTCATCGACAATCGCTGGCTCGATGCCGGCGACGGCGAGACGACGCCGGTCATCAATCCGACCAACGGAACGGTTTTGGGTCGTGTCGCCATGGCAACGGCGGCGGATGTGGACAAGGCGGTTGCTGCCGCGCATCGAGCCTTTACCGGCTGGAGTGATCGAAGTGGCGTCGAACGGGGAACGCTGCTCGACAAGATCGCCGACCAGTTGCAGTCCCGGCGCGAGGAGATCGTCGCCAACCAAGTCGCCAACAGCGGTAAACCGCTGGTCGAAGCCGGCATAGATGCCGATGATGCGATCGCCACCTATCGATACTATGCCGACGAGGCTTGCCGGCTCGATGCGCGGCAAGACACCGATGTTCAACTGATCGAGGGTTTTGCCGGGCGCACGCGATTCGAGCCGCTGGGCGTCGCAGGGCTCATCGTACCCTGGAACTTCCCGCTTGTGACGAGTGGCTGGAAAGTGGCAGCGGCGCTCGCGGCCGGATGCACGGTCGTGCTCAAGGCCTCCGAGTTCACGCCGTCGAACGAATTGCTGCTGGGCGAGGCGGCGCTGGCCGCCAGCCTTCCCGCGGGGGTGGTGAATATCGTCACCGGCGGGCCGGACTGCGGTCGGGCGATCTGCGAGCACCCCTTGGTGGCAAAGATCTCCTTCACCGGCTCGAACCGGGTCGGACAGGAGGTGATGGCGACTGCTGCGAGGCGATCCGTGCCGACGACGCTGGAACTTGGCGGCAAGTCGGCCATCGTGGCCTTTGGGGACAGCGATCCCTACGAGGCCGCACAATGGATATGCGACGGCATTTTCTACAACGCCGGACAAGTGTGCTCCGCCACTTCGCGCCTCCTTGTCGAACGGAGCTTCGAGGCGGCACTCCGCCCTGTGCTGCTGGAGAAGACGGAGGCAATTCGCCTCGGCGACCCGGCCGACCCTTCGACCGGCATGGGGCCTATGACGACGCGGGCACAGTATAACAAGGTAATCAGCTACTTCGACATAGCCCGCCAGGAGGGATTGTCCCCTTCCTGCGGCGGTCATGTCGTGGATCGGAATGGCGGCCTGTTCATCGCGCCGACGGTCTATTGGGACGTTCCGCCTACGAGCCGGCTGTGGCGGGAGGAGATCTTCGGGCCGGTGCTGTGCGTCCGCAGCTTCTCTGACGAGGACGACGCCGTGCGGCAGGCCAACGAAAGCGACTACGGCCTTGCGGCGACCATCGTTGGCCAGGACCAGCAGCGCAACGCCCGTCTGGCCCGGCGGCTCCGGGCCGGACACATTTGGATCAACTCTGCGCCGGTGGTCTTCCCGCAATCCTCCTGGGGTGGCTTCAAGGCGAGTGGCATCGGCCGCGAACTCGGTCCGTGGGGTATGGCCGGCTACATGGGAACCAAGCACATCACGGAAGCCCGCTCCGCTCTTACCGTTTGAAATGAGCGGTGAGGATCTTCAAAAACAGCCGCACGACTCCATTGGTGGATTCGCCCGGATCGTGGGCAGCCTGAAAGGGCGCCCTGTAGCCGAACAAGTCCGGGCGGATGGAGCGGATGCGTCCAGACTCGACATATTGCCGCGCATAGTGTTCCGGCAGATAGCCGAGATAGCGTCCTGACAGGATCAGGCGCGCCTCCGACTCCATGTCGCTGACCGTTGCCTTGGGGGCCGAAATAGCAAAAACCTTCATATCGCGGGCACCCCAGTAGGAGCGTGCGACCAGATTGTGCTTGCGCACCTCTCCGATGTCGATCTGGCGATCCGGCACGTCGAAAAGCGGATGTCCGCGGCCGCAGTAAAACCGCTGCACCTCGAAATAGAGATCGGTGTAGACAAGCCCCAGAGTGGTGCGCGGAAAGCTTGCGACAGCGAGGTGAAGCTGCCGGCCGATGACGTCGCGCAGCAATTCCTGAGGCGGCCGCGTCGCGATTGTGAGCGAAACGCCCGGCGCCGCATCCGTGAACTCGCCGATCACAGCCTCGAGCGGCGCGCTGGCGTCGGAGATCGTGTTGTCGACGAGGCCGATGTTCAAAGATCCCGACAGGCGGTCCCTGAGCCCGCGAACCTTGGCATCGAACTGTTCTAGTGTCCCGTTGAGCCGGCGGACCTCCTCGTAGACCACCCGGCCCTCGGGCGTCAGTTGGAAGCCGGAACGACCGCGTCGGCAAAGCGTAACCCCGAGGCGGGTCTCGAGCGAGGCGATGTGACTCGAAATGGTTGCGAGGGACAGATTGAGTTCGCCTTGAGCAGCCGAGAATCCGCCCGCTTCCACGATCGTCTCAAACATTCTCAGAAGCCGAAAATCAAGCTTGTCCAGCGCCACCGCTCACCTGTCGCTTAGTTTGAGGTTTCCCTTATTGAACTACAAAACTTCCGAATTCAATCGAAGCATGTTCGTCCCTAGGCTCTCCGGAAAGATGGAGCAGCAATGACGGACATCCCTGCGCAATGGACTGTAAACTCTGAAACGGGCACGTTGCGCGACGTACTGCTCTGTCGGCCCGATCACTACGAGTGGATTCCAACTAACGACATAGCGCGCCGTGCGCTTGACCAGGGGACGAAAGCCGATCCGCGGGGGCTGGCGCTACAATATGGCGAGTTGGAAAGCGCCCTGTCGGATGCGGGCGTTAATCGCCATTACCTCAAGCCCGAAGCGGGCCTACCCTATCAAGTCTATACGAGGGACAGTTCGCAGGTGACTCCCTGGGGGGTCATGCTGACTCAACTCGAGAGGCCGCAGCGGCGGGGCGAGATCGGGTCGATCCTCGAATTTTACGGCCGGACCCAGACGGCGTTCTGGCGGACCGGCACGGCCGGCGCCATCGAGGGCGGCGACATCCATATCATCCGCGAAGGCCTCATGGCGGTCGGGTATTCCGGCGGTCGTACCGACAAGACGGGGGCCCAGCAGTTCGCGAAGTGGTTCGCCGACGAGGGCTGGCAGACCTACACGGTGCCGATGGCCGAACACTTTCTGCATCTCGACGTGATCTTCTGCATGGTCGCAGACAGATTGGCGCTGGCGTGCGTCGACGTGCTCGATGACGGCTTCCTGGCCTGGCTGGACAATACCGCTATCAGACTCATCCCCGTCAGCTACAAGGAGGCCATGCTCGATATGGCCTGCAATGTGCTTGCGCTGGGTGATGGCAGGGTCGTCACGCCGCACCATTGCAAGCGTGTGAACACATTGCTGCGAAGCGAAGGATTGACGGTCTACGACCCGAATCTGGATCAATTCGCCCACGGTGGCGGAAGCGTTCACTGCATGACGATGCCGCTGCGCAGGGACCCGGTCTGATGATGATGGGACGGCCAATTGATCTAGCGTCGTCCCAGGCAATCGGTTCCGGCTCGGAATCGGGCCCAGCTTCCCCGGTGCCGTCGCTTCGCATCGACAGGGTCAGCAAGAGCTTTGGGACCGTGCGCGTGATGGAGGATCTGTCCCTTGAGGTCGCGCGCGGGGAGTTCGTCTCCCTGCTCGGCCCGAGCGGCTGCGGAAAAACTACCCTGCTGCGAATCCTGTCGGGCTTCATCGAGCCCGATGCCGGCGAGATCTTCATCGACGGAAAGCCGGTCCGCGGCGTGCCGACGCGCAAGCGGGACCTCGGCATGGTGTTTCAGAACTACAGCCTCTGGCCACACATGAGCGTCCTCCAGAATGTGGCTTTCGGGCTGGAAACCCGAGGCGTACCAGCGGCTGAGCGGCGGGAACGGGCCACGCAGGCGCTCGAACTCGTCGGTCTGGAGGACTACGGCCGCCGCCACCCCGCGGAACTGTCGGGAGGACAGAAGCAACGGGTCGCGATCGCGCGGGCAATCGTCTACGAGCCCAGAATTCTGCTGCTTGACGAGCCGCTCTCCGCGCTCGACCGCAAGTTGCGCGAACGCATGCAGGTAGAACTGCGCGCCCTGCAGCGCCGGCTTGGCATAACGGCCATTCTGGTAACGCACGACCAGGAAGAAGCGCTGCTGATGTCGGACCGTATCGCCGTCATGCAGAGCGGCCGGGTGCATCAGATCGCCGCTCCCCAGACGATCTATGACCGTCCCGCAACCGATTTCGTCGCCGATTTCGTCGGCCGGATGAACTTCCTCGAGGCCACGGTCGACCACGCCGAGGCAGGCCGCATCGATCTCCTTGCCATCGGGGGCTTCAGGTGGAGCATTCCATTCCAGGATAACATCAACCCCGGCAGCGTCGTTCGCGCCATGCTGCGCCCCGAACGCGTCGGCGTTTCTCTCGACGAAGCCTCCGGGGGAGCCGCGGCCCGCGTCATGGAAACCCGGTTCCACGGCCCTTTGCTTTATGCCGATTGCCGGCTCGCAGACGGTCCCATGATCACGGCGGCGCTGCCGCGCACGTTGATCGGCAACCTCGCAGAAGGCCAGCAGGTCTGGCTGCGTTGGGACGCCGCCGATATCCATCTGCTCGATACCTTGACCCCCCGCCAACCAGGAGCCTCCGATGCATGACCAAAAGCGTATGCCACTTCGCAAGGCCGGGCGCGTTGCCCTCCCGCTGCTCGCCGCTTTCGCGGTCGGGCTCTTGTCGTCGGTTGCGGCCAAGGCGCAGGAACTGAAGGTCGGCTCCTGGGGCGGGATCTGGGACGACACCGTCAAGGAGGCCGTCGTCTCGAAGTTTACCGAGGCGACCGGCGCGACGGTTTCCATTTCCCCCGGAACCAGTGCCGACCAGTTCGCCAAGCTCATCGCCAGCGGCGACAATCCTCCGTTTGACGTGCTCTATATCGATCTAGACGCTGCGGCCGCTGGCTTTGAGCGCGGGATGTTCCGCAAGCTCGACTCCGCCGTCATCCCCAATCTCGCAAATGTCTATCCCAATGCCCTGTATGGGGATGGACAAGCTGTCGCTGCGAGCTTCGGCGCCGTCACCATCGTCTATGACAGCAACGAGGTGGCCGAGATCGACAGCTGGAAGGTGTTCTTCGACCCCGCACACAGCGGCCGCTATGGCCTCAACTCGGTCGAGAACTGGATGCTCTACGTACTGCCGGTTTTCGCCAAGGCGGACGGCGGCGACCCGGCCGACCTCGACGCGGGCTTCGCCGCGGTCGCGAAGGTCGCCCCCGGCGCAGCCGTTTCGAGCGGCGATTTCAATCTGAGGCCGTCCTTTGCATCGGGCGAGATCGCTTTTGCGCCGATGTACAGCGGCGAGGCCTTCGTCATGTATTCCTCCGGCCAGGATTCGATCCGGGTAGCCAAGCCCGTCGAAGGCATGGTCGCAGTGCCGAACCTTTTGGTCATCCCGGCGAAAGCCCGTCAGCCGGAGCTTGCCGAAAAGTTCATCAACGCCGCGCTCGAGGAGAGCGCTCAGCGTGTCTTCGCGGAAAAGTATGCTTCGGCGCCGTCTGTCCAAAAGGTGGAGCTGCCAGCCGAACTGACGCAGTGGATGCCGGTCGGCGCTGCCGAAGTCGGCGCCCTCATCACCCCTGACTGGGTCTCTCTCAACGCCCGCAGAGACGCGCTCGTCGAGCGCTGGAATAGCGAGATCGTGCCGCTGGTGGGCACGAAATGACTCTTTCGGCGGCGATCGCATTTGCATCGTCGTCGCGGCGCCGTTCGGTGCCGTGGGCGACCCTGCTGCTCGTGGCGGCGTTCGCCGTCTTCTTCGTGATCCCGCTGGTCTATCTGCTGAGCCTGAGCTTCTACACCTTCGTGCAGCCGGGCGTGTTTGCGCCCGACTTCACCTTCGACAACTACCTGCGGGCGCTCACCGAGCCCTATGCGGTCAACATTCTGCTGACCAGCCTGCGCATCGCTGCAGGTACAACAATCGGATGCATGCTCCTCGGCATGCCGCTCGCTATGTTTGTGGCGCGTGAAAAAGGCTGGATGCCTCGAGCCGTGCTCATCGTCCTCGCCGCCTCGCTCTTCACCAATCTCGTGGTGCGGGCCTATGGCTGGATGATCGTGCTGGGTCCCAAGGGCTTCATCAACACGCTCGCGCTCGATACCGGCTTGATCGACAGGCCTCTCAGGCTCCTGGGCAACGAAGCGGGCATACTGATCGCGCTCGTCCAGGAACTGCTACCCGTATTCGTCATCATGGCGGCAAGCTCGATCCAGGCCGTCGAACGGTCTCAGGAAGAGGCGGCTGCAATCAGCGGCGCGAACTGGTTCGCGATCTTCCGCCGGGTGATCCTGCCGGTCAGCGCACCGGGAATCGTCACCGGATCGGTGCTGGTTTTCCTGATGGCGCTGAGCAGCTTCGTCGTCCCCGAATTTCTGGGCAGCGGACGCGTGCTGACGCTGGCAACGCTGATCCGGCAGTTGATCTCCAAGGTTGTGAACTACCCCTTTGCCGCCGCTTTGTCGGTGTTGCTCGTCCTCGTCATCTTCATGATGCTCGGCGTCCTGAGCTTTGGGGCACGGCTTGTCAGGAGGAAGTCGTGAGCCGTCGAATCGCCCGTGCGATCTATCTGCTTGTCGTACTGGGAATCTGCGCCTTTCTTTGCTTGCCGACGGTAATCGTTGCGCTGGCGTCCCTCTCTTCGCGCAGCGTCGTCACCTTCCCTCCGCAAGGTTTCAGCCTGCAATGGTACGCCAACTTCTTCACCAGGCAGGACTTCATTGGCTCCCTTGCGCTGAGCCTGTCGATTGCGCTGGTCATCGCGGTGGCCGCGACCGGCATTTCCGCCCTGGTCGTGGTCGAGGCGGGACGCCGCGGCCGGATGCGGCGGTTCGTCGAGGCGCTTTCGGTGGTGCCGCTGATGCTACCCACCATCGTCTACGGGCCAGCCCTGCTGCTGATGTCGGGGGCGATGGGATGGCTAGGCTCCTACTGGGCCACCCTGCTGGTGCTGCTCGGCGCACATCTCATGGTGGTGATGCCCTTCACCCTGCGGCTGATGGCATCCGCCTATGCGGCGGTGCCCGAGGCGCTTGAAGAAGCGGCAGTGGTCGCCGGCGCCGGATATGCACGTGTCTTCGGACGGGTGATCCTGCCGTCGATGAGTTCGGCCCTTTTTGCCGGCGGCCTGTTCGGCTTTCTCGTCTCTTTCGACGAGCCGGTGGTCGGGCTGTTCCTCTCCGGCCAGGATCTCGTGACCCTGCCGGTTCAGATCCAGACCTATATGCGCTTCCGCCCTGATCCCACGATCGCCGCCATTTCGACCGTCATGAGCCTTGCCTCGCTGGTGGCGGTGCTGGCGGTGGACCGTCTCTTCGGCCTGGACCGGGTCTTCGGCCTCAATCGCTAGGACAACAACATGCTCGACGACGTCTCCGCCTTCGCCCATATGGTCGCCCTGACCGATATCGGTCCGCGGGTTTCCGGCAGTGCCGAAGAGCAGGCGGGCATCGATTACGTGGCATCGCGCTTGCGCGAAAGCGGTCTCGTTGTGGAGACGCCCGACTTTCCGATCCGCCGCTGGCGAGAGGACGTGGTGGCGGTCCGGGCCGGAAACGTGCAGATCGAGGCCACGGCCGTGCCGTTCGCGGGCACCCTGCCGAAGGGTGAGCACCGTCTGCCCATCGCCTATATCGAAGGCGGGGCCGAATTCGACGTCGCCCAGGCGGGCGACCTCGCCGGCAAGGCCTGGCTGATGGCGCGTGACGCCTACATCCATTATCCGGACACTGCATTGGTGGAGCGGCTGGGCGTGCACAATCCAGCCGCCCTCATCTTCACCGCCTCGCCCGGCCATCGCGGCGTGCCGGTGGTATTCTACAATTTCCGGGACAGCGACCGCATGCCCGCCCCTCCCTGTCTCGTCATCTCGCATGACGACATGGCCCGACTGGTGGCCGAGGGCGCGACCGAACTGACCATGGCGCTCGAGGCCGAAGTCCTGAACGGCAGTTCGCGCAACGTCGTCGGTACGCTGAAGGGCGAACGGGAAGACGAGATCATCGTCGTCTGCGCCCATCACGACAGCGCCCCCACCAGCCCCGGCGCCTGCGACAATGCCGGTGGCTGTGCGACGGTGCTGGAACTCGCAAGGGTTTTTGCTGCCGGTCCAAAGCCGCGGCGCACCATTCATTTCTGCACCTGGGGTTCGCACGAGACCGGCATGCATGGCAGCGAGGCCTACATCCGCGCGGCGCAGGCCGCCGGCAGGTCCGTTGTGGCTGCCATCAATTTCGACACTATCGGCATGACCGTGGGCGAGGACCGTGTGAATATCCTG
This sequence comes from Rhizobiaceae bacterium, assembly GCA_023953845.1. Taxonomy (NCBI): domain Bacteria; kingdom Pseudomonadati; phylum Pseudomonadota; class Alphaproteobacteria; order Hyphomicrobiales; family Rhizobiaceae; species Rhizobiaceae bacterium. Next base: position 998,544 of record JAMLJC010000001.1, on the reverse strand, counting down.
GGCGGCCCGGCCTGGAACCGGCTGATGGATTCGATCGTCGAAGGGACCGGCATCGAGCCTGTGGTGCAGCGCGGCCCTGGATTTACCGACTACACCAATTTCGGAGCGGCAGGCATTCCGGCCGTCAGCGTCGCCCAGAGCTACTTCAACTTCAACCATACGCCGTTCGACAGTATCGACCGCTGTTCGCCGCGCGGTCTCACCAAGCCGCTCGCCATGGGCAAGGCCCTGCTGGACGCGATCCTTAAGGCGGCCGACCACCGCCGGGATTTTTCCGAAACTCAACGCCGGGAGGTGCAGTCCTTCAACGGACGTTGGGGATGGTCGAATTTCACGCCGTTGCTGCCGTGACGGCCACGCCCTGACTGCAACAAAAAAGGGAACTCGCCATGACAGCCTTGCATAAGTCGTTGCTCGCGCAGCACATCTCGCGAAGAACAATCCTCCGGCAGGGAGCCGGCCTGTTTGCCGCAAGCTCTGTTTTGGCGAGAGGGATGGGGCCGGCCCACGCGCAGTCGGTAACCGGCATCAGCTTCCTCACCTATGGCGGCCTTTATGGCGACAGCCAGAAGCGCGCCATGATCGATCCGTTCACCACCGAGACGGGCATAGCCGTCAAGATCCTCTCCGGACAGGACGCCATAGCCGTGCTGGTCGGCGAAACCCGCCAGGCGACGCCATCCATCGACGTGGTGGCGCTGACCGATGTCGAGGTGGTCACTGCTGTGACCCAGGGCGGGCTGCTTGCCGAATTCGATGCGGCCGCCATCCCCAATTCCGTCGATCTTCCCGAGATCGCGAAGTCGGCGCCGCATGCGTACAACATCGAATTCGATTCCTGGGGCATTGCCTACCGCACAGACAAGATGGGCGCTCCGACCAGCTGGGCCAGCCTGTTCGAGGCGGCCGATCCGACGCGGGTCGCCTTTCAGCGGCCGGTCGCGAGTTCCGGCTCTCTGCTCAACATGCTCGCCGCGACGGTCGTCTCCGGTGGGAAGGAGGACGACGTTCTTTCCACCGCGATCGCTCCGATCAAGGCTTTGCGCGAAAAGGGGGGTCAGTTCGTCGACGCGAGTGCCGCGCTGGCGCTGCTGCAGAACGATGGCGCCGATCTTGCGACCATCTTCAACAACGAGACCTTCTATCTTGCCGACCAGGGACTGCCGATCAACTTCGCCTTTCCCAAAGAAGGTGTGTTTCCGATCGGTGTCTGGCTTGCGATGCCGGCGAACATTCCGGCAGAACGCAAGGAAGCCGCCCAGCGCTTTGTCAACCACATGCTCAGCCCTGCTCCGCAGGTCGCCATGTCCGCCCTGATGTATTCCGGACCGACCAACATCAAGGCTGATGTCGGTGAGAAACTGCGCGACAAGGTACTTTCCGCTTCCGATATGAGCCGGGCTTATCCGGTCGACTGGAAGAAGGTCTCGACGCTTCAGGACAGCTGGCTTGCCGCCTGGAACAGGGAAATCGCCGGCTAGCACATGTCGTCCATCGAACTCACCGGCCTGACCAAGAGCTACGCGGGCGTCGCCGCTGTTCATCCGCTCGATTTTCACATCGAGCAGGGAGAATTCCTCTCCATTCTCGGTCCATCGGGCTCGGGCAAGACGACGTTGCTGCGTATGATCGCGGGCTTCGTCCAGCCCGACGCGGGTTCGATCCGCATCGGCAGCCGCGAAGTCTTGCGGCTGCCACCGCAGCGCCGCAACCTCGGCGTGGTGTTTCAGAACTACGCGCTCTTTCAGCATATGAGCGTGATCGACAATGTCGCGTTCGGCCTGCGTATGCGCGGCCAGCCGAAAAAGGAACGCCACGCACGTGCCGCCCAGGCGCTCGATCTGGTCGGCCTCTCCGGCATGGAGCAGCGCCTGCCCAATCAGCTTTCGGGCGGGCAGCAGCAGCGGGTTGCGCTGGCGCGCGCCATCGTCTTCGAACCGGAAGTGCTGCTGCTCGACGAACCCTTGGGCGCGCTTGATCTGAAGCTGCGCAAGCGTATGCAGATCGAGCTCAAGCATCTGCATCGGCGACTGCAGCGCACCTTCGTCTACATCACGCACGATCAGGAAGAAGCCCTCACCATGTCCGACCGTGTTGCGGTGATGGACCGGGGGTACATGCTGCAGATCGACGTGCCAGCCAATCTCTATCTGCAGCCGCGCTCGGCCTTCGTTGCAGAATTCCTCGGCGAGAGCAACCTGCTGGCCGGCGCACTCGTGCGGGATGCGGCGGGAGCCCTGGCATTCGCCATCGCCGGCGGCCCGGCGATAGTGCTGGAAGAAGCTCAAGCCAGCGGCAACCATCCCGTCGTCCTCGCTGTCCGTCCGGAGCGCCTGCGCCTTGCCGGCCCCGCTGAATCAGGCGGCGACTGGATCGTGCTCGATGCGGTGGTCGACGCTCTCTCGTTCAAGGGGGCCTGGCTGTCCCTTGTAGCCAACAGACCAGAAGGTCAACTCGAGGTTCTGCTGCCCAACGACGGAAGAGACCTCGGCGGCCTGCCTTCGCCAGGCGAGCCGGTGAAGGTGGCGTTCAGGGCCTCAGACGCCCGTCTGGTCGAGGCCCGCAAATGAGCGCGGCTGCGTCGAGCGCCATGCGGTGGCAGCGCGTATCGATCTGGCTCGCGCTGGCCCCGGCCCTGCTGCTCATGGCGTTGTTCCTTGTGATGCCGGCCGTCAAGCTGGTGCAGATATCGTTTTTTGTGCACGAGCCGAACATCATCATGGCGCCCGGTTTCACGTTGGACAACTACCAGCGCTATCTCACCGACCCGTTCTATCTGTCCAAGATGGCGCTTACGGTGAGAGTCTGCTTCTGGGTGGCCTTTTTCTCCCTGCTGCTCGCATACCCGGTCGCTTATGTGCTGGCGCGAGGGCGTTTTGCTGGCAAAGGGCTGATGATAGGTCTCCTGTTGTCGCCTCTCCTCACGAACTTCGTCGTTCTGGTGTTCGCCTGGATACTCCTTCTGGGGCCAGGCAGTTCCTTGACCAAGGCGCTGCAGTCCATCCTCGGACCATCGTTGAAGCTGCTCTACACCGAAACGGGCCTCGTCATTGCTCTGGTCCATGTCGCCTTTCCATATGCGCTGATTCCATTGATCACTGCGGTCGTTCAGGTCAGCCGACAGCTTGAGGAGGCTGCATTGAGCCTCGGAGCGGGTCCGTGGCGCGCATTCTTCCTCATCGTGCTGCCGCTGACGCTGCCGGGCGCGCTTGCGGCGGGATTCGTCACCGTCACGATCGTACTCTCGAGTTTTGCCTTCGCAATCTATGTGGGCGGTGACGGCGTGCTGATCGTGCCGCTGCTGATCTGGCAGGCCATTCGAGATACGCTCGACTGGCCGCTTGCGGCGGCGATGTCCATCGCGAGCTTCCTCATTGTCTTCGCCATGTTGGGCCTCGCCATGTGGCTGGCCGGCCTGACGAAATCCGGACGGAGCTTCGCATGATAGGCGCGCTCCACCGCAATCCGGTGATGATCGGCCTGTTCGTCATCGTCACCATCTTCATCCTGATGCCGCTCACCATCGCGACGATCATCGGCTTCAGCGCTTCTCCATTCCTCACCTTCCCTCCGCCCGGCTATTCGCTACAATGGTTCGCGCGCTTTCTCGGCGATCCCGAATTCATCGCGTCGCTCGTCCTCAGCCTGCAGATCGCCGCTATCGTCACCGTTCTGGCGACGGTCATCGGGGTTCTGGCTGCCTACGGGCTCGATCAAATGCAGGTCGGCGCGCTCAAGACGCTGATCACCGCCCTGATCCTCTCGCCGCTCGTCTTTCCGATCATCGTTCTGGCGCTCGCCCTTCTGCTTTTTCTTTCCGAGAACAGCCTGCTCGGCTCGAGGATCGGGCTCGTCGGCGCGCATCTGCTGATCGCTGTACCCCTTGTCACCAGTACAGTGGCGGCGGCACTGGCCAGCCTCAACCGGTCCGTCACCGAGGCGGCCGCCAGCCTTGGTGCCGGTCCGTGGAGCAGCTTCGGCCTCGTTGTCCTGCCCCAGGTCGCCGGCGCCATCGCCGGGGCCGCTGTCCTCAGCTTCCTGTTCTCCTTCAACGACGTCACTTTCGCGGCGTTCATCGGTGGGGCGAATGCGCAGACGCTGCCGCTCAAGCTCTTCGGCTACATCCGCTACCAGCTCAACCCGCTGATCGGCGCCGTCTCGGCGTTGTTCGTCTTCTCCACTCTGTTTGTCATCGTGCTGTTCGACCGCATTGTCGGCTTCGACAAGCTCCTGGGCATCAAGGACTGAAATGACTTCCCGAACCGATGAGATGATCGCCTATCTCGAGGCGCTGCTGTCGACGCCCTCGGCCATGCCCGAGGGAAACACCTCGGCCGTTGCCGACGTGATCGCCGCCTATCTGCGCGGCTTCGGCTATGAACCGCAGGTCGTCGGCCCAACGGGCGGTGCGACCAACGTCGTCGCGTCGATCGGCGAAGGGCAACCTGAGATCGTCCTTTGCACTCACATCGATACAGTGGGACCTGGAACGCTGGCACATTGGAGCGTCGAGCCGTTTGCGGCGACGGTGAAGGACGGTCGGGTCTACGGCCTCGGAGCCGAGAATTGCAAGGGCGCCGCCGCAATCTTCCTTGCCGTTGCCAAAGCGCTTGCCGAGGCAGGCGGCCCAAATCGCGGAAAGGTCGTCTTTGCCTTCGTCGGCGACGAGGAAAACCTCGGGGACGGCGGCGCGCGCTACCTGCGGGAGCACGGCTTGATCAAGCCCAGCCTGTTCGTCGTCGGCGGGCCGAGCGGCTTCGACCTCGGCTGCGAGGAGCGCGGCGTATTGTGGCTCAGTATCAAGACTACGGGGCATGCTTTCCATGCCGGCTCGCCCAGCCGCGGCGACAATGCCGTACTGCGCGCGACACGGCTGATCGCGATCCTCGAAGAGCGACTGCAGCCAGAACTTGCGACCCGGCGCGACACCTGTTTCGAGAGCACCATGGCCATCAGCCGCATTCATGGCGGTCATGACATCAATACCGTGCCCGATTCCTGCAGCTTCGAGATCGACCGCCGCGTCCTGCCCGGTGAACCGGTCGACGTGGCGATCGCCGAGATCGAGGCTGTCCTGCGCGCGTCGGGAGAACCTGCGGACAAGTGGTCGATGGAGGTGCTCGTCGCCTCCAACGGCTTCATGCCGGGGCGCGGCGGTCCGGGCGTGCGCGCTCACCAGTCGGCAGTGGAGGAGATCACCGGCAAGCAGGCAAAGTTCCTGCTGAGCGAAGGAGCGAGCGACGGCCGGCACTTCGCAGACGACGGCATCGAGATTCTGAACTTCGGCGCTGGCTTCGGCGATCGCTGCCATAGCCCGGACGAATATATCGATATCGACCAGTTGGAGCTGGGTTTCGCCATCCAGATGCGGGCGCTGTCGAAGCTGACCGATGGCTTCGCCAAGGGCGAACCGGCATGAAGATTCAGGTCATCAATCCGAACACGACCGCGGCGATGACGGCAAAGATCGCGGCGGCAGCGCGGCGTGCCGCCGCTGGCCGCTTCGAGGTCGTCTGTTCCAACCCGCCCGCCGGGCCTGAGTCTATCGAGACCGCTTGCGATACGATCACTGCCGCTCCGGCTATTCTGCGCGAGGTGAGTCAGGGGATGGAGCAGGGCTGTGCCGGTCACGTCATTGCGTGCTTCGACGATCCTGCGGTCGCCGCCTGCCGGGAGCTCGCGACAGGCCCCGTGCTTGGCATCTGCGAAGCCTCCATGCTGGCTGCCGCCGTCACCGCCTCGCGCTTCTCGGTAGTCACAACGGCCCGGGCCGGGATTCCCATCATCGAGGACATGGCCTTGCGGTACGGTTTCGAACGCAAATGCCGGTCGGTGCGCTCCTGCGATATGGCCGTGCTCGACCTCGACGGATCGCCTATGGCGAACGCCAAGGTTCTGGCGCAGGTGCAGGCGGCGGTGGAGGATGGGGCCGAGACCGTCATCCTCGGCTGTGCCGGCATGTCCGATCTGGCGGACTGGCTGAGCACGGAGTCCGGGGTGCCGATCATCGAAAGCGTCGCTGCTGCCGTAGGCCTTGTTGCGGGTCTCGCATCGGCGGGCATTGCGACCAGCAAGGTCGGCGTCTTTGCCTTCCCGCCGACTTCCGGGGAAGGCGCTCGCTGATGGCCGCAGCCGAGAGCTATCCGCGCGACCTTATCGGCTACGGCGAGACTCCACCCCACCCCCGCTGGCCCAACGACGCGCGCCTCGCGGTCAACTTCGTCATCAACTACGAGGAAGGCGGCGAAAGCTCCATCCTCCACGGCGATGCGCAATCGGAAGGATTTCTGGGCGAGCTGCCGGATTCCCCGCCTCTCGCAGGGCAGCGCGATCTCGGACAGGAGTCGATCTACGAGTATGGCAGCCGCGCCGGCTTCTGGCGGCTGCGACGGCTGTTCACCCAGCGCGCCGTCCCGGTGACCGTGTTTGCGGTCGGCATGGCGCTATCGCGCAATCCCGTAGCGGCCCGCGCGATGAAGGCCAGCGGCTGGGAGGTCGCGAGCCATGCCTGGCGGTGGATCGATCATGCCGATATGGACGAGGAGACCGAACGCGCCCAGATCGCGCAGGTCATCCGCACCCATCAAGATCTGCTCGGCGAGCGCCCCGTTGGCTATTATGGCAGCCGCATCAGCGAGAACACGCGGCGTCTTGTCATCGAAGACGGCGGGTTCCTCTATGATTCCGATGACTACAGCGACGACCTGCCCTTCTGGAACTTCGACCACGGCAAGCCGCACCTCGTCATTCCCTACAACCTCGACACCAACGACATGCGCTTCGTCTCGCCCGCCGGCTTTCCCGATGGGGTCTCCTTCTGCACCTATCTCAAGGACAGCTTCGATTTCCTCTACCGGGAAGGCGCGGCGAATCCGAAAATGCTGAGCATCGGCCTTCATTGCCGGCTCTCCGGCCGTGCCGGCCGGGCTGCGGGTCTCGAGCGCTTCCTCGACCACGTGCTCGCTCATGAGGACGTCTGGATCTGTCGCCGGAATGCAATTGCGCAGCACTGGTACCAGCATCACTACCCGCAAGGAGCATAAGGATGGCCCGAACCATCGTCGTCGGCGGAGCCCAGATGGGGCCGATCGCCAGGAGCGATACCCGAACGCAGGTCATCGAGCGGCAGATCGCTTTGCTTTACGAGGCCAAGGCGCGCGGCTGCGAGCTCGTGGTCTTTCCGGAATTGGCGCTCACCACCTTCTTTCCGCGCTGGTGGCTAAGGGACCAAGCCGAGGTCGATGATTTCTTCGAGGCCTCCATGCCCTCGCCTGAAACGCAGAAGCTCTTCGATACCGCCAGAGCCCTGGGGATCGGCTTCTATCTGGGTTACGCCGAACTCGACCGAACCAATGGCGTGCGGCACTTCAATACCGCCATACTGGTCGACCAGACCGGCGTCATCGTCGGCAAATACCGCAAGGTTCATCTCCCCGGACATGCTGACCATCGCGAAGATTGGGCGCATCAGCATCTGGAGAAGCATTATTTCGATGTTAGCGACACCGGATTCCGCGTCTGGTGCGCTTTTGGTGGCAATGTCGGGATGGCGATCTGCAACGACCGCCGCTGGCCAGAGACCTATCGCGTCATGGGTCTGCAGGGTGTCGAGCTGGTGCTCATCGGCTACAACACGCCGATCGCCGACCCCGAGGTTCCGCATCACGATCACCTGCAGGGGTTCCACAACCATCTTGTGATGCAGTCGGGCGCATATCAGAACGGTACGTTCGTCGTGGGCGTCGCCAAATGCGGCAACGAGGAAGGCTCGACCATGATCGGCCAGAGCGCCATCATCGCCCCTACGGGCGAGATCGTAGCCCAGGCCACGACCATGGCCGACGAACTCATCACGGCGCGGATCGACCTCGATCTCTGCTACGATATCAAAGACCGCATCTTCAATTTCGCCGCCCATCGGCAGCCGCAGCATTACGGACTGATCACGGAGCGGAAGGGTGCGGTCCCGCCGTCCGCTCCCGCTGCGCGATGATGGCCAGCAGCCTCGGAGTCCGCGCCGCGGTGATGATCGACGCCCTCGCTCGCTGCTCCGACGATGCGGGGCGGCTGAACCGGCCCTATCTTAGCCCGGCGCATAAGCAGGCGGCGGATCTCGTCGGGCAGTGGATGGCGGAGGCGGGACTTGAGGTGATGGTCAACGACCTTGCGACCGTATGCGGTCGCCTGTCTTGCGGCTGCCCCGGCGCCTCCTCGCTGCTGATCGGCTCGCATATCGACAGCGTCGTCGATGCCGGGCGTTATGACGGTCCGCTCGGCGTGATCGCCGGCATTCTCGCTGCCGACGCGCTCGCCGCCGAGCGACTTCCCTTCGATCTCGAGATTCTGGCATTCGGCGACGAGGAAGGGCTCCGTTTTCCCGACGCGACGATCGGCTCGCTGGCCCTTACGCGGCCACTCCCGCAATCCCTGCTCGAAACGAGCGACCAGAGCGGCCTGAGTATGCACGAGGCGCTGGCTGCATTTGGCATCTCCGAGCCCAAGCTCGCGCCGCTCGCCCGGCGTCCGGAGGACGTGCTGGGATTTATAGAAGTTCATATCGAGCAGGGACCGGTGCTTGAGCAGGAGGATCGGCCGCTTGGCATCGTGACTTCTTTCGCGGCGGCTGGCCGCTTTACCATTACCGTGGAAGGACGGAGCGGGCATGCCGGCACGGTGCCGATGGCGCTGCGACACGACGCTTTCAGCGCAGCGGCCGAAATGGCGCTCGCGGCCGAGCGGCTGGCCCGGGCATCGGCGGCTGGTCTGGTCGCCACTGTCGGGCATATTTCGATCGCGTCTCCGGCTGCCAACAGCATCCCGGGATGGGTCCGCTTCACGCTGGACCTGCGGGCTCCCGACGATGCGACCTACGTGGCAGGCAGACTCGCCATGGAAACGGCCTTTGCGCAATTGGCGCATGACCGCGGCGTATCGCTGAACATCGTGACGGACTACGAGGCGTCAGCCACCCCGTGTTCCGCGGAAATGCAGAATACCCTCGCAGCTGCCTTGTCGAGTCTCGGTATCGAACCATTCCGGTTGCCCTCGGGCGCTGGGCATGATGCCCAGACGATGGCGGATCTCGCACATGTCGGCATGCTGTTCGTGCGATGCCGTGGCGGCGTGAGTCATCATCCCGATGAGTATGCTTCGCCCAAGGACATGGGCCTCGCCGTTGTGGCGCTAATCGAGACGATTAGGCAACTTGCACGCGGAATGCCCGATCGCCGTGGAAAGCGTGGAAGAATAGTATAGCGAGTTCGGCGGCTTTGACATGCGGAGGAGGTCCCAGTGCGGAGAATTTTTACCGCAGAGCTCACGTCTGTATGCTCGCATGCTCCTGGCGCATCCTTGGATTGTGCCCTCATCGCATCAATTTCCATCGAACAACCGACTTGGATGCGAGATTCTGCCTAAAATCCTATAGGATATAGGATTGTCGCTGCCATTCCCCCATGATACCAAATCCCGGCAGGCAAGAGGCTTCGATGGGCATCGCATTCCCCAAAAGCCGGATGGATGGCGACGCTGCTGGACGCGGCGGTCGTGTCATCGGTCGTCATGGTCTGGTGGACGATGTGTATGGGGCCATTTTCAATCAGCTCATGGCGCTGGAAATCGCGCCGGGCGTCCGCATAACGGTCGACAATCTCGTTCGCGAACTCGGCGTCTCGCAGACGCCGATCCGCGAAGCGCTGGGCCGGCTGGAGGGCGAGGGTCTGGTCGTCAAGACGCACCTGATCGGCTACAGCGCGGCTCCGCAGATCTCGCGCCGAAGCTTCGAGGAACTTTACGAACTGCGCTTGCTGCTGGAGCCGGAAGGCGCGCGGCGCGCGGCTGAGAGCATGGACGAGGACAGGCTTCGTTCGCTGCGGCAGCTTGCCGGCGCCATGGCGCAACCATCCGATGGAGACGAGCGGATGCGCTATTCCGCATTCGCGCGCCAGGACGCCGCTTTCCACGACAGGATCATGGAGTTCGCGGAGAACGCGCTCATCCGCAGCACGCTTGCGCACCAGCACACGCATTTCCACATTTTTCGTCTCATGTTTCATGCCCGCGTCACCGACGAGGCGCTCGAGGAGCACGATGCGATCATGCGGGCATTTTCTGCACGTGACGGCCATGCGGCGGACAGGGCGATGCGGATGCATATCGAGCGATCGCGCGCGAGATTGAGGCCGGCGTTCGGATAGCTTCATGGAGGCGCGTGAAACGCCATCAGACTGCAGATAACTGGGCGAACCGAGACGGCATACCATTCGAAGGAGGAAACGACATGCCCGGCAAGAAAATCCTGATGCTCACCGGAGAATTTACCGAGGAATACGAGATCTTCGTGTTTCAACAGGGCATGGAGGCGGTCGGCCATACCGTCCATGTCGTATGCCCGGACAAGAAGGCGGGCGACAAGATCCAGACGTCGCTGCACGATTTCGAAGGACACCAGACCTATATCGAACGCTACGGTCACTTCGCCGACATCAACAAGACTTTTTCGGAAGTGAAGCCCGAGGAGTATGACGCCGTCTATTGCGCCGGCGGCCGCGGCCCGGAATATATCCGCACGGACAAGCGCGTGCAGGCGATGGTGCGCCACTTCCACGAGGCGAACAAGCCGATCTTCACCATCTGCCACGGTGTCCAGATCCTTGTCGCGGTCGACGGCGTGGTGCGTGGCAAGAAGGTGGCAGCACTCGGCGCCTGCGAGCCCGAAGTGCGGCTTGCCGGCGGCACCTATATCGATGTCAAGCCGACCGAGGCCTATGTGGACGGGACCATGGTGTCGGCCAAGGGCTGGACCGGTCTTGCCGCCTTCATGCGCGAATGTCTGAAGGTGCTCGGCACCGAGATCCGACATGGAGCCGTCGCGGGAAGCGAGAAAGCCGCGGCGTAGCTCGATGGAAATGGTGCGCGGATCGTTGAGGGTCCGCGCACATTGAAAGTCAGACCGTCAACCCGCTTCGATGCACATGCCGGCGGCGACGGTCACTCGCCCCAGCGCAGGGCGAGGATGTCGAGGTCCCGGGCGAGTTCCAGAAGACGCTTCTTCGTGCGCTCCGACATCGGCTTTAGCGGATGGCGCACCGCGTCGCTGCGGATCACGCCGCCGGCGGCGAAAACGGTCTTGGTGGCGCGCAGGCCGCACTGACGGTTTTCATGATTGATCAGCGGCAGACATTTCTGCCATTGCGCCAGCGCGGCCGCCTGATTGCCGGCGCGATAGTCGGTCACGATCGGCCGGATCATTTCCGGGAAGAGCGCCGATGTCATGGTGCCGGTGGCGCCGGCGTCCAGGTCGGCGAGCAGCGTCACCGCTTCCTCGCCATCGAACGGCCCGTCTATATGCTCGCCGGCCGCGTCGATCAGCGCCGCCAGCTTGTCGGCGGCGAAGGGACATTCGATCTTGAAATAGGTGACATTCTCGAGCTCCTTCGCCAGCCGCGCGAGAAGATCGACCGGCAGGTTGACGCCCGACAACGGCGCATCCTGAACCATGATCGGGATACTGATGGCATCATTCACCGACTTGAAGTGCTCGAAGATGCCCTGTGGCGCGGGAAACAGTCCGGAGCCGTGATAGGGCGGCATCATCATCACCATCGCCGCGCCCATGGACTCGGCGGCCTTCGCGCGCTGCGTGACGATGCCGGTCGAGAAGTGGCTGATCGTGACGATGACCGGCACGCGGCCTGCCGTATGCTCGAGGCAAAGGCGTATCAGCAGCGCGCGTTCCTCGTCCGACAGCAGGAACTGTTCGGAATAGTTCGCCAGTATGCAGATCGCGTCCACCTTCTGGTCGATCATGCAGTCGATGACACGGCGCATGCCATCTTCGTCGACGCGGCCATCCGCATGGAACGGGGTTGGTGCGACGGGAAGAATGCCGGTCAGCGGCTGGGTCAGGGGCATGGTCGGTTCCAGGGTCAGAGTGGAAAAATGCGTGCGAAGAAGTTGCGCGATGCGCGGCGATCTCGATCATGACGAGAGTCGGTCGTGCAAGGTGTGCTTCCCGTCCTGACGATAGTATCGCCGCCGTGCCGAACGCAACTCGTTCCTGTGCGCAAGCCGCCACTCGGAGCTTTATGGCTTGACGAGGCGACCGCAAAGGCATGTGAGGCCGACAGGCCCGCATGCGATGCGGGAACTTTGCCGCAGCCCGGCTGAGTTTTCCCGGTGCTGCTGCCGTGCTAAACGCCTCCTATCAGGAGAATGCGTTGAAAGCGGTGAGGCATCGAAGCAGCGGAATAGCCGTGATCGTCGCGGCTCTGGTGCTTTTGCTGCAGTCCTCCCTGACGGCTTCGGCCATCGCTGCGATGCCGGCCGGCCCGGCGTTGGACTTGTTCGGAAATCCGCTTTGCATCACCGGCGCCGGTCACGGCAGCCCGATGGAAGGCGATCACGCCAAATTGCCCAACTGCTGCACGATGGCCTGCGCCTCGGCCCTCCCGGCTCTTCATGCGCCTCAAGGCACTGCACCAGCATTCCCTCCTGCGCGCTCCGCCGACATGCCGCTGCCAGCGCTTCATACATTACAGGATCGGTATACTCGCGATCACGATCCGGGACGACCTCGCGCGCCTCCGCTCACGGTTTGATACGAATGGCGCCGAAGCCCGGCGCGAATCCCGTTCGAGTCCAGCCCGTGGCGCAAAGGCGCATCAGGGCATACCGGAGCATGATCGATGCAAGTTTTCATTCGTGGTGCCGCGCGCGCCCTCCTTCCCAGCCACTCCATCTCGCTTTTTCGCTCTTCAGGCGAATGGCTCGGCACACTCGCAGTCACGGCCATGCTGGTCGTCTTCTGCTCGGGCGCGTTCGCGCACGACTACAAGGCCGGCAATATCGAAATCACCCATCCCTGGTCGCGCGCCGTGCCGGAAGGCGCCAAGGTGTCGGCCGGATATCTGACGCTCACGAACAGTGGAGCCGAAGCCGACAGGCTGGTTTCCGCAACCGGAGAGGTCGCCGACAAGGTCGAGATTCATGAGATGGCAGTCGACTCCAGCGGCGTCATGACCATGCGGCAACTGGAAGGTGGCGTCGAGGTTCCGGCCGGTGCAACCCTGGAGCTGAAGCCCGGCGGCGTACACATCATGTTCATGAGCATGAAGGACTGGGCAAAGGAAGGCGCGAAGTTCAAGGGCACGCTGACCTTTGAAAAGGCGGGGTCCGTCGACGTCGAGTTCGAGGTTCAGGGAATGGGCAACGACGCAGGTCATGGACATGGTGCGGCCCAACCCGCCGATGGCCACGCCAGTCACGGCGGCTGACGTTTTAGCCAGCCGTGAAAGGCTCTAGGCCTCGGCCCTGACCTTGGGAGGATCGGCGACGGTCGATGCCGGCGGGTTTGGCTCGATGCCCGCCGGACGGGCATCCTGTGCATCCGCGATCTCGATCTCGCGGATCCATTCGCGCCAGATGGCGACGAGAAGGGCCATCAGCACGGGTCCGATGAACAGGCCGAGAAAGCCCATCGTCTTCACGCCGCCGACGAGACCGAAGAAGGTCGGGAGGAAGGGAAGCTTGATCGGACCACCGACAAGCTTCGGCCGGATCGTCTTGTCGACGATGAAGAGTTCGGTCGTGCCCCAGGCGAAAAGCGCGAGACCGGCGAAGAGAGAACCGCTGGCGGCGAGGTAGATCGAAACCAGCGTCATGGCGAGCGGCGCGCCGCCGGGAATGAGCGCCATGATGCCCGTCAGCACGCCCAGCGTGACGGGTGACGGCACGCCGGCGATCCAGTATGCGGTGCCCAGCACGACACCTTCGCCAATGGCGATGAGAGTCATGCCCATGACGGTGGAGCTGATCGTCGCCGGCACGACGCGCGAAATGCGCTCCCAGCGCATCGGCAGGATGCGCTCGCCGACGAGATCGACCTGCGCCACCAGCTTCTCGCCATCGCGATAGGCGAAGAACAATGCGATCAGCATGAACAGGATTGCCAGCAGAAGCGAGAAAGCGCTTCCACCCGCTGCGAGCACTGTCTGATAGATGTTGCGGATGTTCGAGCCGCTGATCAGCTGAATCACCTCGCCGATGCCGCCCGGATGGCCGAAACGTGCTGTCCATTGTTCGTTCAGCCATTCGCCGATCCACGGCAGCGCGACGATCCATTGCGGCGTCGGGGCGCCGACGCGGTTCGCCTCGAATGCCCAGCCGACCCATTCGCGAATCTCCGCGACGGCATAGCTGGATGCGTACACGATGGGCACGATGAGGAAGGCAAGGATGAGCAGCAGCGCCAATGTGGCCCCGAGCGTGCGGTTGCCGTCCACCAGCCTCAGCAGGCGGCGATAGAGCGGCCAGCTCGCGAAGGCGATGACGATGGCGGTGAGAACCGGAAACAGAAAGCCGTGAAAGAAATAGGCTCCCGCCAGAACGACGAGCACCAGCAACCAGCGCGCCGCCGAAAGCGGCGGCACGACTGCGCGCGTCGACGTGCCGAGCAGATGCGGCTGCTTGGGCGGCGGGGGAAGGCCGGCGGCCAAGGTCAGGCGCGCTCCCCTGCCGCGGCGGCGGGCAACATGCGGTATTTCCCGACGTTATGACGCGAGTGAATGAGCATGATCGACACTTCCGGTGTTCTCCGACGGGCAAATCCTGTCCCTATAAAGCGCAGCTTGGCACGTCAGGACAATGACTTTCGAGAGAAAGGCTTCCGACGCGCCAAAGTATCGGACGCTGCGGCGAAATCTTCACGCGACCGTCGTTCCGGAACAAAGCGGTTTCCCGGCCGTTCGATCTGGGCAGCGCGAGCATTCGATCTCTGGACAGTGAGCGCGGCTCCGGGGTCACAGTCGGAGGAATGGAGGGAGAGATGAGCAAGACAAGCAAAACCCAGAAATCCTCTGCGCCGGATACCGCTGCCGGGCGACGCAAGCCATCGACCCGAAAAGCATCGACGCGTGCCCATAAAAGCACCGCCGCGCGGGCATCTTCCTTCGCCTTCCAGGCGACCGATTCCGTGCTGCAGGCGGCGAGCGAAGGGGCCTCCAGCATCACGGACCGGGTTCACGGCATGCTCGATGAGCAGGTCGACCGCGGCGCGGCGATGATGAGCCAGGTGGCGAGTTCGACGCGGCTTGCTGCGGACGACATGAGTGAGACGCTGCCCCATGTCGCCGGCCTCGTCGGCTCCATGGCCGATCGTATCGATGCCTTCGCCGAAGAGGTGCGCGACAAGACGGTCGATCAGGTGGTGGGCATAGCCGCCGATTTTACCCGCCGCCAGCCGCTGGTGACCTTCGGCTTGGCGGCCTTGGCGGGTTTCGTCGTCATGCGCGCTCTGGGCAACAGTTCGGTTCCGACGCAGCCCGCCCGGCCCGCCGCCAAGAAACGGAGAAGCCGCAATGGCTGACGAAGCGCCGAAGGCGTCGGCGCTTCTGCAATCGCTGACGGATGTCGCGACGGACGCCGTCGACCTTTTCCAGAAAGAGCTGAAGCTGGCCAAGGCCGAGATCGCCGACAACATCGCGCGAACCCTGCGCGCCGGATTGTGGATGTCGGTGGCCGGCCTTTTGGCATTGCTGGCGGCGCTGCTCGTCATTCAGGCAATCGTGCTCGGCCTGATCGCCTGGGGCATGGCTCCGCACTGGGCCTGTCTGCTGGTCGCGGCAGTTCTGGCGATCGTGGGCCTCGGCTGCTTCCTCAAGGGCAGGGCGGATGCGACCGCCGGCATGGCTCCGGAGCGGGCAATCAACCAGATCAAGCAAGATATCAAATCGACGAAGGAGCAACTGTCATGAGCGTGCTGGATCGTGTCGTCGCCGCAGCGAAACGGAGCCCCGAAGGCGCGCTGCTGTTTGCCGCCGGCTGCGCGCTGCTGATGCGCGGCGTGGGCGCTGCGGCGCACAGGTTGCGCGGAGAAGAGGATCTGCCTCGTGCCACTGGCCGGGCGCGGCGCAGAGGGCGTCACGCCGAAGAGGATGATGCCCGCGGATTGTTCGGCGTGACGCGGGCGTATGCGTCCGATGTCGCCGGAAGGATGGCCCATTCGGCGGAGGAAGCCGTGAGCTATGCCGACGACGCGCGTCGTGCTGCGGCGCAACGGACGGGCGAGGCGATGCGGGGTGTGCGGGGCGGCGCATCGGATGCGGTCGACCGCATGCTTGCCCAGCAGCCTCTTACTGTCGGCCTCATCGGTATCGCGGCGGGCGCGCTGATCGCGGCTGCGCTTCCCGGTTCACGTGTGGAAAGGCGCGCATTCGCTCCCGTGGGGGAACGCATCGGCGAAGCTGCTGATGATGCTCGCCGGCGTCTCAAGCGCGCTGCGGATCGGACACGAAGACGCGCGGCCGAGGTTGCTGAGGAACACGGCCTCACACCGGACGGCCTGAAGGAGGCGGCGCTCGATGTCGCGGAGACGTTCAGCGACGAATTCATGTCGGCGGAAAAGCCTGCCGCAGGCCGTGGGCAGGCCGGAGCGGGAACGCAGAAGAAGGGCGCGTCGGGCGGGCGCGCCAAGGCAGGACGCGGAAAGGCGGCCGCATCACGTTCGGCAAAGCGGTCCTCTGACGAGAAAGTGACGGAGAATGAGGTCCGGCCTCATCGCAACGCCTCGTGTGACGCCGGCGATGGCAATGCGGCGCGTGAGGATGATCAGGGCGCGCGTGATGGCTGAAGATCTGAGAAAGCTGGAGCGCGAGGCCGAGACGGCACGCGCCAAACTGATGGGTGACATCGCAGCGCTGCGTGCGCCGGGCGGGCTGACCGATCTGCCGGAAACGCTCAAGCAGGCGGCGCTTGAAAAGCGCGACAGCTTCGTCGAGGAGGCGCGGGCGCGGAGCCGTTCCGTGGTCGAAACGATCAGGGAAAAGGCGGTGGCCAATCCTGCCGCGGCACTGGTGATCGGCGCCGGCCTCGCCTGGCATTTCCTGCGCCGTCCGCCGATTGCGATCGCGCTTGTCGGCGGTGGGCTCTTTAGCCTCCTACGCACTCCCGTCGACGCTTCGCTGTCCGGGCGGCGGGGCGATGAACTGGAACGCGCGAAGCAAAATCTGAAAACTCAGGCCGGAGAGCTGGGTTCACAAGCCGCCGAACTCGGTCGCCAGGCGGGCAGGAGTGTGGAGGAAAAGGCTGCCGAACTCGTACGCGACGCGAGAACAAGGGCAGCGGCGCTGGCTGCGGATGCGCAAGACAAGGCGGCGGACATGATCGACGAGGCCAGGGATCGCGCCTCCGAACTCGTCGGGGAGGCGAGGGACAAGGCTTCATCGCTGGCTGACGAGGCGAAGGCGGCCATTGCGCGCACACCGCTCGGCCGTTTCGTCAGCCAAGACGAGGAAGAGCCTGCCATGGATGATCTTTTCGACGATGGCGAGGAAGAGGTCGACACGCGCGGCAAGGTGTTGCGAACCGACACCCTGCTGTTGGGTGCCGCCGGGATCGCTCTCGGCGCGGCTATGGCAGTTCTCTATCAGCGTCGGCAGAACGAGCCGGTGGACTAGGCATCACCAGCATGGCTGGAAGGAGAAGCGGCGGTCGTCCTCGACCGCCGCCAATTTACGCTTGTCCGGAAACGGGAACTCAGCTGCCGTATACTTCGCGATAGGCGTAGCGGAGCATGTCGGTGCGATTGCCGTTGATATCGGCGAGGTCGCGGTCGCTCATGCTGAGGATTTCGGCCGTGAGGCGGTTGTAGCGCTGGCGCTTTGCAACCCGCTGACGGACATTCTTGACGATCGATGCAAACATCGGAACAGATCCCCTGGTCTATGCTGCCTTTCGGCGGCGAGGTTGTTCCTCCCGATGCAAAGATGGTGTGCTGTATTGTGCGATGCAATAATTCATATTGCAACGCAGCAATGCATTGAGTGCATAACGGCTAAAAATATTTCACGGTTGTCTGAGGACATACGGCGTTCTTTCGGGTGATCGCCGCGAAGGAAGATATCCAGCTAAAGATCAGGGCTGCCCGGCAGGAGCGCCTGCCTCGCCGATATAGGCGATGCGCAGCATGTTGGTGGCGCCCGGCGTTCTGAGCGGCACGCCTGCGGTAATGATGATCCGGTCACCAGCGTCGCCGAACTGCTCCTCGCGCGCGATCCGGCAAGCCCTGTCAACCATGTCGTCGAGGTCCGTCGCGTCCGGAGACACGACGCAATGGGTTCCCCACAGCAGCGACAGACGCCGTGCGGTGCTCTTGATCGGCGAGAGCGCGATGATCGGCACCTGCGGCCGTTCCCGCGCCGCGCGCAGTCCGGTGTTGCCCGAGGCCGTATAGGTCACGATCGCCGCGAGCTTCAGCGTTTCGGCGATTTCGCGGGCGGCAAGGGATATCGCGTCGGGCCCGGTCGCCTCGGGCGTGCTGCGTTGCGCGTTGATGATGCCCGGATAGAGCGGGTCCTTCTCGACCTGCGTGGCGATGCGGTCCATCGTGGCGACCGCCTCCACCGGATATTGCCCGGCAGCGGATTCGGCCGACAGCATGATGGCGTCCGCGCCCTCGAAAACGGCGATCGAGACGTCGGATACTTCGGCGCGCGTCGGCACAGGCGCGGTGATCATCGATTCCAGCATCTGCGTCGCCACGACCACCGGCTTGCCGGCGCGGCGCGCAGCGCGCGTGATCTGCTTCTGGATGCCGGGCACCTGTTCGAGCGGCATCTCGACGCCGAGGTCGCCGCGCGCGACCATGATCGAATCGCTGAGCTCTATGATCTCCGCCAGTCTGGCGACGGCCTGCGGCTTCTCGATCTTCGACATCAGAAGCGCACGGCCACGCGCAATCTTGCGCGCCTCGGCAAGATCGTCTGGCCGCTGGATGAAGGAGAGCGCCACCCAGTCGACGCCGGTTTCCAGAACCGCATCGAGATCGGCGCGGTCCTTTTCGGTCAATGCGCCGACCGGCAGCTCCGTATCCGGCAGGCTCACCCCCTTCTTGTCGGAGATTCGCGTTCCGGCGACCACCGTCGTCACGATCGAGCGGCCGTCGCACTTGATCGCCTTCAGTTCGAGCTTGCCATCATCGATCAGCAGCCTGTCGCCGGCCTGCACGGAGGTCAGGATCTCAGGGTGAGGCAGGTAGACGCGCGTGGCGTCTCCCGGTTCGGCATTGTCGTCCAGCGTGAAGGTCTGGCCGACGACCAGCTCCTCCTTGCCGTTCCGGAACTTGCCGACGCGCAGTTTCGGTCCTTGCAGGTCGGCGAGAATGCCGATCGGCCGGCCCACCTCCGCCTCGATCTTGCGGATTCGCGCAACGAGCGCCCGCATGGCGTCGTGATCGGTGTGGCTCATATTGATGCGGAAGACGTCGGCGCCGGCATTGAACAGCTTGCCGATCATTTCCTCGGAAGAGGAAGCCGGACCGAGCGTGGCGAGAATCTTGACCCTGCGGTTGCGTCTCATTGACCTTCAGTTCCCGAGGGAGCGGCTTCGCCGCCCGGTTCTGCTTCGCCGGAAAGCTGAACCATCCAACTCGCCTGCTCGCCAGTGTCGTATTCCTGGAAGCCGGCGCGCTGGAAGCCGCGGGCAAAACAATCGTTGACGCCGTTGATCTTGAACTCCTTGTCGGCCACGCACATGTTGACGGGGCCGTCCCAGCGGCCACCCTTTTCGGCGTCTTCGGCGTAGAGATAGAAATAGCGCGACGAGAGCGGTCCTTCGATAAGCGTCTTGCAGCTTGAGCCGGCGATATGCCACCAGCCCTCCGTCACCCAGCCGGCTGCCGCGCGATATCCTATCGCGACGCCGACGAGGCTCTGCGTGCCGTTGCAGACGCGAAAGTCGGCAAGCGCAGCCGTTGTCCCCAGCGCCGGTAGCACGCAAACGGCCGCGAGAAGGCCGAGGGAGGCATAAGATAGTCGCTCAGCAAAGCGCCGCGGCTGCAATTCCCAACCCCTCCAGCGTGACATCGGCATCGTGGTGACCCTTTTCGGAAAAGTCGGCGTGCATGTCAACGCGCGCTTCCGCTCGTTCCAATCGATTTAGAGCGTGTTGCCGCGCATGATCCCATGGCGCCGATGTCGGAGAAAAGATTGACAAAACGACGACATTCGGCCTGTCTCACGGTTGTGATTGCGGCATTCCGCCGTGCAGGGCATTTCTTTCATGGTGCGTACCGTTGTCTTTCGGCCCTTCGAGATGATCGAGGGAGACCGCGGGCGCGGCCTGGTGCTGCTCGCCGATCATGCCGGGCGCGCGCTGCCGGACGAATATGGCGACCTTGGCTTGCCGCAGGCTGAGTTCGACCGCCACATAGCCTATGATATCGGGGTGGAGCGGGTGACCCGCAGGCTGGCCGAATTGACCGGCGCGCCGGCGCTTATGGCGAATTTTTCCCGTCTCCTGATCGATCCCAATCGCGGCGAGGATGATCCGACGCTTATCCGACAGCTCTATGACGGCACGGTGGTTCCCGGGAACTATCCGATGACGGCGGAGGAACGGGAGCGCCGGCTCGATCTCTTCTACCGGCCCTATCACGACGCCGTCGGCGCTCTGGTCGCCTCGGTGCATGCAGCTACCGGTGCGGCGCCTTTCGTGTTCTCGATCCATTCATTCACGCCGTCGATGCAGGGTCAGCAGCGGCCGTGGCATGTCGGCATATTGTGGGATCTCGACGATCGCGCGCCGCGCGCGCTGATCGACCTGCTGTCAAAGGACGCGGCGCTCGTGGTCGGCGACAACGAGCCCTATGACGGGGCTTTGCGCGGCGATACCATGTTCCGGCACGCCATCGTCAACGGCTTTGCGCATGCGCTCATCGAGATACGGCAGGATCTGATCGCCGACGATGCCGGCGCCGACCAATGGGCCGAACGGCTCGCGCCGATCGTCGAGGCGGTGAATGCCCGGCCCGACATACACGAGCGCCGCAAATTCGGCTCGCGGACCGGGCCGTTCGACTCTGTGATATAGGAGCCAGCCATGTCCGACCTCACGCCCGAACAGCAGCGCGATTTCGAGGCGGCCGCCTTCCGCCGCTTGGTGCAGCATCTGCGCGAACGCAGCGACGTGCAGAATATCGACCTGATGAACCTCGCCGGCTTCTGCCGCAACTGCCTGTCGAACTGGTATCGAGATGCCGCCAGCGCGGCTGGCGTCGATCTCGACAGGGATGCGTCGCGGGAAATCGTCTACGGCATGCCTTATGCCGAGTGGCAGAAGAAATACCAGACGGAAACGTCGGAAGCCAAGAAAGCCCTGTTCGAAGCGCGGCGGCCGAAGGATCATTGAGTTGCGGGTACGTCGCTTCTGCCCGGATTGAGGCATTCCCCGCGAGCAACCAATGCCTGATTTCGACATGAGGCCCGCCCGGATCGACGACCTGCCGCGCATCACCGCCATCTATGCGGACGCCGTGCTGAACGGCACCGCCACGTACGAACTGGAGCCGCCATCGATCGAGGAGATGGCGGCGCGCTTCAGTGCGACCACAGACAGCGGCTATCCCTATCTCGTCGCGGCCAGGGGCGAATTTGTGTTGGCATATGCCTATGCCAGCGTCTTCCGCACGCGGCCCGCCTATCGTTTCATCGTCGAGAATTCGATCTATGTGGCACCGGAAGCGAGGGGAGCAGGTATCGGCAGGGTGCTGATGGGCTCCCTGATCACGGAATGCGAACGCCTCGGCTTCCGCCAGATCCTTGCCGTCATCGGCGACGGATCACCGAGCAGCGCTTCGGTGAAGCTGCATGAGAGGCTGGGCTTCCGGCATTGCGGCACGCTTGAGGCGACAGGCTGGAAACACGGCCGCTGGCTGGACACCGTCCTGATGCAGTTGTCGATCAACGGAGGTCGTCAATCAGATCCGGACCCGCAATCGCTTCCGGAAAGGCGGTTCAGGGAAACCCGCTGAACCTCGCGACCTCACCACATTTCCTGTCTGTAGACCTCGTCCAGCCAGCGGTCCTTCGAGGCTGCGCTTTCGGCGAATTTGATCTGGTCCTTAAGGATCTCGCCCAGCGTCGGCATGGCCGAACGCGGCTGCCATGTCTCCGGCTGCCAGAGCTGGGAGCGCATGAATGCCTTGGCGCAATGCATGTATACGGCGCGTATTTCGACCACCAGCACGCTGAGCGGCGCCTTGCCTTCGGCGGAAAGGCGCTCACGTAGCGTTCCGTCGACGGTGATCCGTCCGGTGCCGTTGATCCGGAGCGTCTCGTTCATGCCGGGTATAAGGAACAGTAGCCCCACAGCCGGATTGACGAGCACGTTTTCCCATGTGTCGAGCCGATTGTTGCCGGGGCGGTCGGGGATGGCGATGGTTGCGTCGTCAAGCACGGTGACGAAGCCGGGCT
Organism: Rhizobiaceae bacterium; assembly: GCA_023953845.1. Classification (NCBI taxonomy): domain Bacteria; kingdom Pseudomonadati; phylum Pseudomonadota; class Alphaproteobacteria; order Hyphomicrobiales; family Rhizobiaceae; species Rhizobiaceae bacterium. The sequence goes on along the minus strand of JAMLJC010000001.1, from coordinate 976,297 downwards.
TGTCGCCTTTCGGCGTCACGTCGGCATTGCCGCTGCCGTCCGACGTGCCGATCAGCACGAAGGGGCTGTTGGCGAGAAATTTTCGCACATGCGCGTCGAGCGTCCGCATCTCCTTCTTCAGCGAGCCGTCGGAGGCTGGTTTGTAGTGCTCGCGCAGTTCCTCACTTGTGCTGATGAACTCCATGGGTTCCTCTATTTGCCGGCGTTTTCGTCAGCGGAGTGGCGCATGATCAGCGGCATCTGACTCAAGGTGAAGACGAGGGTGATCGGCATGATGCCCCAGACCTTGAACGCCACCCAGGCGTCGGTCGAGAAATTGCGCCAGACGATCTCGTTGGCAAAAGCCAGGAAGAGGAAGAACAGGCCCCAACGAAAGGTGAGCTTCTTCCATCCTTCGGCGTCGAGCTTGAAGGCGGAATCGAAAACATAGCCGAGCAGCGACTTGCCGAAAGCGAGGCCGCCCAGAAGCACACCGCCGAACAGCGTATTGACGATGGTCGGCTTCATCTTGATGAAGACGTCATCCTGCAGATAGAGCGTCAACGCGCCGAAGACGAAGACGACGACGCCCGACACAAGCGGCATGATCGGCAGCGACCTGACAAGAATCCAGGACACCACGAGCGCGATCGCCGTGGCGATCATGAACAGGCCCGTGGCTAGGAAGATCGGGCCGCCGAAGGCGCCCAGCACCGGGAATTTCTGCACCAGCCATTCGCCGCGCGTGTTGGCAAAGAAGAAGATCAGCAGCGGACCGAGTTCGAGCGCGAGCTTCAGAAGCGGGTTCATTTCCTTCTTCCGCGGGTCGGCGGGGTCGCGCTCGAGAATGGGTTCGTTCATCCCTGCACCCCTGCAATCGCCTTGGCGAAGTCGCCGGCGGAAAACGGTTCGAGATCGTCGACCTGCTCGCCGACGCCGATGAAATAGACTGGCAGCTTGTGCTTGGCGGCGATGGCGATGAGGATGCCACCCCGCGCCGTTCCGTCGAGCTTGGTCATCACCAGCCCATTGACGCCGGCGACGTTGCGGAAGATCTCCACCTGATTGAGCGCGTTCTGGCCGGTCGTGGCATCCACCGTCTGGAGCACCGTATGCGGCGCCTCCGGATCGAGCTTGCCGAGCACGCGCACGATCTTCTCCAGTTCCGCCATCAGTTCGGCCTTGTTCTGCAGCCGGCCGGCGGTGTCGATGATGAGCACGTCGGAACCTGCTGCCCTGGCTTGCTCGAACGCGTCGTAGGCAAGCCCCGCCGCATCCGCGCCGAGCTTGGAAGAAACGACGGGCGACTTCGTGCGCTCGCCCCAGATTTTGAGTTGCTCGATGGCGGCGGCGCGAAAGGTGTCGCCGGCCGCAAGCATCACCGAAAGCCCGCCTTCGGTGAGCTTTGCCGCCAGCTTGCCGATCGTCGTCGTCTTGCCGGTGCCGTTGACGCCGACCACGAGGATGACATGCGGCTTGTGCGACAGGTCGAGTTCCAGCGCTTGCGCGACCGGGGCGAGCACCTTACCAATCTCCTCGGCCATCACGGCGCGGACTTCCTCGTCCGACACGTTCTTGCCGTAGCGGCCGGAAGCCAGAGAATCGGTGATGCGTAACGCCGTCTCGAGGCCGAGATCGGCGCGGATCAGCACATCCTCCAGATCCTGCAGCGTTTCCTCGTCCAGCTTGCGCTTCGTGAAGAGGCCCGAGACGTTGCTGGTCAGCTCGCGCGATGAGCGCGACAGACCTTGCCTGAGCCGCTGGAACCATGACGGGCGCGGAGCGGGCGCCGGCACCGCGGGTTGAGGCTCAGCCTTCTGCTCGACCTTTCTGGCGACGGTGACCTTGCCTTCGGCAGGGCGCGGGGAAACGGGCTGCGCGGTGGGTTCGAGCGCCGCCGCGCGTGACGATTGCTCCTGCTCCGCCCGCCTCTGCGTTTCCGTTGCAGCCGCCACCGCCGCCTCGCGCGCGACATTTTCCTTGGCTGCCTCTCTTTCGGCGAGTGCGGCTGCGGCCTGACGCTCCGCCTCCACGGCCTTTGCGGCAGCTTCGGCGGTTTCGCGGGCAGCAGCCTCGGCAGCTCTAGCCTGCGCCGCCTTCTGCGCAGCGGCGGCTTCCGCCAGTCGTCTCGATTCCTGCTCGGCTCTTGTCGCGGCCTCCTCGGCCAGCTTGATGGCGGCCCGTCTCGCGGCCTCGTCTTCCGCAGCCTGCAGCGCTGCAGCTTCCTCGGCTGCGCGACGTTCCTGTTCGGCCAATCTTTCGGCTTCTGCCGCCGCCTTCGCGGCAGCCTCCAGAGCCGCCTTCTCTTCGGCTTCTCTCCGGGCTGCTTCCTCGGCGGCTTGTCTTGCTTCGGTCTCAGCCCGGACGGCGGCTTCGCCTTCCAGCGTCGCAGCCTCGAGTGTCGCAGCCTCGAGCACCGCCGAATCGAGCGGCTTCAGCTCATCGCCGTCGGTGCGCAGGCCGGGCGTCTCGACCACTTCCTTCTTGCCGAAGGAAAAGACCTTCTTGAGGATACCCAAAGCCATCTGCGACGAAACCCTTAAGCCGCCCGCGCGGCGGCCGGAGCGGCAATCAGGCGGTTGCCGTCATGCCCGGCGATCAACGCTTCGACGATCTCGCCCGCGGCGCCGAACCGCACGCTGGCCAGCGTGAAACCTTCCGTGCGGCCGGACCCCTCACGCTCGATCAGCAATAGCTGCGGTGTTCCCGCGAGGGATGTGAGATGTCGTGCATACGCACGGTCGCCCGCTTCGCGCAGCCGCGCCGCGCGTGCCTTGACCGCACGGCGGTCGACCTGCGGCATGCGTGCGGCCGGCGTACCTTCGCGGGGGCTGAACGGAAAGACATGCAGATGCGTCAGGCCGCATTCATCGATCAGCTTCAGCGAGTTCTCGAACATCGTCTCCGTCTCGGTCGGGAAGCCGGCGATGATGTCCGCGCCGAACACGATGTCTGGCCTCAGCCGCCGCACATCCTCGCAGAAGCGGATGGAATCGTCGCGCAGATGGCGGCGCTTCATGCGCTTCAGGATCAGGTCGTCGCCGGCCTGCAAGGAAAGGTGCAGATGCGGCATCAGGCGCGGCTCGGTGGCGATACATTCCAGCAGATCGTCGTCGGCCTCGACCGAATCGATGGAGGAGAGACGCAGCCGCTTCACCTCCGGCACCTGCCGCAAAATGCTGCGCACCAGCTTGCCCAGCCTCGGCGCGCCCGGCAGGTCCGCGCCGTAGCTGGTCATGTCGACGCCCGTCAGCACGATCTCGGCATAGCCGTTGTCGGTCAGCCGTTTCACCTGCTCGACCACAGCGCCCATCGGCACGGAGCGGGAATTGCCGCGTCCGTAAGGGATGATGCAGAAGGTGCAGCGATGATCACAGCCGTTCTGCACCTGCACGAAGGCGCGGGCCCGGCCCTCGATGGCGTCGACCATGTGCGAGGCCGTTTCGCGCACGGAAAAGATGTCGTTGACCCGCGCCTTCTCCGTGTCGTTGACGCCGAAATCGGGCAGTGCGCGATAGGAATGCGCCTTCAGCTTCTCCTCATTGCCGAGCACGAGATCGACCTCGTCCATCTCGACGAAGCTGCCCGGCTCCGTCTGCGCGGCGCAGCCGGTGACGATGATGCGAACGTTCGGGTTTTCACGCCGAGCCTTGCGGATCGACTGCTTGGCTTGGCGCACGGCCTCGGCCGTCACGGCGCAGGTGTTGAAGATTACCGCGCCGTCCTTCAACGCGCCGAGCCCAGCGGCTTCCGCCTCGCGCCGCATCACTTCCGACTCGTAGGTGTTGAGCCGGCAGCCGAAGGTGACGATATCGACGCCCATCAGGCCGCGCTTTCCGTGGCGCGGGACCATGCGCCGGTGGCCGGATCGAAGCTGCCGGAAAACTCCCATTCGGCCGGACCGGTGAGGATAACATGATCGTCGGCGCGCCATTCCACACGAAGATCACCGCCCGGCGCAGTGAGCCGGATCGTGCGTTCGGTGCGACCGGTGCGCGCGCCGGCGACCGCCGCCGCGCAGGCGGCCGAACCACAGGCGCGCGTCAGACCTGCGCCGCGTTCCCACGTTCTAATGATCAGGTGATCACGCGCAGCGACCTCTGCGATCGTGATGTTTGCGCGCTCGGGAAAGATCGGATGGTTTTCGAGGAGCGGGCCGAACTTGTCGAGTTCGTAGGACCAGACGTCCCGATCCACCCAGAAGATCGCATGCGGATTTCCCATCGACACGACCGACGGCGAATGCAGCACCGGCGCGTCGATCGGCCCGATCTGCAACTCGATGGCGCGCGTGTCGCGAAACTCCTCAGCCAGCGGAATATCCTGCCAGCCGAAGCGCGGCTTGCCGAGATCGACCGAGATCGAACCGTCCGCATGCTCCTCGGCATTGATGATGCCGGCCACCGTCTCGAAGGTGAAGATCTTCTGTCCGGTTTCGCCGGCTAGCGCCTGCACGACGCAGCGCATGCCGTTGCCGCAGGCCTGCGCCTTCGACCCGTCGGAATTGAGGATGTCGACGAAATAGGCCGTACCCGGAGTCTTCGGATCTTGGATCGCCATGATCTGGTCGAACTTCGTCGCCGGATCGGCATTGAGCGCGACGGCCGCCGCCGCCGAGACGCGATCGGCACGCCCGCGCATGTCGGCGACGATTATCTCGTTGCCGAGTCCGTTCATCTTGGCGAATTCTGCGCGTGCCGACATGCCGCTCGGCCACTCCGTTCCGGTTGCGGCCTATATGGCGGAAAGCCCGTGGAATTACCAGTCCGCCGCGCTTACGTCACGACGATCAGGCCAAGCAGCACCAGCAGGAACAGGATCAAAACGAGGGCAATCAGCAGGCGCGCGCCTGTCGCCGCAACTCCGGCCAGACGCGGAAAGCCGAGCAGGCTGAGCACTGCCGCCGCAATCAGCAGGATGAGTATCCATTTGAGCATGATTTTCCCCAACGCGAACGACGGCTCTCAACGTCGGTTGTCATAGGAGGTTCCATAGAGCCACGCTTGCAGACAGCGCGTCGTTCGAGCCTCAGCGCGTTGACATTCGACAAGCGGTAGCCCGCACTTTCACGGAACATAACCCTCCTACACCGTATTTTAACCATATAGAGTTGAAATTTCGCCAACTTCATCCTTTTGAGTGGTGCCGACCTCAACGGCGCCAAGCCATTTTCTGTGTCCACGGAGGACCCCTGATGCTGATTACGAGAACCGCAGTTCTGGCTGCCGCCTTCGCGGTGCTCGCCGCAAGCGGCTGCACGAGCTCGCGCTTCGCATCAGAGAACACGCAGCCGGCGCCGCTTCCGGCCGCGCCATCCGGGCAGGTGAGCAGCCAGCAATTGCCTCCGCCGGCAACGCCGCAACCCTCGGCGACCGAATTTCCGACCGCGCCGGAGACGCAGGTCGCGGCTCTCCCGCAACCGGACGCGAATGCGCCGGATCTCACGCCCGGCAGCGTTGCCGGCGTATGGAACGCCAGCGTTTCCGGCCAGACCTGCAAGGTGGCGACCCCGCAGACCAAGTTCGGTCAGGGCTATCGCGCCGGTCCTCTGCGCTGTCCCGCGCCGATCGACGGGGTGAAGTCGTGGAGCGTGTCCGGCAAGCAGCTGACGCTTTACGACGAGAGCGGCAGCACGCTCGCGCGCCTCTACGCCTCCGGTCCCGAAAAGTTTGACGGGCAGACCTCCGGTGGCGTAGCGATCACATTGAGCCGCTGATCCTCCCGCCTTTGCCTTCGGAGCCCTTGGCATGCATATTCGCGACGGGCTCCAGCCGCGCGCCACCATCCGGCAACGCTATGACCATCTGGTCGGTACCGGCGAGATTCGATCCGATCCCGCCCAGTTTCCGGTTGTCGCGGCGCTCGACGGCCTGATCGATGAAATCGCCAGCAAGCGCCTCGCCCAGAAGTCGAGCGCGCTTGGTTGGCTGTTCGGCAAGCGCCGCGAGCAGAAGGCGCCTGTCAAGGGCCTCTATGTCCATGGCGGCGTCGGGCGTGGCAAGACCATGCTGATGGACATGTTCTTCGAGCTTGTCCCCGTCCGCCGCAAGCGCCGCGCGCATTTCAACGATTTCATGGCGGACGTTCACGACCGCATCCAGCGGCAGCGCCAGGCGCGCAAGGAAGGCCGGGTGACGGAGGATGACCCGATCCCGCCGGTGGCGCGCGAGCTTGCGGCCGAATCCTGGGTCCTGTGCTTCGATGAGTTCACGGTGACCGATATTGCGGATGCGATGATCCTGTCGCGTCTGTTCTCCGCCCTGTTCGCCGAGGGCGTCGTTCTGGTCGCCACCTCCAATGTCGCGCCCAAAAATCTCTATCGAGACGGCCTGAACCGACAGCTTTTCCTGCCCTTCATCGATACGCTTCAGCGTCACGTGACGGTAATGACGCTGGATTCGGAGACCGACTACCGCCTGGAGAAGCTGGATCGGCTGAAGGTTTATCTCACACCGCTCGACGGGCAGACCGAGCGGCATATGGACGAGACCTGGGCGGCCGTCATCCGAGGCCGGACGCCGTCCGCGGAGGAGATTTCCCTGAAGGGGCGTCAGATCCGGGTGCCGGCCGCCGCCGGGGACGTGGCGCGTTTCGACTTCTCCGATCTTTGCAGCAAGCCGCTTGGCGCACGCGACTTTCTGGCGATCGCGGCGCGCTATCGCACCATCCTCATCGACCGTATTCCCGTGCTCGCGGACGGACAGCGCAACGAAGCCAAGCGCTTCATCCTGCTCATCGACACGCTATACGACAGCCACGCCCGCCTGATCGCGAGCGCCGCCGCGGCCCCGGACAAGCTCTATGCCGGAAAGAGCGGAACGGAAGCCTTCGAATTCGAGCGCACCGCCTCGCGGCTGATCGAAATGCAGAGTGCAGAATGGCTTGAGCAATGGCGGGCGGCTGCTTAGGCTGTGGTGATCGCTGAAGGCGGAGGACCCGTGTCATCCCGCATTAACAATCTCAGTAAAACTCTGGATGAAGATGCAGAAAAAAAGCGACGCTAAATTACGTTTACGTAAATCCTGAATCGTCTAACCGATTGAAATATTTGATGTCAAAATAACCGGTTGATCTTTTCCAAGTCGGAAGCTATTGGCATCGCACTTTTTCGGCCGCTGGCCGCACCCTTTATGCCTCAATCTGCCGTCCGGCACGGCTCAGACAAGGGAAACTTCCGTCACATGGCACGCAACAAGATCGCGCTCATCGGCTCCGGCATGATCGGCGGCACTCTGGCCCATCTCGTCGGCCTCAAGGAACTGGGCGATGTCGTCCTCTTCGATATTGCCGAGGGTGTGCCGCAGGGCAAGAGCCTCGACATCGCCGAATCCTCGCCGGTCGATGGCTTCGACGCGAAATATAGTGGCGCCAACGACTATTCCGCGATCGAAGGCGCGGATGTCTGCATCGTCACCGCCGGCGTGCCGCGCAAGCCGGGCATGAGCCGCGACGATCTCCTCGGCATCAACCTCAAGGTGATGGAGCAGGTCGGCGCGGGTATCGCGAAATATGCGCCGAACGCCTTCGTCATCTGCATCACCAACCCGCTCGACGCCATGGTCTGGGCGTTGCAGAAATTCTCCGGCCTGCCGGCGAACAAGGTGGTCGGCATGGCCGGCGTGCTGGATTCGGCCCGCTTCCGCTACTTCCTCTCGGAAGAGTTCAACGTTTCGGTCGAGGATGTGAGCGCCATGACGCTCGGCGGCCATGGCGACGACATGGTGCCGATGGTGCGCTACTCCACCGTCGCCGGCATTCCCCTGCCCGATCTCGTCAAGATGGGCTGGACCAGCCAGGAGAAGCTCGATGCCATCGTCGAGCGCACCCGCAAGGGCGGCGGCGAGATCGTCGCGCTGCTCAAGACCGGCTCAGCCTATTACGCGCCCGCCGCTTCCGCCATCGCCATGGCCGAGAGCTATCTCAGGGACAAGAAGCGCGTCCTGCCCTGCGCGGCGCATCTCGCGGGACAGTACGGCATCAAGGACATGTATGTCGGCGTGCCGGTCGTGATCGGCGCCGACGGCGTCGAGCGCATCGTGGAGATCGCCTTCGACGCAGGCGAAAAGGCCATGTTCGAAAAATCCGTCGCGGCGGTGAAGGGGCTCTGCGACGCCTGCGTCACCATCGCTCCCAGCCTGAAATAAGCCTGCGAAGCAAGCGAGAGGCCAGCCATGAACATCCACGAATACCAGGCCAAGCAGGTCCTGAAGGGCTACGGACTGCCGGTTGCCGACGGCGTCGCGGTTCTCAATGCGAACGAGGCGGAGAAGGCGGCGAAGTCCCTGCCCGGCCCGCTCTATGTGGTGAAGAGCCAGATCCATGCCGGCGGCCGCGGCAAGGGCAAGTTCAAGGAACTCGGCCCCGACGCCAAGGGCGGCGTTCGCCTTTCCAAGTCGGTCGACGAAGTGGTGACGAACGTCAACGAGATGCTCGGCCACACGCTGGTGACCAAGCAGACCGGTCCTGCCGGCAAGCAGGTCAACCGTCTCTACATCGAGGACGGCGCCGACATCGACCGCGAGCTCTATCTCTCGCTGCTGGTCGACCGTTCGGTCGGCCGCATCGCCTTCGTCGTCTCGACGGAAGGCGGCATGGACATCGAGACGGTCGCGCACGACACGCCGGAAAAGATCGTCAATGTCGCGATCGATCCGGAAGCCGGCGTCACGGCGGCCGACGTTAGGAAGCTCAACGAGGCGCTCAAGCTGACCGGCGACGCGGCCAAGGACGGCGAGACGGTGTTTCCGGCGCTCTACAAGGCCTTCGTCGAGAAGGACATGAGCCTGCTCGAGGTCAATCCGCTGATCGTCATGAAGAGCGGCCGCCTGCGGCTGCTCGACGCCAAGGTGTCCTTCGACAACAACGCCCTCTTCCGGCATCCGGAGATCATGGAACTCCGCGATACGACGGAGGAGGACGAGAAGGAGATCGAGGCCTCGAAATACGACCTCGCCTATGTCGCGCTCGACGGCAATATCGGCTGCATGGTGAACGGCGCGGGCCTTGCCATGGCGACGATGGACATCATCAAGCTCTACGGCAAGGAGCCCGCGAACTTCCTCGACGTCGGCGGCGGCGCGTCGAAGGAGAAGGTCACGGCCGCCTTCAAGATCATCACGGCCGACCCGGCGGTCGAGGGCATTCTGGTCAATATCTTCGGCGGCATCATGAAGTGCGACGTCATCGCCGAGGGCGTGGTCGCGGCGGTCAAGGAAGTCGGCCTCCAGGTCCCGCTGGTGGTGCGGCTGGAAGGCACCAATGTCGAACTCGGCAAGAAGATCCTGCGCGAGAGCGGCCTGAACGTCATCCCGGCGGACGATCTGGACGACGCCGCCCAGAAGATCGTCAAGGCGGTCGGGAAGCCGTAAGCCGATGCCACCGCGCAAGATAAATCTTGTCGAAGCCGCGGATGCCAGGATCGCAAAGGTCTTCGATCCGCATATCGCCGGCGATATAAACGACGCGCAGGCCAAGGTCGCCAAGTTCGGAGCGGTATTCGACTGGCACGCACACGACAATGAGGACGAGGCGTTCCTCGTGCTGCGTGGCAAGATCGCCATCGATTTTCGCGATGGACAGGTCGAACTGGACGAAGGCGACTTCATCGTCGTCCCGCGCGGCGTCGAGCATCGGCCGCGCTCCATCACCGAAGAACCCGTCGTGCTGATGTTCGAGCTGGCGACGACACTGAACACCGGCAACGCCAAAAGTGAGCTGACCGTCGCGAACCTCAAGCGGCTTTAGGGGAAATAATGTCCATCCTCATTGACAAGAACACCAAGATCCTCGTGCAGGGCCTGACTGGCAAGACCGGCACCTTCCACACCGAACAGGCGCTGGCCTATCATGGCACCAAGATGGTCGGCGGCATCCATCCTTCCAAGGGCGGCACGAACTGGACCGGCTCCAAAGGAGAAACCTTGCCGATCTTCGCTTCGGTCGCCGAAGGCAAGGAGAAGACGGGCGCCAACGCTTCGGTGGTCTATGTGCCGCCGGCAGGCGCCGCAGAGGCCATCATCGAGGCGATCGAGGCCGAGATTCCGCTGATCGTCTGCATCACCGAGGGCATTCCGGTGATGGACATGGTCAAGGTCAAGGCGAGGCTCGACAGGTCGAAGTCGCGCCTCATCGGCCCGAACTGCCCCGGCATCGTCACGCCGGACGAATGCAAGATCGGCATCATGCCGGGCAACATCTTCCGCAAGGGTTCGGTGGGCGTTGTCTCGCGTTCCGGAACGCTTACCTATGAGGCGGTATTCCAGACGACCAATGCCGGACTCGGCCAGACCACGGCCGTCGGCATCGGCGGCGATCCGGTGAAAGGTACGGAGTTCATCGATATCCTCGAAATGTTCCTGGCGGATGACGAGACGAAGTCGATCATCATGATCGGCGAGATCGGGGGTTCGGCCGAGGAAGATGCCGCGCAGTTCCTCAAGGACGAGGCGAAAAAGGGCCGCAGGAAGCCGATGGCGGGCTTCATCGCCGGCCGCACCGCCCCTCCCGGCCGCACCATGGGTCACGCCGGCGCGGTGATCTCCGGCGGAAAGGGCGGAGCCGAGGACAAGATCGCGGCGATGGAATCGGCGGGCATCAAGGTATCGCCGTCGCCGGCGCGTCTCGGCACGACGCTGGTGGAGGCGATCAACGGATAGTGAGCAGTGAACAGTGAACGGTGAGCAGTAGTACTGCTGTTCACGGATCACTGTTCACCGATCACTCTGAAAAGGAGACGGAGCGTCGCTCCGAAGAGGCAGATGGCACGACACGATCAGGCCAACGACCAATTTTCCCTGACTTCGTTTCTATACGGCGGAAATGCCGACTACATCGAGGCGCTGCATGCGGCGTATGAGGACGATCCATCCTCCGTCGACGACGAGTGGCGGGCGTTCTTCGATGCGTTGAAGGACGATGCGGGCGACGTCCGCAAGAACGCGCGCGGCGCCTCGTGGTCCAGGCCGTCCTGGCCGTTGCAGGCCAATGGTGAACTGGTCTCGGCGCTCGACGGCAACTGGGGCCTTGTCGAGAAGGTCATCGACAAGAAGATGCGCGACAAGGCGGCAGCGGGCGGCACTGCCGTTTCCGAGGCGGACCTGCAGCGTTCGGCGCGGGATTCCGTTCGCGCCATCATGATGATCCGCGCCTACCGCATGCGCGGCCATCTGCACGCCAATCTCGATCCGCTCGGCATAGCCAAGCCGCTTGAGGACTATAACGAGCTTTCGCCGGAGAATTACGGCTTCACCGACGCCGATTACGACCGCCCGATCTTCATCGATCACGTGCTGGGTCTCGGCGAATACGCCACCATCCGGCAGATGCTGGAAATCCTGAAGCGCACCTATTGCTCGACGCTCGGCGTCGAGTTCATGCACATCTCCGATCCCGAGGAAAAGGCGTGGATTCAGGAACGCATCGAAGGGCCGGACAAGGGCATCGAATTCACTGCGAACGGCAAGAAGGCCATTCTCCACAAGCTGGTGGAGGCCGAAGGCTTCGAGCAGTTCATCGACGTCAAGTACAAGGGCACCAAGCGTTTCGGGCTTGACGGCGGCGAGTCGCTGATCCCGGCGCTGGAACAGATCGTCAAGCGCGGCGGCCAGATGGGCCTCAAGGAGATCGTGCTCGGCATGGCCCATCGCGGCCGTCTCAACGTGCTCAGCCAGGTGATGGCCAAGCCGCACCGCGCCATCTTCCACGAATTCAAGGGCGGTTCCTATGCTCCGGACGACGTAGAAGGCTCCGGCGATGTGAAGTATCACCTCGGCGCATCCTCGGATCGCGAGTTCGACGGCAACAAGGTGCATCTGTCGCTCACCGCCAACCCCTCGCATCTCGAGATCGTCGATCCCGTCGTCATGGGCAAGGCGCGCGCCAAGCAGGACCAGCTCTTCGGCCGTGCACGCGGCGAGATCGTCCCGCTCGACGAGCGCGCCAAGGTCATGCCCTTGCTTCTGCATGGCGACGCCGCATTTGCGGGCCAGGGCGTGATCGCCGAGATACTGGGCCTTTCCGGATTGCGCGGCCATCGCGTCGCCGGCACGCTGCATTTCATCATCAACAACCAGATCGGCTTCACCACCAATCCGCGCTTCTCGCGCTCCTCGCCCTATCCGTCGGATGTGGCGAAGATGATCGAGGCGCCAATCTTCCATGTGAACGGCGACGATCCGGAGGCAGTGGTCTACGCCGCCAAGGTGGCGACCGAATTCCGCATGAAGTTCCACAAGCCGGTGGTGGTGGACATGTTCTGCTATCGCCGCTTCGGCCACAATGAGGGCGACGAGCCGGCCTTCACGCAGCCGCTGATGTACAAGAACATCCGCTCGCACAAGACGACGGTGCAGCTCTATGCCGACAAGCTCATCGGCGAGGGCCTGCTGTCGGCGGAAGAGTTCGACAAGATGAAGGCCGAATGGCGTGCCCATCTCGAAGCCGAGTTCGAGGTCGGCCAGGCTTACAAGCCGAACAAGGCGGACTGGCTGGACGGGGCATGGTCGGGCCTGCGCGCGGCCGACAATCAGGACGAACGCCGGCTTGGCAAGACCGCCGTGCCGATGAAGACCCTCAAGGAGATCGGCAGGAAGCTCACCGAGGTGCCGAAGGATTTCGAGGTCCACCGCACCATCCAGCGCTTCCTGGAAAATCGCCGGCAGGCGATCGACTCCGGCGAGGGCATCGACTGGGCGACGGCCGAATCGCTGGCCTTTGGCGCGATCCTGCTCGATGGCAATCCGATCCGCCTGTCGGGCCAGGATTCGGAGCGCGGCACATTCTCGCAGCGCCATTCGGTGCTCTACGACCAGCGCGACGAGAACCGCTACATCCCGCTGAACAACCTCTCGGCCGCACAGGCCGGATACGAGGTGATCAACTCGATGCTTTCGGAGGAAGCCGTTCTCGGCTTCGAATATGGCTACAGCCTTGCGGAGCCGCGCGCCCTGACGCTGTGGGAAGCGCAGTTCGGAGACTTCGCCAACGGCGCGCAGGTCGTGTTCGACCAGTTCATCTCGTCGGGCGAACGCAAGTGGCTGCGCATGTCCGGCCTCGTCTGCCTGCTGCCGCACGGTTATGAGGGCCAGGGGCCGGAGCATTCTTCCGCCCGTCTGGAGCGATTCCTCCAGCTTTGCGCTGAAGACAACATGCAGGTCGCCAGTTGCACGACGCCGGCCAATTATTTCCACATCCTGCGCCGGCAACTGAAGCGCGACTTCCGCAAGCCGTTGATCCTGATGACGCCGAAGTCTCTGCTGCGCCACAAGCGCGCGGTGTCGACGCTGGCCGAAATGTCGGGCGAGTCCACCTTCCATCGCCTGCTGTGGGACGACGCGCAACTGCTCGCGGACCAGCCGATCAAGCTAGTCAAGGACTCGAAGATACGCCGCGTCGTGCTGTGTTCGGGCAAGGTCTATTACGACCTCTACGAGGAGCGCGAGAAGCGCGGCATCAACGACATATATCTGCTGCGCGTCGAACAACTCTATCCGTTCCCGGCGAAGGCGCTGATCACCGAACTGTCGCGTTTCCGCAACGCGGAGATGGTGTGGTGCCAGGAAGAACCCAAGAACATGGGCGCATGGTCCTTCATAGATCCCTATCTCGAATGGGTGCTGGCGCATATCGACGCCAAGCATCAGCGCGTTAGATATACGGGGCGTCCGGCCGCGGCCTCGCCCGCGACGGGCCTGATGTCCAAGCATCTCGCGCAGCTTGCCGCCCTCCTCGAAGACGCACTCGGCGAATAAACCCAGAAACCGGAAAAGACAGATGGCCACCGAAATCAAGGTTCCCACACTGGGCGAGTCCGTGACGGAAGCGACTGTCGGCAAGTGGTTCAAGAAGGTCGGCGACGCGATCAAGGCAGACGAACCGCTGGTCGAACTCGAGACCGACAAGGTTACCGTCGAGGTTCCGGCGCCGGCCTCCGGCACGCTGCAGGAGATCACCGCCAGGGAAGGGGAGACGGTCGGCCTCGGTGCGATCCTCGGCACGATCGGTTCCGGCGGCGGCGCCGCCAAGGCACCCGAACCGAAGCAGGATACGGCCGTCGCGCAGGCTTCCGCACCTACAGCAGCCTCCACCACGAAGGAAGCCGCGGCGCAGACGGCCAGGATCGCCGGCGAAGGCCCGGTCGAGGAGCGCAAGGCGCCGCCGGCGCCGGCCGCCGCCAAGCTGCTTGCCGAAAGCAATCTGTCCGCCGATCAGGTGCAGGGTTCCGGCAAGCGCGGCCAGGTGCTGAAGGGCGATGTGCTCGACGCCATCGCCAAGGGTGTTCCGGCTCCGGCCGCCGCTCCCGCGGCGCCGACAGCCCCGCGTATTCCGTCCGGCCCGGCCGACGAAAGCCGCGAGGAACGCGTGCGCATGACCAAGCTGCGCCAGACTATCGCGCGCCGCCTCAAGGATGCGCAGAACACCGCCGCCATGCTCACCACCTTCAACGAGGTGGACATGAAGCCGGTGATGGACCTGCGCGCCAAGTACAAGGACCTGTTCGAGAAGAAGCACGGCGTGAAGCTTGGCTTCATGGGCTTCTTCACGAAGGCCGTGACGCATGCGCTGAAGGAAATCCCTGCGGTCAACGCCGAGATCGACGGCACCGATATCCTCTACAAGAACTACGCCCATATCGGCGTGGCGGTCGGAACCGACAAGGGCCTCGTCGTGCCTGTCGTGCGCGACGCGGACCAGATGTCCATCGCCGAGATCGAGAAGGAGATCGGCAGGCTCGGTCTCGCCGCGCGCGACGGCAAGCTGTCGGTCGCCGACATGCAGGGCGGCACGTTCACCATCTCCAATGGCGGCGTCTACGGTTCGCTGATGTCGACGCCGATCCTCAACGCGCCGCAGTCCGGCATCCTCGGCATGCACAAGATCCAGGACCGGCCGGTCGTGGTCGGCGGCCAGATCGTCATCCGCCCGATGATGTATCTGGCGCTCAGCTACGATCACCGTATCGTCGACGGCAAGGAGGCGGTCACCTTCCTGGTCCGCGTCAAGGAAACGCTGGAAGATCCGGAGCGTCTGGTTCTCGATCTCTGATCTGTGCAGAGCTGACTCATCGGCGGCGCGATGCCGCCGAAGCAGGAGTTGACATGGAGCAAGCGCTCAACGCCACCGAAATCACGGTTCTGGGCTGGAGTGTCGTGCTCCTGCTGGTGCAGATCGCGGCGCAGGCCGTATCGTCCTACGACCTCGGGCCGAACTATCTCATGGGGCCGCGCGACACCGAACGCAAATCGGCCAACGTGCTGTCCGGACGTTTCGCCCGTGCGCTGAAGAACCTGCTCGAAACCTATCCGGCGTTCGTCGCCCTAGCGCTGGCGCTCGTCGTGAGCGGCAAGGCGGGCGGCATCGCCGCCACGGGTGCGTGGATATGGCTCGTCGCACGTATTGTCTTCGTCGTCCTCTATGGTCTTGGCGTGCCGGTCGTGCGCACATTGGTGTGGCTGGTCGCCCTTGCGGGCCTGTTGATGATGCTGGTCAGGCTGATGTTCGCATGAGGATGGCGGAACGCGCCGCCGCCTGCGCGAGCACGCTCGTGGCGGGCCTGCTTCTCGCAGCGCCGGCGCATGCGGCGTGTCCGGTCGAACTGGCCACCTACGGAGAAATCCAGTCCGGCGCGCGCGTCGAGTTCACGCCGACAGGGGAAAGCGCCACCGTCACCAACAGGTTCCGAATGCTCGTCCGAACCGATATCGTTCTCGACGGCATCGTGATGTGGAGGGCGGACACGCCGCGGCCCTACGGCATGCTGATGGACAAGTGCCCCGATGGAGACGTCACCGGAGAGGAGCTTGCCGCCTGCACGGTATGGGAAGGCATCGTCTACGCCTCCGACAAGGCGGGCAACATCGCGCCCTTGCCGGCAGAGGGAAAGCCCGCACCGGAGCTTCTGCTGTTTGCCGGCCTCGGCCCTTCGCTCGCCGCTTCGAGGGTCTGGCAGGGCGTGGAGGCAAGCGCGCCCTGGGATGTCTTTGCGCTGAACGGATGCCAGGAATGACGGAACGAAAGACATTGATCGTCACGGGCGGTTCGCGCGGCATAGGCGCGGCCACTGCGGTGCTGGCGGCGCGATCCGGCTGGCGTGTGGCCGTCAACTACGCCGCCAACAAGGATGCCGCCGAAGCGGTGGTCAGAACGATCGAAAGCGAGGGCGGAGAGGCATTCGCGGTCCAAGGCGATGTTGGCTCGGAAACGGATATCATGGCCCTGTTCGATACGGTGGACCGCCGTTACGGCCGACTCTGTGGCCTCGTCAACAACGCCGGCATTGCGGGCAGAACCGCCCGCCTCGACGAGATGGATAGCGCGCGCATCGAAAGAATGTTCCGGGTGAACATCACCGGTTCGTTTCTCTGCGCACGGGAGGCGGTCAGGCGTATGTCGACCCGCAATGGCGGCGAAGGCGGGGTGATCGTCAACCTTTCATCCGCAGCGGCCACTCTGGGCGGCGGCGGCATGTATGTCGACTATGCCGCGTCGAAGGGCGCGATCGACGTATTCACGATGGGTCTGGGCCGTGAACTCGCAGCCGAAGGCATACGGGTCAATGCGGTCAGGCCGGGACTGATCATCACCGATATCCACGCCGATATCACGGACGCCGAACGCCCGTATCAGCTTGCGCCGACCGTGCCGATGCAGCGCGCCGGCACGGCGGAAGAAGTGGCTGAAGCGATTCTGTGGCTGCTGTCGGGCGCATCTTCCTATGTCACCGGAAGCGTGGTGAGTGTAACCGGCGGTCGCTGAACGGCCGCCACCATCGAAAGAGGGATGTGAGCATGGCTTACGACGTCGTCGTCATCGGAACCGGCCCCGGAGGCTATGTCTGCGCGATCAAGGCATCACAACTCGGCCTCAAGACCGCGGTGATCGAAAAGCGCCCCACTCATGGCGGAACCTGCGTCAATGTCGGCTGCATTCCGTCCAAGGCTCTCCTGCACGCTTCCGAGATGCTGATGGAGGCTCAGCACTCCTTCGCCGCTCTCGGCGTCGAGGTGACTCCGAAGCTGAATCTCAAGCAGATGCTCGCGCACAAGACCACGACGGTGGAGCAGAACACCAAGGGTCTCGATTTCCTGATGAAGAAGAACAAGATCGACGTGCTGCGCGGTACCGGCAGGATCGTCGCCGCCGGCAAGGTTGCCGTCACCGGCAATGACGGCAAGGTCAGCGAGGTCGAGGCGAAGAACATCGTCATCGCCACGGGGTCCGATGTCGCCGGCATTCCGGGCGTCCAGGTCGACTTCGACGAGAAGGTGATTTTATCCTCGACAGGCGCATTGGATCTGGAAAAGGTGCCCGGTCATCTCGTCGTGGTCGGCGGCGGCGTCATCGGGCTTGAACTCGGCTCCGTGTGGGCGCGGCTGGGAGCCAAGGTCACGGTCGTGGAATATCTCGATACGATTCTTGGCGGCATGGATGGCGAGGTCGCAAAGCAGTTTCAGCGCCTCCTCGGCAAGCAGGGTTTCGAATTCAAGCTCGGCGCCAAGGTGACGGCCGTGGCCAGGGGGAAGAAGGGCGCGACGGTCACTTTCGAGCCGGTCAAGGGCGGCGCCGCCGAGACGATCACGGCAGACGCCGTGCTCGTGGCGACTGGCCGCAAGCCTTACACGGAAGGTTTGGGTCTCGCAGAAGCCGGCGTGGAACTGGACCAGCGCGGTCGCGTCAAGACCGATGCGCACTGGCGCACCAATGTTGCGGGCATCTACGCCATAGGCGACGTCATCGCCGGGCCGATGCTGGCGCACAAGGCCGAGGACGAGGGCGTCGCGGTTGCGGAAACCATCGCCGGGCAGGCGGGGCATGTGAACTACGACGTCATACCGGGCGTCGTCTACACCAGCCCCGAAGTGGCTTCGGTCGGCAAGACCGAAGAGCAGCTCAAGGCGGAGGGCATTGCCTACAATGCCGGAAAATTCCCCTTCTCGGCCAATGGCCGCGCGCGCGCTATGCTGAAGACGGACGGTTTCGTTAAGGTGCTCGCCGACAAGAAGACCGACCGCGTGCTCGGCGTCCATATCGTCGGTTTCGGCGCGGGCGAGATGATCCACGAGGCGGCGGTGCTCATGGAGTTCGGCGGTTCGTCGGAGGACCTTGCCCGCACCTGCCACGCCCATCCGACCATGTCCGAAGCCGTGAAAGAAGCCGCGCTCGGCACCTTCGCCAAGTCGATCCACATCTGAGCCGATGCACTTTCGACATGCGAAAAGGCGGCCCGCTATACGGGCCGCCTTTTTGTTTGTCCTCGAACGCCGCTACTGGGCCGGGGCTGGCTCGGCAGGAGCCGGCGTCGCCGGAGCCGTATCGGCCGGCGCGCTGGATTCAGGTGCAGGCGCTGCCGGATCGGCGGGCGCTGTCGCATCGGGGGCCGGGGCTGCCGGCGCCGCAGCATCGGGGGCCGGCGTCGTGGTCGTCGCGTCAGGAGCAGGTGCCGGCGTAGCTGGCTCGCTCGTCACTGCGGGCTGATCGGCCGGAACAGTCGTTTCAGGAGTTCCCGGCGCGAACAGGAAATAGGCAATCGCGGCAAGCACGATCACCAGCGCGGCAATCAGAACACCCGTACCCCCGCCGCGCGACTGCACCACAGTGGTGTTATCGAAACGCGGATCGTTAGCAGGCGTGAAGCGGGGATCGGTAGCCGGACCGCCGAGCGGCGGGACGGGATTTAGCGGATCGACGGCGCGCGGTGCGCCTTCGACCGGCTCTTCATATCTTCGTGCGGCGTTTGCCATGGCAAGTCTCCGTCAGTTGCACTGGCGGATCAACGCGCGACACACGAATCGGTTTCATCCTGGCGGAATGTGTGAAGACGGGAACGCCGCGGCGCACCCGTCTCCGCACCCCGAAACCATGATTACTCCGCCTTCTCCTCGACAATAACAGGTGCCTGCGCATCCTCTGCGGTCGACATCTTGTCATTGGCGATGCTGGCGACGACCGTGTTGTCGGTCTTGGCCTGCACGGATTTGAGATACTCGCACGCGCCGGCGCCGGAGACGGTGAAGCCGATGGCCGCAGCCAACAGGAGCACTCTGGTCATGGGTGTTCTCCTCTGCTCGATATCGAGGACACAAGGGTAACAGACCCTGACCAAGTGGCAAATCACGCTTTTTGTGAATGTCGTCAGTATGTCGCGCTCAGCGCTTCGGACGCCAAGTCATGTCCGCATAGATAAGCGACACCGCAAAGAACGCGAACGCTCCAAAGACGGGAATGAGCATCATGAGTGTGTCGGACGGCATGCGGCGATCTCCCTTTTGGAGATCATCGTAGCGAGGGCCACCGGCCATGCCTTGACCTGGATCAACGGCGCCCCTCGTTCCGGCAACGAAACGGGCACCGGAGACGAGCGACCCTAGCTTTCCGGCGTCAGCGTGTAGCCAGCCTTGCGGAGGCGCTCGACGACACCGTCCGGACCCGGCAGATGCAGCGCGCCGACCGCGATGAATGCTCCGCCCTGATCGATAATCGGCGCGGCATGGCTCGCCATCGTCGCGTTGCGCGCCGTGATCATCGTCTGTTCGAAATCGGCGTAGCCGGAATTGTCCGCCCCCGCCTCCTGCGTCACCGCATTGATAAGCGGCACGATCATCGCGATCTGCTCGCGTTCATAAAACTCGATCATCGTTTCCATGATGTCGTCCATCCGGTCGCCGAGCGTCAGGGAATCGACCAGGCCGCGTATGTGAAACTCCATCGGCAGCGAAGCCATCGCGCCGAGCTGGTCGGTGACGCTTTCCAGCCCCTTGAGCGCCTTGCCGTCGGCCTTAGCTTCTTCCGCGAGCTTGACGTCGAGCACGGGAGCCCCGGAAGCCTGACGCGCCATCTCGCAGGCAGGCAGCGCGACCATCGCGGCCAGCATCCACGGCTTCATTTTGATGACGCTCGCGAGCGGAATACCGCGCTCTGCCAGACCCTTTTCCAGTATAGCCCTGTCCTCGGGAGACAGCAGCGAGGTGAGCGTCGTGCTGTCAGTGAACATCATCAATTCCGGCTGCTTCGCGAGAGCCGCCGCCATCTGCGATTTGTCGAGGACATCCGTCGTTTCGATGACGACCGTCCTTGCCCCTTCGAACGCCGT
Source organism: Rhizobiaceae bacterium (assembly GCA_023953845.1). NCBI lineage: Bacteria > Pseudomonadati > Pseudomonadota > Alphaproteobacteria > Hyphomicrobiales > Rhizobiaceae > Rhizobiaceae bacterium. The sequence goes on along the minus strand of JAMLJC010000001.1, from coordinate 956,232 downwards.
CTGCGCGGCGGGCGTCAGCGCGGTGACGCGCGGATCGGTCATATGCATGGTGCCGAACAGATAGGAGGGTTCGACGCCTTCCTTCTCGATCTTCCAAAGCAGCCTGTCGCCATTGATGACCTTGGCGGCTTCGGCTTCGATCCTCGCCAGCTCCGCCGGTTTCCCTGCGGCCAGTTCCTCCATTACGCTCCGTCCGGTGCAGGCCGGAGTCTCGGCGCGCGCCTGTCCGGTCGCGATCAGCAGCACGATCGTAAAGGACAGGAGGAACAGCACATTGATCGACACGAGCAGCTTCAAGGCTGCGTCGGAATACCGATCGGCAAGGACAAGGGCAGATTTCATGGCCGCGATTCTAGCCTTCAACTGCGCTAGAAATCGTTAATCGCGCCGTTCAAATGCGGGCGCGCGGGTGGGCTGCCTGATAGATTTCCAGAAGTCGCGCCGTATCGACGCCGGTGTAAATCTGCGTCGTGGACAGGCTGGCATGGCCCAGCAATTCCTGGATGGTGCGCAAGTCGCCGCCGCGGCCGAGCAGATGCGTCGCAAAGGAATGACGCAGCGCATGCGGCGTCGCGGTGTCCGGCAGGTTGAGCGCCGACCGCATTTTCCGCATCGCCCGCTGTACGATCGCCGGATCGAGAGGGCCGCCCTTGGCGCCGCGAAACAAGGCACCCCCGGCGTCGAGATGGTAGGGACAGAGCCTGCGGTACTCGGCCACGGCCTGCAAAGCGACCGGCAGCACCGGCACGAGCCTCGTCTTGCCGCCCTTGCCCGTGACGCGCAGCACCGTCTCGCGCGGCGACGCAAGGTCGCCGCCCATAAGGCCGAGTGCCTCGGAGATACGCAATCCGGAACCATAGAGCAGCGTCAGCACGGCGGCGTCGCGCGCAGCGACCCACGGCTCTTCGGCCAGTTGCCCCTCGACCGAGACGACGCGTCTCGCGTCCGGCGCCGTCAGCGGCTTCGGCAGCGACTTCGGCTGTCTGGGCGCGCGCAAGGCGGTCGCGCCGGCGGCGTTCACCATCCCGCGCCGTTCGAGATGGCGCAGGAACGAGCGCACGCCGGCCAGGCCGCGCCCCAGCGTGCGCGCGCCGGCTCCCGCGCCGCGCCGCTGCGCCAGGAAAGCACGAAGATCGGCGGGACGAAGGTCGGCAATGTCGGCGATGCCGGGCGGAGCGCCGCAATGCCCGGTCAGGAATTGCAGAAACTGCCGCGTATCGCGCTCATAGGCATCGACCGTCAGCGGGGCGAGCCGCCTTTCGCCGATGAGAGACTTCAGCCAGTCGGCGCGCGCCGCCTGAAGCTCCGGCCTTGCCGAGATCAGGAACTCTTCCACGAAATCACCTTTCAGTACGGGCAGTGTCGCGGGTTCGGGTTAGCGGAGCGTGAAGGCTTCAATCCAACCCCGTCTTGCTCTAGAACCCGGCAAGGAGTTCGGCCATGTCATCATTGAAAAACCCGGTCCAGATGGCTGTCATCGGTGCTGCCCACGGCATCAAGGGTGAGTTGCGGGTCAAGAGTTTTACCGGCGATCCGATGGCGCTGGCGGACTACGGGCCGTTGCATACAAAAGACGGCCGCAAGTTCACCATCGCCGACATCCGTCCCGCCAACAACGTCGTGATCGTGCGTCTCAAGGGCGTGAACGACCGCACGGCAGCGGAAGCGCTCACCAATACCGAGCTTTTCGTCGATCGCTCCGTCCTGCCGGACGATAATGACCACGACGAATTCTATCACGCCGACCTTGTCGGCCTGAAGGTGCGTGACGATACGGGTGCGGAAATCGGCCGTGTGACGGCGGTGCAGAATTTCGGAGGCGGCGATATTCTGGAGATCGCCCTTGCCGGCCGGCACGAGGTGCTGGTCCCGTTTTCCGCTGCCGCCGTGCCGGAAGTGGCCGTGGCCGCCGGCTATCTCCGCATCGATCCGGCCGCGGCCGGCCTCGTTGAGACCGACGACAGCGACATCGAGGGTGCACCCGCCAGCTACGCCGCCCGAAGCGGCTTCGACCCGAAACGTCGTCCGCGCGGCCCTGCCGATGCCGGCGGCAACCGTTAAGCTCATGGACGCGCTGCCGCATGCCTGAACAGGAAGACGCGCCCGGTTCCGGCAGCGCGCGTATGCCATTCCGTGCCAGCGTGCTGACGCTTTATCCGGAGATGTTTCCCGGCGTGCTTGGGCAGTCGCTGGCTGGCAAGGCGCTGCAGGACGGCACGTGGATGCTGGAGACCACCCAGATCCGCGACTTCGCCATGGACAGGCACCGTTCCGTCGATGACACGCCGGCGGGTGGCGGCGCGGGCATGGTGATGCGCGCCGACGTGCTGGCCCGCGCCATCGATCATGTCTCGCCGCCCGGCGACGATCGGCCGCGCCTGCTGATGAGCCCGCGCGGACGACCCCTGACGCAGGCACGGGTGCGCGAACTGGCCGCGGGCCCCGGCGTTACCATCCTGTGCGGCCGTTTCGAGGGCGTCGACCAGCGCGTCATCGAAGCGAGGAGCCTCGAAGAGGTTTCAATCGGTGATTACATCCTCTCCGGTGGCGAACCGGCGGCGCTGGTGCTGCTCGACGCCGTTGTGCGGCTGCTGCCCGGCGTCATGGGCAACGATGCGTCCGGCGAGGAGGAGAGTTTCGAGAATGGATTGCTCGAACATCCGCACTATACCCGCCCGCAGCTGTTCGAGGGGCGGGCCATTCCCGACGTGCTGATTTCCGGCAATCACGCGAAAATCGCGGCGTGGCGGCGCGAGAAGGCGCTGGAGCTGACGCGGGAGCGTCGCCCGGACCTGCTGGAAGCGAGGGATCGGGCGGAATCCGGGCGCTCCGGGCATGAAAAATCGGGGCCGGCAGGTGACAAATGCCTGGCAACTGTGTATGAGCGCGGCCGAACCGGCGGAGAATCCTCCGGTCCCGTCAACGAATGACGGTGTAGTCGCCCCTGCCGGGATGGTCGAAAGACCTGAACGACATAGCCAAGCGGTCGAACGAACTGCGCGGCGAGAGATGGCGCTCTGGCTGTTGGAACAACAAGAAGTGGACTTTTGAGATGGACATCATCCGTCAGCTCGAGGCCGAGCAGGCCGCCAAGATCGAAGCCAAGCGCAAGCTCCCGGAATTTCAGGCCGGCGACACCGTGCGTGTGCAGGTGCGCGTCACGGAAGGCACGCGTACGCGCGTGCAGGCCTATGAGGGCGTCGTCATCGCCCGCTCCGGTTCCGGCTTCCAGGAAAATTTCACCGTCCGCAAGATCTCCTACGGCGAAGGCGTGGAGCGCGTGTTCCCGGTCTACTCGCCGCTGGTCGAAGGCGTCGAGGTCGTGCGCCGCGGCAAGGTGCGCCGCGCCAAGCTGTATTACCTGCGTGACCGTCGCGGCAAGTCGGCCCGTATCGTCGAGAATTCCGGCGTCCGTGCCCGCAAGCTGAACGATGCCGAGCGTGATGCGCTCGCCGCCGAAAAGGCGAAGCTGGAGGCCGAGAAGGTCGCGGCCGCACAGGCTCTGGCTGCCGAGAAGGCTGCTGCCGAGGCTGCGGAAGCCAAGTAAGATTTTTCATTCCGGATCGCCAAGATCCGGCCGAATGAGCAAATGGCCGCTTCCGAAACGGGGCGGCCATTTTCGTTGCATCGTGCGGGCGAAACCGCATTCGTGTTTGTCCGATTATCTTGATGATCGTCATGACGTCGCGGCCTTTAGGAAGAGGATCGACCTACCGCAGCCGAAAACAAAAGAGGCTCCGGTGATCCCGGAGCCTCTGACTGTTTCGGTACGGCTGCTGCGCAGCCGTCTCTTTTCAACGTTCACCCTGATGTGTCGGGCGCGATTACTCGCGGTTGCCCAGGAACTGCAGCAGGAAGGTGAAGAGGTTGATGAAGTCCAGGTAGAGCGTCAGCGCGCCCATGATCGCCTTGCGGCCCGCGACCAGGACGTCATCGCCTTCCCAGTACATCTCCTTGATCTTCTGCGTGTCGTAGGCGGTCAGGCCCGAGAAGACCAGCACGCCGATCGCCGAGATGGCGAACTGCAGGGCAGACGACTGCAGGAAGATGTTGACCAGCATCGCGATGATGATGCCGAACACGCCCATGATCAGGAACGAGCCCATGGCCGTCAGATCGCGCTTCGTCGTGTAGCCGAAGAGCGACAGGGCGCCGAAGGCGGCAGCGGTCACGAAGAAGGTCTGGACGATGCTCGCGGTCGTGTAGACCAGAAAGATCGACGACAGCGACAGGCCGACCAGCGCGGCATAGACCCAGAAAGTGGTCTGCGCTGCCGCAACGCTCATCTTGTGGACTCGGAACGCCAGGAAGAACACCATCGCCAGCGGAGCAAGGATGATGAGCCAGCGCAGCGGCGATGCGAAGACCGCGTAGCCGATGCCGGTGAGCATCTTGCCGTTGCCGAGCGTCGCCACAGCCTGAGACGGATCGTTGGTCGTCGCCAGCATGACCATGGCGAGCGCCGCGACACCGGTGATCGCAAGGCCCATCGCCATGAGGTTGTAGACCTTGAGCATGTAGGCGCGCAGGCCCTGATCGATCGCCGCGTCGGCACGCGCGCCGGCCGCTACGCGCGTCTGGTAGTTGCGGAGGGGTTCAGCCATTGATTTCCTCTGTTGCTTCTGTCCCGTCGGGTGTCGGTCGCAGGCTCAAGCACGCGTCCAGGCGCCGCTGGCGGGACTCCAGCATGCCTGCGGCTGAATATGATGTGTCTTCACGACAAGAACAAGACCCGTCGCCGCCTGCAAGACAAGGTGATCACGCATTTTTCATACGATGCCTAACGCGCAAAGGCGTTCGCCGCCGCGAGCTGCCTGTCGGCGTGCGGCGGATCTACAGTTCCCGCAATACCGGGGCGGCCTTGTGCCCGAGCACGCGCCAGGTTCCGGCAAGCCCGATGCCGATGGTCAGCACGAGGGCAAAGACGATGGTGCCGACCGCCACTTCCGGCAGGAAAGCCGAAGGCAGGTTCATGATGCGGGTCACGACGAACCATGCCGCCACGCCTCCTGCGGCGAGCGCGAAGACGGCGGTTGCGAGGCCGATCAACAGATATTCGAGCGAGAAGGCTGCGATCAGCGTCTTTCGTGTCGCACCCAGCGTCTTGAGCACGACCGCGTCGTGGATGCGGGCGCGGTTGCCGGCCGCGAGCGCGCCCGCCAGCACCAGCACCGACGCGATCAGCGCGACGCCGGCAGCGGCGCGAATGGCGACGCCGAGCTGCGCGACGAGGCCGTTGACGACTTCCAGCGCATCCTTGACGCGCACCGTCGTCACGGTCGGGAAGGCGCGGGTGACGCCGTTGAGGATGCGGGATTCATCGGCGGGCGTCGCCTCGCGGTCGGTGAGCGTCGCCAGCCATGCATGCGGGGCGCCCGCAAAGGTATTGGGCGAGAACACCATGACGAAGTTGATGGAGAGCGATTCCCACTCGACCTGCCGCAGATTGGCGATTTTTGCAGTAACGTTGCGGCCGAGCACGTTGACGGTCACGCTGTCGCCGATCTTCAGCCCGAGCTGGCCTGCCTCCTCGGCCGAAAAGGAGACCAGCGGCTCGCCCGAATAGTTCGCGGGCCACCAGTCGCCCCGGAAAAGCGTGGCGTTTTCGGGCAGGGTCTCGGAATAGGTGATGCCGCGGTCGCCGCGCAGCACCCATGCCCCCTCCGGCGGCACGCTGATTTCCCGCACATCCTTGCCGTTTATCGCCATGATGCGGCCGCGCAGCATGGGCACGCGCATCAGATCGCCATTCGGCGCTTCCGATTTCACCAGGCTGGCGAACTGCTCGACCTCGCCGCTCTGTATGTCGACGAAGAAGAAGTTCGGCGCCTGTTCGGGTAGGTTGCCGGCGATCTGGCGCGTCAGATTGCCGTCGATCAGCGCCAGCGTGACCAGAAGGGTGAGGCCGAGGCCGAGCGACAGCACCGCCGAGGGCGTCAGCGCGCCGGGCCGGTGGATGTTGCCGATGGCAAGACGAAGCGCGGTCGAGCGGACGCGCGGGCTGCGGCGGGCAACGGCCTGCACCACGGCGCCAACGCCGCGCAGGACGATGAAGGACACGACCGCCGCCACGACGAAGATCCAGGCGACACGGCGGTCCGCCGCCATCCAGATCGAGATGACGGCGAGCGTGGCGGCGATCAGCAGGGCGGCGATCACATAGGGCGCGCGCGGAAAACCGCGTCCCTCGAAACCGAGTTCGCGGAAAAGCGCGGTGGCCGGCACATCGCGGGCGCGCCCGAGCGGCAGCAGCGCGAAGACGAGCGTGACCATCACGCCGAACAGCGCCGCCAGCGCCAGCGCGCCGGGATAGAGACGTGGATCGGCCGGAACGGGGATGAAGGATTGCAGGAAGGCGCCGGCGGCGAAGGGCATCAGCGCGCCCACGATCAGGCCGAAGACGATGGCGATGGCGGCGATGACGAGGATCTGGACGAGATAGACCTGAAAGACGAAGCCGCCGGAGGCGCCGAGGCTCTTGAAGGTGGCGATGACAGCGCGCTTGCCGTCGAGATAGGCGCGCACCGCATTGGCGACGCCGACCCCGCCAACGACAAGCGCAGTCAGCCCGACCAGGGTCAGGAACTGCGAGAAGCGCTGGATGTTGGAGGCAAGCGCCGGCGCGGCACTGGTGCGCGTGCGGGTCGACCAGCCGGCCTCCGGGAACTTTTCGCCGGTGCGTTCCATGATCGCGGCGAGCTGCGACGCCGTGGTTCCGGCCGGCAGGCGCAACTTGTAGGCATGTTCGACAAGGCTTCCGGGCTGGATAAGGCCGGCGGCGCGCAAGCCGTCGAGCGAAACCATCAGACGGGGCGCGAAGCCGAAGCCGTCGGATACGGCGTCGGGTTCGGTCACGAGTTTTACCCGCAATTCGAACGTCGCGGTGCCGAGCTTGATCCGGGCGTTCAGCGGCAGGCCAAGACGTTCGAACAGCAGGTCGGGCGCCGCCGCTCCGTAGACGCCGCCGCGCTCGGCGAAAAGCTCCGGCGTCGCGAGCTGTGGCTCCGTGACGAGCGCGCCGAAGAGAGGGTAGGCCGCGTCGACGGCCTTCACTTCGACCAGCGCCTGGTTCGAGCCATCCGGCAGCCGCGCCATGGAGCGCATGCCTGCGCTGTGGGCCACAGCGCCAAGGCCTTGCAGGTACTCCAGTTCCTGCGGCGACGCCTCCCGTTGATTGAGCTCGAAGCGCGCGTCGCCGCCCAGAAGCACCTGTCCCTGATCGGCGACGCTCTCGGAAATGGCGTTGGCCACCGAATTGACGCCGCCGATTGCAGCGACGCCAAGCGCGATGCAGACGATGAAGATCAGGAAGCCGGAAAGGCCACCGCGCATTTCGCGCAACGCGAAGCGAAATGCGAGGGGAAGGGTGCTGGTCATGCCGGCATCCGGAGTGCCGGCCGCTCGGCCGCCTCGATCCGTCCAGAGCGCATCGCGACCTGACGGTCGCAGCGGGCGGCGAGCGCCGGGTCATGCGTCACCAGAACCAGCGTCATGCCGCGTTCGGCGGCCTTGGCGAAAAGCAGGTCGGCGATCTGCCGGCCCGTTGCCTGGTCGAGATTGCCGGTCGGCTCGTCGGCGATCAGAATGCGCGGCTCCGGGGCGAGGGCGCGCGCGATCGCCACGCGCTGCTGCTCTCCACCGGAAAGCTCGCCGGGATAGTGGGTCAGGCGCTGCGACAGGCCGACGGCGGCAAGCTCGCGCTCGGCGACCTCGAAAGCGTCGCGCCGTCCGGCAAGCTCCAGCGGAACGGCGACGTTTTCCAGCGCCGTCATGTTCGGGATCAGGTGGAAGGACTGGAAGACGATGCCGATGGTGCGACCCCGAAAGGCGGCGATCCGGTCCTCGCTCTTGCCGTTCAGGACCTCGCCGGCGATCTTCACCGTGCCGGAATCGACCTTTTCCAGCCCGGCCAGCACCATGAGCAGCGTCGACTTGCCGGAACCGGACGGGCCGACGATGCCGGTCGCCTCGCCGGCGGCGAGATCGAGCGTTATGCCCTTCAGCACATGGACGGACGACGCTCCCTCGCCGAGCGTCAGGGAGACATCCCGCAATTCGATGACGGCTTCTGTCACGGAGGATAGGTCCTATATTGCGGGACGCGGGGATCGTTCCGCCTGATATGGGTTGCGCAAAATGCCTTTCAAACGCTTATTCGCATTCTTCGCCATTCTGGCAATCGCAGCCTTCGGCGTGGCGAGGTCGGCCGGCGCGGAGCCATATCGTATCGTCGGCTTCGGCGACAGCCTGATGGCGGGCTACCAACTCGGTCCCGGCGAGAGTTTTCCAGAGAAGCTCCAGGTGGCTCTGAAGGCGAAGGGACTGGACGTCGAGGTGGCGGGGGCCGGGGTGTCGGGCGATACGACCAGCGGCGGGCTGGCCCGTCTTGACTGGTCCGTGTCTGACGGCACCGACCTGGTGGTTCTGGAACTCGGCGGCAACGACATGCTGCGCGGAATCGCGCCGGAACTCACGGAAAAGAACCTTGACGCCATTCTTTCGCGGCTGAACGAGCGCGGCATCCGTGTGCTGCTCGTCGGCATGCTGGCCGCCCCCAATCTCGGCCCGGAATACGCCGAGGCTTTCAACGGCATCTATCCGAGGCTCGCGGAAAAATACGGCGTGCCGCTCTATCCGTTTTTCCTCGACGGGGTGGCGGCGGACCTGAAACTGCTGCAATCCGACGGCATTCATCCAACCGCCGAAGGCGTCGACATCATGGTGGAGCGCATGCTGCCATTTGTCGAAAAAGTGATCGGCGCGTCATCCGGGAACGGCTGATCGGGCATATGGCAGCTTCCCCAGCGGAAACGGCGGCCGATGCCTCTGTCGAACAAACCGCTTGCCGCGACGTTGCTTAGATGATTCGCTAAGCCTGCGAGTTCGATTCGAGGAAAGGAGCCTGGCCATGCCGCGACTTTTCACTGCCCTCGAAATTCCGCGCGATGCGGCCCTCTCGCTCTCTCTCCTGCGCGGGGGTCTACCGGGCGCCCGCTGGATTGACGTCGAAAACTATCACATGACCCTGCGCTTCATCGGCGACGTGGAAGGCCATGTCGCAGACGAGGTCGCCAACGCGCTCGACCGGGTGCGGCGGCCTTCCTTCTCGCTGACGCTGTCGGGCGTCGGCGCCTTCGGCGGCAAGAAACCGCATTCGATCTGGGCCGGCACCATGCCGTCGCCCGACCTCAATGCGCTGCAGGCCGAAATAGAGCGCATCTGCCAGCGGCTTGGACTTCCCGCCGATCCACGAAAGTTCACGCCGCATGTGACCCTGGGGCGGCTGAAGAATGCAAACCCGGGAGACGTTGCGCATTACCTCTCGTCGCGTGGCAATTTTGCCGCGATGCCCTTTCGCGTCGGGCGTTTCGTGCTGATGTCGTCCCGCGAATCGGTCGGCGGCGGCCCCTATGTCATCGAGGAGGTCTGGCCGCTCAGCGGGTCCGACACGCAGGGCGCCGGCGCCTCTGCGGGCGCTGTCGACGCCTTCCGTTTCATGCGCTGACCATGGCGCGGGAACGGCTGTCTCCTGATGCGATCCGGGCGGCCCTTGCCGAACTGGAAGGCTGGGAACTTGCCGATGACGGCCTGTCGATCCGTCGCGTCTTCACCTTCCGCAACTTCTCCGAAGCCTTCGGTTTCATGAGCCGTGCGGCGCTGGCGGCGGAGAAGATGGATCATCACCCCGACTGGTCGAACGTCTACAGGACAGTGGACGTGACGCTCAACACGCACGATGCCGGCGGGCTGACCGAACTCGACTTCAAGCTGGCGAAGAAGATGAATGCGATAGCCGGCAGTTAGGCAGGTTTTGCAAACGAAAACGACGGGCTTTCGGCCCGCCGTTCCGAATTCCGGCGATAACGCGCCGATCAGCCCGCGGCTTCCTCGGTCGCGCCGGCCGCGGCTGCGGCAGCAGCGGCTTCCTCGGCCTGCTTCTGCAGGGCGATGCGCTCCTGGGCCTTCTTGCCCGGCTCGCCCTTCTTCGGATTGCTGCGCGTCTCGCGCTTGGCAAGGCCGGCCTCGTCGAGGAAGCGGGCGACGCGGTCGGTCGGCAGGGCGCCGTGCGAGAGCCAGTGCTTGACGCGGTCGGTATCCAGCTTCACGCGCTCGCCGTCCTTGGGCAGCAGCGGGTTCCAGGCGCCGACCGCCTCGATGAAGCGGCCGTCGCGCGGGCTGCGCACGTCGGCGATGACGATGTGATAGTAGGGACGCTTCTTCGAGCCCGCGCGGGCCAGCCTGATCTTGAGTGACATTTTGTTCTTTCTCCTAAAGCTTCGGTTTGGTGGCTGAGGTCAGCCGGTGGTGGCGGCGCCCTCAGCGCCGGGTGCAGTCGCGCCGTTCGAGGCGGCGATCTGTTCGTGGTGGCGGATCACTTCCCTGACGACGAAGTTCAGGAACTTTTCCGCGAAATCGGGGTCGAGCTGCGCTTCCTGCGCCAGACGGCGCAAACGCGCGATCTGCTGCTGCTCGCGCGCCGGATCGGCGGGCGGCAGGCCGTGTGTGGCCTTGAGCACGCCGACCGCCTTGGTGCAGCGGAAGCGCTCGGCCAGCATGTGGATCAGCGCCGCGTCGATATTGTCGATAGAGGCGCGGTATTCGAGCAGTTTTACGTGTGCGTCCTCGCTCATTTCCCCTCCCTCACTTCTTCTTGCCGGGACCGGGCAGGCCGCCCGGCCCGCCGAGGCCCGGCAGCTTCATGCTGCCCGGCAATCCCGGAAGACCGCCGCCGGGAAGACCGGGCAATCCGCCACCGCCCGGCAGGCCGGGAAGACCCTTGCCGAGGCCGGCCGCCTGCGCCTGTTTCTGCAGGGCTTCCAATTGCCTGGGGTCCATCTTGGACAGATCCGGCATGCCGCCCATGCCCGGCATCATGCCGCCGAGACCCATTTTGGAGGCGAGACCGCCCATCAGGCCGCGCATCATGCCGCCGCCCTTGCCCTTGCCGCCCATGGCCTTCATCATGTCGGCCATCTGGCGGTGCATCTTCAGGAGCTTGTTGATCTCGGCCGCGTCGGTTCCGGAGCCGGCGGCGATGCGCTTCTTGCGGCTGTGCTTCAGGATGTCCGGATTGGCGCGCTCGGCCCTGGTCATCGACTGGATGATGGCGATCTGGCGCGCGAACATCTTGTCGTCCATGCCGGCGGCGGCGAGCTGGTCCTTCATCTTGCCCATGCCGGGCATCATGCCCATGATGCCGCCCATGCCGCCGAGCTTCGACATCTGCTGAAGCTGATCGGCGAGATCGTTCAGGTCGAACTTGCCGGACTGCATCTTCCTGGCCATCGCCGCGGCCTTTTCCGCGTCGATGTTTTCCGCCGCCTTCTCGACGAGGCTGACGATGTCGCCCATGCCGAGGATACGGTCGGCGATGCGCTTGGGATGGAACTCCTCCAGCCCGTCCATCTTCTCGCCGGTACCGATCAGCTTCACCGGCTTGCCGGTGACGGCGCGCATGGAAAGCGCTGCGCCACCGCGTCCGTCGCCGTCCATGCGGGTCAGGATCAGGCCGGTGATGCCGACGCGCTCGTCGAAGCTCTTGGCGAGGTTCACGGCGTCCTGGCCGGTGAGCGAGTCCGCGACGAGCAGGATCTCGTGAGGATTGGAGACCAGCTTGATCTCGGCCATTTCGGCCATCAGCGGCTCGTCGATATGCGTGCGGCCGGCGGTGTCGAGGATGACGACGTCATGGCCGCCGAGCTTCGCCGCCTGCACGGCACGGCGGGCGATCTCGACCGGCGACTGGCCGGCGACGATCGGGAGCGTGGCGACCTTGGTCTGCTCACCGAGCTGACGAAGCTGTTCCTGCGCGGCCGGGCGGCGCGTGTCGAGCGAGGCCATCAGGACCTTCTTGCCCTGGCGCTCGGTCAGCCGCTTGGCGATCTTGGCCGAACTCGTCGTCTTGCCTGAGCCCTGCAGGCCGACCATCATGACGACGACGGGGGCAGGGGCGTTCAGGTCGATCGTCTGACCTTCGGATCCCAGCATCTCGACCAGTTCGTCATGGACGATCTTGACGACCATCTGGCCCGGCTTGATCGACTTCAGCACCTCGGCGCCGACAGCCTTGGTGCGGACCCGGTCGGTGAAGGAGCGGACGACCTCCAGCGCGACGTCGGCTTCGAGCAATGCGCGGCGAACCTCGCGCAGCGCAGCCGAAACGTCGGCCTCGGACAGGGCGCCCCGGCCGGTCAGGTTGTTGAGGATCGAACCAAGTCGTTCCTGGAGTGACTCAAACATCCGCTTTCCTTCGCTTCCGGATCGGTTTCGACCCGAGAAGTAGTCTCTCGGCGGCGGCCAACCAAGCGCCAAAGCCAAAAAGCACCCGGGGGCGCATTGCGCTGCCGGGTGTTGGCCTCCGGGATCTCTTTACAGCACCTGCCCAGATGGGCTTCGGCGTCCCGGTCGGCGGCTCGGAGATGAACTCGTCGCTGAATAACGCGCCTTGAACCGCAAAGGCCGCAGAAAGTCAAGGTCTGCGCGGTCGAATGGGCGGCAGCGTGTTTCAGGCCGCAAGCATCGTCACGACCTTCCGCGCGACGTCCTCACCAGACAGGCGGGCGCCGCCGCAGGTCTGGACAAGCGGCCCGGCCAGATGCTCGCCGGCAAAGAAGATGCGGTCGGCGACGGGCTCGGACAGGATGCGCCGCGCGCCTGACTTGCCGGGCCGGGCGGCCGCATAGGCGCCGCGTACGAAACGCTCCGCGCCCCAGTTGGTCATCATGGCCCTGCCGAGATGCTTGCGCAGGTCGCTGCCGAAGATGCCGCAGAGCCGATCGGCGACGAAATCGACGCCGGCCGCCTCGCCGGCCGCCGACAGTTCCCACGCGAAATCGCCGCCGACGAAGCCGACCATCAGGTCGGTGTCGAAGGGAAAGCAGAGGAAATAGATGTCGTTGCGCGCCGGCCGCTCGATGAGCAGGTCGTCGAACGGCGTCAGCCCAAGTCGCGTGCCGCGTACTTCTATCGGCAGTTTGGTCAGCATGCCCATGGGCAGGTCGAAGAAGGATTCGACATGCTTGTCCGGCAGGGCAGGCGAGAAGGCGATTTCCTCGAATGCGAGCACAGCCGGCGACGAGGTGACGATGACGGCGCGGGCGCGGATCGTGCCACGATCCGTGACGCAGGCGACACCCGGCACGTCCCAGAGGATTCTGCGAACCGGAGTGGAGAGTTCCACCGGGACGTCCGCGCCGTAGAGGGCGACCAGCGCGCCGAAACCCTCTCTCGTGAAGTAATTCGGGTCGAGGTCGGCGGCCTGCCGGAAATCCTCGATGGAGATTTCGTCGTAATCCGCGCCGAAATCCATCGGCCCGGCAAAGGTCGCGGCGGCGCGTGCGGTGTGGGTCCGGCTGGTCAGGGACGACAGGCGGTCATCGTCGCCGCCGCTCCACGTCTCCATAAGCCGGGCGAGTTCGGCATCGGCCGCCTTCATATGGGCTTCCTCGTCCTCGCTCGCCTTGCGCTTGCCGAAATAGAGGTGAACGACGTTCATGTCGTGGTGGTGCAGCGTCCAGCCGGCCGCTTCGGCCTCGGCATAGTACGGGTTGCGGTCGGCGGCATGGAGCCAGGCGCAGCCGATGTCGAATGGTGCGCCGAAATGCTGGTCGCTGGTCCAGGCGCGCCCGCCGATGCGGTTCATCGCCTCGAACACCTTGAAGGACAGTCCGGCCGCGCGGAGCGTCTTCGCCGCCGAGAGCCCGGCGGAACCCGCCCCGACGACCACCACATCGACGTCTTCCATGCAAACGCCCCCTCAGACGTGGCAACAATGCTGCAGAAGCCGGGAAATTCCGGCGCACAAGCCAGTGTGACTTGCTTTGGCCTCAAACATCATCTTTACGGGAATAATTCAGGCTAATTTCGGAACTTTCGCAAGGAAGTATCTTGGGCAGCGAGGAGAAATTGATGGCACGCACGGCCATGGGAATTGCATTTGGCGCAGCCTTGGCGGTTCTGGCTCTGGCAACGGGAGCGGCGCAGGCGCAAAGCTGCGGCAAGACCGCGGCGGGCTTCGATGAGTGGAAAGCGGATTTCGCCCAGCAGGCGAAGGCCTCCGGCGTAAAGAGCAAGGGTCTGACTGCCTTGGCCGGCGCCAAATACGCGACCGCGACGATCAAGGCCGATCGCGCCGTGCACAAGGCATTCAGTGGTTCGGTGGAAGCGTTCATGCAGCGTCGCGGCGGCGCGGCGATCATCTCCAAGGGCAGGACGCTGAAGAAGACGAATGCGGCGCTCTTCGCCGACATCGAGCGCAAGTACGGCGTTCCGCCCGGCGTGCTCCTCGCTATCTGGGGCATGGAGACCGGCTTCGGCTCCTATATGGGCAAGCAGAACACGGTTTCGGCCATCGTGACGCTGGCCTATGACTGCCGCCGGCCGGAGTTCTTCACCCCGCATGCGATCGCGGCCCTTAAGCTGGTCGATCGTGGTGCGCTCAGCGCCGGTTCGGTCGGCGCCATGCATGGCGAAATCGGCCATACGCAGTTCCTTCCCGGCAATGTCCTCAAATACGGCGTCGGCAGCGCCAACCTGCGCGACAAGGCGACGGCTCTGGCTTCGACCGCCAATTTCCTGAAGGGCCATGGCTGGCGCGCCGGCGCCGGCTACCGGGGCAATATGGGCGCCATAGCGGGCTGGAATGCCGCCAGCGTCTACCAGCAGGCCATCGCCATCATCGGCGAGCAGATCGACGGTCAGTAATCCCGGCGGCTATGCATCCGAAAGCGTGTCGCATCGAACCGGAATCAGGCGACACGCTTTAAGTTATTGTTTTTTCGCATGTCGTTGTCCCGAAACCGGTTCCCACTTTCGGGCGACATGCTTTAGACGAAACAGAGCAGCCCGGCCTCGCGCCGGGCTTTTCATTTTCAGGATGCCGCAGCGTGTCTGCCGCCGTCCTTCGCCTGCGGCGAAAAGCGCGTCCAGTCAGTCGAGAGCCCACCGCGTGCGACGATTTCGGAAAAGGGTTCAGGCCCCCCGATGATCGCAAACAGCGCGTAGTGGCTGCGCTTCTCGACGCCGTAGACGAATTGTCGATGGGTGCGGAAGAAGTCGCCGCGTATCTGCCGATAGCTCTCGGGCTCCAACTGCTGCTTGAAGCGGACCTCGACGACCTTGGGCCGGCGGGCGTCCTTCATGCCGAGAGCATCGGCGGGGTTCGTCCGGAAGAAGTTGATCGGATCGGTGTGCGATTGCGCGTCCAGCCACGCGATGGGGCTTTGCATGACGATCCCGGCCGCTTCGCGCAGCTTCGCGGCGGCCGGATGGTGAGCGACGGCAAGGAGATATGATCCCGCGGCAAGCAAACCCAGCGGCTTCTCGTCCGCAATGGCCGTGCAGCGCGGATCGGCGAGCGCCATGATGGCCGGCACCGCGCCGAAACTGTGCCCGACGACGATCACCTCGTCCGCGGTCGTCGCTGCGATCCGGCGGGCAATGTCGTCGCTTACGGCCTCCAGCATCCGATGCACCTCGGGATGCCGTCGTCGCGGCACGTCGACCGTCAGTGCCCAAAGATCCATCATCAGCGGCACATGCATCGGCTTGGCGAGCAGGCAGAGCGCCACTGCACCGGCCAAAGCGAGCGGCACGCTCCACAGCAAATTCCATGCGCCGTTGTAGAATGCCGGCAGAACGGCCAGCGCTGCCAGTCCGAGGGTTATGAGCAGCAGCAGGAACGGAAACAGGAAGAACAGGAAAAAACGCCAGCCGTCGCGCAGATAGCGCAGCCCGGCTCCCCGGATCATCAGGTCAAATGCCGCGCCGACTCCGCGCAGAAGGCGTATCGGCATGGACTTGCGCTCATACATGCCGTTGAGGCAGGCGAGGTCGTAGAATACGATGTCGCTCGTCGTGCGCCAGCCGTCGCCTTCCGCGTCGAGCTGAAAGGAGGACGTCCGGCAAGCGCCCTCGGAAATCTCCGGCTCGCCGACGCCGAACGTCACGCCATAGCTGGGGGCAGTCCTGGCTGCCTCCCTGCGGAACCGGCGATGATGCGCTTCCAGCGAAACCCGTTCGAAGCCGGGGAGCATCAGAACCAGCCGGCGGCGAACGGCGTGATCTTGACCCGGACGCTGCAAGGCGGTCGTCAGGTCTTGCGTTTGCGCGCGGCCAGCGTCCTCAGACGCAGGCCGTTGAGACGGATGAAGCCCTCGGCGTCCTTCTGGTCATAAGCGCCGCGGTCGTCCTCGAAGGTGACGAGCGTGTCGGAGTAGAGCGTCTTCGGCGATTTGCGGCCGGTGACGATGACGTTGCCCTTGTAGAGCTTCAGCCGCACGGTGCCTTCGACGTCTTCCTGGCTCTTGTCGATCAGCGCCTGCAGCATCTCGCGCTCGGGCGAATACCAGAAGCCGTTATAGATCAGCTCGGCATAGCGCGGCATGATCTCGTCCTTGAGATGCGCGGCCCCCCGGTCGAGCGTGATCGATTCGATCGCCCGGTGCGCATGGAGCAGGATGGTGCCGCCCGGCGTCTCATAGACGCCGCGGCTCTTCATGCCGACGAAGCGGTTCTCCACGAGGTCGAGGCGACCAATGCCGTTGTCGCGGCCAAGGTCGTTGAGAGCCGCGAAAAGCGTTGCCGGCGAAAGCTTCTTGCCGTTGAGGGCAATCGGATCGCCTTTCAGGAACTCGATCTCGATTTCGGTGACCGCATCCGGCGCCTCCATCGGTGAAACGGTGCGCTGATGGACGAATTCCGGCGGCTCCTGCCACGGGTCCTCGAGAACCTTGCCCTCCGAGGACGAATGCAGAAGGTTGGCGTCTACGGAGAACGGGGCCTCGCCCTGCTTGTCCTTCGGCACGGGGATCTGGTGGTCGCGCGCGAAGTTGAGCAGGTCCGTGCGCGACTTGAAGGACCAGTCGCGCCACGGCGCGATCACCTTGATGTCGGGGTTCAGTGCGTAGGCGGAAAGTTCGAAACGGACCTGATCGTTACCCTTGCCGGTGGCGCCATGGGCGATCGCATCGGCACCCGTCTCGGCGGCGATGTCGACCAGATGCTTGGAGATCAGCGGTCGCGCGATGGAGGTGCCGAGCAGGTAGACGCCCTCATACTGGGCGTTGGCGCGGAACATCGGGAAGACGAAATCGGAGATGAATTCCTCGCGCAGGTCCATGATGCGGATGTCCTTGATCCCCATCATCTCGGCCTTCTGGCGCGCCGGCTCCAGTTCGCCGCCCTGGCCGAGATCGGCGGTGAAGGTCACGACCTCCGCACCCAGTTCGGTCTGCAGCCATTTGAGGATGATCGACGTGTCGAGACCGCCGGAATAGGCGAGCACGACCTTCTTCACGTCTTTCCACTTGGACATGATTTCTCCGCACAGATGGGGGATATGTGCCCCTGAATCGACGGGTCTCTAAGCAGGAAAGCCCCGCCAAGGCAAGGTAATCGAAATGTGAAACGCCGCGATTGCCATTTGGAGGCACAGCACATCCTATGATGCGGTTGATTCTTCGGGGCTGTCAGGGAGTGAGACGGTGAGAACACGGCTCTTGCGGCTGGCGATGCTGCTTTCGTGCATGGCCAGCATGCATTCCGTCCAGGCGGGAGATCGCTGGGAGGAAGCCGCCGGCGGCGCGGTGGCCATTCTGCCCACGCCTACGCAGGCTTCCGGCATCACTGGCGGCTCGCTCTATTGCGCCGAGCAGAAGTGGGGCTTCCTCTTCCGCACCGAAGGGGCTGATCTCCTGCCGGGGCCCTTGAAGATCGGGCTCGAGGGGAGGACGCTTGCCTTGGAGCCGGTGCGCGGTCCCGGGACATTGCAGGTGTCCGTGCCGACGGACATCCTCGAACCACTGAAGACCGGTACCCGCATGCGCGTCAGCACCGGCGCGGACAAGCCTGTCGCGCAGGCAACATTCAATCTGCGCAATTCCGGCAAGGTGATAGAAGCGATCGCGCCGCGCTGCAGCCAGATCGATATGTCCGCCTATCAGACGGTGTCGCTCGCCGAAGAGGGGCCGCCGGCGGCCGTGGCGACGGTCCTTCTTGCCGACGAAATCCGGCTGTTCCGGGAGGCGGTCAAGAAGGAGCCGACAATCGCGGCTGCGCAGATCGACAGGCCGGACGGCAAACGGCTGCTGTTCGCCTCGCTATGCGGCTCGACCTTTTATTACGGCAGTTCCGGCTGCACGCTGGCCGGATGGGCGGCGGAAGGCGCGGGCGACTGGCAGTCCGCCTATGCCACGGAAGGGGTGCGCCTCTATCTCGACGAGAGTCGTACGCATGACGGCTGGCCCGGCCTCGCGACGCTGGCAATGGTCAACGGCATCGAGGCGATCCATTGGACATGGACCGGCAGCGGCTACGAGGCGCAGGGAGGCGCGCTGCTGGCGGAGGACGAGACCGTCGGGAAAAGCCGCGCGGCGCAGTGAGGTCATTGCAAAGGTCTGCGGTGCGGCCCCGTGACCGGCATGATGCGGGCTATGCAGCCGTTTCAACATGTTGACGCTTGCGCGCGGCCGGCATTTGTGACGGTAGAGCGCAAGCATCAACCGAACCCGCCCTGACAGACATGCTGCCCGCTTTCGTCCCTGACTTTTCCACCATCCTCCAGTTTTCGATCGCCATCGTGATCATCGCCATCACGCCCGGCCCCGACATGACGCTGTTCGTCGGACGGGCGCTTTCGGAGGGACGGGCGGCCGGGCTCGCCGCAATGTTCGGCGGCTTCACCGGCTGTCTCGTCCACACGTCGCTGGTGGTGTTCGGTCTCTCGGCACTGATCGTGGCTTCGCCCGAGGCGTTCCTCGCGCTGAAGGTGGCCGGTGCTGGCTATCTCGTCTGGCTGGCATGGCAGGCCGTTCGCCACGGATCGGCTTTCGCCCCCGAGAAGCGGCAGGGGCGCAGACACACGCTCATGCAGAACTACCTGACCGGCATAGGCATCAACCTGCTCAATCCGAAGATCATCCTCTTCTTCATGACCTTCCTGCCGCAGTTCGTCAGTGTCAACGATCCGCACGCGCCCGCAAAACTCTATTTCCTCGGAGTCCTCTTCATCGTGCTTTCGGCCGTCATCACCACGCCGATGGTGTTCGCCGCCGATCGCTTCGCCGGCCTGCTGCGCAAGAGTCCGAGGGTCACGCGGGCGGTGGACTATCTGTTCGCCGGCGTGTTTTCCGCTTTCGCGCTCAAGATCCTGACGGCGCAGGCGCGATAAGAGGCGCTGCCGCTACGCTGCCTGCGGCGTGCTGGGCACTTTCCTGATGGCAACCGACCAGAACGAAATGCCGCCAGCCAAGCCACCGGCGACGCTCGCTGCGAAAAGCGCATCGTCGATGCGCACGCCGCTGCCGGTGACAACGTAAAGCGCTGTCCATGCGATGATCGCGTTCGCGCCGCCGGCAAGCGCGAAGAACGGACACCGGCGGATACCAAACCTGCGCGAAAGCCAGACGGTCGCCGCGAAGCCGGGCAGGCCGCAGGTCGCGATATAGGCGGAACCGAAGAGAAGGATGAAAAGGAAGTTGCCGAGGCTGACGGCCTCGCCGGCGGTGACGATGGAAACCGTCACCGCAGCCGCCGTCAGCACGGAAGCGGCATATCCGAGGATCGTTCGGGCGATGTCTTCCTTCATGGGTCGGCGTCTCCGCTTGCGGCACGGACCTTCCATGCCGGATCACGTCAAGCAACGCCTTGCGTGGCTCCAAACGATGTTGCTGTCGTGCAGGTTCAGCGCAGCTTTGCAGCGTATCTTGGCACTGTCAGCAGGCCGTCAGCTTTTGTGCCGGACGTCATGCCTCGCCGTGGCCGGCGATCATCATGGCTTCGAGCGCCAGCCGCTCGTGCTTTTTCAGCCGCTCCGATTCCGACTTGAGCTGACCGCAGGCGGCGAGGATGTCGCGGCCGCGCGGCGTGCGGATCGGCGAGGCATAGCCTGCATTGTTGATGAAGTCGGCGAACTTCTCGATCGTCTCCCAGTCCGAGCACTGGTAGTTGGTGCCGGGCCATGGGTTGAAGGGGATCAGGTTGATCTTGGCCGGTATGCCCTTGAGCAGCTTCACCAGAGCGCGGGCATCGTCAAGGCTGTCGTTCACGTCTTTCAGCATCACATATTCGAAGGTGATGCGGCGCGCGTTCGACAGGCCGGGATATTTCCGGCAGGCGTCCATGAGCTCTTCGAGCGGATACTTCTTGTTGATCGGCACCAGCAGATCGCGCAGGTCGTCGTTCGGCGCGTGAAGCGAGATCGCCAGCATGACGCCGATCTCCTCGCCGGTGCGGGCGATGCCCGGCACCACGCCGGAGGTGGAGAGCGTGATGCGGCGCTTCGACAGCGACAGGCCATCGCCATCGGAAGCGATCAGAAGCGCCTTCTTCACCTCCTCGAAATTGTAGAGCGGCTCGCCCATGCCCATCATGACGATGTTGGAAACCTTGCGGCCTTCCGCCGGCACGATGGCGCCATCCGGCGTATCGCGATCCGGGAAATCGCCCAGCCGATCGCGCGCGGTCAGAAGCTGGGCGAGGATCTCTTCCGCCGTCAGGTTGCGGACCAGCTTCTGCGTGCCGGTGTGGCAGAAGGAGCAGGTGAGCGTGCAGCCGACCTGGCTGGAGATGCAAAGCGTGCCGCGCCCTTCCTCGGGTATATAGACCGTCTCGATCTCGACGGGCCGGCCTGCGCCGCGCGGCGGAAAACGGAACAGCCACTTGCGTGTGCCGTCGTTGGAGATCTGCTCCTCGACGATTTCGGGTCGGGCAATGGTGAAATGCCTCGCCAGCGTGGCGCGCAAATCCTTCGAGATGTTGAACATCTCGGAAAAGTCCGAGACGCCGCGCACATAAAGCCAGTGCCAGAGCTGCTGGACGCGCATCTTCGCCTGCCGCTCCGGCACGATGCCCGATATGATCAGCGCCTCCGCCATCTCGGCGCGGCTGAGGCCGATCAGAGTCGGTTTTTCCACCAGCGCGACGCGGGGCGGAACGGCGTTGTGCGCCTTGTCGGCGATGAGGTCTATAGAAACTGCCATGTCTGATCGATCGGTTTGGCTTGTGGCTGGGAGGTTAGCGCTCCGGCCGCCACATATCATGGGCCGGCCTCGACGTCACGCGCCGCCCGGAAGCCTATATGGCGAGGCGGTATTGCTGCCGCAACCATCCGAGCCGGTTCGAGGAGCCTCGTCGATCTCCCTGCGGATCGCGAAAGCGGCTTCGCGCAAGCCGGCCGGGCCGGCGCGAGCCGTCTTTGCCGGTCAGTCATCCGATCCTATTTGCACTTGGCGATGGAAGAGAGCGCTGCCGAGATGCCCTTGAGGGAGAAGACATAGGATGTCGCCGTGCCGCGGCTCGACTTGGCCTGGATCTTCATGTCGGAGCCACCTTTCATCGCGGCGATCAATTCCGGCTCCTGCGCGGCGTTCTCCATCCAGGCGGACTTGCCGCGCGTGAACATGGAATAGTTCTTGTTGCCGACGGAGACGGAGACCTTCGAGTTCTCCTGGAAATTGTAGGATGCGATGAACTGCGGCTCGTAGGTGACGTTCTGGCCGGGCTTCTGGCTGACGAAGAAGAAGATGTCGCCGTGATCCACGCTGGTCGGCTTCTTGTCCGTCGGAACGGTGAGCACGTAGCAGACCTTGCTGCCGTTCTGGGTGTAGCTGTAGGTGCCCCAGGCGCTGTGCTGGCCGATCTTGGTGGCCGACTGCGCGAGAACCGGTGTGGCGAGGCCGATCGCGAGGAGGCCGGTGAGTGTCGAAATCAATCCGCGCATGTTGGTTGATCTTGTCCTTACGAAATGATGCGTGGACGAGGTCGCCGGCGACGACCCGTTCGCGTCACTTTGATTTAATCTGGGTTACCAAACGATGAAGATTTCCGAAAGAAAAGGCTTCCACCGCCGGTGCCCCGCCCTGATCCCGCTGGCGCAGCCGATATGCGCAAGCGTTCCGTCCCTTGCCGGGATTGAACGGAGGAAAGCGGCGAGAGTTTGACTTATCCCGTATTCTTGCACCCGGAACGGGTTCGCCGGGTGCAAGGTCACCAAAGCGTGATCAGTCGGCTTCCTTCAGCGCCGCACGGGCGGCGGCGCGGTGCGCGGGCTTCAGATGGGCGGCGATGGCCGATATGGCGGCGGTCAGCACGGCTGCGTCGTCGGTGAAGCCGAGCCCAAGAACGAAATCGGGAATCGTGTCCGTCGGCAGCACGAAATAGGCGAGCGTGGCAAGGATGATGCCCTTCACGCGCAAGGGCGTGCGCTTGTCCATCGCGCAATAGTATGCGGCGACGACATCCTGCATGAACGGCACGTGCCTCGCGGCACGCTTGGCCGTCCGCCAGAAATTGTCGCGGACATAGGTCTGCTGACGTGCGGTTTCTGTGTTCTTCACCTCTTCGCTCCCATGCGGACAGGAACTTCCTTTGTTACAAAATGGTGTGTCCCGGTGCGCGTGCAAGAGGAAAACGGCGCGGCCTTGCCTGACCCCGGAGATCAACCCGGCGTGGGATGCAACTCGCCGCCGTCGAACGGCTCGTCGACGCAGTGTTCGCCAAAAGCATCGGCCGCAATGCGGGTTTCGACCTCACGCGTCAACGTGGCGAGATCGACCTGTCTGCCCGCGACTTTCTCGATCGCGCCGACAACCAGTTCCGGCGCGATCCATTCCGGCTTGTGGCCGAGGTTGCGGACCCAGACGAGTTGCGAGCCTGCTATGTCCCTGGCAAGGCCAATGCTGTGGATTTCCTCGGCGACGACGGCATCGCGGTCGCCGCTGACAATCACCGTGGACGCGGAAATCTCCTTGTAGCGCGGGGCGGCCGCGCTCGCATAGGCATAAAGCCCCGCGACATCGCGGGCGTTGGCGCGGAAGTTCCGCGGTCTCAACACCAGCCCGATCGAAGCCTTCTCCAGATAGGCTTCCGGCACCGCATTCGGGGCAAACACGCATTCCGTCGCGGGTCCCACGCGCAGTGCTCCCGCCGGGCCGGCGACCGTCTCGACGAACAGCCGGCCGATCACCGGCAACGAAGCCCAGTCGTAGTACCAGGAGGTCTTGCCGCCGGGCCACGGATGCGTCGCCGCCGACAGGAAGACGAGGCCGCGGACGCGCTTCGGATAGGAGAGGGCGAAAGCCGTCTCGACCGCGCCGCCGAAGGAGTGGCCGACAAGAACGGCGTTGTCGATGCCCAGCCGGTCCATGAGGCCAGCGAGCAGCTTTGCCTGATCGAACGGCGTCTGCGCCGCGAGTGGACCTCGCGCCGACCAGCCGTGCCCCGGTCGATCCCAGAACAGCAGTTCGGCGCGGCCTTCCAGCATGGGGCGCAGGGTCAGCAACTGATCCTTGAGATTGGCGCTTGCACCATGGATGAAGACGATCGGCGGCAGGTCCGGTGAGGCCGGCGCTGGATCGTGGACGTAGTGGAGACGCGTGCCGGCGATCTCGGCGAAGGTTCCGACAGGTGGGTGCCGTCGCTCGATCAGCCAGCTGTTGACGCGGGAAACACCGATCAGAACGGCGGCGATGGCGATAAAAAATGCAAGGATTGCGTAGACAGGATTCATCGGGAGCTGCGTTTTGCGTGCGCCCGGTGATCAGACGCCACACCATATACGCAACAAAAGCCGGATCGGGTTCAATGCGGCGTGATTCTTCGCCGACGCTATATTCAGAGAGGCGTGCGCGTGAAGGTCGTCAGATGCCTTCGCCGGCGAGCTCGTCAGATATGGTGGCGACCTCCGACTGCGCGCTCCGCATCATCGGGTAGATGGTGAGGATGCGTTCATAGACGCTGAGCGCCAGTTCCTTGCGGCCGCGATCCTTCATGATCCGGGCCATGCCGGCGAGAGCCCCAAAATGCCGTGGCTCCAGTTCCAGCGTATGCTCGATGTCGACCATCGACTTGGCAAAATTGTTCATCAGGAAGTGGACGGTCGCGCGGCGATTCCAGCCTTCCGCGAAATCCGGACGCATGACGACGATCTGGTCGAGGAAGTCGAGCGCGACGTCATATTTCTTGGCGTCGATGGCCTTCTGCGCCCAGTGCATCATCAGATCGATATTGGCGCTGCCGGACTGGCTCCAGGCGGCAAAGATACGGCCGGAGATGCGCTCGGCGGCCTTTTCGTTGCGCTCGCGCTTCAGCTCGCTGAACAATCCGTCGAGCTTCGCCTTCGGATCGAGAGCCTCCGGCTTCTGGACGTCGGGCAGGGCATTGCCGGCGCTCAGCGCCGGCGTGGCGGTTGCCAGAATGGCAAGGGCGCAAAGCACAAAAACGTTCCGCATACGCGGGAATCTAGCCCCGCGCATCGGAACGTCAAACTGAAATTCGCGTGAAGGTGCGGGCCGATCAGCCCTGGCGTGCCTTGTAGCGCGGGTCAGTCTTGTTGATGATGTAGATGCGGCCTTTGCGGCGAACCAGACGGTTGTCGCGGTGGCGGGCCTTGAGGGCCTTCAGGGAATTCTTGATCTTCATGGTCTTGCCCGTCGGATGTGGCCCATCCGGGCCGAACTCAAAGGGCGCGCCCGAAGACACGCCCGTCAAAGATGGCTGGCTCATAGACGAGACGAACGGCGGCTGTCAACCGCGCGATGCGTCCGGATGTATGCCAGCGACGCCGGACATTCACCGTCGGCACGCGCGGACGTGATCGAAGTGCCGTGATCGTGACTGGCGTTTCGTTCACCAACTATCAACCATGAAAAGCGACGGTGCAGTCATGGTTCAAGTGATTCCTTTTCCGTTGCGTTCGCGCGTTCACCTCGTCCGTTCCCTCGCCGACGATCTCGACGTCGTTCATGGCGCCGCAGCCAATGAATTGTGGCGATCGCGTATCGCCAGTCTTGTCGCCGAGATGCGCAAGGCCG
This sequence comes from Rhizobiaceae bacterium, assembly GCA_023953845.1. NCBI lineage: Bacteria > Pseudomonadati > Pseudomonadota > Alphaproteobacteria > Hyphomicrobiales > Rhizobiaceae > Rhizobiaceae bacterium. The sequence goes on along the minus strand of JAMLJC010000001.1, from coordinate 931,423 downwards.
GTCATTCGGACGGCGCGATACGGGATGAGATCTATGAGCTTCAGAGCGCCGTACAGGCGGACCTGCAGGGCCGCGCCAAGCCGAGCGCCGATGCGGGCAGCCTCGCCTGACGCGGCAGGTCGTTCCAGATAGTTACAAGATCACGCCGGTCTGGCGGCGATCCGGGTGAAATGGCCCATCTTGCGGCCGGGACGCGCCTCGGCCTTGCCATACAGATGCAGCATCAGATTGGGCTGCCCGACGAGGTCCGCGAAGCGCTCGACATCGTCGCCGATCAGGTTTTCCATCACGCAGTCGAAATGACGGCGCGTGTCGCCCAGCGGCAGGCCGGCGACAGCGCGGATGTGCTGTTCGAATTGCGAGACGAGACATGCCGCCTCGGTCCAGTGGCCGGAATTGTGCACGCGCGGCGCGATCTCATTGACGAGCAGCCCGCCCCCGGCCAGCACGAAGAACTCCACGCCGATGACGCCCACATAGTCCAGCGCTTCGAGGATGCCCCGGGCGGTTTGCCTTGCCGCCGTCGCCGTCTCGGGCGTCACGGAGGCGGGCAGGGTCGAAGTATGGAGAATGCCGTTGCGATGGATGTTTTCTGCCGCATCGTATGCGGCGAAGGCGCCGTCCTGCCCGCGCGTGGCGATAATCGAAATCTCCCGCTCGAACGGCACGAAGCCTTCCAGGATGAGCGGAACGCCGCCCATCGCGCTGAAAACAACAGCGATTACGTCGGCGCCGCCCTTGCGGAACACATGCTGACCCTTGCCGTCATAGCCGAGCCGGCGCGTCTTCAGCACGCCTTCCCCGCCGAATTCGGCAAGTGCGTCGCGCAACGCCTTCTCGCTGTCGATGGCTCGAAAACGGGCCGTTTCCGCGCCAGCATCGTTCAGGAAGGTCTTTTCGGTCAGCCGGTCCTGCGAGACTTCGAGAGCGCGGGGCGGCGGGAATACACCTGTCTTCCCGGCGAGGCGGCTGGCCGCAGAAACCGGAACGTTCTCGAATTCGTAGGTGACGACGGCGCAGCGTTCGGCCAGCGCACCAAGGGCGACCGGATCGTCATAGGCGGCAACGATCTGATCGTTGGCGACCTGCGCAGCGGGCGAATCCTTCTGCGGCTCCAGTATGATGGTGCGATAGCCGAGGCGCGCGGCAGCCATGGCCAGCATGCGGCCGAGCTGGCCGCCTCCGATGATCCCGATCGTCTGGCCGGGTCCGAGCGCAGGCATCAGGCTTCGTCCGTCGGAAATTCGGCGACCTTGCCGGTCTGAGCCTGCCGCCAGGCGTCAAGCCGCCCGGCGAGACCGTCATCGTTCAGCGCCAGCACGGCGGCGGCGAGAAGCGCGGCATTGACGGCGCCGGCACGGCCGATGGCAAGGGTTCCCACCGGAATGCCGGCCGGCATCTGGACGATCGACAGGAGCGAATCCTGACCCGACAGCGCCTTTGATTCCACCGGCACGCCGAAGACCGGGAGCGGGGTCATGGACGCGGTCATCCCCGGCAGGTGCGCGGCGCCGCCGGCGCCGGCGATCACCACCTTGAAGCCGGCGGCCTTCGCGCCTTTCGCGAACGAAACCAGGCGGTCGGGCGTGCGGTGCGCGGAAACGATGCGCGCCTCGTGGCTGACACCCAGCGCATGAAGCGTTTCGGCGGCATGGCGCATCGTCGCCCAGTCCGACTGGCTGCCCATAATGATCGCGACGTCGGCCATCCGTTCCCCTGCGGCAATGGAGCGCGGTGAAGCCCGCCATCCATGCCGGGGCCTTAGCGGAATTATCTCCGCATCACAAGGAAACGGCCCGTGTTCGATCGCGAGGCCGTATGCCTCAGGCGATGATGTCCGGAATGACGCGGTCTTCCACTATCTTCAGCCGGTCCTTCAACGCCAGCTTCTTCTTCTTCATGCGCTGGACGGCCAACGGATCGCAGCCCTGTGCGATCATCGCGTTTATCGCCGTGTCGAAGTCTGCGTGTTCCTGCTTGAGACGCGCCAATTCGAGACGAACCTCGGCCTGTTCCTGTTCCGACATTCTTTTCCCGTCAGGCATTCTTGCCGGGCTCGAAAGCGCCGCATTTCGACCGGGCCGCCCCTTCTGGCGGGCGGCGCGAGCCCTATATCACAAGTAACATCTTCAGGAAATGCTACTAGCCGGCATTCGACAATCGGCAAAGAAGATGGCAGACTGTTTATACCGTCACAGGTGAACCTGCGGTGGGCGAGCATGTGGCGGACTTCGAGGAACAAACGAAGGGAGAGCCTCTATGTCTCTTGCATCCCATCTTGAAGAGCTGCAGCGCAAGCACGGCGAACTCGAGCGGGAAATCGACGAAGCGCTGGCGCATCCGTCAGTGGACGATCTCGACATCGTATTGCTCAAGCGACGCAAACTCGCTCTCAAGGACCAGATCGAGAGATTGAAGGTGGAAGAGCAACCGACGACGCATTGATCTAGCGGAAAATCCGGAAAACGCACGTTTCGTGCGGCTGTGGACCGACGCTCCTTGGCGTCGGACCGTAGATCAGGTTCAATTAGAATTCCGGTCGCCCGCCAGGAAACGGCGGGTGACCTTTGAAATTCGTCATTCCAGATCGAAGTGGGCGACCACCGGCACATGGTCGGAGGGGCGATCCCAGCTGCGTGCGTCGCGCAATATCTCGATGCGGCCGAGACGCGGCACGAGGTTCGGCGACGACCATACGTGATCGAGCCGCCGGCCGCGATTCGACGATTGCCAGTCCTGCGCCCGGTAGCTCCACCAGGTATAGATTTTCTCCTCCGGCGGGATCTGGTGGCGCATCAGATCCACCCATCCGCCGGACATGCGCATCGCCTCGAAATTCTCGGTTTCGACCGGCGTGTGGCTGACGACGTTCAGCAACTGCTTGTGCGACCAGACGTCGTTCTCCAGCGGCGCGATGTTGAGGTCGCCGACGAGGATCGATGCCGAGGTTTCGGCGAAATCGGCGCGCACCGCGCGCATCTCCTCGACAAAATCCAGCTTGTGCCTGAATTTCCAGTTGATCGCGGGGTCAGGCTCGTCGCCGCCGGCCGGCACATAGAAATTGTGCAGCAGAATGTCGATTCCGCCGGAGCGGACGCGCGTCGAGATGTGGCGGCAGTCGCCCATCTCGCAGAAGGCGCGTTTTTCGACGATCTCGATCGGGCGCCGCGCCACGGTGGCGACGCCATGATAGCCCTTCTGGCCGCTGATCGCGAGATGGGTATAGCCGAGCTTGCGGAATGCGGCCGAGGGAAACTGGTCGTCCGGACATTTGGTCTCCTGCAGACACAGTATGTCCGGCTGATATTCCGTCAGCAGCCGCTCCACGATCGGCATGCGCAGACGTACGGAATTGATGTTCCAGGTGGCGATGGAAAGCGACATGGCGGGGTCCGAAGGAATCGCGCCGGACCCTGCCAGCCATCACGTCAAAACACAACCTTCATGCCAATTCCCGACGCGGCGTTCAGAACTGCTCTAGATCGCGAGCCGCACGACGCGCAGCGATTTCGAGATGGCCGTGAACGCTTCCAGCAGCTTGCTCGTATCGGAAGCGTCGAAATAGTGGTTCTTGTCCGTTGCGCAGCTTTCCAGCATGTTTTTGGCGGTCTCGTCATCGACCATGAAGGCCACCGTGTAGATCTCGATGTTCTGCTTCTTCATGTTCGAGCAGATCGACAGCGTATCGGCATTGGTCTGCGCGAACTGCTTGGCCGCCGTCGTGGCGTTCGAACTCAGGGCCGGGTGCTTGCCGTCTGCGCTGTTGAAGCGCAGCGTGTTTTCACCATCGGTCATCAACACCGCGACCTTGCGCGGCTTGCGGTTTTCGGGGTCGTATTCAGCGCCCTGATCAAACGGCTCCTTGGGAGAGAGCGTGTTCAGACCCCAGACGAGTCCGGCAGGAATGTAAGTCCCCGGCTTGTATGAGCCGATATTGATGATCATCCCGTTGATCGCGGACAGCAGCTTTGCCTTGTCCGTGGTCAGGGGGACGATCGGATTCAGGCACTTCTGCGACGTATCCAGATAGCCGGGATAGGGGATCGAGGGGCTCTGGTCATCGAGACGGGCTGTTCCAGGCATGCGGGAACCGACGCAGCCATACCAGGTGTAGGTCTTGGCCGCCGCGCCGCCGGAGCAGGACTGATAGGGCGTGACAGTCTGGGTCTCATATTTGGTGCAGCCGCCGCCGCAGGTGGCAGGCTCCTCGACGCCATCCGTCACCTTCGTGCAGGCGTAGGTCGGGGCCTTTTCAATGCAGACGTCCTTCGTGGTCTTGGTGACGCACACTTTCTCGGTTGCCGCTACCGTGTAGTCGTCAGGAATGGAAAGCCATCCCTTGCCGCGGTATTGCGTACCGACATTGACATAGTCCGCGTAGGGGACAAGCGCGATGCGTATCGCCCCGTCTTCCGTGGTCATCAGTTCCTTGACCATTTCAGCGGCGGCAGACTTGAGGGTCGAAATCTTCGAAACACCGTCTTTGTCCTTTTCGGACATGGACCAGGTATTGTCGAGGATAAGGCTGACCTCCACCGACCCCATCAGTGCCCGCTCCGCCTTGGCATAAGCCTGAACGGGTAATGTTTCATACCCAAGCACGCGCATGAAGGTCGGTCTGATATATGCCGACAGCCTCATGTCGACGAAATCGTCATTGCTGTCGATGTCGGAAATCTCGACGTCGTGAACCCAGTCGATCAGATTGTTTGCCGCGATCATCGCCTCGGCTTCTTTCCTCGACTCCTGCTCGTCCAGACGCTTGGCCGAAGCGAGGCCCAGCGACGCGGCGTCAGCCAGCGCCTGCAGGTGGTTTTTCGCAGCCACGTGGCGGCCATAGTCGATCGCGAGGCCGCTGGCCCCGATCATCGGCACCATCAACAAGCCCGTGAGCACGGCGAACTGCCCACCCCTGTCCCGAAAATATTCTGCGATCTTCCGGATCATGTGGCTGCCTCATCTGACTGCTACAACGATCCGGAATAGAGCAAAGCGCTGAAAATTCACTGAAGTCAGATACTTAACCGTTCGTAACGGCCAAAAGCGAATGGCGCCGCGCTTCCGCGCGACGCCATTCCATCACGTCCGGGGGAGAGGGCGGCCTTTATCCGTCCCGCTTCCTGCTGTTGACCTGGAGATTTCGGCGGTAGTCGATCTTGAAAAGGTCGGCGTCTATGGCGACCCCCTGTTTGGTATTAAAGATCATCACCGTGGTGTCCTTGCCCTGCGCGTCGGTAATGGTCCATTGGCGCAGTTCATAGCTCGAGGGATCGAACATCATCGTGATCTTCGAGTTGCCGAATATCTGCTTGTCGCCAAGCTGTATGGTCGTCAGGTCATCCTCTTCCTTGATGCTCTTCACGCGCCCGCCGGACAGATCGATCCGGTCGTCGAGCAGCAGCTTCAGCGGCGTCTTCGACAGGGGATAGACATCCATCGTATTGAGCTTGCGGTTGTCGATCGCGACCGACGTGCCGTCGGCGATGACGCGGTAGGCGGAAGGCGCCTCGTAGTTGAAGCGTATCTTGCCCGGCCGCTGTATATAGAATTTTCCGCCCGTCTGCTCTCCACGCGGACCGAACTGGACGAACTCGCCGGTCATGCTCTTCACAGCCGAAAAATGATCGGCGATCTTCTGGGCGGTGTTGGACGCCGCCTGCGCGGTCGCGATCAGCGCGAAGCCGGGAACCGCCTGCAACGCGATCGCGCCAGCTCCGGCAAACGCGAAGCCGAGAACGGACCGACGGGTGAGAAGGCCTGAGCCGGAGATCTTTTCCATATCTCTATACTTTCCTGCAAATCGCCCGAACGGCCTACAAAGCCAGTTGGGCTGAAGTTTGGCGACGGAAACTCGTCGGAAACGCGAATTTGGGCGGCACGGTTCCAACCGGAGCCGCGCCCGGCAACACTAAAACTTGTCCTCTTCGGTCGGCACGAGGATTTCGCGCTTTCCGGCATGATTCGCCGCGCCGACGATACCCTCTTTTTCCATGCGCTCGATGATCGAGGCGGCTCGGTTGTAGCCGATGCCCAGGCGGCGCTGGATATAGCTGGTGGATGCCTTGCCGTCGCGCAGCACCACGGCGACCGCCTGATCGTACGGGTCTTCCGAGTCCTCGAAGTTGCCGCCGTCCCCGCCGCCGGAGCCGCCCTTGCCCTTCGGTTCGTCGTCGTCCTCGTCGTCGTCCTGCGTGATCGCGTCGAGATATTCCGGAGCTCCTTGCAGCTTGAGGTGGGCGACGACCTTCTCGACCTCCTCGTCGGAGACGAAAGGCCCGTGCACGCGCTGGATGCGGCCGCCGCCGGCCATGTAGAGCATGTCGCCCATGCCGAGCAGCTGCTCCGCGCCCTGCTCGCCGAGAATCGTGCGGCTGTCGATCTTCGACGTGACCTGGAAGGAGATGCGCGTCGGGAAGTTCGCCTTGATGGTGCCGGTGATGACGTCCACGGACGGGCGCTGCGTCGCCATGATGACGTGAATGCCGGCGGCGCGCGCCATCTGGGCGAGCCGCTGCACCGCGCCTTCGATGTCCTTGCCAGCAACCATCATCAGGTCGGCCATCTCGTCGATGATGACGACGATGTAGGGCATCGGCGACAGGTCGAGCTCCTCCGTCTCGTAGATCGCCTCGCCGGTCTCGCGATCGAAGCCGGTCTGCACCGTGCGGGAGATCGGCTCGCCCTTCTTCTCGGCCTCGCCGACGCGCTGGTTGAAGCCGTCGATGTTGCGGACGCCGACCTTCGACATCTTGCGATATCGGTCCTCCATCTCGCGAACCGTCCATTTCAGCGCCACCACCGCCTTCTTCGGATCGGTGACGACGGGCGTCAGCAGGTGCGGGATGCCGTCATAGACCGACAGCTCCAACATCTTCGGGTCAATCATGATGAGGCGGCACTGCTCCGGCGTCATGCGGTAGAGCAGGGACAGGATCATGGTGTTGATCGCGACCGACTTGCCGGAGCCGGTGGTGCCGGCGACCAGAACGTGCGGCATCTTGGCGATATCGACGGTGACCGCCTCGCCGTTGATCGTCTTGCCGAGCGCCAGCGCGAGCTTCGCCTTGGTCTGCTCGAAATCGCGGCTGCCGAGGATCTCGCGCAGATAGACCGTCTCGCGCTTGGCGTTCGGCAGTTCGATGCCGATGGCGTTGCGGCCCGGCACGACGGCGACGCGGCAGGCGATGGCGCTCATCGAGCGGGCGATGTCGTCGGCGAGTCCGATGACGCGGCTCGACTTGATGCCCGGCGCCGGCTCCAGCTCATAGAGCGTGACGACCGGACCCGGCCGCACCTGGATGATCTCGCCCTTGACGCCGAAATCCTCCAGCACGCCCTCCAGAAGGCGTGCGTTCTGCTCCAGCGCGTCCTTGGACAGTGACGGATCCTTGGCGATGCTCTTCGGCTCGGCAAGGAAATGCAGCGCCGGCATTTCGAACCTGTCGGAGCCGATCAGCGAGGTCTGCGCCTCGCGGGTGAGGCGGGCGCTTGGCTGCGGACGCGGCGCGGGCGCGGCGACGCGCTGGCCGGCCGTGCTGCGGAAGTTCTGGACGTTGACGTTGCGCGCAGAAGCGGCCCGCCGCGCGAGCTCATCGTCCTCGTCGTCGACAGCGAAGGCCACGGGTTCGTCATCATCGTCGAAATCAAGGTCGGGCTCCATGTCGCGCTGGGCGCGGCCGTTGGAAACCATGGCGGCGAAGAATTCCGGCTCGACGCGGGCGCGGCCGTTCTGGCTGACATGCGCCTCCTGCCGCTCGGCATATTCGACGCGCTCGGCCGCCGCGCGCCAGCCGGGTTTGCGCGCGATGCCTTCGAGATAGTCGTCATCGCGCGTCCGCATCGCCGCCAAACGGCGGCGCACGAAGGCCCGGGCCGAGAGGAACCAGTGCGTCACCGCGCCCAGCGCCAGCAGGCCGTCGCTGGTGTCGTCTTCCTCGTCGGCCTCGTCCTCATGCGCATCGGGAGCGACGAGATCGTCCTCGACCGAAGGCGGACGCGACAGCAGCGCCGAGCCGAAGGCGAACAGCCAGAGCGCCGGCAGGGCGAAGACGGCCATCAGAATGGTTGCCAGGAAGCCGGTCGGATAGCCGCCGGCGAAAATGCCGGGAACCTTGAGCATCATGTCGCCGAAGACGCCGCCGAGGCCGGTGGGCAGCGGCCATGTCGGCGGCGGCGCGATGCAGCCGGCGATTGCCGCGGCGAACAGCGCGCCGGCGAACCACGCCATGCTTCTCTTCCCGATCCGGTCGATTCGCTTCCCGCTCAGCAGAAACAGCGCCCAGATCACCGCCGGCACGAGCGCCGCGACGGAGGACAGGCCGAAGAACTGCATGGCCAGATCGGAAAAGATGGCGCCGGGATAGCCCATGGCGTTGGTCACGGGCGCGTCGGTGGCATGGCTGAAGCTCGGGTCGGCGACGTTCCATGTCCCCAGCGCCGCGAGCGCGAAGGCCACACCGCCGAGCAGGGCGAGGCCTCCGGCGCGGCCGAGCTGGCGCCGCATGAAGAGGCCGAGGCCGGAGCCGGTTTCGATCAGAGACAGCGGTGCCGCCACACCAGAACGCATGCATCACCCATTCGCGCAAGGCAAAGCCGTCCCGCAGAATCAGTCGCCGGGACGGTCGCCCTACCCTAGGAGGCGTTTGGTAAAGGGGGCATTAACCATCTCCATTTTGTGTGCCTTGTGGCGCAAGGCTTTGCGGGCGGCATGTTACCGCCCGTTACCGCTCCCGTTACCGCTCTGTTCGCGGCCTTTGATTCTGGCCGCTGCGAAGCGGTTCGTCGCCTCGATCACGGCACGGTCATAGATATCGGTCGTGCGGGTGCTGGAATGTCCCGCGACCTTTGCGGCATCGTCCGTCGAGACATCGGCGGCGCGGCCTTCGGAGATACCAGACGCGCGCAAATCACGCGCCCACACAGTCGAAGGAATGCCGGCCGCCTTGCGGTCCTTACGCCAGCACGTCTGGAAGGGCAGTTCCCTGTAGGGCAGACCCGTCTTTTCTGAGACGATGATCGGGCCGTTGCGCTTTTCCTCCGGCCAGTGGGCCAACTCCTCAAGCACCATGGGGGCCTGCGTGAGCGGATAGGAAATCGTCGCTCCGGTTCGCGTGGCTGTCTTCGACGGCGTGTAGGTCACGCGCATGCTCTGGTCGATGTCTTCCCAGCGTACGCCTACCCATTTCTCCTTGCGGTCGGCATGGATGACGTCGGACACGTCACGCCAGTCGATTGGGTACCATTGGCCGATGACATCCCAGAGCCGGAGCGTCGTCTCGAAGGCGAGCGCGTAGGCAAGGGCGCAGCTCGGCCGACCGTCGGCATGGGCGGCCTTTCGCGCTGCAATGACCTGCTCGGCCGTGAGCACCGCCTTTCGCGGGCGAGGCCCCGGCAGCTTGCGGCGCGTCTCGCGGAAGATCAAAGCCAGCTCGGCGCATCCTTCTTTCCGGAGCATGATGCCGAAGCTTATGGCAGCCTCAAGAACGGCGCGCGCCATTGCTGCGGCGGCGAGGTGCTTACCCTCTTCCGACCAGACTTCGTGCCAGTTGAGCACGTCGACACCCGTGATGTCGTTGACGTAGCGCGTACCGATATGGCCGCGAATCCGACGCAGATAGTGATTGTACGGGCGACGTGAGCCGGGCTTGAGCGCGCGGTAGGGGCTGCGTTCATGCGTCTCGTAAATGTCGAGCAGCGATCGGATCGTGCCGTCGAATTTCAGGAGGTCGCGACGGTATCCCGTGCGCCACAAAGCGAGATCGGCCTGCAAGGCGTTGCACTTGGCGACAAGCATCTGCGGATCTCCGGCAAGATGCTTGAGGTTCATCGTTTTCGGCAGATAGCCTGCTGCGACAGCGGCCTCGTCGGCGACCCATACCGGTGACAGGCCGCCCGCGAGTTTGCGCCATTTCAGGCCCGGCGCTTTGACGGTTTCCATGCGCTGGCATCCTCTATTCCGCGCGCCGGAGCGGGCGATGTTCTCGCGGTTCCAAGATAGTCGTCATAGAACCGCGCGACGAGCTTCACCGGCCTGCCGCCGTGGAATTCGTCAATCTTGGGGAAACCGGGCTTTCCCGCAAGTGTCGGCAGCCGTTCTCGCATCCATTTTTCGGCGGCGTCCTTGCCGACGATGGCTTCGGCGATCTGCCGATCCGTCGCAAACATCGGCAGTTCATCAAGTGTCGGGGCGAGATTGTCACGTTTTGGCCGTGCGCTCATTCTGCCACCCCGAGCGATTTGAGCAGATTATGGCTGTCAGCCCAGCCGGCGTGTCCCGTCCAGGCCGAGAGGAAATGGGCGAGCCGTTCGTCGTCGCCGCTCGCGCGCATGGCTGCGATCTTGCGGCGGGCGCGCTTGACGGAATCGCGACGCAGCAGCTTGTGCGTCGCCCAGATGCGATAGCCGAGGAAGTTGACGCCGCGCGACGCCGGCTGGATCGACCATTTGGAGAAGCGCAGGCCGAGCCGCCGCCGCGACAGGGTCTCGATCGAGGCCTTAACCCGGCGCAGATGGTTGGGGCAGTCGCCGAGCACGACGAGATCGTCCATGTAGCGATACCAGAAGCGCTCGCCGAGGTCCTGCTGAAGATGACGGTCGACGATGCAGCCATAGACGTTGGCGAAGATCTGCGACACGAGACTGCCGATCGGCAGGCCGATGCCGGATCGCGGGATCATCGCCTCGATCAGCCGAAGCGTGGCGCGGCAGCTGATCTTGGCCTCGATCATGCGCCAGAGCACAGCCCGGTCGATCGATGCGAAGTAACGCGAGAAGTCCGTCTTGAGCACCCAGGTTGCGCGTCCCGCCCGCCGCCGGCGACGCAGCTCCGCCTGCACGGCCCTGACGCCGGCATGCGTTCCCTTGCCTGTGCGACAGGCGAAGGTGTTGGGCAACAGCGTTGCGTCGAAGATCGGGCCGATGACGGCGCAGAGCGCGTGCTGTGCAATGCGATCACGGAAGGGGAGCGCGGCGATCTCGCGGCGCTTGGGGTCCCAGATCAGGAACCGCGTCGGCTCGCCCTCGCTATAGCTGCCGTCGCGCATCGCGGCCGCGAGCCGGTGCAGGTTGAGGACGGCGTATTCCTTGAACTCCAGCCCAGATGCCGCAAGGCGCCGGCCGCGCCGGGTGAGGCGCCACGCCTCCATCATGTTGGCATCGGCGGTGATCCTGTCGATGAGATTGCGGTGTTTCTTGCCCATGGCGGCCTCGCGTGCCGGCCGCGGGTTTCGACGCCTGACGGCGCTACTCCCCGCTCTGCCGGACCCAGAAGTGTGTTCGCCGAAGCGGGATGAGCGGGCCGACCACCCCTGCGGGACTGCCCGCATGGTGAAGGGCCGGCCGGGCCGTGACCTCGGCCGCGCCGGAAAAGGATCGTCGCAGCGGCCGCGCGCGGAAATGTTCCTGTCCGAGTTGTCCGGCCAGTTGTCGAGATTCGCGTAGCGGGAGCCGGCGTTGTCGCCGTTCCACCAGTTACCGCCGAAGATCGACGCGCGTGGCATCTCTACCCCGTTCATCCCTTGCCCTTCGCGGTCTTGATCCACTGTCCGAGCATGGCGCCGGTCTCGGCCACAAGGGCCTGCGCGGCCTTGTGCTGGCGCGGCGTGATGGCCCGGACGGCTGGACCCGCCGTGAAGCGCAACCAGAAGCGCAGCGTCGCGAGGTTCGCGTCCGCCGCGTAGAGTTTCGAGGGCTGGCCCGACTTGGCCGCCTGATGGAGCAGGGTGACCTGATCGAACAGGACATTCAGGAACGCGTCGCGCGCCACGCCGTGCCGGCGCGGAAATCGCTGGATGACCGGATAGAGATAGGCGATCGTCTGCTCGTACTTCTCAACGATCGCCAGCCCCGGCGCGTGCATGTGAGCGTCCCTGATCATGTCGGGTCAGCCCGCGCTTTCGCGCGGCCTATGCAGGCCGCATGTGGCCGCAGCGGCCGCGCGCGGAAATGAGCCCGTCCGAGAGGCCCGGCCAGGCGTCGAGATCCGCGCAGCGGGAGCCGGCGTCGTCGCCGCTCCACCAGCACCCGCCGAAGATCGACGCGCGTGGGTTGTCCGGATCGCCGTCGGTTCCCCAGTCCCAGAGATTGCCCGTCGCCTGCATCATGCCGAAACGGCTGGTGCGCGGCGCGTCGAGGGCCGTGATCTTCGGGTCTTTCCCGGCCGCGGTCTTTTCCGTCACGCCGAAGGCCGCGACGCGGAACTCGTCATAGGTGAGCAGCTGCTTGCCGTGATGGCCAAGGATCTCCTGCGCCGTCGGAAAATCCAGACGCGCCACCTTGCCGTTGCCGCCGATGCGGCCGGGCAGGCTCTCGCCGTCGGCGATGGTGACGCCGCAGCGGCTGGTGCCGTCCTTCAGATGATCGACGCCGAGCTTGTAGATGTCGATCCACGAGCGGCTGCCATCGGGAAGGCTGACGACAAACATGCCGCGCGGGTCCGGACAGGCTGGACGGAACGACAGGTCCCAGATGGAGAACGGATTGATGGCCGGGATGTCGTCGCCGCCAGATCGCGCCGTCGCATTGCCGCCCGGCGCGAAGTGGAAGCCGCCGATCTGGACGAGGCCGTTTTCCAGCGGGCCGGGAACGGCGGCGTTCGTATCGCGCGTGTCGGGCAGGGCGATCAGCGTGCCGCCGTCGACGAAGATACCGAAGTCCGAGCCGGGCCTGTGCTCGCCGGCGGGCAGCGTGATCGCCGTTCCGGCCGCGAAGAGCGTGCCGGCAATGGTGATATCGTCCTGCAAGGCGAGCGATGCCCGTCCGGTGACGACGAAGGCAGGCGCATCAAGGTTCTTTTTTGTGAGAACGGGAGCGGAATCGGGTCTGGCTGCTGCGGTGAGCATGGGAGTCTCCGTGGTTGGATCAGATGTGGGGAAAGGCGCTGTGCTCGATGCCGTCGAGCAGGCGGCCGGCGCGGGATTTGCCGACGAGGGCGACGCACTGTGTTCCGTCGATGTTACCGTCGGCCTCGTCGCACCATTGGGGCCGGCCGACATCCCGCCAGCGACCGTCATCCCATTCCATGGTCGAGAAGCGCGTCTGCTCCGGATCGTCGGCGATGTAGGCGCTCATGAAGTGGTGCCATGGCAACCATGCGCCCCACTGCTTGAAGAAAAACGCCGTGCCGGCTGCCGCGCACTGGTCGCGGATCGAGCAAACCCATGCCGGGTGCATCGGCCGCGCGACGGGGCCGCTTTCGCCGCCGACGATGATCCAATCGAGCTTTGAGCCTGCGATAGGATGCAATGAGCTCCGCCCGTCCGAGATATCGTCTATCTCTGGGAATCTCGGCCGATCTGATGGCCACGGAATGTCCATGAAGTCGATCGGCCCCAACAGCGGCTCGGCCGAGACGAAGCGCACGGCCGCCGGCGTTGCGAGCAGGTGGGGGATGCGTTCGTTAGCGCGCTTCTGATCCTCGGCCGAGACGCCGAGCCAGACGTTGGGAAGTGGCAGGTGCATTCCAACCCAGCCGCGGCGGCCGTCGCATTCCGGAGCGTACCAGCCTTCCCGCTCTGATCCTCCAACGGTGCCCATCAGGTCGCCAAGGGCTTCGCGACGCTCGAAAGCGCCTTCAACATACTTGCGCATCCGGTCGGCGCGCTTCGTCAGCACTTGAAATGTGTGCTGCGGTGCGAGCGCCATAACCGCGAAGACCTGGTCGATCCATTCGTCGGGCACGCCTTCGGCAAAGAGATCGCCATGGGCGCAGACGAAGATCCTGCGCGGACGTTTCCAGCGCAGTGGCTGGTCGAGCCATTGCTCGTTGAGGCGAACCTCGCCGGTCCAGACCGGGCCGGCGTTAGAATCTCGGGTGAGGCCGGCGCGGCTCGGATGGTGCCGCAACCGTGTGCCGGCAAGCCGCATGGCGTAGCAGTTCGTGCATCCGGGCGAGACGACCGAACAGCCGGTGATGGGCTGCCACGTTGAATCGCACCATTCGATATGCGTGTGGTCAGCCATTGCCGCGCCCCTGAACGACAATGATGCGGCTGGGATGGACCTTCTCGGCCAGTTCTGAGAGTGGATCGATACGCTCGTGCTGGCCGATGGTCATGCGGGGCACGGCCATCGTTTCGCCATAGCGTTCCACCCAGGTTGCCAGCCATGCTTGCCAGTTCTCAGGATTGACCTGATCCGCTTCGTCGATGGCGGCTTGCAACTCCGGACGGCGAGCGAGAAGAACGGGTGTGGCTTCGCGGGAAATGCGCGGCAACTGATGCGTGTAGACGCTCTCGCCGGTCATGAAGTTCAGGACTTCATAGACCTGGCCGATATCGCAGAGCAGACTGCCGGTAACGACCGATAGCACCGCGGCTGTTGGGAATGACTTCTGGCTCATGAACGCGTCTCTATCGCGGAGAACCGGGCCGTCGCCTGCTGGATCGCCATCTCGATCATCTCGACGCAGCCAGCCGGAGGAAGGCTGTAGACCTTGCGGGAAACGAGCATCGCGGACAGGACGGCGCTCTCGACGACGACCATCAGCTCGGAATGGCTCTTCGTCTCGCGCACGACTTTCATGACGAAGTCGTGCGCAAGCTCGTTGTGCTTTTCGGCGGGGGTCATGGGCGCACCGCCCAGACGAGGCCGATGTAAAGCGTGACGAGCAGGATGCCGATCATGCAGCTGAGCAGCACGAGTTCGATCAGGCTGAACATCGGCCGGGCGGCGAGCGGCAGAAGCTCCGGCTCGTCGTCGAAGGCGTTCGATCCATCCGGCCACGGTTTTGCGTGGATCGCCTCGCGGGGATCGAGAGTTTCGGGGCGGCGGTTGTCGTTCGTCATGTCGCCAGCGCCATCAGCAGAAGGGCGCTGCCGGCGAGGCACGCCATCAGGGCGGCGAACGCTGCGGTGTCGTGGATAAGGTCGCGCATGGCCGGCGAGCCTCACGCGACCTGACGGACGGCGCGGGCGTTGGCGATGTCGCGGGCGCGGCGGGCGAAGGCCTCGATCTCGGCCCCGGTAAAACCCTCATTGGCGAGGGCATCCTCGTCGACGACCCGGCCCGTGGCGCGGATGTCGAGCATGACGGCGGCCATCCGCTCGACGGTGGCCGGCTTCCGGAAAGGATGTGACATGGTTCAGCTCCATCGCGGGATTGCGATGGGCGTTTTCGTACAAGATGTACGATTTCAGGTCAAGTACGTTTTGTACGATTGCTATTGAAAGTCGTACTTTACATAAACGTTAATCCGAAGGTCGTACCCATAGTCGGGGTGTGGTTCGATCGAGCAGAATTCGCCATACAGCCGATCTTCCTCATCTGTCTCCTGACCAACTTTCCACGCCATGCCCTTTGAGAGATAGCCCAGCAAGGCGGACTTCTTGCGCCCGTCTGGCTGAATCCACTTGCCAAGCACCTTGATGGCGTAGCTGTCGAAGGCGTTGCCCGGATCACGCTGAAGCCGGATGCCGATGTGCTCTTCAAGCAGATCAAACGAGGCCGCCTCCATCGCTGCCTCGTAGAAGTCACGACAATTCTCAATGTGGTGCTGTACGCCCACGACAAGCGTGTCTTCGATTAATAGATCGAGATCGAGATAATCCATGATGCCCTCCCAAGCTTCCGCTCGGGAGTGTAAATCAACTCTACCGGGTGTCCATATTTACTAGAGGTCGGTGATAACTCTGCGAACACGACCGAAGACGTACAGGTCATCTGCAATTGCAATCGACATGTGGTCTGGGTTTGTGGAGAAGGGTTGCATCATCTCGGGATTGCGCTTGTAGCGCTTGAAAGTCGCTGCACCGCCGCCCTGTTGGAACACATAGTATCTGCCGTCCAATAGTCTATCATCTGCGCGATTGACTATAATGGTCGATCCGTCCGGAGCGACCCGATTCATCGAATCGCCGTCCACACCAAGCGCTATCCAGTCTCCCGCCGGCAGGTCGGCCACCTGCACCCATCGCTCAATGTCGGCGGCTGTGACGCCTGGCTGCTCCCGAAGATTGCTTGCGCTGACCCATGAAAGCACCGGGATACGATAGAGGCCAGGAAATTCCAAATCGCTCCTGTCGCCGTAGAGAATCCAACCGGCTTCGACGCCGAAATGCCGAGCGTATTTTTCGGCAGCCTTGCGAGATATGGTCCGATTGCCATTTTCATGGCTCGTCAGCGTGTTTTGATTGATGTCGCGGAAGGCGCGCGACGCATCAGCCGGATTCTTGAAGCCGGCCTTGGCTCTTGCTAATTGAAGCCGCTCTCTCGGTTGCTGTCTCATTCGTACATTTTGGCCGATTTCCATCGTCCAAGGTGTACGATGTTGGCTTGACCCGACGTCGTACGTATTGTACGAAATCGTCGCCATGACAGAACCATGCTCCATAACTGACCTCATTGACGCGTGGCCGACAATCGTCGAGTTCGCTGCTGATGTTGGGTGCGGTTACGAGGCGGCGCGGCAGATGCGTCGCCGCGGAAAGATCGCTCCGGAGCACTGGCAGGCTGTTATCCATGCGGCGGAACGCCGTGGAATTACCGGCGTGACATACGCGTGGCTCGCGCACCGAAGATTATCGTCTTCAGCAGGAGCCGCCGCATGAGCGTCCGCGCCGCCTCCCGTTTCCAGCATTCCGCGCAACGCGCCGCGCTGGCGCATCGTCTTTTCCCCGAAGTCCCTGCTGCCGCAACGATCCCCTGCGGACGGGACACGGCCGGCGGCGACAACTCCTCCGCGCCGCCGGCCGTCCATTCCGCCGATTCGCCGGCCACCTTCGACGTCACGCTGTCGGCAGATCTGCTGCTGACGCTGCGCATGGCCGCGGCGGCCGAACAGATCGGCGTCGGCGAGGCGCTGCGCCGGGCCATCGCCTGCTATGCGGACGGCCTCGGCCTGCAGGTGCTCGCCACGGCGCTCGACCTCGATCCGGAACTGGCGATGGAGTTCCGCCAGCGCGCCGGGCTCAGCCGTTTCAAGGGAGCAAGTGTCACATGAGCCTCGCGCGCCGCATCGCTCGCGCTGCTCGCTGGCGCTCCGGGTGGGCGGGCCACAAGGCCCGACGCCTGCCTTTTCGATTGCACGCCTGCGGCGGCGCGGCAGGGCTTGCGGCCTTCGGCCGTTTCTTTCGTTTTCCATGCGGTCCCCCGTGAGGAAAGTGACCGCCGCACAGTGAATCGCCAGACCTTTTCCCGCCACGGGAAAACGACGCCGGATTTCCCGGCGCGGGAATGCTTTTGCGCCTTGAGAGGAGGCCTCGATGATCGAATTCACGGAGCGCGTCGAGCGCAAGCTGCGCAACGCGCAGGCCGAACTGGTGGCCGAGGCCGGCGTCGGCAAGGTGATGGACATCACCAACAAGTCAAAATCCGTCGTCTACCGATGGGGCGACGCCGACGCGCCGGACCTCATGTCGCTGCCGGAGGCGATGCGCGTTGAGGGCTATGTGCGCAGGCCGGTGGTTTCGCTCGCCATGGTGGATTTCCTCGGCTGCGAGATCTCCGGCGCTCCCGCGCGAGAGACCGTCGCCGGCTCGCTCTCCATGCATGCGGCCGAGCTGGTCGAGCATGTCGGCCGGCTGGTCGTGGAGGTGGCGCGGGCGAAGTCCGACGGCGTGCTCACCATTGCGGAAGCAACCCGGCTGCTCGACCTGCTGGCGAACGCCGAGCGGATCATGCCGGTCATCAAGGACTCGCTTGTCGCCGTCCAGGTCGGCGGACCACTCAAGGTCGTGGGGGCCGGCTGATATGGCACACCCGAATTCGGCCTATTCGGAGATCGAGCGGGCGGCGATCGGCGGATGGCTGATGGACGGCCTTTCCGCCAGCCGCATCGCGCGGGAGTTCTGCCAGAAGTTTCGTTATGTCTCGCGGAACGCCATCATCGGGGTGATCCATCGCGATGCGGACCTTTCGCGGATCGGGTTCGCGGCGAAGCGCCCCGGCCCCGCCGCGCGCTCGCCGAAGGACGGACGCGGCAAGGTGCAGAAGGTGGTCGCGGCGCGGGTGCGCAAGGCGGCTGCGCCGAAGATCCGCGATCCGAACCCGAAAGCATTGCCGGCGCCGCCGAAGGCGTTTTCGCTGCCGGAGCCGAAACCCTTCGTAAACTTCGCCGCCTATGACGCCGGCTCGCGCCGGCTGCCGCTGGTCGATCTCGACCGGCATGACTGCCGCTTCGCCGTGAACGACGCCGCCCCGGGCGAGGAGCATCTGTTCTGCGGGCATGCGATAGCGCCCGGTTCTCCATACTGCCCGCACCATACCGCCCGCGCTTTCAATGGCGTCGTCTCGGAGGCGATGCGTCGCGGCGACATCTTCCGGCAGCGGAGGATCGCATGACCTTCAAGCTTCAGGAAAACATGCAGATCGGCATCCGCGTCACGGCGCGGACGCATGCCGCGCTGGCGAAGCGGGCGACGGAGATGGGCGTCTCGACAACGGGCTACGCCAAGCTGCTGTTCGAAGCGGGCTTTGCCGCGAGGGTCGGGCAGGAGAGGGCCGAGCCTTCGGCCGACGCCGAACTGGACGATCAGGTGCGGCTCGTCTTCGCGCTCGCCGGACAGGGCAGCACCGCCGCGATCAGCAAGGCGACCGGCGTGCCGGAACCGCGCGTTGTACGCATCCTCGACGCATGGAGGCAGGCGTCGGCTGGCCGCGCGCCCTCCGCCGCGGCCGCGCCGGCGTCGACGACTGGCGCACAAAGCCCGCCGTCCGGCGGGCGTCCGGACTTTCCGGCCGCGCTGATCGGGAAACTGTGGGCGGAGGGACTGACGGCGAAGGCCATCGCCGCCCGCATCGGCAAGCCGGTCAGCTCGCTCGAAATGTGGATGACCAACCACCGCGACATCTGCCCGAAACGGAGGAATTCATGAGCCTCGAACAGGATACGGCCGGGATCGCCCTCGATCCGGCCGATCTCGATCTGGCGGCCGATGCGGCTGTTGAAAAGAAACTCTCCGGCAAATGGGCGCGGGTCAACACGCGACAGAACCTCGACGCGCTGCATGCCCGGCTGACCGATGGCCGGCTGCAATGGGAAGCCGAGATCGCGGCGGCGCGCACGGATTGCGCAAGGGCGGTGCGGGCGGCCGAGGCTGATCGCGACGAACGGATAGCCGCCGCGCGCGAGCAATTGCGCGAGATCGACGAGGTGAGCGCGGCGATCGACCCGTGCCGCCGCCGGCTGGCGGAGGCACAGAACTGATGCTCTCCCGCCGCGCTTTCCTGCTCTCCGCCTCGGCCACGGCGCTCGCCGCGGCCATGCCCGCGTCGCTGAACGCTGCCGCCCCTGTCGCTGCCGGTGTCGACCTCTCGACGAAGCCGGACATGCTTGCCTATGCCGTCGGCACGCCGGGCGAATGGGACTGGCAGGCGATCAGGGCCTCGTCGCCGGAAGAGGCGTTCCGCGAGTGGGTCTGGTCGCGCTGGGGCGATGACGAGGACGCACCGGTCTTCGATCCCGATTTCGTCGAGCGCGTCGAGCAGTGGGACTCCCTGACCAGGATCAGTCCCGCCGACTGGCTCGACATCGGTTTAGGCCACCACTGCGAGCGCTGCGGCTACGAAACCCATCGCGACGCCGGCGCGCGCGTCGTCGCCGGCGAGGTTGTCTGTGAGGAATGCCTGACCTTTGCCGACCGCGTGGCGATCGATCCCGACGACGTCGTCGAGGATATCGCAAACCGCATCGCCGACGAGGGCGAGGCGGAGACGCGCGACTGGCTCGAACGCCAGAAGGCCAGCATTCCCGAAGAACTGTGGCAGCGGGCGGTACGGGAGGCGCAGAACTGATGCTGTCGCGCGGTACGCTTCGTAGATTTTACGGCTCGGCCGCCTGGCGCGATCTGAAGGGTGCCGCGCTGTACCTCAAGGGTCGCCGATGCGCGCTCTGCGGGCGGACCGACCGTCCATTTCATGTCGACCATATTGTGCCGGCCCGTGTCGCCTGGGCGGCTCGGCTGAGCATGGCGAACCTTCAGGTGCTGTGCGTGCCCTGCCACGGCGGGAAGAAGCGGCGCAGCGAAAATGCCAAATGGAGACGCCGGAAATGACAGTACATGTCGACCCACATGACTATGGCTTGCTGGGCCAGCAGATATTCAATGATTTCATTGCTGCGCGCGGCGAGACTGCCCGTGAAAAAGTCGACCGCGTACTCCACGATCGCGGCTGGGATGAACTGATCGAATCCATCCCGGACCCGGAATGCGTCGAGGCGATCAAATTCGCGTTCGAACGATTAGCGGTGTCCCCACGAAAACTGGGCGGCAAATCTGCGGACATCATCGAGCGAGAGCGTCGTCAAAAGGATGTCGAAGCGTTCGCCCGCAGCGGCCATGTCGGGGATCTGCTCGGCGACAGAATCGTCGGTCTCTCCACCGAGGAACTGAGGAAGCATCTCCCAAGCGAGGTGTATTGGGTCGAAGCGCTTGGCCGCCACGTGCCGCGCGAGGAACTGGCCGAAAATCTCACTGCGCTTCAGGAGATTCGCGCGAAGACCTGGCGGTCGTGGCGAGCATCACAGGACGTTTCCGACGCATGGAATGTCGAACTGGCGATCCTCGATGAACTCATTGCCCGGTGCCGCAAATGAATGCGCCCGCCGTCATGCGGAAGCAGGCGGACATCGCGCTCGTCGTTGAGCGCGCCCGCGGCCTGCTGACGGAAGGCGATGTGATGGCGGCGCGCATGCTTGCCTCCGGCGCGTACGATCAGGCGAAGGCGGCGGCCAGCTTCGCGAAGCGGTTTCAGGCCGGAACCGAGCTTATCGGCAAGGCGCATCAGTTGCAGGGCGATGCTCTCTGGATCGAGACGCAGGCAAAGGTGCGGCTGGCCGATGAGTACGACGCGGCGCAGGAAAGGGGCGAGATCAAGAAAACGGGGAACCCCAATTCTTCCAGAACAGAAGAATTGCCCGGCGCCGCCGATATCGGCCTCTCCCACAAGGACATCCACGAAGCCCGCAAGCTGCGCGATGCCGAGCGCCGCGAGCCGGGGATCGTCGAGCGCGCCATAGCGGCGCGGCTTGCCGCGGGGCTGGAGCCCAGCCGCGCGAACCTGCGCGCCGCCGTCGGCACCGCGACCGCGACGAAGGAAGAGCGCGGCCACAATCTCTACGAGACGCCGCCGGAGGCGATGCGCGTGCTTCTGGCATGGATGCGCTTCGCGCCGAACGTCTGGGAACCGGCCTGCGGCAGGGGCGCGATCTCGCGCGAGATGGAAGCTGCGGGCTACGACGTCTCGCTCTCCGATCTTGTCGACTACGGCACGGCGACGAAGCACGGCGAGTGCCAGGACGTCGCTGATTTCCTCACGACCGAGGCGCGTCCGGACAGGCCCGATATCGTCACCAATCCGCCCTATGGCGGAACGCTCAACGCTTTCGTCGCGCATGCGCTGCGTGTGCATCGCCCGCGAAAAATGGCGCTGCTGCTCAACCTCAATTTCCTCGCCGGCTTCGACGATCCCGATCGCTGCTTCGCCATGGACGAGCATCCGCCCTGCCGCGTGATCGTGTTCACGCGCCGTCTGCCGATGATGCACCGCGACGGATGGGACGGGCCGGAGGCCTCCAGCCGGATGAACTGTGCATGGTTCGTCTGGGAACTGGACGAGGCTACCGACAGCTACGATGCCGGCGGCAAGCGCGACACGCTGCTGCTGCGCGTCGACTGGAAGACATTCGAGAACACGGCTCCCTGCGGGCCGCTGGAACCCCAGGCGAAAGCCTCCGAGGACAACGGTGCGACTGGATCGGACAGCGAGGTTCCGACCGACAGCATGGCGGGAGAGGCGAGTAGGGTCGATGCCGGCCGGACGGCATCTGCAACGTCTGAGAGAATGGACGCGCCGGGCGGAGAGAGTGCCGCAACCTTCTCATTCCCGATCACATGGCATCAGCCTTATGAAGGCGGCCGTCTGCTCGCAAAATCCGGAGAGATCGAACTCGGCGCGGTGTTTCCGGACGGGGACACGGGGCGGTGCACATGGTGCTTCTGGCTTGGCAGAAGCGCGGCGCCGCCGCACAAGCACGCGCGCACCGTCGAGGCCGGAAAAAAGGCGCTGACGAAGGAATGGCGCGGCTTTCTCGGCCGCGCCGGACTGGCGGTGGCCGCATGAGCCCGATCCGCAAAGAGGTCACCATCGGCGACTGCCGGCTTATTCTGGGCGATTGCCTGACGCGCCCTGACTTCTCCCCCGCCATGCTGTCGTTGTTCCTGCGCGCGCGGGCGCATTTCGCGCATGAGAACCGCGACGCCGAAGGCGCGCAGAAGGGAAAGCATCCGGCCTGCTGCGGCTTTCAGGCCACGGCGAAGCGCGAGAAAGCCATATGGCGAAAGCTCGCCCGCGTGACCCATGCCGAGATGGAATTCGCATGGATGGGGCGGCTGCTGTCGCCGGTGCCACGCGCCCGCCTGTGGGGCGTGCTCGGCCATGTTCCGGGCGACTACGGCGTCCTGCTCACCCATGGCGGACAGGAGCGCGCCGATGGCTGACTTCGATCACGACGCCTTCGCCGAAGCCTTCGAGGCCCGCCTGTCGGCCATCGGCTACACGGCCGACCGGGCCGTGCAGAAGTGGCCGGACACCGACAAGGCCATGATCAGCCGCGCCCGCAACGGCAAGCCGCTGTCGTCCGGCAACATGCTGCTGCTCTGCCAGATGGCGGGCCTCGACCCCTTCGCCTTCCTGATGGTGAAACACAAACGGCGCGTGACACGAAAAACCATTCTGAAACAGATGGTTACAGTGCCTGTCACCCGTGAAACAGAATCGTCAACCTCACGCGGCGCACCGGAGGCTTCGCCTCCAGCCGCTCCGGCGGGGCGCGGCATGAGCCGCGACGCCCGGTCGGGCTTGCGGCCTTCGGCCGAAAGGAACCAGCCATGACGGAACCGAGCCGATCCGTGCTCATCCCGGCGCGCGCCGGGCAGTGGATGCAGACATTCACCGGCCGCCGTTTCTGGCCTCTCGACCCACGCCCGGAAGACATCCATGTCGAGGATATCGCGCACGCGCTCTCGCTCCAGTGCCGCTACGCCGGCCACTGTGTGAACTTCTACTCGGTCGCCGAGCACAGCGTGCTGCTCGCGGAGCATGTGGCCGATCCGTTCAAGCGCTGGGCGTTGCTGCATGACGCGAGCGAGGCTTACCTCGTCGACATACCGCGACCGGTGAAGGGCGATCTCGCCAACTATCGCGAGATAGAGACGCGGGTGATGGCCGCCGTCTGCGAGCGCTTCGGCCTACCGCCCGACATGCCGGACGAGGTCGCCGAAGCGGATTTCCGCATCATCGGCGACGAGCGCCGCAACCTTTCCGCCTGCGAGGCGGCATGGATCGACCCTCCTGAACCGCTCGGCCTCCAGCTGAAGCTCCTGTCGCCGCGAGATGCGGAAAACGCCTTCATCGTCGCGTTCGAGAGGCTGTTCGCATGAAAGCCTCCGATCTCGGCAGCGCACAGCGTCTGCTCGAACAGCTTGCCACGACGCGCGGCATGCTCGGGCGGCTCGAATCCGGCGCGGCGATCTCCCTCGTCGTCGGCGAGGGGAGTGACGCCAGCGCGCTCCACCTGTCGGCGAAATATGTCGACGGCCTGAGGCGCGACATTGTCGGCAGCCTGCAACAGCGCGAGCGGCAGATCATCAGCCAGCTTTCCGCGCTCGGCGTGGAGCCGGACTGATGTCGGCCCTGCGAAAACCGTCATCCGCGCCGCCCGATCGCCCGGCGCGCGTGCATGTCAGCTTCCCGATGACGCTGTCGGGCCGCCTGCGCATGCTGGCGGCGGAGCGCCGCGAACATACGGAAGCAATGATCGTGGCGCTGGTCGACTATGTGGAGGCGCACGGTCTCGCCGACGACATGCTGGACGCCATGCGCGGGGAAGCTCGGCCGGGGCAGGGGCGCATCACGGCGGGTGGCGAGACGCTGACGCACAACCAGGCGGCGGTCCTCTTCCTCGTCGGCGAGAACACGGAGGCGGACGGCGTGTGCCGGCTGTCGCTGGACAAGCTCTCCCTGCTGACCGGGCGCGGGCATAGCGCGGTCGGCAACGCGGTCGCCGCCCTCGTCCGCTTCAGGATGATCGAGCGGGACGTGGCGGCCGGACGGGGCAAGCTGCGCGCCTGTCGCATGACCGCTGCGGGGCATGTCGCATGGCACGATCTGGCGAGGGGCGAATGACGGACGGTCAGCAACTCGCCGCCATCCGCACCGACCTTGCCGCCATCGCGCCCGGAAAGTGGCAGCGCGCCGCCGATGCCGACGGCGAGTTCGTCGAGGCGATGGGCGATATGGGCGAGATCGTGCCGATCTGCCGCATCCATCCCATCGCGAGCGATGCGGAGCGTCGTTTCCTTGCGGCTGCACCGGACATGGTGCGCTTCCTTCTGGCGCTGGTCGACCGCGCCACCGACACCGTGCGCCGCCTGCGCGCGCCGGCCGAAGACCGTGAGACCGGCGACGCGGATTCCTCGCGCGAGACGAAGGATCGCCACGGCCTTCGCGGCAAGGACTATGCGGCGCAGGCCGCGATGCAATGCGCGTCACCGGCCTTCCTGCGCTTCCTCGCCGACCGGCACGGGCTGGAGCCGCCGCTCACCGAAGGGCGCGCGGCGCAAAAGGTGCGTTCGCTCTGCGGCGTGACCAGCCGGCGGGAATTCAACGACGGCGACGCCGCCGCGGCGCGCTGGAAAAGCCTCATGGCGGAGTTCGAGAACTGGAAGAGGGCGGGATGAAGCCGGAAGAAGTCAAATTCCTGTCGGATGGCATTGTTGACCTGCTTCCCGACGATCCGAAATTGGCGCTGGCGGTGCTCGCGATCACCTATGCCAACGTGATCGTCGCCACGGAATGCGCCGAAGCGGAGGCGCATGAGGCCTTGCGCCGCGCTCTGGCGCAGATGCGATGTGCCGACAGGTCGCGGCCAGCGGCAACGGGTGCGGCATGAACGGCCTGTTTCCATTCGAATCGCAGGCCGATTTTCCGCCGATGATCGTCGACAGCTTCGCCGGGGGCGGCGGAGCCTCGACCGGCATCGAGATGGCGCTCGGCCGCTCGCCGGACATCGCCATCAACCACAATCCGGCGGCGCTCGCCCTGCATGCGGCCAACCATCCCGACACACTGCACCTTTCGGAAAACGTCTGGCAGGTCGACCCGCTCGACTACGTGAAGGGCCGGCATGTCGGCCTCGCCTGGTTCTCGCCCGACTGCAAGCACTTCTCCAAGGCCAAGGGCGGCAAGCCGGTGGAGCGCAACATCCGCGATCTCGCCTGGGTCGTCGTGCTGTGGGCCGAGCGCGTGCGGCCCGACGTGATCCTGCTCGAAAACGTCGAGGAATTCAGCGACTGGGGGCCGCTGCGCGAGGAGGAGCGCGGCGGCAAAGTGGTGCTGATGCCCGATCCGGACAAGCGCGGCGCGACCTTCGCCAAATGGGCGAAGCAGCTGCGGAAGCTCGGATACCGGCTTGAGCATCGCGAGTTGCGCGCCTGCGACTACGGCGCGCCGACGATCCGCAAGCGGCTCTTCCTCGTCGCCCGCTGCGACGGCCAGAAGATCGTGTGGCCGAAGCCGACGCATGCGCCATTGCGCGTGAATAGCGATGGCATCGTTACCGCATGGGCCAAAGGCCATGGCCTGACACTGAAGGATTTGCAGGGTCTGAAGCCGTATCGCACGGCTGCCGAGATCATCGACTGGTCATTGCCATGCCCGTCGATCTTCGACACGTCGGACGAAGTGTTCGCCAGACATGGCCTGCGCGCCGTGCGGCCTCTGGCATCCGCCACGATGAGCCGGGTCGCGCGCGGAGTGAAGCGCTACGTGCTGGACGCGAAGCGGCCGTTTCTCGTCAACCTGACGCATGGCGAAGTCTCGCCATCGGGTGTGAAGCGCTGGGGCAAAGGCCATCGCTCGATTGATGATCCGCTATCAGTCGTCACGGCTGGCGGCATCAATCACGCGGTGATCGCGCCGTCGCTGATACAAACCGGATATGGCGAGCGGGAAGGACAGGCGCCTCGCGCGCTCGATATAGAAAAGCCTCTCGGCACTGTGGTTGCCGGTGGCGTCAAGCATGCAGTTGTCGTCCCGTCGCTTGTCGGCTGCGGGGGAAGGGCAGGGCAGAGCCGCCCGCGCGGCGGCGACGAGCCAGTCGCCACGATGACGGCCAAGGCCGACGTCTGTGTCACGGCGGCGTTTCTGGCGCAGCACAACAACGATTCGCGTCGCGTTGGCGGGGTCAATCCCGGTCGTCCGGCCGAGGAGCCGATCTCCACCATCACGCAGGCGCCGCAGCAGGCCCTCGTCTCGGCCTTCATGTTGCGCCAGTTCGGGCAGTCGGTCGGACATGGAATGGACGAGCCGGCGCATACGGCGACGGCCGACGTGAACAAATCCGCGGTCATCGTGCCGCACCTGATAACCATGCGCAACGCCGCGAAGCCGTTCAACGGAGCGGACGAGCCGACGCATACGGTGACGGCGGGCGGCGCGGGGCTTTGCGTCGTCGCGCCCTTCTTCCAGACATACTACGGCACGGGCGACGGGCAGCGCGCAGACGAGCCGTCGCGGACCATCACCGTGAAGGATCGCCTCGGCTTGTGCGAGGGTGAGCTTCAGCCGCCTCCGTTGACCGGCGCGCAGCTCGACCGGGCGCGAGAGGTGGCTGCCTTCCTGCGTGGACACGGATTCTGGGACGAGCGCGAGTTCGTCACGGTCGACCTGGACGGCGAGTTCTGGACCATCGTCGACATCGGCATGCGCATGCTGACCCCGCGCGAGCTGTTTTCCGCGCAGGGCTTCCCGCCAGACTATGTCATCGACGTCGAGCATGACGGACGGCCGCTGTCGAAATCCGACCAGATCGCCTGCTGCGGCAATTCCATCTGCCCGCCGCTCGCCGCCGCCCTTGTCGCGGCCAATTGCGGCCATCTGGCCGCGTACCGGGAGGTGGCGGAATGAGCTGGCGCGCATCCGCATGGACGAAAGAGCAGCGGCTGGGCTCTTGCGTCAGCCTACCGGCAAATTTTGCCGGTAGGGTTCTGCCGATATCCGCCAATTGCCGGCGGACAGCCGCATTCCTACCGGCAGATATTGCCGGAAGGTGCGCCACATGAGCGCGTTCCTCCTCGGAATAGGCTTTCGCGCCGACATGGGCACCTGCGTGCGCAAGCTCGTGCTGCTCAAGCTCATCGACGCCTGCGAGGATGACGGCAGCCGCATCTTCCCGGCGATGTCGACCGTCGCGCGCGCGGCGCAATGCTCGACGAGGCAGGTCCAGCGCGAGCTGAAGGCGTTTCTCGACGTCGGGCTGATCCGTCTTGTTCGCGAGGGCGGCAAGGGGCCGCGCTCGACGAACGAATATGCGCTCGACATCGACCTGCTGCAGCGCCTCGGCAGGGAAGGCTGGGCGGCGCTCTGTGATGACGCCGAAAATAAGGGTGACACGGTGTCACCCTTAGACGAAGGCGAAAAGGGTGACACCGACGACGCGGTAAGGGTGACACCGGAGACGGAAAAGGGTGACAAGCTTTGTCACCCAACCCCTCCAGACTCCTCCATAGACCCCTCCAGAGAGAGAGGGCGCGAGCGCGAGGAAACGGAAGACCCGAAAAAGATCGATGCCGACGGCTGGGCGCTGCTGAAGGACTGGCCGGGCTTCGCC
Organism: Rhizobiaceae bacterium; assembly: GCA_023953845.1. Classification (NCBI taxonomy): domain Bacteria; kingdom Pseudomonadati; phylum Pseudomonadota; class Alphaproteobacteria; order Hyphomicrobiales; family Rhizobiaceae; species Rhizobiaceae bacterium. The sequence goes on along the minus strand of JAMLJC010000001.1, from coordinate 903,819 downwards.
GGCATGCCGAAGGAACCGGCGCTCCGCGTCTGGCGCTCGCTGTCCGCAGAGGATCGCGCCGAGGCGGCGAGGCTCTTCCCGCACTGGCTGGCGCTGCTGAAGGCGCAGCGCAAGAGCCATGTGCCGGCGCCGTCGACCTATTTCGGGCAAAGGCTGTGGACGGAAGTCCCCGAACCGAAGGCCGATCCGGAGAAGCCTGTCTATGCGCCGGCCTTCGGGCCGGTATGGGGCGCGATCCGCATGGCCGATCTGGCGACCGGGCCGAAGGCGGCGACGCCGCTGAAGCCGTGGGAGGAACGCGCCATCGCCGAAGGCGCGTTGGATCGCGAACGCACCGAGCGCGAGAAGCGGCGGCGCATGGGCTGGCCGAAGGTCAACGCCATGGACGCGGCGGCGGAGACGCGCGGCGTCGGCGTTACCGCGCCTAAACCGGACGAGGTGGCGCTCGGCGCGCTGATGGAGCCGGTGCCGGTCGGATCGCCGCTGCTGGCGGAATGGCGGGCCGAATTCGAGCGGCAGGGCTGGCCGTGGCTTCCCGATCCCGGCCGCATGCCGGTGATCTACTTTCCGGCAGGCGGGCCGGCGGCGTTGGGCGAATTCGAGGCGGCGATAGCAGCGGCAAAAGAGGGTCAACCGGATGCTGGCGGTGCATGTGAAGCGGCCGAGTGATAGCAATCCCCGCTGGGTATCCGAACGCTATATTGCGCGTTCGTCGTCCGAGATCGCGATGATCGGGTGGCTCCGGGCGCAAGCGCGCGACCGCAGGCCCGATGGTATCAGAGGCGGCCCGTTCTGGTATCTCGTGTCGGTGCGGCCCGGCAGCGAGACGGAAGTGGCATGGCGCATGCTCAAGGACAGGCAGAGAGCGTTCTGTCCGCGCGAAAGAGTTGTGGAAAAGAATCCAAATGGAAAGGGCAATCGAATCGTCCGTCGGGTGATGTATCCGGGTTACGTGTTCGTGCTGCTTGCTCCGGGTGAAGTGTGCTGGGAAGGCATCCTGACCTATGCTGGCGTTGACCGGCTGGTGCCCACTAACGATCGTCCATCGCGTCTCGCCGAGCCGGAAATGGCGGAAATCATGGCGGTCACGCGCGTGCGACCGCATCGCAAATCGAAAGCGCCATCGCTATTCCTGATCGGGGATCGGGTGATGATCAAGGACGGCCCCTTCTCGTGGCATCACGGCGAGGTCGTGCGTCCCGATGACGATCGTGGCCGACTTGTCGTCGATGTGCCTGTCTTCGGTCGCGGCGTGGAGATCAGTCTGTCGCTTGACCAGGTGCAAAGACTCCGATAGCGGAATCACCTCAGAACATTCGGATCGTATCGGGGCTGCGCAGTGAGCGTGTAGGTTCCGTCGTCCGGCCCAGGACAGAGACTGCCACCCTATGTGGTCAGCATGTCCGCGATGGGGAAGATTCCTCAAATTTCAATATGTCGGGGTAGAGCAGCCCGGTAGCTCGTCAGCCTCATAAGCTGGAGGTCGGCGGTTCGAATCCGCTCCCCGCAACCAAACCGATGTCGCCATCATGAGCAGAGAGACCATGCCATGGCGGCGCTGGTACAAGACCGCGCGCTGGCAGGCGTTGAGGCTGGAGGTCTTCCTCCGCGATCTCTACCGCTGCAAGCGCTGCGGCCATGCCGACGGCAACACGTCGAACCTCGTATGCGATCACGTGAAGCCGCATCGCGGCGATGAACGGCTCTTCTGGTTGGAGAGCAACCTGCAAACCCTCTGCAAGCCCTGCCACGACGGCGAGAAGCAGCGCGAGGAGCAGGAGAGCAGGCACCGTCGCGGGGTCTGGTACTGACCGGCCAGGGGGGGGCGGGTCGAAAGTCTAGAGGGGATGGGGCCCCGGACCGGTTGGGGCTCATTCGCGGATTTTTTGTCATGGCATCCGAGAATTTCGACCTCTTCGGCAATCCTGTTCGTGAACGGTACGGGCAGCGGGGCCGCCCTCCGTATGAGCCGACCGACCGGGATCGCAACAAGATCAAGCTGTTGCTGGCGCTGGGATGGAGCACGGCGCGGATAGCGAATGGCGTCGGCATCTCGCTGGCGACCGTGAAGCGGTATTTTAGAGCCGAGCTGAAAAAGCGCGACGAGATGCGCGACCGGCTCGAAGCGCGCCGCTTCGAGATCGTCATGGACCTCGCGAACGACGGCAATGTCGGGGCGCTGAAGGAACTCAGCAAAATGCTGGAGCGCAACGACCGCATGGAGATCGAGCGCCAGATGGCGGCCAAGCCGAGCGAGCCGTCCCGTCCTGCCGAACGACCGGGCAAGAAGGCGATAGACGAACAGCGCGCCATGGCCGCCGACGCAGACCTGATGGCCGAGCTGGAAGCCGAAGCAGCGCAGAATGTCACCCACTGACGCCCTTCCTCGCTTCGCCTGCCCGGACTGGTGGGAGCGACTTCAAGCCGGCCAGACGCCCATGGCGGAGGTTCCGCTCAACGAGGAAAAGGCCGCCCGGGCGCTCGCGTTCTTCAACCGGCTGCGGCTGCCGGACGTCCCTGGCAATCCTCCGCTCGCGGAAGCCTGCGGCGACTGGTTCCGGGAAATCCTGTGCGCGTTCCTCGCAAGCGAGGATCCGGACACCAGACAGCGGCTCGTCTGGGAACTGTTGTGCATGGTGCCGAAGAAGAACTCGAAGACGACTTATGTCGCCGCGCTCGGCCTGACAGCCCTCTTCCTTGAAGAGGCGCCGAACCGGCAGATGCTGATCGTGGCCCCGAGCCAGAACATCTCCGAACGCGGATTCGACCAGGCGCAAGGCATGATCCGGCTCGATCCACGCCTCGATGCCATCTTCAGGGTGCAGGATCACATCAAGTGCATCACACGGAGAAAAACCGGCACGAAGCTGGATGTGAAGACCTTCGACACCGCGATCGTCACGGGCGAGATTCCGATCCTGACGATCGTCGACGAACTGCACGAACTCGGCAAGAAGGCGAAAGCCGCCGCCGTCATGCAGCAGATTCGCGGCGGCGGCATCACGAAGCAGGGCGGCCAACTGCTGATGATCACGACGCAGTCGGATGAGCAGCCTGCCGGCATATGGCGCACGGAACTGAAGAAGGCGCGCCAGATCCGCGACGGCGTCGGCGGCTCGAATCCCATCCTGTTGCCGGTGCTCTACGAGTTTCCCGAGAAGCTGCAGCGCAACGAGGAGTTCTGGCGCGACCAGCGCAACTGGCCTCTTATCCTGCCGAACAACAATCGCTCGATCGATCCGCAGCGCCTCGCCGACGACTACGAAAACAACGGCAAGGCGACCAAGGAAGCCGAACTGATCTGGACGAGTCAGCATCTCAACATCGAAATCGGCGTAGGCATCGGAAGCGACAGCTGGCGCGGCGCGGATTACTGGCCGGATCGGGCAGACAGTACACTGTCGCTGGAGGAGCTGATCAAGCGGTCGGAGGTGGCGACGGTCGGCATCGACGGCGGCGGGCTCGACGATCTCCTCGGCCTGGCGGTAATCGGGCGCGAGATGGGAACGCGGCAATGGCTGGTGTGGAACCATGCCTTCGCGCATCCGAAAGTGCTGGAAATCCGGAAGGACATCGCGGCGAAGCTGCTGGATTTCGAGGCGGAAGGATCGCTCACCTTCTGCGAGGTGCCTGACGACGTCGCCCGCATGGCCGATTTCGTGCAGCAGGTGCTGGGAGCCGGCCTGCTTCCTGACAAGAACGCCGTCGGCTTCGATCCGAACAATATCGGCACGATCGTTGAGGAACTGGCGTCCCGCGGCATAACGGAGCCGATGTTCCGGCGCCTCGCACAAGGTCCGGCTCTCGCGCCCGCCCTGTGGGGACTCGAACGGAAACTAAGCGATGGCACCGTGTCGCATTCCGGCCTCGGACTGATGAACTGGGTCATGGGCAACGCCAAGGTCGAGATGAAGGGCAACAGCGCCATGATCACGAAGCAGGTCTCGGGCCGCGCCAAGATCGACCCGCTGATCGCGTCGTTCTGCGCCGCCATCCTGATGAGCTGGAATCCCGCGGCTCGCGGCGTGTCCTTCTGGGAAGCGGCATAGGACTAGGATCGTATGGGCTTCTGGACGAGACTATTCGGAGGCGAGCAGAAGAGCGCTACGCTGGGCGAGTTGCATCGGCTGAATTTCGGGACGGGGCGCGAAGCGTCGTCCGGAGTGATCGTGACGACGCAGGCGGCTCTGGAAGTGTCGACCGTGCTGGCCTGCTGCCGCGTGATTTCCGAGGGCGTCGCACAGGTCCCGTGGCATGTCTATCAGGAGAAGGATGGCCGGAAGCGGATTGTTTCCGGGGGACTCGACAACCTTCTCTATCGTCGGCCGAACGCATGGCAGACCAGCTTCGAGTTTCGCGAGACCTTGATGTTCCACGTCATCCTGACAGGGAACGCCTATGTTTTCGTCAATCGCGTCGGGCCGGAACGGGAGATCAGGGAACTGATCCCGATCGAGCCGAAGCAGGTCGACGTCAAGCAGAATCGCGATATGTCGCTGGAGTACCGCGTCACGTCGGCGCTGACCGGAGAGCAGAAGCTTTTTGCGGCCGACGCGATCTGGCATCTGCGCGGTCCGTCGTGGAATTCGTGGCTCGGCCTGGACGCCGTGAAGCTTGCGCGCAACGCGATCGGGCTGTCGTCGACGCTGGAGCAGGGGCAGGCCGAATTCCAGAAGAACGGAGCGCGTTCGTCAGGGATTCTGGCTGTCGAGGGTAATTTGAACGCCGATCAATACGAGCAGCTGTCGAAGTGGCTCGACCGTCATCAGGTCGGCGGCGACCGATCGGGAAAACCGCTGATCGTCGATCATGCCGCGAAGTTCCATACGCTCAACGCCTCCAGCGTCGATCAGCAGCTCCTCGAAACGCGCAAGCACCAGATAGAGGAGATCTGTCGCGAGTTCCGGGTCTTCCCTCAGATGGTCGGCCATGCCGGAGACCAGACGCCGACATTCGCCAGCGCCGAGCAGTTCTTTCTCGCACACGTCGTTCATACGCTGATGCCCTGGTATCAACGTACCGAGCAGTCCGCCGACGTCAACCTGCTCACTGATGACCAGCGGCGCGCCGGCTTCTACACCAAACTCAATCCCAATGCCCTCATGCGCGGCGCTGCGAAGGATCGGGCAGAATACTACGCGAAAGGGCTCGGTTCCGGCGGCTCGAAGGGCTGGCTGACGCAGAACGATGTCCGGGGCCTTGAAGAGATGGAGCTGAGCGCCGAGCCGGAAGCCGACAAGCTGCCTCAGCCCATCGCGAAGCCCGCCAATCCTTCGGAGAAACCAGCATGAAGCAGGACCTCTTCTTCGCACCGCTGGAAGTGAAGTTCGCCGACGGCGACACCGCGATCGGCACCTTTTCCGGCTATGGCGCGGTGTTCGGCAATGTCGACGCCTATGGCGACGTCATCCTGAAAGGGGCGTTTCGGGAAACGCTGAAGGAGTGGAAAAAGCAAAAGCGCTTGCCGCCCATGCTCGTCCAGCATGGCGGCTGGGGGATGGGGGATATGGACGGGCTCGCCATCGGCAAGTGGACGTCGATGGAGGAGGACGATACCGGGCTCGCCGTCGAGGGAAAGCTGATCGCGCTTGATACGGAGCGGGGCAAGGTCATCCACTCCGCCATGCGCGAGCGCGTGCTCGACGGCCTGAGCATCGGTTACCGGGCCAAGGAATTCGAACTCGGCACAAAACCGACCGAGCCGCGCCGGACGCTGAAAAAGATCGATCTTTTCGAGGTTTCGGTTGTCCAGATGCCGGCCAACAGCGCCGCCCGCGTGGCGCAGGTGAAGTCGGGCGGGATCAGGACCATACGTGAATTCGAGGAGTTCCTGCGGGATGCAGGCGGCTTCTCGCATGCCGCCGCCAAGGCAATCGCGGCCGGCGGCTTCAAGGCTGCGGACCCTCGGGATGAGGCCAATGCTGACATCGCGGCGCTGATCCGCCGCAACATCGCAACGCTCTCCCGTTCACCGCAATAGAGGAGGTCCATATGGACCCGGAACTGAAGAAACTGCTCGAAGAGCAGGGCGCTACCTTTGACGCCTTCAAGAAGGCAAATGACGAAATGCAGGCCGAGATCAAGAAGCTCGGCAGTGCGGACACCGTGACCTCCGAAAAGGTCGAGAAGCTGAACGCCGCTCTGGACAAGCTTCAGGACGAGGCAAAGAAGCGCGCCGACGAAATCGAGACAAAGCTGAACCGTGTGGCGCTCGGCGGCGACGGCGTCGCCGACAAGGATGAGCGCAAGGCCGCCGAAAAATTCTCGGCAGAGCGCGGCGAGCAGATCGATCTTGAGGGCTATCGCGCCTACAAGGCCGGGTTCGTGGCTTACATGCGCAAAGGCGAACGCCTGACCGCCGAAGAGCGCAAGGCCATGTCGGTCGGCTCCGATCCCGATGGCGGCTATACCGTCGTTCCCGACGTCTCCGGCCGCATGGTGAAGCGCGTCTACGAAACCACGCCGATGCGGCAGGTCGCGTCGGTTGTCACGATCGGCACCGACCGACTCGAAGGCTTCAACGACCTCGGTGAGGGCGTGGCCGGATGGGTCGGGGAGACGCAGGCGCGGCCGGCGACGGCGACGCCGCAGCTCGGCAAGTGGGAGATCCCGGTGCATGAGCTCTATGCGTTTCCGCAGGTCACGCAGAAGCTGCTCGACGATTCGATGTTCGACATCGAAGCCTGGCTGGCGGACAAGGCGTCCGACAAGTTCGCGCGGACCGAGAATGCCGCTTTTCTCACCGGCGACGGCATTCTGAAGCCGCGCGGCATCCTCTCCTATCCGACTGCCGCCACCGCCGATGCGAGCCGTGCCTGGGGGACTTTCCAGCACATTCTCACCGGCACCGACGGCAGCTTCGGCACGACCACGAACGGCACCGACAAGCTGATCGACCTCGTCTATTCGCTCAAGGCGCAGTATCGCCAGAACGCGAACTTCATGGCGTCGAGGGCGACGGTGGGCGCCGTGCGCAAGCTGAAGGACGGTCAGGGCAATTATGCCTGGCAGCCATCCCTCTCCGCGCTCTCGGGCGGCACCATCCTCGGCTTCAACGTTGTCGAGGGCGAGGATATGCCTGCGGTCGCCGCTGACAGCCTCTCGATCGGCTTCGGAGACTTCCGCGAGACATACCAGATCGTCGATCGCATCGGCATCCGTGTGTTGCGCGACGCGCTCACCAACAAGCCCTATGTCGGCTTCTACACGACGAAGCGCGTCGGCGGCGCGGCCATCAATTTCGAATCGCTGAAGTTCCTGAAGTTCGGCGACTGATCTTTCGCATGTGCCATGGCCGGCATCTTCGGTGCCGGCCTCCTGCCAGAAACCAATCTCAGAAGGAACTGCGGAGATGCACAAGCTATCCGATAATCTCGAATACCGCGTGGTCGGCGCCCCTGTCGCGGCTGCCAACAATACTGACAGCAACTCCTCGCGCATCGACATGGCGGACTATGAGTCCGTGATGTTTCTCGCCACCGTCACCGACAGCACCGCGACCGGTGTTGCGACCCTCAAGATCGAGCAGAACGACGCCGACAGCGACAGCGGCATGGAGGAAATCACCGGCACGGCCGTCTCTTCCACGAGCGCCACGAACGACGACATCAACGACAAGACGCTTGTGTCGGAGGTGTTTCGGCCGTCGAAGCGGTATGTCCAGGCCGTGCGCGTCTCCGCAACCGCGAATATCGCCTTCGGTTCGGTGATCGCCATCCTGAAGCCTCGTCGCAAGCCGGCGGCGCAGGGGGCGACGGTTCTCGGTTCGGCTTCTGCAGCGAACTGACCCGATGCGCGTCCGCGTCATCACGCCCCCGACGCCGATCGTGACGCCGGCGGATATTGCCGGCGATCACGGGCCTACGGATTCCGCCGTGGCGGCGCTGATCGCCGCCGTGACGGAGGATATCGATGGGCCAGGAGGATGGCTCGGACGCGCGCTAGGCCCTCAGGTGCTGGAGATCGTCGCAGGCTGCTTTTCGGAGATCGCCTGCCGCGGCGTGATCCGCCTGCCTTACCCGCCGCTGATCAAGGTGGAATCAGTCAAGTATCTCGACGTTGCCGGCGTCGAGCAGACGCTCGATGCTGGCGTCTATCGCGTCAACGAGACCTCGCTGATGCTCAAGCCCGGCGAAAGCTGGCCTTCGGCCGGCGCGTTTCCCGACGCGGTGCGGGTGCGCTTCAAGGCCGGCTACAACGGCACGGCCGGCGCGGGCGCGGGCGAGGCGCAGACCGGCATCGTGCCGGAGCGCGCCCGGCAGGCGATCATCCTGTCGGTGCAGCACCTGAAATCGCTCGGCGCGGAAAGCCTTTATCTGAGGGCCGATGAGGTCGAGGGAATCGGCCGGCAGGAATTCACGCTTTCGGAGACGGCGAACAAGGTCGTGACCGCGTCTTGCGAGCGTCTGCTTTCGACGCTGCGGATCTACACGCTATGACGCCCGCCGCCGCGATCAAGAGCCTCGACCGGCAACTGGCGCTGCACGGTTCGGCGCTCGTCCTGAAGCGCGGGACCAATCCGGCCGCGCCGGCCGCCAGCGTCACGGTCAAGGGCTTCGAGGGACGGGAAGTCCCGAAGGAACTCGTCGGCGCGGCGAAGCAGGGCGACAGCGTCATCATCACGTCGCCGACGGCGCTCGGCGCGTTCGGAGAGCCGAAGGCGGGCGACTGGTGCGACTTCGCGGGGCGGACGCAGAGCGTGATCTTCGCGCGCCGGCGGCTGGTCGCCGATACTCTCGTGCGGCTCGAACTTCTGGTGCGCGGCTGATGGCGCGGTTCGAGACATTCGACCGGGACCTGCGTCTCGCCATTGCGGACGTCGAGCCCGACCGGATCAACGCCGCGCTGGCGAAGTTCGCGCGCGAGGAGCTGGAGCGGGTCATCCAGCGCGGAGAAGGAAGCCCTGCTTACAGGCGCTATGTCAATCGCATCGAGGGCGCACCGGAAACGAGCGTCAGGGCGCCGGGTCCGATCCTCTACGAATTCGTGTGGTGGAAGCCGGTGATCCTGTTCGCGCTGGCGGAACTCGGCAAGCGCAGCCCGCGCAAGAGCGGCCGCTTCGCATCGTCCTTCATCGTCATCAGCGGCGGCAAGATCATTCTCGACTTCGACGATATTGCGGCCGAGGCGGAGATCGTCATCACGAATTTCCAGCCCTATGTCCGCAAGGCGGAGGCCGGCCTTCTGAACGTGCCGCGCCGCCGCATCTTCGACGGCACCAAGAGGATGATCAACAGCCGCTACAGCGAGGTCGTGACGGCGGAAACGCGCTTCCTCAACATTGCGCAGGGCGTGCATCCGGCGATTCCCTACATCCTGAAGGGCGGCGCGCCGCTTCGCGCGGCCTCGCGGTCGGCCCGGTCGAGCGCTTTCCGCGCCGGCCGCCGCTTCCTGGCCCCGCGCAAGGATACCGCCGCCGGACAGGCGCTCACCTATCCCTCCATCGTGCTCAACCTGAACCGCTGATCCATGTCGAGCCCTGCGGCCTTCACCGGCATCGAGACCTATCTCCGGACGAACTGGACGGCGACGCCGATCCATTTCGAGAACGAGCCGTGGAACCTCGCCGCATCGCCCGCGCACTTCCTCTATGTCGAAATGTTCGGCGACTTCTACGATCAGGCGTCGATCGGCGCCGATCCGCAGGACGCGAACCTCTTCCGCGAAAACGGTCAGGTCTACGTCCATGTCATGACGCTGCGCGGCATCGGCACCGGGCAGGCGCGGACCTACGCCAAGCAGATCGTCGATCTCTTCAGGGGCAATGAAGAGGCGGGCGTCCGGCCGCGCGGCATGTCGATCGGCGCGAGCGAGCCCGGCGAGCAGGACGGGAATTACTTCAGGCTCACCGTGACAATCGATTGGGAAAGGGATGACTGATGGCCATCGTCGCACAAGCCTTCAACACGCTTCGTCGCCGGTGGGTGGCGGGCGAGCCTGTCACCGAGGACGACGACCTGACGCCTCACACCTTCGATGATCTCGCCGAGCGCGGTTTCATCGAGCGGCCCAAACAGGCGGCACGGGAGCCGTCGCCGAAGAAGCCCAGGAAGTAGCTCCCGCCTCCACCTTCAACGCCTGCCTGACCGTCCAGCGCATGTCTGGCGGCTCTTTCGCCATGGAGAAAAGACATGACTGATTCCAATCGCCTTCGCCTCACCGCCATCAGGGAAACGACGCTCGGCGTCACGCCGTCGCCCACGCCGCGGATGCGCACCGCACGCATTCTCAGCGAGACACTGGCCTATTCGCCGACGTTCGTGGATTCTGAAGAGCTGCGCGACGATCGCATGAATTCCGATCCGATCAAGGTCAACGAGACGGTCGGCGGCGCGATCCAGTTCGAGTTCTCGTATCCGGTCGACAACAGCGTCGCCAGCGAGTTCCTTCGTTCACTCGCCTACAATCCATGGTCGAACACGCCGACGCGCGACAATGATGGCGTTGCCGACAGTGCGATCACCGATGTCACGGCGTCGAGCGATACCTACACCGTCACGTCTGGCGCTGCCTTCGCCGAGGGGCAGCTCGTGCGCGCGACCGGTTTTGGCGTCGCCGGCAACAATGGCGTGTTCCGTGCGCAATCGGGCTCCGGCGCGACCGCTGTCGTCGCACCTTCCTCGCCGGGTCTTGCCGACGAGGCCGCTCCGGCCGCCGCCGCCCGCCTGAAGGTCGTCGGCTTCGAGGGCGCTTCCGGCGACATCACGGCGCTCGCCGATGGCCTCGGGTCGACGTCGCTCGACTTCACCACGCTTGGCATCGTGCCGGGCATGTGGGTGAAGATCGGCGGCGCGGCTGACGCCAGCACCTTCGCGTTTCTGGTGTCTGCCGGCGCGGCCGCCCGAAGCGGCGCATGGGCGCGCGTCGTGGCGGTAGCTGCCACAAAGCTGACGCTCGACAACCTGCCTTCCGGTTGGACGACGGACAGCGGCACGTCGAAGACCATCCGCGTCTTCTTCGGCGATCAGATAAAGAATGGCGTCACCCGCTCTTCGCTGACCATCGAGAAAGGGTTCATGGGGCAGGCCGTGCCGACCTATGTCGCCATGCGCGGCATGGTGGTCGGTCAAGGTGATTTCAACATCACGACCGAGCAGAAGATCACCGGCAGCTTCACCCTGCAAGGCACGACGGGCTCGCAGGACACGACGTCTCTCGACGCCACCCCGGACGCGGCCCCGGGCAATCCGATCATGGCGGCGAACGTCAATGTCGGCCGGATCGCGGAATCCGGCGTCGCCATGTCGGCGCCGAACTGGGTCCGGAGCCTGACGATCAGCATCAACAACAACCTGCGGGCGATCACTGCGGCGGACAGCATGGGCTCCGTCGACATAGGCGCGGGCGAGGTCGCGGTGACCGGGACGCTGGAGACCTATTTCGGGTCGAATGCGCTCTACGCGAAGCTGCTCGCCGGCACGGTCGGCAACATCAACTCCCGCGTCGTGAAGGACGGTCAGGCCGTCGTCTTCGCGGTGCCTCGCGCGACGTTCACCGGCGGCAATCCATCTGCCGGCGGCAAGAATCAGGACGTCATGCTGCCGATGGAGTTCCGGGCGTCGAAGGACACGCTGACCGCCGGACATTTCATCATCGACCGTCTCGAATACGTCGAGGCGTGACCGCCGTTCCGCCGACACGGAACGAGTTACGCGCGTAAGTGCGGCGGCGTTGTCGGACGTCGCCGCATCCCTTCCGACAAAGGATTTCTTCCATGACCATCAAGCTTTCCTCGCTCAAGGTCGATCTTGAGCGCGAGAAGACCGGCGACTGGATTCCCTATCCCGAATGGCCGGGCGTCGAGTTCAACGTGTCGTCGATACACCTGCCCGACTTCGTCAACGCGCAGGACAGCATGCAGAAGCGCCTGCGCAAGGCCTATAAGGGCGTTCGTGTCCCGGCACAGGTCTTGCAGCCGGAGCTGGGCAAGCTGCTCGCCCGGCATATCCTCCACGACTGGAAGGGCCTCGACGAAGTCTATTCACCGGAGAGAGCGCGCGAAATTCTTTCCGACTACGCCTATCGCGATGTGGTCGACGCAGTGCTCTATTGCGCCTCCATGATCGGGCAGAGCGACGCCGAGTTTATGGAGGACGAGGGAAAAAAGTCCGTGCCCAACTCCGCTGGAGAGCCGAAGGCGCAAAGCAAGCCGACTGGCTGACCAAGCTCGCGGAGGAATTTCCCGGCGAGATGCCCGAAACGGAACTCGCCGCGATGCCGGAGGACGCCGAGCCGGAGGAATGGCACGGCCTTCTCTGGCGAGCGTGGGAAGCGCTTCGCTATGACCGTCCCTACCTCGCCATGGGCGGAGAGATGCCGGTCAGCTTCGCGTCGATCAATGCCTATGCGCAGCGCTACGGCATAGACGGACAGGATTTCGACGAGTTCCTGTATCTGTTCAAGGAAATCGACGATGAATGGCTAGCCATTTGCGTCGAGCGCGAGAAGGAACGGCAGGCGCGCGAAGAGGCGAAGCGGAAGCGATGATCAGCAGCGATAGACGTCGGCCGTTTGCAGAAGCGAATTCACGTTCTGTGCGACAGGTCCGGGTGTGACGCCGTGGGTGCCGCCTACTTCGGCGATCTTGTTCTTGAGCGTCGTCTCTATGTCCTTCCGGTTCACGTCAGGAGTGAATTGTTGCAGCGAACTCACGGTGTGCTGCCCCAAGAACTTGCATCCGCTCACCATCCCCGCGTTGTTGGTCAGTACCACCTTGTGAGATCCCGGGGTTGCGGAAACGCACCCCGCGAGCGCCATGCATCCGACAATAGTTATCTTCTTCAACGTTTCCTCCCGGCAAAGCTGCCGGACGATAGCAACCTTCCCCTGAAAGTCCAATGACCGTCAAACTCAGCGCTTTGCGCGTCAGCGCCGATATGGATGCTGCCGGCTTCACGGCCGGCGCGCGTTCGCTCGAACAGTCGAGCGCGCGTGCCGGCGCGGCCGTGACGGGCCTTGGGCAGACGGTCCAGCAGACGGACACGAAGGTCAGTCAGGCCGGCAACGGCATTCATCGCCTCTCGCTCCAATATGTCGAGGGCTATGCCAGCCAGGCGAAATACGAGCAGGGCCTTCGGCGTATCAATGCTGCTCTCGAAACGGGCCAGATCAGCGCAGCGCAGGCGCAAATCCTGATTGCGGGCATGACGCAGAAGCTGGCCTTTGCGGGCAATGCGGCCGAACTCGCCGCACGAGGCCACACGCAACTCGCCGGCATCGTGTCGACGGTCAACCGCAATCTCGAAGTCGAGACAGGTCAGATCGACCTGAACACCGCCGCGCTCGTTCGGAACAGCAAGGCGGCAAAGGCTGCTCAGGCCGCTAACGATAACGCTGCCTCGTTCCGCCGCCGCAACCTGACCTATCAGCTCTTCGACGTTGGGCAGATGGCCGCCCTTGGCCAAAATCCCGCGATGCTGCTCATGCAGCAGGGACCGCAGATCGCGCAGATTTATGCCGGTCAGGGTGGCGTTAATGCCGCGTTCAAAGACCTGTCGTCGATCCTCGGGGGCATCGCAACAAAGTTTGGGCCGATCGCGCTCGGCGCGGCCGTCGTCGCTGGCGGCATCGCCATGCTGCGCAGCGAGATCGAGGATGCGACCGGCGTCGCCGTCAGCTTTACCGACGTCGCGCTGGCCATGGTGCAGGTTCCCGGCCGCGCAATCTACGACTATCTGCAGCCTGCCATCGCGGAGATCGCGCCATGGTTCGAGGCTGCATGGGATCTGGCGATCAGCGCGTTCAGTTCGTTCGTCAACAATACGATCGCCGCCTTTGGCGTCACCTACCAGACGATCAAGCTCGGCGCGGCCAACATAGGCCCGCTTTTCGTGGCGGCCGGCGAGGCGGCGGCCAACGGTTTCATCGCCGGTATCAACTGGATGGTGCGGAAGACGATTGAGGGCATCAACGCCATCATTTCGTCGATCAAGGGCTTTGCCGATCTGGTCGGCGCCGACAAGGCGGCGGAATGGTTCGGCTTCGACCTCAGCAAGGTTGGGCTCGATCCGGACAAGTTCAAGCTTGATCCAATCGACATCGACGGCAAGGACACTCTCGCCGAGCTGACCAAGAATTGGGAAGAGTACCAGAAGACGGTAGAGGATATCGTCGGCAAGGACTATGCAAAGGCCATCTTCGATGCCATTGCCGGACAGGCCGCCCAGAATGCCAGGGACCGGATAGCCGGCACGGAAGAGGCCCTAAAAAAGGCCGCTGCTGCCGCCGCCGAATTGAAGCGCCAATTTGATGCATTCGAGGGCCGCGCCGACAACCTGCTCGAACAGTATTTCCCCGGCGAGGCCGCGCGTCGCGAGGCTGAGGAGCTTATCGGCCTTCTCGACCGGTTCGGCGAGAAGCTGGACGGTTTCCAGCGCGCCGCCGTCGAAGCTCGCATTGACGAGCTGTTCCTCGCCTCTGCGCTTGGCGTTCGCGACCTCGGCAAGGAGACGGACAAGACCGCCGACAAGTTCGGCAAGCTGAAGGACAAGGGCAAGGAGGCAGCCGAAGCCCTGAAGGACGGTTTCGCCGGCTTCCTTGAGGACCTGTTCACCGGTCGCGATCTGCTGGAATCGCTCGTCAGCCTTGGCGCGCGACTGGCGTCGATGAATTTCGACAATGTTGCCGAAGGCCTGTCGAACTGGATGGGCGGCAAGGGTTTTGCGCTCGACGCGCCGTCGACGAAGACGAACATCCCGGCAGCGCGCGCTACCGGACAGGAAATCGGCAAGGCGATCGTCCCTGTCATCCAGCAGGCGGCCGAAGGGCCGGCATGGGAACGGCAGGGCCGTGGTGGCACGCCCGGCATGCCCGCCGCGATCCAGACGGGCAAGGCGATGGCGCAGGGCGTCGTGCCGGTACTGGAGCGCGGTATCGACGCAGGGCTTCAGACCTATGCCGCCGCCATCCGCAAGATCGAGAGCGGCAGCTATGCCGGCAACTACGGCGCGATGGGTCGGGTTATCACCAACCCTAACAGCAGGTATTACGGTGATCGAGCCTATGGCGCATATCAGGTCATGGGCGGGAACATCCCGGCGTGGACACAGGAGGTGCTTGGCACCTCGATGTCCATCAAGCAGTTTCTTGGCGATCAGTCGGCGCAGGACAAGGTCTTCTACGCCAAATTCGGTCAGTCGCTGCAAAAGTTCGGTAATGCCGCCGACGCCGTGTCGGTCCACTTCACCGGCAAGCCCGTCGCAGCCGCCGGCAACGTCAATGACGGTTCCAACACGAACGCGCAGTACATCTCCAAGTTCAACGCTGCGATGTCTGGTCTTCCCGATGCGGTGCGAACCGGCGCGACGGTCGGCACGGCGAAGGGCGCGCAGGAAGGCACATTCGACGCCTGGGCCGGCCTGCGTGAGGTTTCGACCGGAAAGCAGGGCGCTTCTGGCGGCGTCGGCTCCGGCTTCGGACAGACGGCGCTCGGTCTCCTGAGCGCAGGCCTCGGCGGTTTCTCGACGGGATACCAGTCGGCCAGTCCGCTGATGGGCGCGCTTGGCGGCGCGGTGCAGGGTTTCGGCGCCGGCATGCAGATGACGGCCGTGCTCGGCTCGATCGCCGGACCTATCGGCGCGGTCGTCGGCGGCATTGCAGGCCTGATCGGCGGGCTGATGGGCGCGCGCGCCAAGCTGAAGGCCGCGAAGCGCGAACTCGAAAAGCAGATGAACGCGATCAACAACCTGCTCGCCGTCGGCGAGGGGCGGGGTATCGGCGTTCTCCAGAAGCAGCTTTCGGACTATCTCGGCGAGATCGACAAGGCGGTCAGCCTCGCGTGGAAGGCCAAGAACTTCGATCTGGTCGACCGGCTGCATCAGTCGTGGAACGCGATGTTCCTGCGGCTGCGGCGCGACTTCTACGACGCCCTGCCGGGCCAGCTTGAGGCCTATTCCTCCGGCTACGGCACGGACAGCCCGCTCTATCAGGGCTCGAAGGCAATGCGCGATCTCCGCGAGGAGCTGCGCACCATGCTCGCCGACGTCGCCTATTTCACCGAGGAGACGATCAACAAGATCGACCGCGCTTCGGTGTCGGCCGAAGAGGCGGCGCGGCTGGAGGCGGAACTCCGGGAGATGGGCGACCGCGACATGGCCGCCGCGACCGAGGCCGCCAAGCGCATGATCCTCGCCTTCATCGGCGGCCGGCAGGAGTTCACGGAGTACGAAAGCGCGGTGCAGGCCGTGCAGGGCGCGGTGAAGGCCGCGCAGACGGCGCTGGAAGAACTCGGCATGTCGGCCTTCGCGGCGGCGGAAGCGCTCGACAAGCAGCTGAACGCCGCGCTGAAAAAGCTGCAATCCGCATTCATCGACGATATCTCGGCGTCGCTCTACGAGCTTTCGGACCTCGGCTACTTCAACGACCTGCTTGATGCGCAGAAGCGGTACAATGACCGGCTTCGCGACGCGGCGGCGCTCGGGCTTTCGGCCGACCTCGCCAATCGCGAACTGGCTCTGTCGCTGCGCAGCATCGTCAAGGAAGCAAAACTTACCGACGACCAGATCAGGCAGCTTGCCGCCGCCATGCCGGAGCTTTCCGCCTCGCTGATGGGCCTGATCGGCATGGGCGAGGGTGGCGACACGGCGCAGGCGCTCGCCGACGCGCAGGCGAAGGTGGAGGACGCCAAGGCCGCGCTCCGCTCCGCCTATGAAAAAGAGCGGTCGGAGATCGAGAGCACGATCTCGCGGCTAAAATCGTTCACCGAGGGCATCCGGAATTTCCGGGACAGCCTGAAACTCGACAAGCAGCTTTCGCCCTACTCGCCATACGAGCGGCTGATGGAGGCGCAGCGGCAGTTCAACGAGGTGTCCGCCAAGGCGCTTGCCGGCGACGAGACGGCGCAGGGCAGGCTGGAAGAGGTCAGCCGGGCCTATCTGGAAGAGGCGCGCAGCTACTACGCATCGTCGGAAGCCTATTTCCAGATCTTCGAACAGGTCGATGCGACGCTGGAACAGGCGCTCGCCAAGGCCTCGTCGCAGCTCTCGGCAGCGGAGAAGCAGCTTTCCGCGCTGGAAAAGCAGGTCGGCAAGCTGATCGACATCGACGATGGCGTGAAGAGCGTAAGCGCAGCCATCGCCGACCTGAAAGCCGCGCAGGCGGCGGAAGCGAGCGCGCAGGCCGCCGACGACGCCTACAAGAATACCGTGTTTCAGGAGATGCTGGCGGTGCTCAAGGCGCAGCTGGCGGCCCAGAGCGCGGCTGCCGCCGCGCAGCAGACGGCCTCGACCGCCTCGACCGCGAACTACTCGTCGACCGATCCGGTGGCGAACCTCTATCGCTCCATCCTCAAGCGCGAGCCGGACCCTGTCGGCTACGCCTTCTACAGCGGCAACCTCAATGCCGGCCTGACGACGCTGGCGGGGATCGAGGCGGACCTGAAGAAGCACGCGGCGGGCATGGCGTCGGGCGGATGGGTGACGGGCGGCGTTCCCGGCATGGACAGCGTCCTGAAAAGGCTGATGCCAGGCGAGTTCGTCATGCCGGCGGCGCAGGCGCAGCGGTACCGCCCGGAGATCGAGGCGATGCGCGGCGGCTGGTATGCCGCCAACGACAATTCGGCCGTGGTCAAGGCCATCCAGGCCATGCAGCGGCAGCTTACCGACGTGATGCAGCGGATGATCCAGATGGAAGCGATGGCCGGCCGTGAGACGGTGGCGGCAACGATGGAGGCGGTGACGG
This sequence comes from Rhizobiaceae bacterium, assembly GCA_023953845.1. NCBI lineage: Bacteria > Pseudomonadati > Pseudomonadota > Alphaproteobacteria > Hyphomicrobiales > Rhizobiaceae > Rhizobiaceae bacterium. Next base: position 886,143 of record JAMLJC010000001.1, on the reverse strand, counting down.
CGCTGCGAGAGCAGGGCAGGAACGCCGAGTTTCGGTCGCGACAGAAGAAAGCGGCTTGAGCATGGCTGACGCTCCGACCTACCTGCTGGAGATCAGCGCGCTCGACGGGAGCAACAATCCCGTCACGCTGCGCTATTCGACCGGCGGCTACAACACGCTGCCGACGGACACGCCTTCGAACGCCTATTACGAGGATCGCATCAGCGATCCCGGCAAGTTCGAGCAGGCGCTGTTCTCGTCGGGCCGGACCATGGGGGAAGCGTCGATCTCCTATGGCGACATCCGCCTTTCGAACGCCGACGGCGGGCTCGACCAGCTGCTCGACCATTCCTTTGACGGCAGGGCCTTCCGCCTGCTTCGCCTTGTCAATGATCGGGCGCCGTATTCGTCCGCCACTGTCGTTCTCGTCGGCACCGTCGAAGGCGTCGACAGTTCGCAGGCATGGACGTATCTGGCGCTGCGCATCTACGATCGCCGCCTCGATCTCGACCGGCCCGTGCAGACGGTGCGTTATGCCGGCACGACGCTTTCCGGCGGGCCGACGGCGGAAGGCAACGAAGACCTGAAGGACACGCCGAAGCCGCTGCTGTTCGGCCGCTGCTACAATGTCCCGGCTCCCTGCGTGAACCCGTTCGACCTGATCTATCAGGTGCATGACGGGCTGATCAGCGCCATTCAGGTCTATGACGGCGGCGTGCCGCTCACCTTCGCGTCGAACTATCCAGACCTTCCGACCTTGCAGGCCGCGAGCCTTCGGCCGGGCAAATATGCGACCTGCATGGCGCTCGGGCTTTTCCGTCTCGGCGGAGAGCCGGAATTCGTGGTCACGGCAGACGTCACGGCCCCGGCCGACTATGCCAATATCTGCCCCGGCGCAGTGGCGCGCGCGATCATGTCGCGCATGGGGATCGCGAACGGCGACGTCGTGACCAGCGCCTTCAACGCGCTCGACGCGGCAGCGCCCTACGATTGCGGCATCTGGATCAGCGACGACCGCACCGGCCTGTCGGCGATCAGCGCCATTCTGTCGTCGGTCGGCGCGGCCGTGATCCCGAACCAGCTCAACCAGTTCACCGTCTACCGCATGGAGGCTCCCGGCATACCAACGGACGAACTGACGGAATACGAGATCGAGCAGGACGGCGGGGTGCTCGGCTTCAGCCGCAACCCGGACACCGACAAGGGCCTGCCGTGCTGGCGTCTCACGCTGACCTGGCGCCGGATTTACCAGACGATGGACGATTCCGGCGTCGCCGGCTGCGTCGATGCCGACTTCCGGACCTTCCTCGCCAAGGAAACCCGCGAGATCAAGGTCGAGGACGCGGCCGTGAAGGCGCGCCATGCGCTGGCGCCGGAACTCGCCATCGAGACCCTGCTGAACGTCGCGGCGCACGCGCAGGCCGAAGCGACGCGGCGTTTCGCGCTCTACAGCGCCGAGCGCGACGTGCCGGTCTTCAACGTGCCGGTGGACGAGGCCCCGGCGATCGGCTCGACGGCGACGATCCGCATCGAGAACGGCCGCCTCGGCTATGGCGATGGCAAGGCGATGGTCGTGATCGGCCGCACGCTCAACCTCGCCGACGAGAGCGTCAACGTGGTGGCCTGGGGCTGATCCATGGCCGATACCAACATTCTGGTGACGTCGGCGACGGCGGTCGGCGGCGTGCAGCAGATCGTCCACAAGGCGACGACCGATTTTGCCGGCGGCGGCTGCCTCACCTATCTGGCGCTGATCGGAATCGAGGTCTGGTCGGCCGCGTCGAACAACCGCGCCGCCGCCAGCAAGGTCGGCGAGATCACCCCGGGCGGACAGTTCGTCCAGACCGGCCTTGGCCGCAATGTGACGCGCTGGTCGTGGTATCGCGCCCGCGATGTGTCGGACAATCTCGGCGATTACTGGCCCGTCTCGCCCACGGCCGGCATAGCGGCGACGACAAGCAATCAGGTGCCGCCCGCCAATTCCGTCGGCCCGGAGCAGACAGGCACCAACTTCGCCGCGCTTTCGGCCCTTTCGGCAAATCTCGGCACGATCATCGCCGGGCTTTTGCAGGCGGTCACTGTCGAGAGCAGCACGATCACGGGCAATACGATCCGCACGGCAAACACTGGCCGGCGCATCGAAATGACCGCGCTGGACAACTTCATCCGCGTCCGGAACGCGGCGGGCCAGACGGTCGCATCGCTCGGCGAGTTCACGCTCGTCCCCGGCTGGACGACGACGCTTCTCAGCGTGATCATCGAATCGGTGAATGCAGCCGTCGCCTTCCAGAACACCGGAACCGGGCCAGCGCTCGTCACCATGGGCCAGCTCTGGTCGCGCGGCAACGGCAACAAGGGCGCGTTCCGGATCACGCATGACGGCGTCGGCTCCGACGCGCACGGCGTCTGGTTCGACATCGGTCCATCCGCCAATCAGGGCGGCGCGGGCGTTCTCGGCGTCAGCCAGGCAGGCGGGGGATATTGCCTCTTCATGAACCGGGGCGGCATCGGCCCGTTCACCGGCGCTCACCCCGGCCTGATCTTGAAGGACGACGACACCGAGATCGGCGACATCCTCGTCGACCGGCGCGTGCTGGCGCGCATCGATATCGACAACACCGTGACGGAGGTCGAACGCTCGCGCCGGGCGGGACAGCTGAATGCGATCGGCGTCGTCTCCCGGCGCGTCCGCGACTGGTCCGTCGAGGATCTGAACCTGCCGCCGCCGCTGAAGCATCTGGCCGCCAGCCATGACTACGCGGTCATCAACGCCCTTGGGGAGGGGCAGATCAATGTCTGCGGCGAGGCCGGCAATCTGGAGCCGGGCGATTTCATCTGCGTGTCGGGCATGCCGGGCAAGGGGATGCGCCTCGATCCGGATACGCCCCTAACGCTCGCCGCGCTCTCCAGCATCGTCGCCCGCGTGCGCGAGCCCGTGACGTTTTCGTCCGCTTCCGAATGGAAGCGCGTCGCCTGCATCTATCTCTGCGGTTGAGGCATGTCCGACAACATCATCCTGCTCTACGGCAACCATGCCGATGCCGGTGTGCTCTCCGGCGGCGGCTGGCTGCCCACAAACCCGCTGTCAAACCTCCAGAAACGGGCGCTGAGACGCGTTGCGCAGTCGGTGGACCTCCAGCCGTCGAACACGATCATCAACGTGCAGCTCGCCGGCCCGGCCACGCTGAAGGCCATTTGCCTTGGACCGGCCAACATCTCCACCGGCTACAGTTACCGGATCAATTCGGAGACGACGGACACGGGCTGGGTGCTCGGTGCGACGCGCGCCGAATGGAACACGCTGACGTGGGAAGACCCGAACTACTGGACCGGCATTCCGTCGTGGGAGGATGCCGAGCGCGGCATGTGGCTGATCCACGTCTTCGACGTCCCGGTGACGTCGATGTACTGGCAGATCGAGATCGACGATCAGGCAAATCCGGCCAATTTCCTGCGCTTCGGCCGGCTGTTCATGAGCCGGTTCTGGCAGCCATCCATCAACTACGGCTTCAGCAACAACGGCCTGTCATTCAAGGATGCGAGCTTCAAATCGACGGCGCTCGCCGGCAACAAGCATTTCTGGCGGCGGACCAATCCCCGCGTCTTCCGCTTCGGCTTCGACTACATCCCCGAGGTCGAACTTTTCGACAAGGGCTACGAGTTCCAGCGCATCGCCGGTTATGACGGCGAGGTCTTCGTCATCGCCGATCCGGGCGACGGACTGAATATCCAGAAGCGCTCTTTCCTCTCCACCGCAAACACTATGGACCCGCTGTCTCAAGTCGTCTTCGGGTACGGCTCGACGGCATTCGAACTTGAGGAAGTCATCTGATGTCGATCCCCGCCGAAGTCCAGGAAGCGCTCGACCGCCTGCTACTCTACAATTCGAACCCGGTTTCCGGCGGCAATCCGTACGGCCTCGCCAATTACGGCAACCTCGTCAACGTGCCGTTGATGAACGAGGACTGGGTAACGGTGGCGAGTTGGTTCGGCCAGACGGGCGGCTTGCCGGGTCCGACGGGACCGACCGGACCGACTGGGCCGACCGGCGGAACGGGCGCTCCGGGCGTCACGGGACCGACCGGGGCAACCGGATCTGCCGGCGCGACCGGCCCCGCCGGTCCCACGGGACCGACTGGTCCTACCGGCTCGCCGGGCGGCACAGGCGCTCCCGGCGCTACCGGCGTCACGGGTCCCGCAGGTCCGACCGGCCCTACCGGCCCCACGGGTCCACAGGGGGAAGGCCTCCAGATCGACGCCGTCGTTGCTACCACGGGCGCGCTGCCTTCGCCTCCGGGCGAGGGGGTCGGCGCAACCTATCTCGTCGAGGCCGACAATCATCTCTATGTGTGGAACGGTTCGTCATGGACGGATGCCGGGGGTATCGCAGGCGTTGCCGGCCCCACGGGGCCGGCCGGACCTACGGGCGGCACGGGTCCCGCTGGCGCGACTGGACCTACCGGCCCAACGGGTCCAGAAGGCGACGTTGGTGCAATTGGCGCAACCGGTCCTGCCGGGCCGACAGGTCCGACTGGTCCGACCGGCCCGCAGGGCGACATCGGCCCTGCGGGTGCGACAGGGCCATCGGGAGTTGGCGGAGCGGTCGGCGCTACCGGCCCCACGGGGCCGACGGGACCTGCCGGTGCGACGGGACCGACAGGGCCAACCGGTCCGAACCTGTTGCGCGATAATGTCGAAAATCAGGGGCCGATCACGGGCGGCGCGAGCGTTACGTCGAAGTCGCTCGGCACGATCACGACCGGGACGGTGACGCTGGACATGGCCGACCGCCCGATCCAGCACTACGTCAATAATGGCGCGCATACGCTCAATCCTGGTGCCGTCGTTGGGGCGATCATCCTCGACATAGAGAATGGCGCTTCGGCCGGCGCGATTACCATCTCGAACTGGACCGAGACGGACGGCGACCCGTTCACCACGACCAATGGCGACAAGTTCCGCTGTCACGCTTCCGTCGGGCCGAACGGCACGATGCTCATCATCAAGAAAATGGGGTAACCATGCGTCTCCACGTCGTATCCCTGCCGCATACCCATGTGACGGCCGACTTTCCTTCCTGCGCATTCACGCAGAAGGTCAGGCGCTTCTGCCGGATGATGTTCGACCGTGGCCACGAGGTGCTGCTCTATGCCGGCGAAAGGACCGACGCGCCCTGCGTCGAGCTGATCCCCTGCATCTCCGAGAACAAGCGCCGCAAGATGGTCGGCGACAGGCACTACACCGAGGCCGACTGGTCGCATCCTTACTGGAACGGCTTCAATGCCCGCGTGATTGATGCGTTGGAGGAACGGCTCGGCGCGCGCGACTTCATCTGTCTGATCGGCGGCTGGTCCCACAAGCCAATCGCGGATGCCTTCCCGAACCATGTCTCCGTCGAATTCGGCATTGGCTATGCTGGCACTTTCGCCAAGTACCGCGTCTTCGAGAGCTATGCGTGGATGCATATGATCTATGGTGCACAGGCCGGTAATCCCGGCGCGGCCGACGGGCAGTGGTTCGACGCGGTCATTCCGAACCAGATCGAGGACGGGCTCTACAATCTGCCGAGGGAACGGGGCGACTATGCGCTCTATGTCGGCCGGATCACGGATCGCAAGGGATACCGGATCGCGCAGGAGGTGTGCCAGGCAAAGGGCGTCGACCTGATCCTCGCCGGGCCGGGCGGCGAGAACGGCAAGGGCTATGGCCGTTTCGTCGGCGAGGTTGACGCGGCGACGCGTGCGACGCTGATGGCTGGCGCTCGATGCCTGTTCGCCCCGACGATCTATGTCGAGCCGTTCGGCACAGTGACGATCGAGGCCATGGCCTGCGGCGCGCCAGTCATCTGCACGGACTGGGGCGCGTTCACCGAGACGGTGGAGCACGGCGTCCACGGCTTCCGCTGCAGGTCCTTCGCGGAGTTCTGCAGTGCTCTCGACTGCGCTCCGGCGCTCAACCACGAGCGCATTCGCGACGATGCGCACCGCCGCTTCTCCATGGCGACGGTCGGCGAGCAGTACGAGCGCTATTTCAACCGCCTCGCCACGCTGTACGGCAAGGGCTGGTATCAGGAGGCAGCATGATGTTGCTCACCGCCCTGCCATTCTGGAAGCCGAAATCTGGCCCCTTCATCGCTGCCATCGGTACGGTCGCAAAAGGCTCAGGAAGCTCGGTCAGTGTCAGCCCGCCAGCCGGGGCGCAGGCCGGCGATCTACTGCTCTGCATCGTCGGCACGGAAAACGGTGGGCAGACAGCGCCGTCCGGCTATTCCGAACTCTCGAACAGCCCTCAGGGTAACGGCACGTTCGCGACCTCGACACGACTCGGCGTCTATTCGAAGGTCCATTCCGGTTCCGAGAGCGCGGTCACGGTCGGTCTGTTCGGCTCGCACACCATCGCGGTTATCATCGCGATCCGGAACGCCAACACCACGATCAACGTCAACACCGGCAGCAATTCTGGCTCTTCCACCTCCGTCTCCTGTCCGACTGCTACGACGACGGTGGACGGATGCCTCGTGCTCGCCGTGGTGGCGTTCTCGGTCGCGACGACGGTCAGCTCTTGGGCTAACGCCAATCTGGCCGACTTCGCCGAAATCCTCGACGATAATACGACGGACGATGACGACGGCGGCTTCGCCATTGCTGCCGGTTACAAGCTTATAGCCGGCGCAACTGGCGCCACGACCGCAACGCTCGGTTCCAGCAGCACGCAGGGTCGCATGACGATCGGCATCGCGCCGGCCTGAACCGGCACTCCACAACCCGAAAGGAAAAGACCATGGCATGGCGGCTTGCACGCAGCCTTGAGACGTTGCGCGCGCAGATCAACGCGTTGTCTCCGAACCGCTCGAAAGCGAGCGACGGCACGATCGGCGACGCGGCGCACTCGGCGCGCACGTCCGACCACAATCCGGACGGCAGCGGCGTCGTGCGAGCGCTGGACCTGACGCACGACGTCGGTCATGGCATCGACAGCAGCAGGCTGGCGAAGGCGCTGATCGCCTCGCGCGACCCGCGCATCAAATATGTGATCTCGTTCGGGCAGATCGCCTCCGGCCCGGCCGGGCCGAAGCCATGGGCATGGCAGCCGTACACCGGCAAGAACCCGCACAATCACCATGTCCATCTGTCCGTCGTGGCGGGCAAGGCCGGCGACGACACGACGCCGTGGGATCTGTCGGCCTTCAGCGTCGCGCCGGCCAAGGCTGCGAAGCCGGTCAGCAAGTCCGTCAATCCGCTGCTGGTGAAGGGCAACAAGGGCGCGGACGTCGAGCGGCTTCAGAAGCTGCTCAACGCGGCCGGCGCGCAGCTCGTCGTGGACGCGCATTTCGGCGACCGCACCGAGGCCGCGGTGAAGGCCTTCCAGCGCAAGGCAAAGCTCGTCGTGGACGGCAGGGTCGGCGCGCAGACGTGGGCGGCGCTCGCCACCTGAACCGCGCCCGGCCGGTCGCCGGGCATCCTCCCTCCACAGGAACCGTGCCATGAACTCCAATCTGTTTCACAACATCGCAAACATCCTGATGATCCTGATCGCTGGCGCGACGGCCGTGCTGACCGCCATGGGCTGCACGACCCTGCCGAACGGCGATCTCGAATGCTCGAAGATCGCGTTCCTCGATCCGACCTGGGCGGCCCTCGCCATCACGGGGCTCGGCGTGCTGAAGATGATCGTCAACGTCGTGCGCGACGGCTTCGGCGGTCTCACCAAGCAGCAGCCGCCCGTCCAGTGATCCCATGTGGATGCTCGTTCTCAAGGCCGTCCTGACCATCCTGCCGATCATCGTGCAGGCGGTGCGGGACGGCCGCATCAGAAAGGCCGCCGAAGATGAAGTGCTTGCCGAACTTGGGCGCGCTCACAAGGCGCGCGTCGACGCCGCTGCTGCTGCTCGCGATGACGTGCTTGCTGGCAGGGTGCCAGTCGATCCTCACGACCCGAACCGCCGCGACTGAGGCGAACGATTTCAACATCGCCGACCTCTGCGCCCGCGCGTGGCGGCCGGTGACCTGGTCCGGCCGGGACACCGAACAGACGCAACTGGAAGTGCGCGCCGTGAACTCGGCACGCGCGACGTTCTGCGGCGAGGCGAAGCCGTGACCGACGACTGGCGTCTCATCTTCGTGGCCTACGCGCTCGCCGTCGTCGCGATCGGCGCGGCGATCGTCTTCTTCATCTAGCAGTGCAGAAAGGGCGAGGCATGACGCTCCATGAATTCCTCCAGTCGATCGGCATCGATTCGACCGTCTTCGTCGCCGGGGGCTTCGGCGGCATCATGCGGGCGCTGTCGCGAAAGCGGTTCAAGATACGGGAGATGTTCGCCTCGCCGATCTGCGGCGCGCTCGCGGCGGCCTACCTGACCGTGCCGGCGATACATTATATAAAGGCAACCGGCTGGCCTCTGCCGGCGGAAGACCAGCCGGTGCTCCTAGCGTCTGCCTTCCTGATCGGCACATGTGCCATGTGGATCAGCGATGTCGTGTTCGAGATCATCGTGCGGCGGTTCAAGCCGCGGGAGGATGGACCGGAGTGATCTCGACCTCTCGACTTCGGGCCTGATTTGGGACATCATTCCTATCGGTAGCGGCATCCCGAACAGGTCAAGGAGGCCAGCATGGCTCGACGCAGAACAATCAAGACCGTGAACAGCGACGACTTCATTCAGGACATCAGTACGATCAGCAAACTTCTCAACAAGCATCTGGATTATCTTCGGACGGACGTCCCGCACTATAAGGCGATAGCCGCCCTCAACAGCCAGGTCGTGGAGACCGGTCGGCAGCTTTACGACGGGAAGATGCTGCCATGGGCATGGGGAAGCACCGGGCCGGCGAAGTCGTAATTCGTCATTCTATGAAGCCCGCTCCAGCAATGGGGCGGGCTTTTCTTTGTCCGGCGGCCAGCTACTTCGACTCCAGCCCGTCTCTGTTGCCGTGGTCGATACGCCGCTCGCCGTTCCACGTCCGCGCCGCCTCTTCGGCTGTGGGGTAGACATCGGTGCAGCCCTTCGTGCACCTGACGCGGAACGCCCCGAAAGCGTTCTCAATCTCCGCTGCAGCGCCGCAATGGCATCGCTTCAGGATGGCCATGGCTACGCCACCAACCCGATCGGATCGTCGGGCGGATTGATGATCTGGAACTCGTTGTAGCTCGAAATCCCGTCGTTATAGACTTCGACGCCGAACTTGCCCTCGCCCTTCCAGCTCGCGCCGACGACCTCGTGCATGGTATCCTGATCCAGCCGCGCCGACCATTCGTTGACGCCGGTCTTCTCCACCTCGATCGAGACGAAGTGGCCGTTGACCTTGCCCTCGAACGCGCTGGTGTTCAGATTGAAGGTCAGCCATTGCATGTGCTTTGCGTTGCCGGCGTTGCCATCGATCTCCATCTTCGCGCCCTTGAGGCTGCCATCCTTGTCGAAAATCCGGATGTCGATGAACCAGTCGGGAACGCCGTTGAAATCGTCGTCGATGCTGGCGTCGAACTGATACTGATAGCCGCTCAGAATGCCGGGCAGCGGCGTCGCCAGCGTCTCGACGTTGGTATGCGCGAAGAGCATGACCGAATCGATGATCTGACCCTTGCCGGCCATGTAGTCGAAGACGTTTTTCGCCTCGAACATCTGCATGCCGTGGCCGCCGTCGCTGCCATAGGGGATGTACTTGCTGGTCTTATATGCCATTTCGGAATCTCCTTCCGTCAGCTCCCGGAGGCCAGCGGTCAGGAGCCGAATCCAGATTTCATGAATGTCCATTGCTGACTCCCCAACGGGCGGATTTGCCCCGGCTGGGCTCCGGACGAGCGCAGGCGGCGCAAATCCGGTGTCAGTGAGAAAGATGACGCGCTGCTTGCTCGTGAGAGCGGTAACGATCCTTAATAAAAACAATGACTTGGCAAAAAGGGGGCATTAACCATGCGGCCTTCGGCGCTGTCATTCGCATGATTGCCGCCGCGCCGGATGCCGGTTTGCAGGGAAACGTCCCGCCCGCCGCGGTTGCGCGGCGGTGCCAGGCGAATCATCGATGCGGCAGTGGAAAATCCCGGCACGACCCGCGCGGGGCATGCCGATGCGCGGTGCCCGGCTCACGGGCCGGACGACAAATGCCGCAACAGCGCTTTTGCGCGGAGTGTCATGCAACCATAAGATGCAGTATCTTCGAAGCCCAAGCCGAATTGCGCTCCGGGCACCGTTTTCCTATTCAACAACTTTTAAGTGTGTATGCTCGGAAAACAGGATTTCATATGAAATAGGATCAAAGAACTTCATGTATTGACGCAGGAAGTCTTTCGGATTCATGCCGAGCTTTTCAGCCCATATGGCATAGCGTTCTTTCGGAACGCTGCCACGACCTGTCTCTATTTGAGATATGAACGTATAATAGTCGACGCCGACAGCTATGGCGAAGGAGCGCTGCGTGTGGCCTGCCTGCTCGCGCAGTTCCTTGAGCCACTGCCCGCCTTCCTTCCTAAGCTGTTGAATTTCCATGTGATTGCTGCTCTTGCTGACCGCTGCAGTCATGGCTTTATTATCCTGCGAAGGATGGGATCGCGTACGATCCGGTTGATCTCCCCTGTTGTGGCAACAGTATCACGATGCAACTTTTTGTAAAGGGCGATTGACACTAGCCACAATCACAGGTTACATCGCGTTCACCGGACGGGGATGGCCATGTCCGGCTATCCGAGTATTTCGAGGAGAGAAGCGAATGGAACAGTTGGCAGCACTGATTCAGGCCAACGAAGCCGCCGCGAAAGCGATTGCGGCTGCCTACGAGCTAGGGCTTGGGGGCGTACCGAATCAGGAAGGTTTCACCGTCCTGATCAACAATCTGAATGCGACGAACTTCGGTTCTAACAACCCGAACATCGTCTTCAACGACGAGAACATCTTCATCAACGTCATCAACGCGCTGGTGCAGGGCAACCCGACGGCTGCTGCGGCGTTCGCGGCGATCACGGCCGGCGCTTCGAGCCTCAGCGACAAGGTCGCGGCTTTCTACAACGAGCTGGTGCCGGCATCGGCTCAGTCGGCCGAGGGCCTCGCCTATCTGACCCGCCCTGACGCGCTTGCGTTTTACGCGCAGGTTGCCGCCGAGCGCGGCGTCGCCGGCCCGGATGGCGCCGCCATCGTCGCACTGGCCTCGATGGTCAACGTCTTCGTCAAGTCCGATCTCGCCGGCATCGGCGACTCGGTGAACGATCTCTACGCGGCCATTCTGGACGGCAGCGCCGTTCTGCCGGCCACGGGCGACACCTTCACCCCGATCGAGACCGCGGACGGCACGAACTTCGACGCCGACGACGGCGTATTCGGCCAGGTCACGCTGACGGTCAACCCCGACACAGCATCGGGCTCGATCTTCGAGGCTCCGCGCGCGTTCAACCCGGGCGGCACCGACCAGATGAACACGCTGAACGACGACGACGTGCTGACCGGCACGGGCGCGTACAACGTGCTCAACTTCACCTATGTCAACGACACCGAAACCGGCGACAACGACATCAACCCGACCCTGAACAACATCCAGGAGATCAACGTCAATTCCCGTCTTGATGGCGACGGCTATCTCGATCTGCAGGACACCAACGGCCTTCAGGAAATGAACGTCAGCGGCGTCGATGACGGGTTGTTCGAGGCTTACAACATTCAGAGCACGAACGGCCCGGCGGGTCTCAACCTGTCCGTGAACAACTCGCGTGACGAGGACAGCCACGTCCACTTCTTGTTCACGAATGCGGCGGCTGCCGGAGCGAGCGACACGGTCAACCTGACCCTGAACAATGTCGACCTGTACGACATTATCGTTCAGGCCTATGCGCCCGGCGTGGGCATCGAGCACCACAACATCGCGAGCGTCGGTGCGGCGAACGCGCTGGACGAATACTATGCCGAGGATGCGGAAGACATCACCGTGACCGGCGATCAGGATCTGACCATCGGCTACGAGTTTGAGATCCTGAACAACGGTGTGGTCGAAGCCTACAATACGGGTGGCGGTCTGTTCAACGTGGCCGGCTCGCTCACCAAGTTCGACGCTTCGGCTCTCACGGGCGATCTGGATGTCGTACTCGGCTCCGAGGTTACCGCCATTCTGGACGGTACGTCCGGCGTTCCGGTGGCGTTCGAAGCAACCGGCGGTTCTGGTGATGACACCTTCCGTCTGGCTGGTGGCGCTAATGCAGGTACGGTCGTCGAGGGCGGCGCTGGCAGCAACACGGTCGTCGTCTTCTCGTCCGTCACCGCCGGTGCGTTCAACGACATCCAGCATCTGCGCGTCGAAGATGAAGGCCCAAGCAACGGCACCGTCACCGTCGACACCGCGCTCTTCCCGGATCTGGAAGACATCTACCTGCGCAACGAGACCGTGATCGGCAATGGCCCGGTGACGAACTTCGTTCTCAATAATCTGTCGGCTACGGTCGCGCAGGCGATCACCGTCGCCCACAGCACCACCGGCGACAACGGCATCAACGACGTCATCATCACCGCCAATCTGGCGACCAACACCGCCAATGATACGGTGGGCGTGACGATTGTCGACGGCGTCAATGCCGATCCGCGCTTCAACTTCCAGCTCAACGCGGCTGGCGTCGAGAACGTCACCTTCCATGATAACGACACCGAGTCGAACAATGTCCAGTTGACCGCGGCTGCGGCTCACACGGGCACGCTGATAGTCGATGGCGGTCGCGCGGGCGACTTCTTCAACCTCGACTCCGGTTCTGTCGGTGGCGGCAACACCCGCGGCATCTATGGTCTGAATGCTTCGGGCGCTGCGACTGACGGCGACAACATCCGCGACGGCGACGGCGATCTCGCCAACGTAGCCCGTCTGATGTTCGCGACCATCGATGCCAGCGACTATCTTGGCGACTTCATCGCCCGTGTCGGCGGCGGCAGCCAGAACATCGCCACCGGTAGCGGTGACGATACCATCGTGGCTGACCTGCTCAACGACTCGCGCGCTGGCTGGACCATTGCCGACGTGTGGGACGCCGGCACCGGTTTCGATACGCTCGCGATTGACGGCTCCTTCGCCGGCGTCATCAATCTCGGTGCGTCGGAGTGGGAAGGTCTCTCGGGCGTTGATGCGATCCGTCTCGTTGACAACGATGCTGGTTCGTATTTCCTGACGCTTACCAACGAGCTGGTCGACCAGACGGATGGCGGTACCAACATCGCGATCATCAACGATAACGATCCGCTGAACAACGGCACCAGCAACACGAACTCGGCCGTTGTGATCGACGCTCGCACGTTGACCGCGGCGAACTCGTTCAGCTACGACGGCGAAGAGAACGGCAACGGCGCTGCCGATCGGTTCATCTTCGCGGACGCCAATATCAACGGCAAGTCGATCGTTGATGGCGGCGATCAGAACACGGCCGCTCTCAACCAGAACGTTGATATCGTCGAGGTTCGGAATGGTGCAGTGGTGACGGAAGGGGACCTCGCGGGTATCTCCAACGTTGGCTTCCTGCACTTCAACAACGATCTGGCCATCGCGCAGACGCTCGACCTGCAGCTAACCAACGCTGCGCTCGACAAGATGGACAGCTCGCAGTTGGCTACTGTGCTGGCGCCGGAAACCTTTACCGTTCGCGCGAATGACGGCACGGTTGGCTCTATCGCTGCGGCTCAGTTGAACCTGGACGCGAGCACGGTCGGGCCTGAGTTTAACTTGAACGTCTTCCTCGACAGCCTTGGCGGCAACAACACTGTTACGCTGGGTTCCGCAGGCGGCGGCGGTTCTGACTTGGTGGTCTTCAACGCTACCATTGGCGTTAGCACCGTCAACAACTTCAACGTCACGTTCGATACTCTTGGTGTTGGCGGTCCGCTGCGGGCGTTGGTTGATGACAACGGCAACGGTGTGCTGACGAACGTCTTTAACCCTGCTACAGGCAGCAACACGACGTTCAATCTTAACACGGCCGAGTATGGGCATGTGGCAAACGTTGAGAGCAATGGTACGTACACTGTCGCGAACATTGCCAATGCCGCTAACGCAGCGACCGAACTCGAAACGGAGTTTGCGCTTACCAACGAGGCGGTAGGTAGTGACGCATTGTTTACTGTTGTTGCAGCAAACAACGCGAACGTTGTGGGTGTGTGGCTCTTCCAGACGGTGACTGTCGACAACGTCATCAGCGCGAACGAGCTTACGTTCCTTGGTACGATCAATACGATCGGTGGAACCGAGTTCTCTCCGGCCGATATTATCTTGGCGTAATTCGTCCTACCTTAGAGTGGCGGGGGCCTTCGGGCCCCCGCTTTTTATTATCCGGAACCGTGTTGGAACATCTAAGCAAAGGAAAAAATGATGGCTGACGAAAGAAACGTGGTGATCGACGGGAAATCGTATCCGATGGCTGAGATGTCGGATGCTGCAAAGAAGCAGCTGGCGAACGTTCAGCTCACTGAAGGGGAGATCACGCGGCTCAAGCTGCAGCTCGCCATCGCGGAGACGGCGAAAGCCGCCTATGGCCGCGCGCTCAAGGCGGAACTGGAAAAGACACTGATACAGTAAACAGCAAATCGCGTTGTTGGACCAACACCCTTTCGGCAAGAAAAGCGTCGACCAGGAAATTCAATCAGGCGATCCTCGACCGCGCGCCGCATTTTTCCGAGCTGCGCTACATGGCCTCGTCCGTGACCGGCACCGGCCACGCCGTCGACCGCATGGCGCAGATTTTCCTTGCCGGAATGCAGGCCGGCGCGGAGCCGAAGGCGTTCGCCAGCCAGTTGCTGGCCCGGCGCGGCGAACAGTTCGTTGTCGAGGGCAAGGCCGTGACCGACCGCGCCGAGCACGAAGCCGAACTCCAGAAACGCTTCGCCGCCTTCGAAGAAAAGCAGCTGCCGCTGCTGAAGCGTCTCGGCATCGCCTGAAGAAACTTCTGCCTTGAGCGCAAAAAAGAGGCCCGGCGAACCGGGCCTCAGGGCGCAGCGTGCTTTTGCCTGCTGCGACGGGATTCTTTTTTGGGCAGGGAGCCTTCGGAGGAGGCCGGACGGCATGGACCGCCCGGCCTTCCCGCTCATGAGTGGTAGGCCACTTCGCCGTGCGAGGTGAGGTCGAGGCCTTCGCGCTCGGCTTCGACGGTCGGGCGCAGGCCGACGATCAGGTCCACGACCTTGTAGAGGATCGCCGAGACGACGCCGCACCAGATGATGGTGATCAGCACGGCGAGGATCTGGGTCCACACCTGCGCGCCCATCGTGACGCCATCGGCATAGCCGACGCCGCCCAGCGACGACGATGCGAAGATGCCGGTGCCGATGGCGCCGATGATGCCCGCCACGCCGTGGATGCCGAACACGTCCAGCGAGTCGTCGTAGCCCGCCTTGATCTTCACCACCGCGACGAAATAGTAGGCGACGGCCGAGGCGATGGCGCCGAGCACGATGGCGCCTACCGGACCGACGAAGCCCGCCGCCGGCGTCACCGCCACGAGGCCGGCGATGATGCCCGACGCGCCGCCCAGCATCGAGGCCTTGCCGCGATGCGCCTTCTCGACCAGCGCCCAGGCGACGGTCGCGCCGGCCGTGGCGGTGAAGGTGTTGATCATGGCGAGCGCCGCGCCGCTGCCGGCCGAAAGCGCCGAACCCGCGTTGAAGCCGAACCAGCCGACCCACAGTATGCCCGCGCCGACCAGCGTGAACGGCATGGAGTGAGGCGCCATGTTGTCCTTGCCGTAACCGGCGCGCTTGCCGATCATGATCGCGCCGACGAGCGCGGCGATGCCGGCATTGATGTGCACGACCGTGCCGCCGGCGAAGTCCATCGTGCTCCAGCCGAAGAACAGGCCGTTCGCGTCCCAGGCCATATGGGCGATCGGGAAGTAGACGAAGGTGACCCAAAGGACGACGAACAGGATGACCGCGCCGAACTTGATGCGCTCGGCGAAGCCGCCGATGATCAGCGCCGGCGTGATGCAGGCGAAGGTCATCTGGAAGGCGATGAAGACGTATTCGGGAATCGTCCCCGACTCGGACGCCGATGTCACGCCCGACAGGAAGACCTTGCCGAAGCCGCCCCAATAGGGGCTCGTGCCACCGCCGAAGGCGAAGGAATAGCCCCAGACGACCCAGACGATGATGACCGTGGCGGTGATCATCGTGCACTGCATCAGGACCGAGAGGATGTTCTTCGCACGCACCAGGCCGCCATAGAAAAGGGCGAGGCCGGGCAGGATCATGAACAGGACGAGGATGGTGGAAACCAGCATCCACGCGGTGTCGCCGCTGTTGAGAGCCGACGCCGCGGCTTCGGCGGCGGGCGCCTCGGTGGTGGCCTCCTGCCCGAAAGCGGCGAGCGGGCCGAAGGCGGCGAGCGCCAGGGTGCCGAGGAGCGCCGCGCGCGCCGTCGACTTCACTGAAGTTGGAATGTTCATCAAAGTCTCCATGAAAATCGCCGCTGGCTCAGAGCGCGTCGGTGTCGGTTTCGCCGGTCCGGATGCGGACGGCCTGCTCGATCGGGTAGACGAAGATCTTGCCGTCGCCGATCTGGCCGGTCTTGGCGGCGCTGCTGATCGCTTCGACCGCCTTCTCGACAAGATCGGTCGCGACAGCGATCTCGATCTTGATCTTCGGGAGAAAACTCACCGCGTATTCCGCGCCGCGATAGATTTCAGTATGTCCTTTCTGACGCCCGTAGCCTTTGACTTCGGTGACGGTCAGGCCCTGGATCCCGACATTGGTCAGCGCCTCGCGCACCTCGTCGAGCTTGAACGGCTTGATGATCGCCATCACTATCTTCATCAGGTTTCACCCTCTGCTTTGCGGGTCCCCCGCGTTGCACAACTGGCCAGACCGCAAATGCCGCCGACTAGTGGGCCACGGGATTCAAGCTCCGTGCCAAGTCGCGAAATCCGATGTTAACGTATTGGAAAGGCTGCCATCCGCGGCAAGGCCGGCTGCCTGCCTTCGCAGATGCAGCAAACGACTTGATTAAGAAATGTGCAAAACGGAGAAACTGCCTATTATGAAGGCGATCGGCGCAGCCGGATGAGTCCTTCCTGGGCAACCGAGGCTATGAGGACCCCGTCTTCCGAATAGATCGCACCGCGCGTGAAGCCTCTGCCGCCCTGTGTGGAGGGGCTGTCCATCGTGTAGAGCAGCCAGCCGTCCAGCGGATGATCCCGATGAAACCACATCGCATGGTCGAGGCTGGCCGCCTGAATATCGGGATCGAAGACGGCGCGTCCGTGGGCGAAGGTCGAGGTGTCGAGCAGCGTTATGTCCGAGACATAGGCCAGCAGCGCGCTGCGGATGTCGCGACTGGCGTGGACGTCGCCGATGAAGCGAATCCAGACGTGCTGTTCCGGAGCCAGCTTTTCGCGGCTGGTGTAATGCTCGAGAATGACGGGCCGCATCTCGATCGGCCGCTCCCGCTCCCAGTAGCGCAGTATGGGTCTCGGGATGGCGTCGCCATATCGGGCTATGAGGTCCTGCTGGCTCGGCAGCGTTTCGGGCCGCGGCACATGAAGCGGTGCCGGCGTCTGGTGATCGAGCCCGCCCTCATCGACCTGAAAGGAGGCCTCCAGCGAGAATATCGCCTTGCCGTGCTGGATCGCCACGACCCGGCGCGTCGTGAAGCTGCCGCCGTCGCGTATGCGGTCGACCTCGTAGACGATCGGGACCTTGGGGTCCCCGCCCAGCATGAAATAGCCGTGCAGGGAATGCACCTGTCGGGCGGGTTCGACGGTGCGCTGCGCGGCGACGAGCGCCTGCGCGATGGTCTGGCCGCCGAAGACGCGTTGCCACGACGTGTCGGGGCTGCGACCCCGAAACAGGTTGTGCTCCAGCTGCTCAAGGTCGAGAATGGCGAGCAGGTCTTGCAATGCGGTCGGCATGAAGGACTTTCGGCAACGTCAGGGTTCCTGCCTGACCGGCCTGAAGCGCCAAGTCAAGCGCCGGCGGAGATGACAGAGGTCGGAAATGGGGACGCGTTCACTCGATGTGCTGATAGCCGGCGCAGGCTATGTCGGGATGGCGACCGCGGTCGGTATCAAGGCCGCAAGACCGAATCTGGCCGTGGCCGTGGTCGATGCCGCACCTGAAGGGGCATGGGAGCGCGACGGCAGGGCTTCGGCGATTGCCGCCGCGGCCTGTCGCATGCTCGACCAGTTCGGCTGCTGGAGCGAGATCGAGCCCGAGGCGCAGCCGATGACCGAGATGATCGTGACGGATTCGCGTAGTTCCGATCCGGTGCGGCCGGTTTTCCTCACCTTCGACGGCGAGGTGGCGCCGGGCGAACCGTTCGCGCATATGGTGGCGAATACGGTGATGAACCGTGCGCTGCGCCGCCGGGCCTCAGATCTCGGCATCGACATCATCGAGGGTGTCGCGGTGCAGGGCTTCGACGTCACGGGTGCAGGCGTCACCGTGCATCTGGCAGATGGCGTGACGATTGACGCACGACTGCTGGTCGCGGCGGACGGCGTGAAATCCCGACTGCGCGACATGGCGGGCATCAAGACGGTGCATTGGGACTACGGGCAATCGGGCATCGTATGCACGGTGGGGCACGAACGCCCCCACAATGGCCGCGCGGAGGAGCATTTCCTGCCTGCCGGACCTTTCGCCATCCTGCCGCTGAAGCCCGACGACAAGGGAGGCAACAGGTCGTCCATCGTCTGGACCGAACGGACCGCCGATGCGGAGCGGCTGGTGCAGGAGGACGAACTCGTCTTCGAGACGGAACTCGAGCAGCGCTTCGGTCTGAAGCTTGGCGAGATACGCGTCGAAAGCAAGCCGCGCGCCTGGCCCCTCGGCCTGACGCTGGCGCGGGACTTCGTGAAGCCGCGCTTCGCGCTCTGCGGCGACGCCGCTCACGGCATCCATCCCATTGCGGGGCAGGGGCTCAATCTCGGCTTCCGGGATGCGGCGGCGCTGGCCGAGGTGGTCGTCGAGGCCGACCGCATGGGGCAGGACATCGGCAGCATCGACGTTCTGGAGCGCTACCAGATGTGGCGGCGCTTCGACACGTTCCAGATGGGCGTCACGACGGATGTGCTCAACCGGATGTTCTCCAACGACTTCGGTCCGCTGAGAGCGGTTCGCGACATCGGTCTCGGCATCGTCGATCGCCTGCCGGGCCTGAAATCGTTCTTCATCCGGCAGGCGTCAGGCCTTGCCGGCGAGACGCCGCGGCTGCTGCGCGGAGAGCCGATCTGAGAGGCGGCCTACGCCTTCGGCTGCTCCAGTTCCGGATCGCCATGGAAGGAGAGACCGCGCACCTCGATGGTTCCGGTCCGGGCAAGCGGGATGTCGGCGGCGATTCCGACGGCCTCGTCCATGTCGCCAGCCTCTATGATGAGGAAGCCGATCAGCTGCTCCTTGGTCTCGGCGAAAGGTCCGTCCATGGTGTCGCGCTTGCGCGCGCGGACTCGGACGGTCCTGGCCATATGCGGTCGTTTCAGCGGGCGCGCCATGGCGAGGCGTCCGCTATTTTGGAGCGCGATGTCGTAGGCTTTCGCGTCCTGCTGCATCGCGGCGAGCTCATCCGGCGACATTTTCCGGAAGACGTCTTCGTCGTGATAGACGAGGCAGAGATATTGCATGGTGCCTTCTCCTTCGTATCTCCGTCCAGGACGGCCACAGGCCCCGCCGGCCGACGTTCCGACAGTGGAATTTGAGCTGGACCGCAGCGGCGATGGATTGCAAGCCGTCGCCCGCGGCGATACTCGTCGCGCCATGAGTCTTGATTCCGTTCGCGCCTTCTTCGCCGAAAAAGCTCCCGAGATCGAGGTTATCGTCACCGGGCAAAGCTCGGCGACGGTGCCGCTCGCCGCGGAAGCGCATGGGGTGAAGCCGGAGCAGATCGCCAAGACGATCTGCCTGCGGGTCGGCGATGAAACGATGCTGGTGGTCGCCTGCGGGACGGCGCGTCTCGACAACCGCAAGTTCAAGGACCGGTTCGGAGGCAAGCCGCGCATGCTCGGCGCAGAAGAGGTGACGGCGGCGACCAGCCATCCGGTGGGCGGTGTCTGCCCCTTCGGCCTGCCGGCGTCGCTGCCGATCTATTGCGACGTGTCGCTGAGAAGCTTCGCCGAGGTCGTGCCCGCGGCGGGCGCCACCAACGCGGCGGTGCGGCTGAGCCCGGCGCGCATGGCGGAACTCACGAATGCGCAGTGGGTCGATGTCTGCCAGGCGCCGAGCTGAGCCCGCGGACGTATCGCACTGATCCGTAGCCGTCACCGGAGGGCAGATCCGCCAGATTGCTCCGCAACGGTCCGCTCCGGCGAAGCGGTCATGTCGCCCGCAGCCGCCAGAGCGAGGGCAAGCGTGAACGCGATCGCGAGACGCGAGATGCCCGCTGGGGGGACATGCACCGCCCTTCCGGGCGCCGGCCTGAAAATGGATTTGCCGAGGGCGGCGTGCAAAACGGGGTACATGGTCTGCTCCTTTGTCTCGATGTCACGAGACAAGGACGCCTGCCGTCCGATCCTTCCGACGTTCTGAATCCGGCTTTCGGTCAACGCGCCATGGCGTGATATTCCGGATTCGGCCTCATATCGACGGCTGCCGCCACGCGGTTCGACATGTTGAAGAATGCAGCCGTGGCCGCGATGTCCCATATGTCGCGGTCGCTGAAGCCGTTCTGGCGCAAGGCTTCGCGGTCCCCCTCCTCGATCCGGTCGGGCGTCTCGGTCAGCTTGACGGCGAAATCCAGCATCGCTTTCTGTTTCGGCTGGAGGTTCGCGGCGCGATAGTTCATCACCATCATCTCGCCCAGTACCGGATCGCCTGAAAGCTGGCGCACCGCCGCGCCATGAGCCGTCAGGCAGTAGTAGCAGTGATTGACGGACGAGACGGCAACCGCGATCATCTCCCGCTCGAGCTTCGACAGGCCGGAATCTCCCAGCATCAGGTCGTTGTACATGTCGGTGAAGGCGCGCAGCTTCTTCTCGTCGAAGGCATATGCCAGAAGAACGTTTGGAACGAGCCCGAGCTTCTCGCGGCATTTGTCGAAATAGGCTCTGGTGGCCTCACCGAGCTCGCCCGCCGGCAGATCGAGCGTCGTAATCCGGTCTTCATGCATGTTCGTCATCTCCGCTTCATCCAACTTTGTATTTTCATAGCAGGAAGCGATTTCGACCAGTCGCCAAATAGCCGCCGTCTGCTACGATAGCGTGCGAAGCAGGGGGCGCAGGGGGAGGACCCGACAGCATGGCCAGCAAAGCGAAAGCCGAAGCGTCGACATCCGCGAGAAAGCCGGATGAGGCGACGAAGGCTCTGCTGTTCTCACGCGCGCCCGCCGAGGACCTTGCCGGCTATGGCGGCGTGGCGCTCGACAAGGCGGCAGAGCTTGCATCGGCCGCGCTGAAGCGGCACCGGCGGGGCGAGTCCGTGATCGACATCGCCAACGATGACGCGGTGAAGCACGACGGTCGCCCCATGACGGTGATCACCGTCGTCAACGACAACATGCCGTTCCTCTTCGATTCGGTGATGGGCGAGATTTCCGATATCGCCGGCGAGCCCGCGCTCGTCGTGCACCCCGTTCTGGTCGTCGAGCATGAGGGAAAAGGCGTCGCTGCCGTGCGCGGCGAGACCGGCCAGGGCAAGAGCGATCCCGCAGCCGACAAGGTGAGCGTCATCCATGTGCATGTTCCGCCGCTCGGCGCGGAGGAGGTCAGGCTGCTGGAGGAACGGCTAAAAACGCTGCTCGTCCAGGTCAAGGCGGCCGTGCGCGACTGGAAACCCATGCTGGCGCGGCTCGACCGCGCGATCTCCGATTTCCGCTACGCGCCGGTGCCGCTGGAGCGCGCCGAGGTCAACGAGGCGATCGCCTTTCTGGAATGGCTCCGCGACGACAATTTCACCTTTCTGGGTATGCGCGAGTTCACCTATTCCGGCGGCGAGAAGAGCGGCACGCTGGAGGCGCAGCCAAACGGGCTCGGCGTGCTCGCGGATCCGAATGTGCGGGTGTTGCGGCGCGACGTGGAAGGCGCGCGCACCACGCCGGAGATCCGCGCGTTCCTGCACGGGCCGGAGCCGCTGATCGTCACCAAGGCGAACACCAAGTCCGTCGTCCATCGACGCGCCTACCTCGACTATATCGGCATCAAGACCTACGACCAGCATGGCAAGCTCGCCGGGGAGCTGCGCGTCGTCGGCCTGTTCACCTCGACCGCCTATACGCGCTCGGTGATGCGGATTCCGTTTCTGCGCTCCAAGGTCGAGACGGTGATCCACAAGTCCGGCTTCGATCCGTCTGATCATTCCGGCAAGGCGCTGATCAATGTGCTGGAATCCTATCCGCGCGACGAACTTTTCCAGATCAATATCGCCACGCTGCGCAAACATGCAGAGGCGATTCTGGCGCTCGGCGAGCGGCCGCGCGTGCGGGTGCTCGTGCGCGTCGACCAGTTCGACCGGTTCGTCTCTGTGATCGTCTTCGTGCCGCGCGACCGCTACGATTCGATCGTTCGCGAGAAGATCGGCCAGTATCTCAAGACGGTCTTCGAAGGCCGCCTGTCTGCCTATTATCCTGCGTTCCCGGAGGGCGGGCTGGCGCGCGTGCATTTCATTATCGGGCGATCCGGAGGCAAGACGCCGAAGGTCGAGCCGGCCGCGCTGGAAGCGGCGGTGCGCGACATCGTCCGCACCTGGGACGACGCGCTGCAGCAAGCCGCCGTCGAGAGCGGAGCAGGCCCCGATCTGAAGCGCATCGCCGCGCTTTTCCCGGAAAGCTACCGCAACAGCTTCTCGCCTGCCGAAGCGCTGTCCGACGCCGGACGCATCGCCACGATCAGCGCCGACAATCCGATCGCGGTGGACTACTATCGCCACGCCGATCAGCCGGCCGAGCAGGCGGCGCTGAAGATCTACCACCATGGTGCGCCGGTGGCGCTGTCGCGACGCGTTCCCATGCTGGAGAATATCGGCTTCCGCGTCATCAGCGAGCGTACCTTCGAAGTGGGCGAGGAAGGCGGCGCGCCTGTCTTCGTACACGACATGGAACTGGAGAGCGCCTACGGCAAGCCGATCGATCTGACGGATGGCGGGTCGCTGTTCGAGGAAGTATTCCTCGCGGTCTGGCGCGGAGAGGCGGACAATGACAGCTACAACGCGCTGGCGCAGACGGCGGGGCTGAGGTCGCGCGACATCACGGTGCTGCGCGCCTATGGCCGCTACCTGCAGCAGGTGGGCATCCCGCAGAGCCAGGATTTCATCGCCGCCGCGCTGAACCGCTATCCCGACATTGCGCGCGCTCTTCACCAGATATTCGTGGCGCGCTTCGATCCCAGGGGCAGCGAAGGCGAGGTGACGGTCAAGCATCTCAAATCGCAGATCGGCGATGCGCTGGCCGAGGTGCCTAGCCTCGACGACGACACCATCATCCGACGTTATCTCAACCTGCTCGATGCGTCGCTGCGCACCAATCATTTCGTGCCGGACCTCAAGGCCGGCGTGTCGCTGGCGATCAAGCTCGACCCGCGCGCCGTCAACGGCATGCCGGAGCCGAGGCCGTGGCGGGAAATCTATGTCTACGGCACGGAGGTCGAGGGCCTGCATCTGCGCTTCGGACCGGTGGCGCGCGGCGGCCTTCGCTGGTCGGACAGGGCGCAGGATTACCGCACCGAGGTCCTGGGTCTGGTGAAGGCGCAGCAGGTCAAGAACGCGGTCATCGTGCCGGTGGGCGCCAAGGGAGGCTTCTATCCAAAGCGCCTGCCGCCGGCGTCGCAGCGCGATCTCTGGTTCGACGCCGGTCGGCAAGCCTATATCAATTTCGTCTCAAGCCTGCTGTCGGTGACGGACAATCTCGACGGAGACGATGTTCTGCCGCCGGCCAATGTCGTGCGGCGCGACACGGACGATCCATATTTCGTCGTCGCCGCCGACAAGGGTACGGCGACTTTCTCCGACACGGCCAATGCCATCAGCCAGGCCCATGGCTTCTGGCTGGACGACGCCTTCGCGTCGGGCGGTTCGGCCGGCTACGACCACAAGAAGATGGGGATCACTGCGCGGGGCGCATGGGAGGCCGTGAAGCGGCATTTCCGCGAGATGAACCGCGACATCCAGACTTCGCCTTTTACCGTGGTCGGCGTCGGCGACATGTCGGGTGATGTCTTCGGCAACGGCATGCTTTTGTCGGAACAGACGAGACTGGTGGCAGCCTTCGACCATCGCGATATCTTCATCGATCCAACGCCCGACGCGGCGGCGTCTTTCGCCGAGCGCCAGCGGCTTTTCGCGCTGCCGCGTTCGAGCTGGCAGGACTACGACCGATCGAAGCTGTCGGCGGGCGGGATCATCGTCTCCCGCGCGCAGAAATCGGTGGAACTCTCTCCGGAAGCAGCCGCCGCCATCGGTATCGACAGGACGACGGTGACGCCGGCCGAGATCATGCAGGCGATCCTCAAGGCGCCGGCCGATCTGCTCTGGTTCGGCGGGATCGGCACCTATGTGCGCGCCAGCACCGAGACGAACGCGGATGCGGGCGATCGCGCCAATGACGCGATCCGCGTCACCGCTGCCGAGGTTCGCGCCAAGGTGATCGGCGAAGGCGCCAATCTCGGCGTCACGCAGCGGGCGCGCATCGAATTCGGCCTTCTCGGCGGCGCGTGCAATTCCGATGCGATCGACAATTCGGGCGGCGTCAATTCTTCGGACGTCGAGGTCAACATCAAGATCGCGCTGGCTTCGGCCATGCGAAAAGGCACGTTGAAGCGCGAGGCGCGCAACAAGCTCTTGGCCGAGATGACCGACGAGGTCGCGCAACTGGTGCTGGCGAACAACTATCAGCAGACGCTGGCGCTGTCCGTCATGCGCAAGCAGGGCATGGCCGATCTCGCCCATCAGGCGCGTTTCGTCGCGGTGATGGAACAGCGGGGCCTGCTCGACCGCGCCGTCGAGACGCTGCCATCGGCCTCCGGCTTCGCGCAGCGGGAAGCGCGCAGGGAGCCGCTGACCCGCGCCGAACTCGGCGTGCTGCTCGCCTATGCCAAGATCGTGCTGTTCTCCGACATGGTCGCCACCGACGTGCCGGACGATCCGCATTTCGCACGGGACCTCCTGTCCTACTTCCCCGACAGGATGGAAAAGAAATACGCGGCGGAAATCGACGGCCATCGGCTCCGGCGCGAGATCATCACCCGTGTCGTCAGCAACGACCTCATCAATCGCGGCGGACCGGCCTTCGTCACCCGGCTTCAGGACGCAACGGGCCGCACCGTGCGCGACATCGTGCGCGCCTTCGCCATCGTCCGCGACGGTTTTGGCCTGCCGGCGCTTTATCGCGAGATCGACGCGCTCGACAACAGGATCGACGGGCAGGTGCAGCTCGATCTCTACGGCGCGGTTGGCCGTCTGCTTCACGGCGCGACCGCCTGGGACCTGAAGAACGGCAGCGGCGAGGGCGCCATCGGCGACCAGATCTCGGCGCTCGCAGAGGCCCGCAAGGTGCTGGAGCCGAAACTTGGCGGAATGCTTCCGCAATATACGAAAGAGCGTGTCGAGGAACGACGCCACGGCTTCGCCAAGGCGGGCGTGCCGGACGCCCTGGCCGAGCGGCTTTCGATGCTGGATGTGACGGAACTGATCCCGGACATCGCGCTGGTCGCAAGGCTTGCAGCAAGCGGCAGGGGCGTTTCGGCGACCGCGCTCGCCGAGGCAGGCAAGGCTTTCTTCGCGGTCAGCGACGCGTTCCGCATCTCGCGCATCGAGGCGGCGGCGGACGATGCCTCGACCTCGGACTATTATGACGGACTGGCGCTGAACAGGGCCCTTGACATGATCGCGGCAGCTCGCCGCGGCATCGCCGTGCAGGCGCTCGCCAGCCATGCGAAGGCACAGGAGCCCGTCGCCGAATGGCTCGCAGCCGGAGGCGAACGTGTCGCCAAGGCGCGCGAACGGCTCGTGGCCCTGACCGAAGGCGGCGACATAACGGTTTCCCGCCTGACGGTCGCGGCCGGGCTGATGAGCGATCTGGCGGGAGGGTGACAGCGCGCATATCAGAGATATATCTGACGCATTTCGCGCTTCGTCCCCGCAATCGGGGGAAATCGTCGCGACCAAATCTGTAAAGGGACGGCGAGCCGGTTTAAGAATGCGCTGAACCGGTGTCAGGAACGAGGGGCACGAATGACCGCTGCGACATCCGGTGCCGTGCCGAGGCGCGGCATCTGGGGCTGGATGCTGTTCGACTGGGCGGCGCAACCCTTCTTCACCGTCGTCACGACCTTTGTCTTCGGACCTTATTTCGTGTCGCGCATGGTGTCCGACCCGGCGGCGGGGCAGGCGGCCTGGGGCTACGGCATCGCGGCGTCGGGCTTCATCATCGCCATCCTGTCGCCGATGCTCGGCTCGATCGCCGACCAGACGGGACCGCGAAAGCCGTGGATTGGCACTTTCGCCGTGCTCAAGATCGTTTGCATCGCGGCGCTGTGGTGGGCCGCGCCCGGCTCCAATGTGGTGCTGGTGCTGGCGTTCTTCTCGCTGGCGTCGGTGGCGGCGGAGTTCTCCATCGTCTTCAACGATTCCATGATGCCGCGTCTGGTGCCGAAGGAGCAGATCGGGCGCATCTCCAACATCGCCTGGGGGCTAGGCTATCTGGGCGGCATGATCATGCTGATCTTCGTGCTGCTGTTCATCTCGGCGTCGCCCGAGACGGGAAAGACGCTGCTCGGCATCACCCCGCTGTTCGGCCTCGATCCGGCGCAGGGTGAAGACGCGCGGGCGACGGGGCCTATGGCCGCGCTCTGGTATCTCGTCTTCATCCTGCCGATGTTCCTGTTCACGCCCGATCAGGGCAAGGGCCTGCCGATCGCCCGCGCGGTAAAGACCGGCCTGTCAGAACTCCGGGAGACAATCCTCGAAGCGCGGCAGCGCGGCGGCATCATCCGCTTCCTCGTCGCTCGGATGATATATCAGGACGGCGTGAATGCGCTGCTGGCGCTCGGCGGCACGTTCGCGGCGCTGATGTTCGGCTGGTCGATCACCGAACTCGGGCTTTTCGGCATCATGCTCAACGTGGTGGCGATCTTCGGCTGCCTCGTCGCCAGCCGGCTCGACACGACGCTCGGCTCGAAGACTGTCGTGCTCCTGTCCATTGTGTCGCTGACCATTGCCACGATCGGCATCGTCTCGACCGGGCCGGGCTTCACGCTGTTCGGGATGGTGCCGCTCGGGATCGAGGACAGCGGGGGCCTGTTCGGCACCGCGGCGGAGAAATGCTACATCCTCTACGGCGTGCTGATCGGCGTCGCTTTCGGCCCGGTGCAGGCGTCCTCGCGCTCCTACATGGCGCGTAGCGTGACGCCCGAAGAGGCCGGCCGCTATTTCGGCATCTACGCGCTGGCGGGCCGGGCGACCAGTTTTCTCGCGCCGTTCATGGTGGCGACGGTCACCGCCGCGAGCGGCTCGCCACGGCTCGGCATGGCTGTCATCGTGCTGTTTCTGGCGGCTGGCTTCCTCATCCTGCTGCGGACGCCGTATCCGGCCAATAGCGTCGAGGGACGTTGATCGCCCAAGGAAAACGGGGCGGCTCTCGCCGCCCCGGCAGCCCTACTTCGCGGTCTCGGCCTTGACCTTCTCGACCTCCTCGGCGCTCATCTCGCCGACCGTGGTCACCTTGCCGTCCTGGATGCGCCACAGGCGGAACGGGCCGGTGATGTCACCATATTCGTCGAAGCTGATCGGGCCGATGACGCCTTCATATTTGACGGGCTTGCCTTCCTTGATCAGGGCGAGCGCCTTGGCGAATTCGTCCTTGCCGGCGTGGATCGGCTCGCCATTGGCCGCCGTGACGTCGTGGATCGCCGTCTTGATCGCGGCGGGGTCCGCCTTGCCCGCCTTGGCTATGGCAAGCGCGACGATGGCGCCCGCGTCGTAGGAGCGGTCGGCGGCCGGCGCGTCCGGCTTGATGCCGCCGGAGAAGGCTTCGTAGTTGCCGTAGAAATAGTCGGTCGAGGCGGTCTTGGCGGTGCCCGACGAGGTGCCGAACGCGTCGTTGAGGTATTGCGCGCCGACGGCATCGATGAACTCCGCGGCGTTCATGCCGTCGTTCAGAAGGAATTTCGCCGCGCCGCCGCCCGAGATCCAGGCGCGCGCGATCGTTGCGCCGTCGACCGGATAGCTGACGAGGTAGAGCGCTTCGGGCTCGCCGGTCATGGCGGCGCTGGCTTCGGCGGAGTAGCTCGACTGTTTCTCGTTGTAAGGCGTGGTAGATGTGATCGTGCCGCCGAGTTTCTCGTAGGCCGCCGCGAATTCGCGCGCCATGTTCACGCCGAAGTCGTTGTTGACGTGGACGATGGCGAGCTTCTTCAATCCCTGGTCGATCGCGTATTTCGCGGCGGCTGTACCCTGCAAGGCATCCGAGGTGATGGTGCGGAAGAAGACGCCGTTGGTCTTCCCCTCGCGTCCGAGCGCGGTGAGCGTCGGCGAGGAGGAGGCGGGCGACACCTGGACGACGCCGGCCGGCGCAGTGACCGAAGTCAGGATCGGGATCGACACCGACGAGATGATGCCGCCGATGATGACCGGCACCTTCTTGATGTTGACGAGCTGTGTCGCCTGGTCGACGGCGACGTTGCCCTGGCTCTGGCTGTCGCGCGTGTCGGTGACGAGCTTGCAGCCGTCCACGCCGCCGGCCTCGTTGAAGTCGCGGAACGCCATCTCGACCGACTTGGCGCCGGCCTGGCCATAGGCGCCCGCGGGACCCGTCAGCTCCATGACGACGCCGACGGTGATGTCGCAGTTCTGTGCCGCCGCAGGCAACGCGAAGGCGCCGAGCGTGGAAAGAAGCGTGGTGGCAAGAAGCATGTGTCTCATTGACGTTCCCCTGTTGTGAAAGCCGTCATTGCGGCCGGTTTGAGTGATATTCCCCGAGCGCCGCGCGGCACTCAGGCAGCTCCTTTGTTGAGGTTGTATTTCATGATGGCGCCGTGCCGGTTCTCGCGGTCGCGCTCCAGCGAATAGACGTCGCCGTCGAGTTGCTTCGCGTCGGCCAGCGCCCTGGCGATCTCGGCGTGGTTTTCCTCGGTCAGCCTGACGCTGGCGATGGCGAGGTTGGAGTTCAGATGGGAGCGGTCGCGCGCACCGACGATGACGCCGGCGACGCGAGGCCGTGCCAGCACGGCTGCGCTGGCGATGGTGGCGATGTCGGTGTCGTGGTCGCTGGCGATCTTGCGCAGCGTGATCAGGAGCGACTGGAACAGGTCCCAGCCGCCGAGGTCGTCGATGATCAGCTTGTATTTTATCAGCGACCGGTTCTCGAAGTCGCCTGCCGGTTCGCGCCGGCCAAGCCATCTGTCGCCGAGGAAGCCGCCGGCGACGGTGCCGTAGCAGAGCAGCCAGACGTCATGCTTCCCGGCTTCCTCCACCATGCGTTTCGCGGGACGGGCGTCGAGCAGCGAATACTGCACCTGCATGGTGGTCAGCGGCACGCCCGCATCGATCATCGCGACCATGTGGTCGGTGTCGAAATTCGTACCGCTCACCTTATGGATCTTGCCGGACTGCCGGAGTTCCTCGAGCCACTGCGCCGTCTCGAGCCAGCGCGGCGCGGCATAGTCCCACCAGTGGAACTGCACGAGGTCCAGCCGCTCGATCTTGAGCCGGCGCAGGGATTCGTCGATGCCGCGGGCGACGTATTTCTTCGTGATCTTCGGAAGGATATCGAGGTCGGGAACGAATTTCGTGTGAACCTTGATCCGTTCGAGCGCGGCGTGGCCACGCAAGTCCCGGTAGCGCAGGCGGAAGCGGCCGATCAATTCCTCGACGCCGGTGTAGATGTCGGCGCAGTCGAACGTGGTGATGCCGGCGTCTGCGAAGGCCACCATGTCGGCGATAGGATCGTCGCTCTTCACGTCGCCATGCCCCGTGGCAAGCTGCCAGCCGCCGCGGATAACCCGCGAAATCTCGTAGTCCGGAGCGAGGTCGATGCGTTGCATCTCAATCATCCAAAGGCACCGCAGTGGTTTCGGCGTGGCTGAAGCGGCGCAGGCCGAGCCGCCTGATCCTCAGCCGCGAACCGCAATTCGGATCGGGACAGGCGATTTCGGCGTCCGTCGTCATCCAGTCGTTCCTGTGCGTCGGGCGCTGTTTCGCCGCGAGCAGGGGCAGCGCGGCGGCCAGCGAATAGATCGAGATGCCCTGGCCGGGCGGCAGATGCAGCATCTCGCCGCGCAGCTCGAAATAGTCGCCGGGCTTTGCCCCGCAATAGATCTTCGCGCCATCGGGGATGACGGCCTCGACACGCAGGTCGTAGAGCTCGAAGGAATCGTCCGCCTGCTCAGCCATAGCGCGCCGCCTTCGTCGGTTCCGCGGAATCGTCCAGCCTCTCACGAATAAGGTCGAAAGACCGCGTTATGTCGTCCTTCAACGCCTTCATTGCGCCGATGCGGTCGCCGCGTTCTAGCGCCTCGATCATCAGCCAGTGGTAGTGCGTCGCCGAGAGATCCCTGCTCTGGTCATGGATCTGGGCCGCCGCCCGGACATACGGCCCGGACTGGAGCCACAGGCTTTCGACGACCGGAATCAGCACCGGCGAGCCAGCCGCCCGATAGATATAGAAGTGGAAGGCGTGGTTGAGTTCCGAGCTCTGACCGGCGCGCATGCTTTCCTCGCCGTCGAAGGCGGCATCGCAGGCACGGGTGAGCGCCCGCAACTGGCCGAAATCCTCGGCCGAGAGATTGGGAAGCGCCAGCGCGACCATTTCGCCCTCGATCAGGCAGCGGGCGCGGGCCAGATCGTCGAGCTTGTCGCGGGTGATGACCGGCACGCGCACGGAGCGGTTGGGAAGCGCTTCCAGCGCCTGCTCGGAAACCAGCCGGCCAAACGCCTCGCGCACCGGCATGGTGCTGGTCTGAAGCCGGTCGGCGATGTCCTGGATGCGCAGCGTCTCGCCAGCGTCGAACATGCCGTGGATGAGGGAGCGCCGTAGTTCCGCATAGACGCGATCATGCAGGGTTTCGCGGCCGACAGGGGAAAGCGCGTCCTGCCGGCTCATGCCGAGACGCTCCAATTCACGACGCTCGTTTCCCGATCGGACATGCCATGCTGCCGTTCAAGAGTTTGCCGAAACCCTCGGCTTCGGCGAAATTTGTACTTGCGTGATGCGGTATTGTAAAGTTTGATCAAACATCACCCATCAAACTTTTGGTGCGGCGTTGGTTGAAATCCGGACGACGAAGTCGACGCATTCCGAGAATGCCGGGCCGCTGATCGAGGCCCGCGATCTCGTTCGCGTGTTCGGCGGTCTAAAGGCAGTCGACGGCATGTCGGTCGCCTTGAGGCGCGGCGAGATGCTCGGCCTGATCGGTCCCAATGGCGCCGGCAAGACGACCATGTTCAATTTGCTGGCCGGCAGCCTCAAGCCAAGAGGCGGCACAATCTCGATCGCCGGCCGCGATGTGACCGGGGAGGGTGCGGACCGGCGGCTGGCGTCGGGGGTCGGGCGCACTTTCCAGATTCCGCGTCCTTTCGCCGAGATGACCGTGCTGGAAAACGTCCTGACCGGCCGGCAGGATCAGCTCGGCGAGCGCATCTGGATGAATGTGCTGCGGCCCGGGCGCGTCGCCGCCGAGGAGCGCGCCGCCGTGGACAAGGCTCGGGGCCTGCTCGATTTCGTCACGCTGTCGCGGCTGGAGCACGAACCGGCGCGCGTGCTTTCCGGCGGGCAGCGCAAGCTGCTCGAACTCGCTCGCATCCTGATGGCCGATCCGCAGGCGATCCTGCTGGACGAGCCGGCGGCGGGCGTCAATCCGACGCTGCTCGAACTCATCATCGATCGTGTCCTGGAACTCAACGCGCAGGGTAGGTCGATCCTGCTCATCGAGCACAATATGGACATGGTGGCGCGGCTTTGCGGGCGCGTCGTCGTCATGGCCGGCGGCCGTCATCTCACGGAAGGCAGGCCAGACGACGTGGCCCGCGATCCCGCCGTCATCGACGCCTATCTGGGCGGGGTACATCGATGACGGCAGCATCCGGCATCGCGCTCGCCACGTCCGCTCTGGTCGCCGGCTACGAGCGCGATCTGCCGATCGTGCGCGGCGTCGATCTCGCCGTGACGCGCGGCGAACTGGTCGTCGTGCTGGGGCCTAACGGCGCCGGAAAGTCCACCTTCGTCAAGGCCGTCGCGGGGCTGGTGCCGATCCATTCGGGCTCGGTGGCGCTGGAAGGCGCCGACGTCACCGCCGTGCCGACGCATGAAAAGGTCCGGCACGGCCTCGCCTTCGTGCCGCAGACCGAGAACATCTTCGCCACCCTATCGATCCACGACAATCTTCTGCTGGCGGCGCAGATCCTGCCCAGGGAGAAACGGGCGATACGCGTCGCCGATCTCTACACCATGTTCCCTGATCTTGGCGTGAAGCCGTCGCGGCGGGCCGGCGCGCTGTCGGGCGGCCAGCGGCAGATGCTTGCCGTGGCGCGGGCGTTGATCGTCGAGCCGTCCGTGCTGATCCTCGACGAGCCGTCCGCCGGCCTCTCGCCCAAGATCGTCGCGGAAGTCTTCGAGCGGCTGAAGGGCATCAACGCGGCCGGCGTGACCGTCGTGCTGGTCGAGCAGAACGTCAAGGCCGCGCTCGCCATCGCCGATCGCGCGGTGATCCTCGTGGAGGGCAGGCTGCGCCATGAAGGCAAGGCAGCCGGGCTGATGGACGATCCGCTGATCGCCGAACTCTATCTCGGCGCGCGCAAGGACGAGGACATCCATCCATGAATCCGCAGGCGATCATGGATGGCCTTATCGCCGGCTCGATGATCGGGCTCGGCGCCGTCGGCATCACGCTCACCTATTCCATCCTGCGCTTCGCCAATTTCGCCCACGGCGAACTGATCTCGTCCGGCGCCTATTTCGCGTTGATGGCCGCCAGCGCGCTGGGCGCGCTGTTCGGCGGGCTGACGACGCCATTGGGGCCGTTCTCCTTTGGCTGGGCGCTGCCCATCGCGGCGGTCGCCGCCTTCGTGCTCAACGGCCTGTTGGCGCTCGTCATCGACTGGCTGCTGTTCGGACGCCTGCGTCATCAGCGCGCGACCATCATCATCCTTGTCATGGCGAGCTTCGGCGCGGCATTGACGCTGCGCAGCCTGCTCGAATTCATCTTCACCTCCAATCCCACCTATTACAGCCGCGCGCTGCAGATCGCGATGCGGCTCGGCAGCGGCCTCCGGGCGACGCCGGACCAGCTTCTGTCTCTGGCGGTGGCGGCGGTGCTGGTCGTCGCCGTCCATCTCATGCTGACGCGGACGCCCATAGGCCGCTCGATGCGCGCCGTCAGCGAGAACCCGCAGCTTGCCGGCGTCGTCGGCATCGAGGTCCGTCAAGTGATACGAGTCGTCTGGCTGCTCGGCGCGGGGCTGGCTGCCGTTGCCGGCGTGACCGCCGGCCTTCTCGTGCAGATCCGGCCGCAGATGGGCTTCGATCTTCTGCTGCCGCTTTTCGCCGCCGCGATCCTTGGCGGCATCGGCAGCGTTCCGGGCGCGATGTTCGCCGGGCTGATCGTCGGCCTGTCGGAGGCGATCGCCGTACAGGTCGTCGGCGCCGAATGGCGCGCGGCGGTGGCCTTCGTCATCCTCGTCGCGGTGCTTCTCATCAGGCCGCAAGGGCTGTTCGGGAGGGCCGAATGAGCCTCGAACTCGTCGCGTACGGCGCCTTCTTCCTGACCATGGCGCTGACCTATGCGATCATCGCGCTCGGTCTCAACGTGCAGTGGGGGCAGACCGGCCTCTTCAATGTCGGCGTTGCCGGCTTCGTCGCCATCGGCGCCTATACCTCCGCCCTGCTGACAACGCCCGACGATCCGGCGCGCTTTGGCGGCTTCAGCCTGCCGATCGTCGTCGGATGGGCAGGCGGCGCGGTCATGGCCAGCATCGCCTCGTTCCTGATCGGCGCGCTGACGATCCGCTTGCGGGCCGATTACCTCGCCATCGCCACCTTCGGCGCGGCCGTGGTCGTGCAGCTTGCCGCGCTCAATCTCGAGCCGCTGACCGGTGGGCCGTTCGGCATCGGCTTCATCCCGCGCCCCTTCGCCGAACTCGCCGGCGAGCCGCTGACCTTCAGCCTGCTCAATCTCGGCGTGCTCGTCATCGTCGTCGCCGCGACCTATCTGCTGCTCGAAAGGCTGGCGCGTAGCCCGTGGGGACGGGTGCTTCGCGCCATCCGGGAGGACGAGCAGGCGGCATTGGCGCTCGGCAAGAACGCCACCCGCTTCCGGCTTCAGGCTTTTGCGCTGGGCGGCGGCATCATGGGGCTGGCGGGCGCCGCGCAGGCGCATTTCATCGGCTTCATCGCGCCGGAAAACTACCTGCCCATCCTCACCTTCCAGGTCTGGGCGATGCTGATCGTCGGTGGCTCCGGCAACAATCGCGGCGCTATCCTCGGCGCGGTTCTGGTCTGGGGGATCTGGGCGGCGTCGGCAGGCGCAGTATCGGCCATCTTCCCGCCGGGCCAGCAGGCGCGCGCTGCCGCGCTCCAGATCGTGATGATCGGCGTCGCGCTCTGCGCCATCCTGCTTCTCAGGCCGCGCGGCATTCTGGGCGAGGAGCGTGTCGTCTCGCGCCATCTCGGCAAGCTCGGCAGAGAGCCGGCACGCCTCTTGACCGAAGAAAACGAAAAGGCTTCCGATGTCCGCAATCCCTGAGCGCGTCACCCTCGGCAAGGGGCTCGATATCAGCCGACTGGTCTGCGGCCTCTGGCAGGTGGCGGACCTTGAGAAGGATGGCACGACGCTCGATCCGGAGGCCGGAGCGGATGCGCTCGAAGCCTATGCGAAGGCGGGCTTCGACACGTTCGACATGGCGGATCATTACGGAAGCGCCGAACTGATCACCGGGCGCCTGCTGGCGCGATCCAGGCACCAAGCGCGGCGGCCGGTCGCCTTCACGAAATGGTGCCCCGAGCCGGGCCCGATGACGGCCGACATCGTGCGCCGCGGCGTGCAGGAAAGGCTGGACCGGCTCGGCGTCGACAAGGTCGACCTGCTTCAGTTCCACTGGTGGACCTTCGAGCATCCGGCATGGCTCGACGCGCTGCACGAGATGAAGCGGCTGATGGACGAAGGGCTGATCGGCGCGCTCGGCGTCACCAATTTCGACGCCGCTCATCTGCGTGTCGCCATCGCCGACGGTATTCCGATCGCGACCAACCAGGTGTCGTTCTCGCTGGTCGACCGCCGCGCGGCCCACGACCTGTCGCGCCTCTCGGCGGAAAAGGGCGTGAAGCTGCTGGCCTACGGCACGCTCTGCGGCGGCTTCCTCTCGGAAAAATGGCTCGACAAGCCGGAGCCTGCCGAGATCGGCGACTGGAGCCGGTCGAAATACAAGCGCTTCATCGACGTTGCCGGCGGGTGGGAAGCCTTCCAGGGCATCCTGCGCGCAGCGGCGGGCATTGCGGCCAAGCACGACGTTTCGCTTTCCAACGTGGCGAGCCGCTGGGTGCTGGAACATGAAGCCGTGGCGGCGACCATCATCGGCGCGCGGCTGGGCGAAAGCGAGCATCGCGACGACAACCTGAAGGTTTTCGGCTTTTCGCTGGACGACGAGGATCGCGCCGCTCTCGAAGCAGCGTTCACGACGACGAAGCCCATTCCCGGCGATTGCGGCGACGAGTACCGCAGGCCGCCCTATCTCACCGCGTCCGGCGATCTCAGCCACCATCTCGACGCCATCCCGTCGATCTTCGTCGCCGAGCCGGTGCCGGGCTCGCCTCATCGGCTCCGCGTCTCCTCCGGCAGCGTCTGGGAGCCGATCGCCGGTTACAGCCGCGCGGTACGGGTCAAGGACACGATCCGCGTGTCCGGCACGACCGCGACGCATGGCGGTGACCGCTGCGTGGCGCCGGGCGAGGCCGGCGCGCAGGCGACCTACATTCTCGACAAGATCCTTGCCTCGATCTCCGCGCTCGGCGGCAGAGCGGAGGATGTCGTGCGCACGCGCATCTATCTGCGCGACGCAGGCCAGTGGGAGCCGGTGTCGCGCGCGCATGGCCGCGTCTTCGGCGGGATCATGCCGGCCAACACGATGATCGCAGCCGGCGGCCTGATCGGCGACTACGAGGTCGAGATCGAGGCCGAGGCGGTCGTCGCCGACTGACCTATCTGGCGGGGTCTTTCGGGCTCCACAGGACCGTTTTGGCGTCCTTTTCATAGGCCATGCCGTCCGGATAGCTGATCGCCTCGAACTGCAGGCCCCAGGGCGCCTGGAAATACAGGATGCTCTGGCCGGCCGCCGGTCCCTCGCTAACCGGGATCGGCCCCATGCGCGTCGCCACGCCCTTGCCCTCCAGATAGGTCTTCGCCGCGGCGACATCGTCGACATAGAAGGCGATGTGGAAGCCGCCAATATCGCTGTTCTTCGGCTGGAGGTCCTTCTGGTCAGGCGCAGTGTATTTGAACAGTTCCACATTCGAGCCGAAGCCGCAGCGCATCATGGTGATCTCCTCGATCACGGCTTTCGGATCGACGCCGAGCACATCCTGCATAAAGGTGCCCTTGTCGTCGGCGAAGGGGCCGAAGGACATGGCTTTCTCGCAGCCGATGACGTCGGTGAAGAAGTCCACGGCCTGTTTCATGTCCGGCACCGTCACGCCCGTATGGTCGTGCCCGCGCATGCCGGGAATCTGGTCGGCCAGCGCCGGAACCACGCCGGCGAGAACGGTCGTCGCGAAAATTGCGCTGCGAAGCATGGCTTTCATATCACGTCTCCCAGTGCAGGCTTCGTTGCCCGCCGCGCCGGCCGCCTGCGGTTCCGGCGCGAGAAGCATGTCGGTTGCGCTAGCCGGTCGCGACGACCGTGCGGCGATGCAGCCATTCCGGATCGATCTCCGGCAGTGGTATCGCCGCGATGAGCTCGCGCGTGTAGTCGCTTTGCGGCGCGGCGAAGATGCGCTCGGTCGGGCCGGACTCCACGATCTCGCCGCTCCGCATCACGATCACCTGCCTGCAGAGCCGGCGAATGACGGAAAGATCGTGGCTGATAAAGGCCACGGTCAGGCCCATCTCCGCAGCCAGCTTTTCGAGTAGCGTCAGAATCTGCGCCTGCGTGGAGACGTCGAGGCCCGAGACGATTTCGTCGGCCAGCACGAATTTCGGTTCGAGCGCCAGCGCCCGCGCGATGCCGACGCGCTGCCGTTGGCCGCCGGACAGTTCGTGGCGGTAGCGTTTCGCGAAACTTTGAGGCAGGCCGACGCGGTCCAGCGCATCGGAGACGCGCCTGGAGAGGTTGTCGCCCATTCCGTTATTCTTCAGCGGCGCCGCGATGATCGCACCGATGGTCTGGCGCGGGTTGAGCGAGGACATCGGGTCCTGGAAGATCATCTGCAGGTCGCGGCGCAAGGGCCTGAGTTCCGCCTCGGAAAGATGCGTGATGTCGCGGCCGTCGAAGAGGATGCTGCCGGCGCTTGGCTCGTTGAGGCGCACCAGCGCGCGACCGAGCGTCGACTTGCCCGAACCGGATTCGCCGACGATGCCGGTGACCGCGTTGCGCGGCAGCTCGAAGTCGAGACCCTTCAGGATCTCGAGCAATGGCGCGCGACCGATCACGGGCTTGCGCGCCATGTCGGGGAGCGCGACCATGAGGCCGCTGATCCTGAACAGCGGCTCAGCCATGCGGCGCTCTCCACGCGGCGTCCGCCGCTGCGATCTCGGCGGCGAGACCGGTCAGAACGGCATCGTCCACCGGCAGCAGCGAGGCCAGCGGATCGGTGTAGCGCGGCGTCGCCGCCATCAGAGCGCGCGTGTAGGCATGGCGAGGCGCGGCGAACAGCGCCGGCGTCTCGGCCTCCTCCACGATCTTGCCGGCATAGAGCACGGACACGCGCTGGCTGATCTTGGCGACGACGCCGAGATCGTGCGTGACGAAGAGGATCGCCGTGCCGTGCCTGGCCTGCATGTCTGCGATCAGCCTGAGAATCTGCTTCTGGACGGTGACATCGAGCGCCGTCGTCGGCTCATCGGCGACGATCAGACGGGGCTCGGCGGCGAAGGCGGCCGCGATCAGCACGCGCTGGCGCATGCCGCCGGAAAGCTCGTGCGGATAGGAACGGATGACGCGCTCGGGATCGCGGATATGGACCTCGTCCAGAAGCTGCCTGATGCGGACGTCGGCGCGCTTCGCCTCCCAGCCGAGTATGTGCACGAGCCGGTCCGTCATCTGCGGGCCGATGCGGCGGGACGGATTGAGCGCCGTCAAAGGGTCCTGCGGGATCAGAGCCGTCTTCGCGCCGATCAGCGACCGCCGGGTTTTCAGCGCAAGGCTGCCGAGGTCCGTGCCTTCGAGCCGGATCGTTCCCTCGGCGACACGCACGCTGGACGGAAGCACGCCGAGCACGGCCTTGCCGATCATGCTTTTTCCCGCGCCGCTTTCGCCCACCAACGCCCGCACCTCGCCGGGCTGGACGGCAAGCGATACGGAACGCAGCACGCGCACGCCGTTCGGCAGCGTGGCGCTGAGATTGGAGATTTCGAGCGTGGGGGTCATGAATAACCACCCAGAGCGGCTCTATATGCGTTGGCCTTCGCCCTTACCCCCACCCCTAACCCCTCCCCACAAGGGGGAGGGGGATTCTGTGGCCGAGATGCCGAGCAAAACCCTCCCAGTTTGGTGTTTGGCAAAGCCACGACTAGGTTCCCCTCCCCCTTGTGGGGAGGGGTTAGGGGTGGGGGTATGTGCTGGAACGAGCGATCCATTATCGCAGCACCGGATCGAAACGCGCCTTCAGTCCTTCGCCGAATTGGCTGAACGAAAGCACCGTGAGGAAAAGCGTCACCAGCGGGAAGACCAGTACCCACCACGCCTGATGAATGGAAAGGCGGCCCTCGGCGATGATGCCGCCCCAGGTCGGATCGTCCGTCGAGATGGACAGGTTGACGAAGGAGAGGATCGCCTCGACGATCACCGCGATACCCATTTCGAGGGACAACAGCGCGACGATGGTCGGCAGCACGTTCGGCAGCACCTCGCGCAACATGATGCCGACGCGGCCGAATCCGGCGATGCGGGCGCTTTCGACATAGTCCATGCGCGCCTGGCTCATCGCTTCGGCGCGCACCACGCGGCAGAAGCGCGTCCAGTCGATGACGGCGATGGCGATGATGACGGAGCCGAGGCCGGTGCCGAAGACGGCGACAAGCAGGATGGCGAAAAGCACCGGCGGAAACGCCATCCAGATGTCGACGACGCGGGAGATGATGCGGTCCGCCCAGCCGCCGAAATAGCCGGCGACGAGGCCGAGGGCGGAGCCGACGATGCAGGCGGCGAAGGCAGCCGCGAAGGCGACGATGAAGGCGACGCGTCCGCCGTAGATGATGCGCGAGAGGAGGTCGCGGCCGAGGCTGTCGGTGCCGAGCCAGAAACCGGGTTCCGCCCCTCTCATCCAGAAGGGCGGCAGGCGCTCGAACATGAGATCCTGCGCCAGCGGGTCCTGCGGGGCGACCAGCGGCGCGAAGATGGCGGCTAGCATCGCGACAAGCAGCCAGCCGCCGGCCAGCCAGAGGCGCGCATCGGAGCGACGGGACGAAGCGCGTGTCGCGTCAGCCATGGCGCAGCCTTGGATTGAGCAGCGCGTACGTCATGTCGACGGCGAGGTTGATGAGCACGAAAAGAAGCGCGAAGACCAGCACGATGCCTTGGATCAGCGGCAGGTCGCGGTTGATCACCGCGTCGATCGCCATGTTGCCGAGCCCCTCGTAGGAGAACAGGCGCTCGACGATCACCGTGCCGCCGATGAGGAAGGTGAACTGTACGCCGATCAGCGTCAGCGTCGGCAGAGCCGCGTTCTTCAACGCCTCGCGCAGGATCACCTGCGTCTCCGAAAAACCTTTCACGCGCGCCAGCGTCACATAGTCGAGCGTCATCACCTCCTTCAGCGAGATCTTCAGGAGCTGCGAAATTATGGCGGCGAGCGGCAGCGCCAGCGCCAGCGCGGGCATGAACATGTGGCTGACTATGTCCGCTGTCAGGTCGAGGCGCAGCCTCAGAATGCTTTCCAGAAGATAGAACTGCGTGGCGAAGGGCAGGTCGAGCTGCGGCGAGACGCGGCCGGATATGTGGAAGATCGGGGCGAGCACGCCGAACAGCAGGATCAGCACCAGTCCCCACAGGAAATCGGGGATGGAGAGCGCCGCGCCGTTGGCCACGTCGATGCCCGCCTCGACCACCGTGCCTTGTTCGCGCGCGCCGAGAATGGCGAGCGGGACGCCGATGAGGATGGCGAGAAGAAGTGCTGCGACGGAGAGTTCGAGCGTCGCTGGCAGGCGGCCGAGAACGAGGCCGAGCACATCCTGTCGCAGCGAGATCGAGGTGCCGAAATCACCCCGCAGCACGCCGGAAAGCCAGATGAAATACTGTTCGACGAGCGACTTGTCCAAGCCGTAAAGCGCGCGCAGGCGGTCGATGTCCGCCTGCGTCGCGCCGGGCGGCAGCATCATGGCGATCGGGTCGCCCGGCGCCACGCGGATAATGACGAACACCACCACCGACACGCCGAGCAGCGTGACGATCATGGTGAGAAGGCGGATCAGGAAGCGCTGGAGGATCATCCGGGCAGCTGCCTACAGTGCGGTTTCCGGTGCGGCGCCGAGCTGCTTTTCACCATTGCTCCCTCCCGTAAGAACGGGGGAGGGAGGCATCGGCGCTGCCACTTCTTCCTTCTCCCCGTCTTTCACGGGGAGAAGGTGCCGGCAGGCGGATGAGGGGCGGCACGAGACTGCCGGCAGAGGGCTCAGGACGCCGGCGTCATCAGCGCGGGCAGCAGTGCGCCCGATTTGTGCGGCACGACGTTGACGCCCTTCGTGTGGACGATGGGCTGGGCGTACTGCAGCAGCGGCAGCACATAGGCGTTGTCGGCGATCAGCTTCGACACCGCTTTCCAGCCGGCGATGCGCTTGGCTTCGTCCGGTTCGCCCCAGAGCGGGTTGATCGCGTCGATGACGTCCTGAGTGTCCCACACGGAGTGGGGCGAGGGGCCGTACATGGCGAAGCCGGTCGAGGTCGTCGGGTCGCCGATAGAGTTGCCCCAATTGTAGAAGGCAGCGGGAGCGAGCTGGTCGGCGGCGCGCAGTTCGTAATGCTTGGCGATCTCGTAGACCTCGATCGTCGCCTCGATGCCGACCTTGCGCCACATGCCGACGATGGCCTGCACCATCTCGTAGTCCTTCGGCTTGAAACCGCGCGTCGTCTGGATGGTGAACTTGACCGGATTGTCGGGCGAGAAGCCGGATGCGGCAAGCAGTTCCTTGGCCTTGTCGGGGTTGTACTCCACCTTGATCGATGGATCGAAGGCCTCGTATTCAGGCGTCTCCAGCGTGTCGAGCGGCAGGCCGTAACCGCGCAGCAGGCGGTCGACCAGAAGCTTCTTGTCGACCGACATGACCGCCGCCTTGCGGACATTGGCGTCCTTCATCGGATCGATGTCGTTGAAGAAGACCATGCCGATATCGGAGATCGTCTCGCAGGAGCCGGCCAGCCCGTCCTTGGCGATCAGGCGGTCATACTCTTCATAAGGGATTTCCAGCGTCACCTGCGATGAGCCGGATTCGAGCTCGGCGACGCGGCTCGCCGCATCCGGCACGAACTTGATGGTGACGTTCTCGAAGGCCGGCTTGCCGCCCCAATAGTTGGGATTGGCCTTCAGGCGCATGAAGGCGTTGCGCTCGTATTTCTCGACCATGTATGGGCCGGTGCCGATCGGCTTTTCCTCGAAGCCCTGTGCGCCGACCTTCTCGTAATAGGCCTTGGGCAGCACATAGCCGGTGAGGAAGGACATCCACTTGAAATAGGTCGGGTCGAACTGCACCACGTCGCCGGTGATCTTGTTGCCGTCAGCCTTCAGGTTGGTGACGTTCTTCCAGACGAACTGGATCGGGTTGCCGGTCGCCTCCTGTCCGGCGCGCGTCAGCGACCAGACGATGTCCTCGGCCGTGAAGGGCGAGCCGTCGTGCCAGGTGACGCCGTCGCGCACGGTCATATGCACCTGCTTCTGGTCGTCGGAGAAGCCCCATTCGGTCAGAAGACCCTTGTCCAGCGACAGGTCCGGCTTCTGCAGGATGAACTGGTCGAAGACCGACTGATAAAGGCCCTGGATGGTCGGGTTGACGGCCGAGGGGCCGGTGGTCGGGTCCCAGGACGGCAGGTTGACGTTGTAGGCGATGGTGAGCTCGCTGGCCTGCGCGCGGGCGATGGACGGCATGCCGAGCCCGGAGAGCACGGCGCTCGCGCCGGCCATCTTGAGGAGCGTTCTGCGATTTGGATTTCGGTACATATCAGGTTCCCTTCTGTGTTTGTTCGTTGGTTGTGTTGCTGGCGGCCAGCGCCGACTTTCAAAGCGCGGCGGTCGCCTCGATCTCGATCAGGAAGTCGGGCAGAGCGAGCGACTGAACCCCGATGAAGGTGTTCGCAGCCGGTGTCGCTCCGTCATAGAAAGCGAGGATTTCTTCCGTCACCGGGCCAAGCTTTTCCGGGCTGTGATTGACGACATAGGTCCTCAGGCGCACGACATCGGCGGGCGAGGCCCCGGCCGCGGCAAGAACCGTCTTCAGATTGGCGAGCGCCTGACGCGTCTGCGCGGCAAGGTCGCCTGCGCCGACCAGTTCGCCGGCCGCGTTCCATGCCACCTGACCGGCCAGGTGCAGCGTACGCCCGCCATGCTGCTCCACGGCATGCGAGAAGCCGAAATGCGTGGAGACGTACATATTGTCGGGGTTGATGGCCGTTCGTTTCATTGTTCCCTCACCATTCTATCGTGCTCCAGCATGACCCCGGAGGCACTTTCGGACGTCATTGCCGGCTACCTCCCCGCCAGTTGCTGGGCGAGCATGAAGCCCGAGCCGGCGCCGGTGCCGGCGCCCGGCCATGTCGCCGCGCCAACGAGATGCAGCCCCTCGACCGGCGTGTTCCAGCGAGCATAGCCGCGCGCCGGGCGAAAGAGAAAATTCTGCGAGATGTGATGGCTGCCGCAGATCTGGTCGCCGCCGACGAGATTCGGATTGGCGCGCTCGAGA
Organism: Rhizobiaceae bacterium; assembly: GCA_023953845.1. Classification (NCBI taxonomy): domain Bacteria; kingdom Pseudomonadati; phylum Pseudomonadota; class Alphaproteobacteria; order Hyphomicrobiales; family Rhizobiaceae; species Rhizobiaceae bacterium. Next base: position 843,213 of record JAMLJC010000001.1, on the reverse strand, counting down.
TCGAGCGGCGAGAAAACCGCGCGACCCAGAATCTTTCTCCCCAGACCCGGCGCGTTCTGCTCGATGATGGCGAGCGCGCGGTCGGCGTAAAGCTCCTTGACGTCGTCCCAATGCATGGCCTCGTCGCTGCCGGCCGCATCGCCCTTTATCTCGGCAGGCAGGGCGCGCACCTGCACCCATAGCACATGCCTGCCTTCCGGTGCGCGTGACGGGTCGATGGCCGTCGGCTGGCCGACGACGAGGACCGGCTCCGAGGGCAGAAGACCCGCAACCGCTTGGCTGTAGGTGCGTGCCATCTGGTCGAGTGAAGGCGCGATATGGACATAGGCGAACTTGCGCAGTTCCTCGCCGGCGCTCCATTCCGGCAGGTCGTCCAGCGCCAGATGGATCATCATGGTGCCCGGCGCGTGGCGGAATGTCCGCATCGCCGTGTCGAAGGCCGCATTGCCGGAGCCGTTCGGCAGCAGTTTTTCACGCAGGGCGCGCGGCGCGACACCGGCGATAACCGCCTTGGTCGCCGTATGCGTTTCGCCGGAAGCCAGCCGTACGCCGGTCGCCCTGCCGCCGGATGTGACGATCTCCGCGACCTCCGCGCCGGTGGAGACCGCGCCGCCCGCGCCCGTCACCATGGCGGAAAGCGCACGGATGATCGTGTCCGCCCCACCCTTGCCGATGACCATGCCGAAACTCTGGTTGGCCATGGATTCGAGATATGGAAACACGGCGCCGCCGGCGATGTCCGGCGCGAAGTCGAGATGCATGCCCCAGGCGGCAAGCGTCGCCTTGACCTCCGGGCTCTCGAACGTGTCGTCCAGCCATGTGCGCGGCGATGACAAAAGCAGCCGCGCCATATCAAGCGCGCCTGCCGCGCCCTTCTTGCGCCAGAGGTTCCAGCCGGTGCCGGCCAGCGCCCGTGTGCTCATCGGCGACCCAAGCAGACGGAAGAGATGCTCTGCCTCGCCCATGAAGCCGCCGACGAGGCCGCGCCACGTCTCGGCGTCTTTGGCGGAGATCTTCTCAAGGCGCGCAACGGTTTTTTCGATGTCCGTCGAGACGCCGAACCATTGCCCATCCGGGAACACGCTGGCGAAGCAATCGGCGGCCGGGACGAATTCGAGACCGGCCGCTTTCAATTCATTTGCATATATCCGGTGGAATGCCGAGCCTGCGAACAGGCTGAGATTCATCGCGCCGAAATCGTGGCGGAACCCCGGCAGCGTATATTCCTGCGTCTGCACCGCGCCGCCGGCTACGGGGTTCCGTTCGAAAACCCCGACTTTCCAGCCTTTTTTCGCCAAATGCGCCGCGCAGGCCAGACTGTTGTGGCCGGCACCGATGCATATGGCGTCAAATTCGCTCACGCCCCCAACCCATTTCCTTTAGGCTTAAAGATAATTGCAGATGCATAGGTTTTCGTCTAGTAGTTAGTTAAGGGCCGCAACGAGCCTCCGACTGTACCGACAAGAGGGAACATGAGCATGGACGCGCAGAAACTTCTCGGCGAACTGGCAAGCCAGCTGCTTTCGGGCGGCATCGAGGTGGTCGACCTCACGGCGCCGCTCGGCCCCGACACGCCGCTCATCAAGCTGCCGCCGGAGCTGGCCGTCGACACGCCGAAGGTCGAGATCCACACCATCTCGGAATACGACAAGAATGGCCCGTGGTGGGCATGGAACTGGCTGAAGCTCGGTGAGCATTCCGGCACCCATTTCGACGCGCCGATCCACTGGATTTCCGGCAAGGACTATGCGGACGGTTCCACCGACACCATTCCGGTGAAGAAATTCGTCGGCCCGGTCAACGTCATCGACTGCTCCAGGGAATCCGCGGCCGATCCCGACTTCCTGCTGACCGTCGACCACATCAAGGCGTGGGAAGCGAAGCATGGCGCCATCAATCCGGGCGAATGGGTCGTCATGCGCACCGACTGGTACAAGAGGAACGGCTCGGAGGCCGAGTTCCTGAACGCCAACGAGACCGGGCCGCACACGCCCGGACCAACGGCCGAGGCGATCCAGTACCTGATCGGCAAGGACATATGCGGCTGGGGTTCGGAAACGATCGGCACCGACGCCGGCAAGGCCGGCGGCATGGAGCCGCCCTTCCCGGCGCATACGCTGATGCACAAGGCCAACAAATACGGCCTCGCCAGCCTCTGCAATCTGGACAGGCTGCCGACGCGCGGCGCGATCCTCGTCGCGGCGCCGCTGAAGATCGTCAAGGGCACCGGCAGTCCGATCCGCGCCATGGCGCTGGTCGCCAAGGGCTGAGCCGGAGAGGCGTCCGATCGTGACCGCGACGCCGGACCACATCATCGTCGGCAGCGGCATCAACGCGCTGGTCTGCGCGGCCCTGCTCGGCGGCAAGGGCCGCAAGGTCCTTGTGCTTGAGCGCAACGACCGCATCGGCGGCTGCATCCGCACCGACGAGATCACGGCGCCGGGTTTCGTGCACGACGTCATGGCGACGACCTTCGTGCTGTTTCTCACGGGGCCGGCGCATGCCGCGCTCGGGGCCGATCTCGCGCGCCATGGTCTGGAATTCTGCCATACGGCGACGCCGACCGGCGTGCTCAGGCCGGATGGGTCGCATGCGATCGTGCGCACCGACCGCGCCGCCAACATCGCCGCCCTGAACGAGATCGCAGCCGGCGACGGCGACCGGCATGGCCGCGACGTCGGCGAGATCGAACGCAATGCCGGGCTGCTGTTCGGCCTGCTCGGCGGACAGCTCTGGAGCTGGCCGACCTTCAGGCTCCTGGCCGGCGAAGCATGGCGGCGCGGGCCGCGCGGCCTCAAAACCTTCGCTGGGGATATGCTGACGCCGGCTAGAAGCTGGCTCGAAGGCGGCTATCAATCCGAATTGACTCGGGCGCTTTGGGCGCCGTGGGTCCTGCACGCAGGGCTCGGCCCGGAGGACGCCTTTTCGGGGCAGATCGCCAAGGTCATCGGCTTCGCGCTGGAAGCCGCAGGCGCTCCGATCGTGAAAGGCGGCAGCCGCAACCTGCTGGCGGCGTTCGATGCCCTTATCCGGGAGCGCGGCGGCCAGATCCAGACCGGCGCGGACGTTGCCTCGATCATGCAATCCGGCGGCAGGGCGACCGGTGTGCGGCTTGCTTCCGGCGAGGAGATCGCCGCCGCCAGGGGTGTGATCTGCTCGGTGACGCCGACACAGCTTTACGGGCGGCTGCTTGGCGCAACGGCGTCGGCAGACGAAACCGCGGCGCTCGGGACCTATCGGTACGGCAAGGGCAATTTCCAGATCCACTATGCACTCGACAAGCCGCCTGTCTGGAAGAATCCCGAACTGGGCAAGGTTGCGCTGCTGCATCTGACGCCGGGGCTGGATGGCGTGTCGAAGGCCTGCAACGAGGCGGTGCGCGGCATGCTTCCCGAGACGCCGACGATCTGCGTGGGCCAGCCGCATGCGCTCGACCCGTCCCGCTGTCCGCCCGGCAAGGCAATCCTCTGGCTGCAGCTTCCGGAAGCACCGCGCGAGATCAAGGGCGACGCCGCCGGCAAGCTGGTGGTGGCCGAGGGTAGCTGGACGGAGAGGCTGCGCGAAGCCTATGCCGATCGTGTCGAGGCAATCCTCGCCAGCCACATCGAAGGTTTCAGGGACTCGGTGGTTGCGCGAAAGGCCTGTTCGCCCGCGGACCTCGAAGCGATGAACATCAATCTCGTCGACGGCGACCCCTATGGCGGCTCGTCCACGATCGACCAGTCCTTCCTGTGGCGGCCGTTCAAGTCATCGATCAATCACCAGACGAGCGTCAGGGACCTCTACCATATCGGCGCGTCCACCCATCCGGGCGCGGGGCTCGGCGCCGGCTCCGGCTTCCTTCTGGCGCAGAGGCTGTGATGGAGCAAAAGGTCGGCCATCCGCAGCGCATCTCGACCCTCGGCCAGATCGGGCTGCAGCAGTTCGCGCCCTATCTGATGAACCGCATCATGGGCCGCTACAACGCCACGCTGCGCGAGGATTTCCGCAGACAGCACCGGACCATTTCACAGGTGCGCACGCTCGCCGTGCTTTCTGTGATGGACGGCGTCACCGTCGGCGACCTCTCCGTCTACACGGTGATCGAGCAGTCCACCCTGTCGCGGACGCTTGATGCGCTGGAAGGGCATGGGCTGGTGCGGCGCGAAACGGCCGAGACGGACAGCCGCGTGCGCAAGGTATTCCTGACCGACAAGGGACGCGCGGAATTCGCCCGTGCATGGCCGCCTATGCACGAGGCGTTCGAGTTGATGTTCGAGGGGATCGACGATGCCGAATATGCGGCGTTGGTCGCCACGTTGCAGAAGATGCTCAGGAACATCCGCAAGCACGAGATTTGAGGGACGTCCTGTTGGAGACGCCTGATGGCTGAGAGATCGTTTGCGAAGGAAGTCGAGAAGCTGAGGCTCGGAGCCGGCGAGGAGTTTTCCGGCGAGGGCATTCTGGCCATCACCAAGGCGCTGCTGCAATGCGGCGTCGGCTATGTCGGCGGCTATCAGGGCGCGCCGATCAGCCATCTGATGGACGTTCTGGCCGACGCGCAGGACATTCTTTCCGAACTCGGCGTACATTTCGAGGCGAGCGCCTCGGAGGCCACGGCGACCGCCATGCTCGCGGCCTCCGTGCATTATCCGATCCGGGGCGCGGCCACCTTCAAATCCACCGTGGGCACCAATGTCGCGTCGGACGCGCTCGCCAATCTCGCTTCCGGCGGCGTGACGGGCGGCGCGCTCATCATTGTCGGCGAGGACTACGGCGAAGGCTCGTCGATCATGCAGGAGCGCAGCCACGCCTTCGCCATGAAGAGCCAGGTCTGGCTGCTCGACCCGCGTCCGAACCTGCCGTCGATCGTCAAGGCGGTGGAAGACGGTTTCGAGCTGTCGGAAGTCTCCAACACGCCGGTGATGCTGCAGGTGCGCATACGCTGTTGCCATGTGCATGGCCATTTCATCGCCAAGGACAACAGGCGGCCCGAGATGACGGTGGCCGATGCGCTGTCGTCGCCGCGCCGCGACACCGGCCGCATCGTGTTGCCACCCGCCTCCTTCAACCACGAGAAGGAGAAAGTGCAGAAGCGCTGGCCGGCCGCCGTCGAATACATCCGCAAGAACCGGCTCAACGAATTCTTCGGCGCGGCCGACGGCGTGGTCGGGATCATTTGCCAGGGCGGCATGTATAACGGCGTCATTCGCGCCCTGCAGCGCATGGGGCTCGCCGACATCTATGGCGACACGGACGTGCCGATCTATGTGCTCAATGTCTGCTATCCGCTTATCGACGACGAGTTTCTGACCTTCTGCGAAGGCAAGGACGCAGTTCTGGTCGTGGAGGAGGGACAGCCGAACTATATCGAGCAGGCGTTCGCCGCCATGCTGCACAAGGCCGGTCGCGACACAAAGATCGTCGGCAAGGAAGTCTTGCCGATGGCGGGCGAATATACCGGGCAGGTCATGCTCGACGGCATCGGGGCATTCCTGCGCGAGAACGCGCCGCAACTCCTGCCAAGCGAGGTGCGCGCGCCGAACAAGGCCGGCAATGCCGACGAGATTCCGGACATCTCCAGAATCGTGCCCGGCCGTCCCCCGGGCTTCTGCACCGGCTGCCCGGAACGGCCGATCTTCGCGGCGATGAAGCTGGTCGAGCAGGAGCTGGGAAAACATCACATCGCCTCCGACATAGGCTGCCATCTGTTTTCGATCATGCCGCCATTCGAGCTTGGCGCGACAACGATGGGCTACGGGCTCGGGCCGGCCTCGGCCTCCGCCTTCAATTCGCCGGAAGCGAAAAGGCGGTCGATCTCCTTCGTCGGCGACGGCGGCTTCTGGCACAACGGCCTGACGTCTTCCGTCGGCAACGCCGTGTTCAACAGAAATGACGGCGTCATCGTCATCGTCGACAATTACTATTCCGCCGCGACGGGCGGTCAGGACATCCTGTCATCGCGCGCCAGCAACCGCTCGAAATCGACAAAGCATCCGATCACCGAGGCGGTGAAGGGCATGGGCGTCAAATGGTTCCGCCAGATCGACCGCACCTATGACGTGCCGAAGATGCGCGCGACGCTCAAGGAGGCGCTGACGACGGATGAGACCGGCCCCAAGGTCATTGTCGCCTCGTCCGAATGCATGCTCAATCGCCAGCGCCGCGAGCGGCCAATCGTCAACGAGGCGATCAGGAAGGGCGAACGCGTGGTCAAGCCGCGCTTCGGCGTGGATGAGGACATCTGCACCGGCGACCATGCCTGCATCCGGCTTTCCGGCTGTCCGTCGCTCTCGGTGAAATCGCTCGACGATCCGCTGCGCGACGATCCCGTCGCCCATATCGACCAGACCTGCGTCGGCTGCGGCAATTGCGGCGAGGTGGCGGACGCGGCGGTGCTCTGCCCGTCCTTCTATCGCGCCGACGTCGTCCACAATCCCGGCGGCTGGGACCGCTTCATCGAGCGAACGCGCCGCGCGGCGATCGGCTTCCTGCAGCGCCGCCGCGAGAGCAGGCGGCTGGCCTTCGCCGATGCTTGACCGTCCTCAGCCGCTCCAGGCCAAGCCGCACTCGCCTGGCGCGGGCGACGTCATCAAGCTCGCCATCCTTGCCGTCGGCGGGCAGGGCGGCGGCGTGCTGTCCGACTGGATCGTCGACGTCGCCGAACGCAACGGCCATGTCGCCCAGTCGACCTCGGTCGCGGGCGTGGCGCAGCGCACCGGGGCTACGATCTATTATGTCGAGATGGCGCCGGACACCGGCCGCCTGCCGATCTTCGCCCTGTCGCCGGCGCAGGGCGACGTCGATGTTCTGATCGCGGCGGAGCTGATGGAGGCGGGTCGCGCCATCATGCGTGGCTTCGTCACGCCGGAACGCACGACGCTGATCGCGTCGTCGCACCGTATCGCCGCCGTGTCCGAAAAGATCGAGCCGGGCGACGGACGCGCCTCGTCGCCGAAGGTGGTCGAAGCCGCCGAAGCCGCGTCCCTGCGCTTCATTTCCTTCGACATGGAGCGGATCGCCGTCGAGAAAGGCACCATGATCTCGGCGAGCCTTTTGGGCGCGCTGGCAGGTTCCGGAGCATTGCCCTTCACGCGCGAGAGCTTCGAGGCCGCGATCAAGGCCGGCGGGCGCGGTGCGGATGCGAGCCTCGCCGCGTTCGGCGCCGCCTATGACCGGGCGCGCGGCGGCGCCGCGCCGACACCGCGAGCGGTCGTTCCCGGCGGTGCGGACGACCGGGCCGCGGCGCATGGTCCGCTGAGTTCCGCCGAGGCGGCGCGTTCCCCGGAAAATACCGGAGTGGCGGCGCAGGTGTCAGGACCACAGACATTGATGGAGCGCTGGGAGGGGCTCGCCGCACGCGTTTCCCGTCTGCCCGACCCCGTTCGCGACATGGCGCTGCGCGGCATTCGCAAGGTGGTCGACTATCAGGACATCGCCTATGGCCGCGACTATCTCGATCTGCTCGACAAGGCGATGGCGCTCGATGACGCTGCCCATGGCTACCGGCTTTCGATCGCAGCGGCGAAGCATCTCGCCAATGCGCTCTGCTATGACGACATGATCCGTGTCGCCGATCTCAAGACGCGGTCGGCGCGAGACGCGCGCGTGCGTCGCGAGGTCGGGGTGAGGGGCGAGTCCATCCTGCAGGTGACGGAGTTCTTTCATCCGCGTGTTGAGGAGTTTTGCGGCACTCTGCCCGTCCGGCTCGGCCGTTACATCGAAGACCGGCCGAAACTCGCCGCATGGATCGACCGCCGTATCAACAGGGGTCGCCGCATCCGCACGGACAGCATGACCGGCTTCGCCATGCTCTGGGTCATAGGCGGGCTGCGGCGCTGGCGGCGCAGCTTGCTGCGCCACGCGGTGGAGGCCGCGCATCTCGACCGCTGGTACCGGCTGGCGCTGGATCATGCCGCGAGCGACTACGATCTCGCGGTGGAGATCCTGGCGTGCCGCCGGCTGATAAAGGGGTATTCCGATACGCATGCGCGAGCGCAGTCGAAGTTCGATCGCGTGCTGTCGGCACTGCCGATCCTGAAAGGACGGACAGATGCTGCCGAATGGCTGCGCCGACTGCGCGAGGCGGCGTTGAAAGACGAGAAGGGCGACATGCTCGACGGCGCGCTGAAGACCGTGCGCTCATTCGCGCAAGACGGTTACGCGACCGCCGGCCGGGAATAGACGATGTTGCCTTGCCTTCGCGGCGTCGCCGGTCTGTTTGATGTCGATAGCTGAGGAGAGGGCGTGACGATGACGACATTGCTGGTTTTCGAGTTCCCGTTTTCCGGTCCGTGGGGCGAAGAGATGGCGGAGGCGCTTCAGGGCCTCGCCGCCGATATCGCCGGCGAGCCGGGACTGATCTGGAAAGTCTGGACCGAGGCGAAGGGGCGCGGCGTCGCCGGCGGCGCCTATCTGTTCGAGACGGAGGAAGCGGCAAAGGCCTACACCGCGAAACACTCCGCGCGCCTTGCGCAGTTCGGCATCACCGGCATCGACGTGCGAAGCTCCGCTGTCAACGAGCGGCTTTCGGTCGTCACACGCGGCCGATAGCGACCTTCCCGGCGCCCGCAGAATCGGCTTCCAAAAGTTCCGGTTTTGTTCCATGTTGCGGTATGCAACTGGATTTCGGCTTTCCACGGATCGATCCGCCGCGCCATGACGTACGTCTGCGGCGCCTGCGTGGGTCTGCGCGACATGGACAGCAGTTCGAATTCTTCGGCTTCGACCGTCTGCAGCAGCATACGGTCTTCTTCGCGGTGCTGGCGGATGCGGTTGTCGCGCAGGCGGTGGACGAGACGCGTCGCGCCATGGCGGCACGCGCCGGCCTGACGACGCGATTCGCTGATCCTGCCCGGCTGCACATGTCCCTGATCTGCCTTTGCAAGCAGAGCGCCCGGCAGATGACGGAGGAGGCGGAACAGGCGGCGGTCGGCGCGGCGCGCTTCGTCCGCTGCGATCCATTCGATGTCGTGCTCGACCGTATGATGACGTTCGGTCCGATTACCGAGGCGTCCGCTGCGAAACGCCCGATCGTGCTCACATCGTCGGACACGTCCGGCATGCGTGGTCTTTATGAGCGGCTGCACGGTGTGCTGGAGCGGGCGCGCATCATCGGCGGAAAGCTGCGCCCGTTCACGCCGCATATGACGATGCTTTACGGCGCGCCCGTTCCCGGGGAGACCATCGCGCCGATCCGTTTGACCGTGCGCGAGTTCCACCTCGTGCACAGCCTGCATGGCAAGTCGCAATATCGGATCGTCGCCTCGTTTCCGCTGCGCGGATGAGCGGAGACCTCAGAGGCGCGGCGCGAAGGTTCCCGCGACGCCCTTTTCCGCGAGTTCGGAGAGCGACAGCGTCCTGTCCAGATGCGCGGCGCGCCATGCGAGCAGCCGCTCCGCCATCTCCAGCCTTACGCGGAGATAATCCGCTTCCTCGGCCAGATTGCAAGTCTCGCCGGGGTCTTCGACAAGGTCGTAGAGCGCTGGCGGCAGGCCGCCGAAATGGACGTATTTGTAGCGTTCGCCGCGCAGCACGGCGAGATTGCATTGATGCGAGGGAAGGCCGAAATGCGTCTCCGCCTTCTGGCCCGAGATGTTGCGGAAATCGAATTCCCAATGCGCCGCATCGCGCCAGCCTGCCGGCGCCTTGCCTTTGAGAAAAGGTTTCAGCGAGCGGCCATCGATCCATGTGGGCGGCTCGCCGCCCATGAGGTCGATGAGAGTCGGCATCACATCGACGGCTTCCGTGAAGGCTTCGACGGCGCTGCCGGCTGCCTTTGCGCCCGGCGCATGGATGATGAGCGGGATGTGGTAGCTGCCGTCGAAATAGCCGCCCTTGCCGAGCATGAAATGGTCGCCCATCTGCTCGGCATGGTCGGAGGTGAGCACGATGATCGTGTTCTCCCATTCGCCGGCGGCCTTGATGCTCGACCATAGCCGGCCGAGTTGCGAATCCACCTCGGAAATCATGCCGTAGTAGATGGCGCGGATCTGACGGAAGGTGGTCTCGTCCCAATCGGCGACCCTGCCTTTCGCACCCGGAATGAAGTTTTCGCGGATCGTACGCGCCAGATGGTAGGCAACGTAAGGATGCTGCGCGGCCTCGGCCTTGCGGCCCTTGGCTCTGCGGAAATCCGGTCCGTCGGCCGGATCGTACATGGTGTTGAACGGTTCCGGCACGATGAAGGGCGGATGCGGGCTGAGATAGGAGATATGCGCGAACCACGGATTGGCGCCGCGCTGTTCGCCATGCCAGCGGATGAACTCGTCGGTGAGGAAGGCGGCCGGAGTCTCGTCCTTCGAATAGACGGGCGAAGCGGCCGTCACCGGCTCCGGCGCCTTGCCGGCGGGGCGATGGATGTCCGGAAAGCCGGCGCTGGAATCGATGCCGCGCGCGGCGAGCCATGACAACCACGGTTTCTGGTGCTCGGGCAGCAGGCAGCGGGCGGTGAAACCGGGCAGCACGCCCTCGTAACTCTTCAGCACAGGATCGCCCGGCGCATGGCGGCGCGGGTCGGGCGAGACGTCCGTGTAGCCGAAAAGCGTCGGGTCATAGCCGAGGGCGCGGGCTGCAAGCGCGATGTTGAAATGCCGGCCGTCCATGGGCGTGCCGTTACGGCAGACGCGATTGTTCATCTGGTAGAGACCGGTGTAGATGCAGGCGCGCGCCGGCGAACAGGGCGCCGCACCGGCATAGTGCCGGCGGAAGGCCACGCCGCCGCTCGCCAGCGCGTCGGCATTCGGCGTGCGGACGGTCGCATGTTCGGCCGAGGACAGGCATTCACCGCGCCACTGGTCGCAGGTGATCAACAGGACGTTTGGCTTCCTGCCCTTTTTCGCCATCGGAACTCCCTTGGTTCATGCTTTTGGAGCGAAGTTTTCGCTGCAAGGCAAGCGCATTTCGTCACCGTCCAATGAACGAACGCCCCTTCATTGTCTCCATGGAGAGAACGGTCCATTCTGCGGTCCGGCGCTTTCCATTCCGCCGCTGCCGCACGACATTGTCGGCAAGCAACAGGACACCATGTGTCCGAACGGAAGGAGCCATATCATGCTCGATCAGATCAAGGGGCTGCACCACGTCACCTCGATGGCGTCCGATGCACGACAGAACAATCATTTCTTCACGAAGACGCTCGGCCTGCGCCGCGTCAAGAAGACCGTCAATTTCGACGCGCCGGATGTCTACCATCTCTATTATGCCGACGAGTTCGGCACGCCCGGTTCGGTGATGACCTATTTCCCGTTCCCCAATATCGGCAAGGCGCGTCGCGGCGTCGGCGAGGTCGGAACCACGGTCTTCTCCGTGCCCGAGGGATCGCTCGGATACTGGTCGAAACGGTTGACCGATGAGGGTGCCGCGCATGTCAAGCCGGAAAGTTTGTTCGGCGAAAACCGGCTGCATTTCGACGGACCTGACGGCGACAGTTTCGCGCTTGTCGAGGCGAAAGGCGACGAGCGGGCGCCGTGGGCGAAGGGCGGCGTGCCGGACGACGAGGCGATCCGCGGCTTCCATTCGGTATCGATGCGCCTGCGCGATGCCGGCCGCACCAGGGAACTGCTGAAGCATATGGGCTATCAGGAGGCGGATACCGCCGGCAACGTCACCCGTCTCGCCGTTCCGAACGGCAATGGCGCGGATGTGGTTGATATCGAGACGCTGCCGGGCGCGGGCTTCGCCGATCTCGGCGCAGGCTCCGTGCATCACGTCGCCTTCGCGGTCGAGGATCGCGCGAAGCAGCTCGAAGTCCGCAAGGCGCTTGTCGATACGGGCTATCAGGTGACCCCGGTCATTGACCGCGACTATTTCTGGTCCGTCTATTTCCGCACACCGGGTGGCGTGTTGTTCGAAATCGCGACCAATGAGCCCGGATTCGACCGCGACGAGGATACGGCCCACCTTGGCGAGGCGCTGAAACTGCCGAAGCAGCATGCGCATCTGAGGTCCTACCTCGAAGGGCACCTGCAGCCGTTGGAGGACTGAGATGACGAAGGACAGCTACATTCATGAGGTGAGGCCGGGCCTGCCCGGCGCGCCGACCCTCTTCCTGTTCCACGGCACGGGCGGCGACGAGCACCAACTCCTGTCGCTGGGACGGGAGTTGCTGCCGCAGGCCACGATCATCTCGCCGCGAGGCGACGTATCCGAAATGGGTGCCGCGCGTTTCTTCCACCGCACCGGAGAGGGCGTCTACGACATGGACGACCTTGCCCGCGCAACCGCAAAGATGACGGATTTCGTGCGCAGCCATGCGGCGGGCGCGGACAAGGTTTTCGGCCTCGGCTATTCGAACGGCGCCAACATCCTTGCGTCGACGCTGTTCGCGGCGCCCGATCTCTTCGATGCGGCGGTGCTGATGCATCCGCTGATCCCGTTCGCGCCGGAGATCGCGGGAAGCCTGGCGGGCAAGCGTATCTTGGTTACGGCGGGTCGTCGCGATCCGATCTGCCATCCGGGGCTCACCTCGCGGCTCGACGCCTATTTGCGCGATGCCGGTGCCGCCGTTACGCTGGACTGGCACGAAGGCGGGCATGAGTTGCGGCCGAACGAGGTGGCCGCAGCCAGGCGTTTCCTCGAAAATGCAAGCACGGAGGCGGTATCGTGAGCGAGCAACCGGAAATCCAGTTGGAAGAAGACGGCAGCAAGGGACGCTATTTCGTGCGCGGGCCGGGCGGCGAGGTCGCCGAGATGACGTTCAGCAAGGCTGGCGAGCACCGCATCATCATCGACCACACGGGCGTGCCGGACGCCTTTCGCGGCCAGGGCGTCGGGCAGCGTCTGGTGACGCGGGCCGTGGAAGACGCACGCGCGGCGGGCAAGAAAATCATCCCGCTCTGCCCGTTCGCGAATGCGCAGTTCAAGCGGCATCCCGAATGGGCGGACGTGCTCAACACCTGAGAGCGGGGGCATGAACATGGATGAAATCAGCTTCGAGGCGACGCCGAAGGGCGGCCGCTATTTCATCGTCATGCCGAATGGCGAGCAGTCGCGCCTGACCTTCGTGCGTGCCGGCGAAAAGCACATCATCGCCGACCACACCTTCGTTCCGCCTCCATACAGGGGCGACGGCGTGGGCGAGGCGCTGGTCGAAAGGCTTTTCGCCGATGCCCGCGCGCAAGGCCTGAAGATCACGCCCGCCTGCTGGTTCGTGGCGGACGAATTCAGGCGCATGTCGCCGGAATGGGACGATGTGAAGGCGGCGTAGCAGTTTCTTGTTTTGCGCATGTCTTCATCCCGAGACCGGTTCCCACTGTCGGGAAACATGCGCCGGAAGTGCCCTAGTCGGCGAAAAGATCGGTGTGGGTCGGACGGTCGTTCGGAAGAAACGGCGTGCCGACGATCCTCACCTTGCGCGTGAACGGATCGGCGGCGGGCCGCGTTTCGCCGGAATAGGCCATGACCGTATCGATGTCCGGGCGCGGTGCCGGTAGCGGCAGCACGATGCCGGCGGAATCGACGGTCGTGGGCGTGGTCGCGCGGGCGCGCGCCTCGTTCATGCGCCGGTGATAACGCTGCGGGTCGCACCCTTTGAAATCGGCTGCTTCGCGATAGGCGAAGGCGCTCGGCAGGTTCTTGTAGGTCTTGCGTTCTTCGACCGAAACCATCTCCTCCGTCTCGAGCGAGAGGTCGGGAAGCTCGTATACCGCCATTTGCGGGTCGTCGCAGATATATTGGCACTGGCTCCGGATCAGCTTGTAGTTCGCGGCCTGCACGAACTGGGAGTTGGGCGCCGGGAAAAAGTAGCCGTCGGAAAGGCGCACGCAGAACAGAGTGTCGCTGCCGTCGCGCCATGTCGAAGCCGATTGCAGCGGTCCGGATCGCGCTGCGTCACGCCTGGCGACCGCCATCGCGCAACCGAGATCGGCCATGCGGGCGCGTATGGCGTCATGGCTCCCGCCCTTCTGGCGGGCCGCGACCTGGATTTTCCGTTCGACTTCGGCGCGGCGCTTCGAAAGGTCGCCGCAGGCGTTGAAGAAGCCGCCCCTCGCCTTGCCGCTGCATTGGCGGCGGCTTTCCAGATTGCGGATCGCGGCAAGCTGCCGGTTGAGCTGCGCCACTTCCGGGCTCTGGCCGCCGGCGGCTGTACGCAATTGCGAGCGGAGCGCGTCGCAGATGTCGGCATGGGCGGCCGTCGCGGCGCCGAAGAGCGCGCCTGCGGCAAGCAGGGCTGCAAACAGGCCGCGCCGCAACATGGCTGTATCGGTTCGAGGTATCGGCTTCACGATCCGCTCCGCCCGCATGAGGAGAACTGGCAGCGTTTCCAGTCGAGGCTGTTATTCCGCAATGCGTCGCGTCGTCAATTCATGTCCTGTGCAAAGCTGCGATCAACCTTAATCTCCGGCCGGGCGCAAACCGGATCAGGGTCGTCTGACGGACTGCCGGATCACCAGTTGCGGCCTGATCGCGGTCGAGCGCGGCAGCGGCGCTTCCTGATCCAGATGCGCGATCATGGTCCTCGCGGCCACCGTTCCGAGTTCCTCGGCCGGCTGCCTGACCGTCGTCAGTGGCGGAAACGTGTAGGCAGCGAATTCGATATCGTCATAGCCGACGACGGAAACATCGTCCGGTATGGTGAGCCCGAGTTCGCGCAGTCCGTGCAAGAGGCCGATCGCCATGACGTCGCTCAGCGCGAAGATCGCCTGCGGCCTGAGATGCGGCGGCTTCGACATCAGATGCCGCGCCGCGTTGCGCCCGCCCTCCATGGTGAGCGCCGTCCGGTGAAGCAGTTCGGGCGCGAAGACCTTGCCACGATCCATAAGCGCCGCAGTGAAGCCCTTGAGGCGATCCGCCATGCGCGGATGCTCCTCGGGGCCGGTGAGGCATGCGATGCGCTCGAAACCGAGATCGAGGAGGTATTCCGCGACGATGCGTCCGCCAAGGACGGAATCGTCCGAGACCACGCATGACACGGCGCCGGGCGGCGCGTCGATGGCGACGATCGGCACCCGCTTCATCTGGCCGAGACGCCGGAAGAATTCCGGGCTGGCGTTCGATGTCATGACGATGGCTGCGTCGATGCGCTTGGCGAACAGGGTCTGCATGTAGGTGACGAGTTGATCGGTCACGTCGTCCGTGTTGCAGATCATCAGCGCATAGCCGGCTTCGAAACAACTGCGCTCCACGCCGCGGATCACCTCCCCGAAGAAGGGGTTCGACGTGGTCGTCACGATCATGCCAATGGTGCGCGTCCGGTTCGATTTCAGCGAGCGGGCGACTTCGGATGGCAGGTAGCCGAGATCGACGATGGCGGCCTCGACGCGGGTCGCCGTTTCGGGACTGACGGGCCGCGTCTTGTTGATGACATGCGATACCGTCGTGAAGGACACGTTGGCCCTTTTCGCGACGTCCTTGATCGTCACCATCGGGCGCGTCCCGATCCTCTCGTTAAAGCGTGTCGCATCGAACCGGAATCAGGCGACACGCTTCAGGTTATTGTTTTTTCGCATATCGTTGTCCCGAAACCGGTTCCCACTTTCGGGCGACATGTTTTAGCGTCTCACCCGCGATTTCAGCCAGCGGTCGAAGGCCACGGCGATGACCAGGATGAGGCCAATTACGATGCTCTGTGTATAGGAAGAAACGTTGTTGAACTGTAGCCCGTTCTGCAGCACGCCGATGAGGGCGGCGCCGACCACCGTGCCGGTGATCGAGCCGACACCGCCGAAAAGCGAGGTCCCGCCGATCACCACGGCCGAAATGACGGTCAATTCGTAGCCGATGCCGGCCACCGCCTCCGACGAGTTCAGGCGTGCCGACAGCACGAAGGCGGCGAGCCCGGCGAAGAAGCCGACGATCACGTAGACCGAGATCAGGATACGGTCGACACGCAGGCCGGAAAGCCGCGCGGCCTCCGCATTGCCGCCCACCGCATAGACGGCGCGGCCATAGCGCGTGTAGCGCAGCACGATGTGGCAGAGGATCGCGGCGATGATGAAGATCACCGCCGGAACCGGGACGGGACCGATGAGACCGGTGCCGAACCAGCGCATGGCGGGCTCGAAGCCCGAGATCGGGCCGCCGTTGGAAATGGTCAGCGTCAGGCCGCGGAAGATGGTGAGGCCGCCGAGCGTGACGACGAAAGGCGGCACCTTCAGGCGCGTGATCGCCAGGCCCTGTATGCCGCCGCAGAGCGCGCCTACGACGATCGCCGCCAGCATAGCCGCGAACCAGCCGTAGCCGGCGGCCTGCGACGGATCGAGCGACATCGTGTTCGCCGCGCCGCCCTTGGCGACCACCGCCGCCACCATGCCGCAGAAGGCGAGCAGCGAGCCGACGGAAAGGTCGATGCCGGCCGTGAGGATGACGAAGGTCATGCCGAGCGCGATCAGGCCGGTGATCGAGATCTGCCGCATGATGTTGAACAGGTTGATGGGGTCGATGAAGCTCGGCTTCATGACCGTGAACACGACGATCAGCGCAGCCAGGAAGATCAGCGGACCGAAGCTGACCAGGATGCGGGCAAGATCGACGCCCTTGCGTTCCTCGTTGGCGACGGTGCTGCTCATGCTGCTTCCCCCTGACGCTGATCGAGCGCCATCAACGCCATCAGCTTCTCCTCATCGGCCTCGATCGCCGGCATTTCGCCGGTGATGCGTCCTTGTCGCATGGTGACGATGCGGTCGCTCACGGCAAGGATCTCCGGCAATTCGGACGATATCACCATAACCGCAATGCCGCGCGCCGCCAGTTGCACGAGAATCTGGTGGACCTCGGCCTTGGCGCCGACATCGACGCCGCGCGTCGGCTCGTCGACGATCAGCACCTTGGGATCGCGCGCCAGCCAGCGGGCGAGAATCACCTTCTGCTGGTTGCCGCCGGACAGGCCCTCGATCGCCTGCTCTGGCGATGCCATGCGGATCGACAGCATTTTCCTGTAGTTCATCAGGGCGTCCCGCTCGCGCCGCTCCTGCATGAAGCCCAGGCTATTGCTGTAATTGCCGAGGGCGGCCACGGAGAAATTGTTGAGGATGCCGAGCGCGGC
The DNA here is from genome assembly GCA_023953845.1 of Rhizobiaceae bacterium. Lineage (NCBI taxonomy): Bacteria > Pseudomonadati > Pseudomonadota > Alphaproteobacteria > Hyphomicrobiales > Rhizobiaceae > Rhizobiaceae bacterium. Next base: position 826,250 of record JAMLJC010000001.1, on the reverse strand, counting down.
GAAGACCGCCTGATGCTTGCGGTCCTCGGGCACCAGCCCGATGCCGAGTTCGATCGCGTCGGCCGGCGAAGCGGGGGCTATCTGCCTGCCGTCCAGCGTGATCGTTCCGGCGGCGATGCGGTCGGCGCCGAAGATGGCGCGCGCCAGTTCGGTGCGACCCGAGCCGACAAGCCCGGCCACGCCGAGGATCTCGCCGGCCTTGAGGTCGAGATCGACGCCTTCCAGCACGATGGCGTGCGGCGCTTCGGGATCGCGTACGGTGCGCAGGCCGCGCACCGAGAGGCGGACTTCCCCGGCGACGTGACGGTCGGTGGGGCGGGCGTATAGCTCGGATGCCGCGCGCCCCACCATGCGCTCGATGATGCGCGGGGTGGGAATGGGCCGGCCGGCTTCTCTTTCCAGGTGTCCGGCGAGCTTGCCGTCGCGCAGCACGGTCATGCGGTCGCAGATGAAGGACGCTTCCTCGAGCCGGTGCGTAACGAACATGATGGCGACGCCATCCTTGCGCAGCCGGTCCATGATCGACAGCAGCTTCTGCACCTCGCTTTCGGTCAGCGCCGATGTCGGCTCGTCCATGATGATGAGGCGGCTGTCGAGGGAAAGCGCGCGTGCGATCTCGACGAGCTGCTGCTCGGCGACGGAAAGCGAGGAGACCGGGGTACGCGGATCGAGCTTCAGGCCGACGCGCGCGATGATGTCGCGGGCCTCGCGCTCCATGCGTCGCCAGTTGACGAAGCCGAGCAGGCCGGTCGGGGCGCGGCCGATGAAGATGTTCTCCGCCACCGTCAGGGTCGGGATCAGGCTCAGTTCCTGATAGATGGTGACGATGCCCAGCCGCTTCGCCTCCTGCGGGCTGGAGGGAGCGAAGTCGTTGCCGTCGAAGGTGATGCGGCCGCTGGTGGGCGGCTGCACGCCTGACAGGATTTTGAGCAGCGTCGACTTGCCGGCGCCGTTCTCGCCCATCAGGCCGAGAATCTCGCCGCGCCGCACGTCCAGCGATACGTCGCTCAACGCGGTGACGCCGCCGAAGCGCTTCGTTACGCCCTCGACGGTCAGCAACACATCGGCGGATGACGGTGCTTCAGCGGGCATTTGCGTCTCCCGAAGACTCGGATCGGGCCTTCCCGGCGTCATTCTCCGCAATGCCGGAAGAAAGCCGTCCCGTATTGCTGGATTGCGCCGGCCGCCCTGTCGAATGCTCAGCGATGCGCGGCCGGCTGCCTCAACTCAAAACCGGCCACGCATCGGTCCTCGCCTTGGGAGGCGTCCTACTTCACTTCGCCCAGACGCTCGGCCTTGTCGAGATTATCCTTGCCGATGACGATGGGCGTCAACAGGACAACTTTCTCCGCCGGTTCGGTCTTGTCCTTGGCGTAGGCGACAGCGATGCGGACCGCGGTGCGCGACTGCTCGCCCGGGAACTGCTCGACGGTGCCGGCGAGCTTGCCGTCGCGAACGGCCGCAAGAGCCTCGGGGAGCGCGTCGAAGCCGTAGATCTTGACGTCGTTGAAGCCGCGCGCGGCGCAGGCCTCCATCGCCCCCAGCGCCATGTCGTCATTGGCGCAGATGATGGCGTCCGGCTTGCCGTTGGCGGCGAGGCCGGCCTCGGTGACCGACAGGCCTTCGGCGCGCGCGAAGTTCGCGGTCTGCTCGAAGATGATCTGGTACTTGTCCTTGACCGGGTCGATGACGTTGTGGACGCCCTTGTTGCGGTCGATCGCCGGGCCGGCGCCGGGCTGGCCCTGCAGATGGAAGATCTTGGCGCCGTCCGGGAAGGCGTCGACGACCGCCTGGGCTTCGGCCTCGCCGCCCTTGACGTTGTCGGCGCCGACATGGGCGAGGATGCCCTCGACATTGTCCACGCGGCGATCGATGGTGACGACCGGGATGCCGGCCTGGATCGCCTGCTCCACCGCCGGCGCCAGCGCATTGACGTCAAGCGGCGAGATGACGATGGCGTTGACCTTCTGCACGATGGCCGCCTCGATATCGGCGGTCTGCTTCGGCGCGGAATTCTGGCCGTCGCTCTCGGTCAGGTTCACGCCCTGTGCCCCGGCCTCGACCTTGATCTGGTTCAGCATGTGCACGAAGAAGGGGAAGCTGAGGCTCGGCACGGAGCCGAGAATGGTCAGCTTGTCCTGTGCGAAAGCGGCGGGCGCGCCAAGCACCAGAGCGGTGGCGGCGGACGACAGCAGAAACTCACGTCTGTTCATGAAATCCTCCCAATGGCCGGCATGCGCTGAACCTCCTTCAGCGCCGGTCATCGAGCCTAATCAATGCCAAACGTTTGCGCAAGGCGTTCACGGGGAGATGAGAGTCAATTCGATGCTGCAGCGCATTATCGTTCCGGCAAGCCGATTATGCGTCATGATCGTATGCGGTTAACGCAGAGGCTTGGAAGATGAAGATCAAGAACCGTGGGTGCGCGCCATCGGCGCCATCATGTCCTCGTTGCGCTCGATGGTGCGATAGAAGTCGGCAAGCTGCTTGCCGCGCTCGGGCTTGAAGACGCGTCCGGCGCAGCGGATCTCCGCGATGCGGTCGATGCGGAAGGCACGGAAATCGCCGCGCATCTCGCACCATGCGACCAACGTCCAGACCTTGCCCCAGAACCACAGTCCGAGCGGCCGCACGTCGCGCAGGGAGCCGCGTCCGGCCTCGTCGCGGTAATCCATGGTCAGTACCTGCCGCTTCTCGATGGCGCGCTCGATGAGGTCGATGGCGGCGCGCGCCGCGTCGCTGACCACATACATGGGCGCATGGATCTCGGTGCGGGCGATGCGGTCCTTCTCGCTGTCGGGCAGGACCGAACCGATCTTAACCAGCGCTTCCTCGGCGGCCCGCGCCATCGCCGCGCCGCCGAAGGCGCGCACCATGCGCGCTCCGGCCACCAGCGCCACGATCTCGTCACGCGTGAACATGAGCGGCGGAAGGTCGTAGCCTTCCCTCATCATGTAGCCGACGCCGGCCTCCCCATCGATGGGAACGCCGGTCGATTGCAGGTCGGCGATGTCCCGGTAGATGGTGCGCTCCGAGACTTCGAGCCATGTGCCGAGCTTCTGGGCGGTGACCAGACGGCCGCCGCGCAGGTGTTGCACGATCTGGAACAGACGGTCGGCGCGGCGCATGGCTCAATCTCGTCCTTTCTCGGCCTGTCCTTCCCCGGGCAGCCCTTCCTTTGCGCGCTGGGCTCTCAGCAGGTCGGTGCCGAAGGTCAGCCGCCCGGTCGTGGGCGTATCCTCGTCCAGCACGCGCCAGAAGGGCGTCAGGTCCTCCAGCGGCATGCCGCGCTGCAGAGCCTCGTTGGCGGCTTCGGCCACCGTGCGCAGATGATAGCCCATATAGACCGGGCAGGTCACTTCCGCCCCGTATTCGAGGGCCAGCGCCGTGCGCAGCGCACGAACGTCCATTTTCGTGCCGGGCGGAATCGAACGGATGAAGTCGTCCACCTGACGCGCCGTCGGCACCAGCATGGACTGTCCTTCCACCACGTCGCCGAACGTCCGGGGCGTCGGCTTCACGACGGGCGTGCCCGCATCGAGCTTGTCGGTCCAACTTTTCATGTCCGATCTCCCTCGACCGGCTTATCGCACAAGGCTCCTGACAGCATATTGTCAGGAGGAAGCAGCATATTCCTTCTGGAACAACGCCCGCATCCCGGCCAGTTCCTCCGTCTTGTCCGGATGCAACAACGTCAGGAATTCCAGCGCGAACGTGCCGGGAGCCGAGCCCGGGGCCGAGACGATCCCGGTGTCGGCCACCGCATACGGCACATCCCGATAGTTGTCGTTGCCCGGATAGTCCGGTAGATGGCGCAGGATCCAGTCGCGGCCGTTGCTCGTATGGGCAACGTCGGCGAACAGGCCGGCGCGGGCGAGACCCAGCGTGCCGGCACAGATCCCGCCGACGATTGCGCCGCGCCCGCGCATCGAATGCAGCAGGGCGGAGACGTCTGGCGCTTCATCCGAAGCCCATCTGTCCGAGCCCACGAGCACGACGCCGTCGAGATCGGCACTTTCCTCCACGACCGCCGCCCTCTGCGGAGAAAGCGCAAAGCCGCTCATCGAAGCGACCGGCTTGCCGTCCGGCGACATGGCGATCGCCCTGTCCCCGAACCAGTCGACCGCCGAGGCGGAAAGCATGCCGTATTCCCAGTCGGCAAAGCCAGGGATGAAGACGAAACCGATTGCCCTGCTGTTTTCGCTCATGACAGTTTCCTGCGGTCGCCGCTTCGTGAAGATGGGGCGGCCGGGTCGAAAAGCAAAGGTTGCTCAGTCGAAGGACCGCCGGCGCTGGATCGAGCGATCACTCTGCCGATCCGGCCAGCCGATGTCCTTGCGCAGTTCCTCGGGCAAGGCGTTCATGAAACGTTCCGTGCGAATCTCATCGCGAATGGTCCTGATCTTGCCGATGTAGCGCCGGACGCTGCGGAAGGGTGCGGACAGTTGCATGGCTGGCTCCTCTTGTTTGTGTGCGGAGCCATAATCGCACACCCCTGCTGACAGCACTGAGTCAGGAGGGTGGGAAACGCTATAACGGCTTCACGGGAACCGTGTAGTTGAGCGGCAGCCGCCCGCCATCGGCGTAGATGGTCTGGCCGGTGACGTAGCTGGCGTCGTCGGAGGCGAGGAAGGCGGCGATCGAGGCAATCTCCGACGATTCGCCGACGCGGCCGAGCGGCGTGCGCGACAGCACGCGGTTTCTGGCCGCCGGGTCGTTGTTCACGGCATTGAGCATGTCGGTCATGATCGAGCCCGGGCCGATCGCGTTGACGCGGATGCCGTAAGGGGCGAGCGCCAGCGCCATGACGCGGGTGAGCTGGTTCACGCCGCCTTTGGAGATCGAGTAGGGCACCTGTGTCGGGATGGCGACCAGCGCGTTGATCGAAGACATGTTGACGATCGCTCCCGGCGCGCCGCCCTGCCTGACCTTGTCGACCATGTGCCGGGCGACCGCCTGTCCCACGAGGAACGAGCCCTTGAGGTTGACCCCGAGCACGCGGTCGAAATCCTCCTCCTTCAGGTCGAGAAAGTCCGCGTCGTGCACGATGCCGGCATTGTTGACGAGCACATCGATGTCGCCGAAGGCGTCGATGGCGGCGGCCACCAGATTGTGGACATCGAGCTTTCGCGCGACGTCGGTGCGGATGAAGCGGACTTCGCCCAGCTTCGAGAGAGCCTTTTCCGCCCTGGTGCCCTTCGCCTGGTCGACATCCGCGATCACGACGCGGGCGCCTTCGCGCAGGAATCGTTCGGCGATGGCATATCCGATGCCGCCGGCCGCGCCCGTCACGATCGCCGTCTTGCCGTCCAGGGCCATGTCCTCGCTCCGCCTTTTCGCAGTTGCACAATCGCGGCGACAGTGGCGAAAGCGATCCGTCGGGTCAAGGTGACAGCGGGACGCCGTCACCTGATCCTAAACGCCGATGCCGCGCTCCCTCAGCGCCGCGCCGATCTCGTCGAGGATGGCCGGATCGTCGATGGTCGCCGGCATCTTCCACTCCTCCTTGTCGGCGATCTTCTGGATGGTCGCACGCAGGATCTTGCCGGATCGGGTTTTTGGCAGCCGCTTCACGGGGATCACCGTCTTCAGCGCCGCGACCGCGCCGATCCGCTCCCGCACCAGCGCGACGATCTCGCGCTCCAGTTCGCCGGCTTCGCGGTCGCGGCCGGCGCTCAGCACGACGAAACCGCAGGGAACCTGCCCCTTCATCGCGTCCGCGATGCCGACGACGGCGCATTCCGCCACGTCCGGATGCTCGGCGACGACCTCCTCCATGCCGCCGGTCGAGAGACGATGGCCGGCGACGTTGATGATGTCGTCGGTGCGGGCCATGATGAAGAGATAGCCGTCATCGTCCAGATAGCCGGCGTCGGCCGTCTTGTAGTAGCCGGGGAACTCGGCGAGATAGGCCTCGCGAAAGCGGTCGTCCGCATTCCACAGCGTTGGCAGGCAGCCGGGCGGCAGCGGCAGCTTTATGACCACGTTGCCCATGGTGCCGGAAGGCACCGCGTGGCCTGCATCGTCCAGCACCTGCACGTCGAAGCCCGGCATGGAGACGCCGGGCGAGCCGTACTTGACCGGCAGCATGCCGAGCCCCACCGGGTTCTGGCTGATCGGGTGGCCGGTTTCCGTCTGCCACCAGTGGTCGATGACGGGCACGCCCAGCTTCTTCTCCGCCCATTCCAGCGTTGGCGGATCGGCGCGCTCGCCGGCAAGGAAGAGGGTGCGGAACTTCGACAGGTCGTATTTCGGCAGGAACGCGCCGTCCGGGTCCTGCCCCTTGATGGCGCGGAAAGCGGTGGGCGCCGTGAACAGCACGTCGACGCCGTGCTCGGCGATCACCCGCCAGAAGGTGCCGGCATCCGGCGTGCCGATCGGCTTGCCCTCGAACAGGATCGTCGTGCAGCCATGCAGCAGCGGCGCGTAGACGATGTAGGAATGGCCGACGACCCAGCCGACATCGGAGGCAGCCCAGAACACTTCGCCCGGCTTCACGCCGAACTCGTTCTCCATCGACCATTTCAGCGCCACCATATGCCCGCCATTGTCGCGGACGACGCCCTTGGGCTGGCCGGTCGTGCCGGAGGTGTAGAGCACATAGAGCGGGTCGGTCGCGGCCACGGGAACGCAATCGACATTGGCGCCCGCCGCACGCTCGCGCGCCATCTGGTCGGCGAGATCGAGGTCGCGGCCCTCGATGAGGTCGCAACGCTTCTGATCCCGCTGCAGGATCAGGCAGCGATCCGGCTTGTGACGCGCCATGTCGATGGCCTCGTCCAGCAGCGGCTTGTAGGCGACGATGCGTCCGGGCTCGAGGCCGCAGGACGCCGAGACGATCAGCTTGGGCTGGGCGTCGTCGATGCGGGTGGCGAGTTCGCGCGCAGCGAAACCGCCGAAGACCACGGAATGAATGGCGCCGAGGCGCGCGCAGGCCAGCATGGCGAAGAGCGCTTCCGGCACCATCGGCATGTAGATGATGACGCGGTCGCCCTTGCCGATGCTCTGGTTCCGGAGCACCGAAGCGAGCGCCACGACCTCGCGCCTCAGCTCGGCATAGGTGTACCGTGCAACCTTGCCTGTCATCGGGCTGTCGTAGACCAGCGCCAGTTGGCCGGCGCGACCTCCGGCGACATGGCGGTCGACGGCATTGTGGCAGGTGTTGCATTCGGCGCCAGCGAACCAGCGGCCATAGGCGCCGGCCTCCGGATCGAATACCCGATCCCACGGTTTCGACCAGTCGATCGACTTCGCGGCTTCAGCCCAGAACGCCTCCGGCTCGCGCTTCCAGCCCTCATAGGTCTCATGATAGCGTGACGTCACAGGCTCCTCCCTCATGTCGCGGCCGTGATGTACCCCCGGCAAGGCTGCTCGTCTATCCGACGAAGGGCGGGGGCTCAAAGATACCGCGCCATCTGCCAGTTTGCTGCTTGCCGTGCGACGTTCGTCCTCACGAGCTCCTTCATCCGCGCGTGGTCGATCCGGAGCGGCGAACCTCCGGCGTCGAAGGCATTCTTGAAATCGAAGGCACGGGCCGTCGGTCCGTGACGGTGGAGATGGTCGTGCCTTTCCACGGCTTCGGTCCAGTCCGGCACATGATCGCCGTCAACCCACCAGACCGCGTAGGGTGGCCATTCCGGCTTCACGAACCAGTCGCGGCCGTGGCGGAGCGCGTCTGCATGGATGCCGGCGTATGAAAACGCCATCGGCGATTCAAGATCGACCCAGAGCGACAACGTCGCGGGAGAGTAGCCGTCGCCCCGTTCCTCGTAAAAGCGCGGATAGACCTCGGCGCCCCAGCTCGCCGGTCCCGGCTCGTCCGCATAGCCGGAACGGGCGACGAAACCCTCGCTGGCTTCGACCGCCTCGAAATTGAGGTCGTTGCGGGCATGGAATCCCCGGTTTGCGCGATCGTCGGAGGGCAGGCGGAAAACGCCGAAAGTGTAGAGGGCGACGCGCGGTTGGCTCATGGCTCACACGGATTGTGTCGAGAGCGACGATACACTCCGTCCGGGTGCGAGCCAACGGCGACGCTTTGACACTGCCGCGTCGGCCTGCTCAAAGGCGACATGACAAAAATCCTGTCACTCATCATCCTCTGCATGATGGTCGTCCAGATCATCAAGCCGCTCGGTCTGCCGGGGCTTCGGCACCGGAAGGATTTCTGGAAGCTTGCCATCGCCGCGCTTGCGGCGATCTCGCTGACGGCATTGCTCAGCCATCAGGGCTGACGCCATAGTGGCGATTGTGCGTTGTCACGCAAGCTTCATGCGATCGTCATGCCGCTGAAATGCGGACGCGCGAAAGGAAACCCTCTTTCAGGACAAGGAGAGGGTCAAAATGTCTACCACACGTCTCGCCCTGCTGACCGCCGCGCTGATGGCGTCCGCCGCGCTGCCCGCCAATGCCGATATGATGTTCAACCGCGTCGCGACATTCGCCGTGGCCGACAATCTCCCCGCCGACATCAAGAAGGAAACGCCGACCTCGTCCGAGATCATCACCGCCACGGAAGACGGCAACACGCTCGTCTATTCGGACAGCCCGCTCGGCGCTGTCGGCTTCGTCGACATCACCGACCCGAGGGCGCCGAAGGCCGGCGGCATCGTCAAGATCAATGGCGAGCCGACTTCCGTCGTGGTCGCGGGCGGCAAGGTGCTGGCCGGCGTCAACACGTCCGAATCCAAGACCAACCCTTCCGGCAATCTGACCGTCATCGACATCGCCTCGAAGGCGATCGAGACGACCTGCGACCTCGGCGGCCAGCCTGACTCGCTGGCGCTCAGCAAGGACGGAAAATTCCTCGCCATCGCCATCGAGAACGAGCGCGACGAAGAGGTGAATGATGGCGCGATCCCGCAGATGCCGTCCGGTAATCTGAAGATCGTTTCGCTCGATGGCGGCGCGGCGGATTGCGGCGCGATCCGCACGGTCGAGCTGGCCAGCCTTTCCGAGATCGCTCCGGAGGACGCGGAGCCGGAATTCGTCGCCTTCAACGAGGCCGGCGAGATCGCCGTGACGCTGCAGGAGAACAACCACATCGCCATCGTTGATGCGGCCAACGGCAAGGTCACTTCGCATTTCTCCGCGGGCAGCGTGACGCTGGAGGGCGTCGACACCAGGAAGGACGGCGCGCTGAAATTCTCCGGCAAGGTGGAGAACACGCCGCGCGAGCCCGACGCGGTGAAGTGGATCGACAACGACCGTATCGTCGTCGCCAATGAAGGCGACTGGAAGGGCGGCTCGCGCGGCTTCACGATCTTCTCGAAGACCGGCGAAGTCGTCTACGAATCCGGCGCGAGCTTCGAATATGCCGTTGCCGATCTCGGTCACTATCCCGAGCATCGCAACAAGAAGGGCGTCGAGCCGGAAGGCGTCGAGGTCGGCGCCTATGGCGACCAGAAGCTCCTCTTCATCGGCTCGGAACGCGGTTCGCTGGTCGGCGTCTACGAGGACACGGGCGCCGAGCCGAAGCTGCTGCAGTTGCTGCCGTCAGGCGTCGGCCCGGAGGGGCTGCTGGCGATCCCGTCGCGCAACCTCTTCGTCACCGCCAACGAGACGGATCTGGTCGAGGACGGCCTTGCCCGTTCGCATGTGATGGTGTTCGAGCGCACCGAGGGCCCCGCTGCCTATCCGATGCTGGTCGCCAACCGCACCGAGGACGGCAAGCCGCTCGGCTGGGGCGCGCTCGGCGCATTGACGGCAGATAGAAGCGAGGCCGGGAAGCTCTTCGCCGCGTCGGACTCGGTCTATTCCAGCGCGCCTTCGATCTTCACCATCGATGCGACGCAGAAGCCCGCCGTCATCACGGCGAAGACGATCGTGACGCGTGGCGGCAATCCGGCGCAGAAGCTCGACATCGAAGGTCTGGCGGTCGACGGCGAGGGCGGCTTCTGGCTGGCCTCGGAAGGCGATCCGGCGAAGCTCGTTCCGAACGCCATCTATCGCGTCGACGAGAAGGGCGAGATCAGGCAGGAAATCGCGCTGCCGGCCGAACTCTACGGCAAGGAAACCCGCTTCGGCTTCGAGGGCATCACGACGATCGGCGAGGGCGATGACCTCACGCTGGTCCTCGCCGTGCAGCGCGAGTGGCAGGACGATCCGAAAGGCCAGGTGAAGCTTCTGGCCTACAAGCCGAAGGTCAAGGAATGGTCGGCTGTGCGCTATCCGCTGGATGGCGCGGAGACCGGCTGGATAGGCCTTTCCGAGATCGCCGCCTCCGGCGACGGGCTCTACATCATCGAGCGTGACAACCAGATCGGCGCCAACGCCCGGGCCAAGAACATCTATCGCGTGGCGCTCGACGCCTTCAGGCCGGCCAGGCTCGACGGCGATCTGCCGCTGGTCGAGAAGACGCTGGTGCGCGACCTGATCCCCGATCTCAAGGGCGCGACCAACGGCTATGTCGTGGACAAGGTGGAAGGTTTCGCCATAGACGCCGCCGGCAACGCCTTCGTCGTCACCGACAATGACGGCGTCGATGATTCCTCCGGCGAGACGATCTTCCTCAATCTCGGCAACATCGCTGCGTCGAACTGAGGCTTGCCCCGCCTCTGCCGCAATCGACGCTTGCCTGGCCGCGACGCAAGTCGCGGCCTTTCTTTTGGTCCGCTTCGGACTCAGTCTTCGGCCAGCAAGAGATCGACCAGATGCTCGGCCCAGGCCCGGTAGCCGGCTTCCGAGGCATGGAAACCGTCACGGGAAAAGCCGATCTTCGGGTTGAGTACTGGCAGCCGCGTCGCGGCAACGGCGCTGCGCTCGCGGCAGAGTCGAACGCCCATGAGGTTGATCGCCTGCGCCCGGATCTCCAGAAGCCGCGCCAATACGCGGGGCAGCGCCGGCACGCTGGTCATCTCGATCACCGGCGACCAGACCAGCCGCGCCTCCGGGAATTTTGCCCGGAGCGCATAGATGAGCGTGCCGAACTCGCGGTCCCAGCGCCCGACCGTGTGGAAATTCTTGGTGTCGTTGGTGCCGACCGAGAGAACCACATGGGTCCAGTCCTCATGCGGCAGGTTCGGCACGACATGGTCGCGGATCGCGCCCGCCGTCGCGGAATTGAAGCCTGCCGCGCGCCATGTGACGCCGCGTCCGCTGCGCGCATGGAGAATGGCCGCAAGCTGCGGCGCGAAGCCCTGCGTGGTGCTGTCGACGCCCACGGCCGCTGCGGAGGAATCGCCGAGCACGAGCAGGCGGATGGTCGGCTCGCTTCCGGCGAGCGCGCCGCGCACCGTGCCTTTCGCCGGCAGCAGGCGCTCGGTGCGCATCCGCACACTGACGCCCTGCCAGACATAGACCGGGAAGGCGAGCCAGGTGAGCAGGACGGCCAGGCTGAATTTTTCGCTCGCCATCCTGCCGCTCCGGATCGCCGCTATGCCTTCAGCACTTCTACGCCCGGCAGCGGCTTGCCTTCCATCCATTCGAGGAAGGCGCCGCCGGCGGTCGAGATGTAGGTGAAGTCTTCGGCCACGCCGGCATGGTTCAGCGCCGCGACCGTATCGCCGCCGCCGGCCACCGAAACGAGCTCGCCGGCCCTGGTGCGTTTTGCCGCATGCTTCGCCGCGGCCACCGTCGCCTTGTCGAACGGCTCGATCTCGAAGGCGCCGAGCGGACCGTTCCAGACCAGCGTCTTCGCGCGGTCGATCCAGGCGTTGACGGCCTCGATCGTCTTCGGGCCGACATCGAGGATCATGCCGTCCGCCGGCACGCTATCGATCGCGACCGTCTCGTTGGCCGCGCCCGCCTTGAATTCCTCCGCCACGACGCCGTCCGCCGGCAGGATGAGCGCGCAACCCGCCGTAGCCGCCTCGATCATGATCTGCTTGGCGGTCTCGGCCAGATCGTGCTCGCAGAGCGACCTGCCGACATCGGTGCCGCGCGCGGCAAGGAAGGTGTTCGCCATGCCGCCGCCGATCACCAGCGCGTCCACCTTCTTCACGAGGTTCATCAAAAGGTCGATCTTGGTCGAGACCTTGGCGCCGCCGACGATGGCGATGACCGGCTTGACCGGATTGCCGAGGCCCTTCTCCAGCGCTTCCAGTTCGGCCTGCATGGTGCGCCCGGCATAGGCCGGCAGGAGATGCGCCAGCCCTTCGGTCGAGGAATGGGCGCGGTGCGCCGCCGAAAAGGCGTCGTTGACGAAGATGTCGCCGTTCTTCGCCAGTTCGGCGGTGAATGCGGGGTCGTTCTTCTCCTCGCGCTTGTCGAAGCGGGTGTTTTCCAGAAGCGCGATGTCGCCCGGATTCATGGCGAAGATGGCGCCCTGCGCGCGTTCCCCGATCGTGTCGGGAATGAAGGTGACGGGCCTGCCGACCACGTCCGACGTGGCGCGGGCGATCGGCTCCAGCGAGAATTCCGGATCGGGGCCGCCCTTGGGGCGTCCGAAATGGGCGAGCAGCACCACGCGCGCGCCCTTGTCGGAGAGTTCCTTGATGGTCGGCGCGACGCGCTCGATGCGTGTCGTATCCGTCACCTTGCCGTCCGCCGTCGGCACGTTCAGGTCGACACGCACGAGAACGCGCTTGCCCTTGATGTCGCCGATCTGGTCGAGAGTCTTGAAGCCGGCCACCGGAATCTCCTCGGGTTCGAATTGCCGCGGGACATTATCGCGCAAGCACCGCAATGCAAGAATTTCCGGTGCCTGCGCGCCGCTATTGCTCCGCCTTGTGCAGCGGCGCTTCCGGAGAATCGCGGGCGGGTTCCGTCTTGCGCCACCGCAGGATGAGGCTGACGCGGTCGACCATCTCGCCGAAGCTCAGGAACACCGGCACTTGCGGCGTCGATTGCGGCTCGAAGGAAATGCCCAGCTCGACGATGCGGCCCTCCTCGTCGACATCGCGCACGATCAGCTCGATCCCGCCCAGCACGACGCGGTCGGCATATTCGACCTGGCCGCCAAGGCGTATGCGCACGACCTCGCTGATCGTCAGCTTGCACTCCGCCTCGGTGAGACCGGGCGCGTAGGCGGCTTCCAGCTCCGCCGCAGGGCGTTGCGGGTCGAGCGCGAAGGCGCCGAAGAAATCCTCGTCCTCGGGATCGACCGCCGCCCGGCTGGCGAACAGTTTGTCGAGCAGCTTCGGGTAGCGGCTGGATACGAAGATGTAGACGCGGTCGCCGGCGACCAGCCGCCCGGCCTCGGGATATTTGAACGACCGCCCGTCGCGGACGACCAGCGACGGCCGCGCCCAGCGGGGAAGGCGCTCGCCCCGGGTGACCGGACTGCCCGGCGTCACCCTGTAGGTGAGGAGTTCGTGATGGGCCGACCCCGGAAGCTCCAGCTCGAATTTCTCCAGCGGGCCGATGCGGGGGGGTACGATCAGGCCCAGCCGACGGGCGAGCGGGCCGATGGTCCAGCCCTGCATGACGAGCGAGACGAGCACGATGATGAAGGCGAAATTGAAGATTTCGCGCCCGTCGATCAGGCCGCCCAGAAGCGGCGTGATGGCGAGCAGGATGGAGACCGCGCCGCGCAGCCCGACCCACGATATGAAGGCCGTCTCCGCGCGCGGGAAGCGGAAGGGCGCAAGGCAGAGCCACACCGCAAGGGGCCGCGCCACGAACATCAGGAAGAGGCCGAGCGCGATCGCGGCCGGCAGTATGCCCACGAATTGCGACGGGGTGGCGAAGAGGCCGAGGATCAGGAACATGATGATCTGCGCCAGCCAGGACATGCCCTCCTGGAAACGCTTGATCGAGGCGGCCGAACGTATCTTGGCGTTTCCCGCTATCAGGCCGGCCACATAGACGGCGAGGAAGCCGGAGCCGTGCAGCGCGCCTGCGCCCGAGAAGATAAGCATGGACAGCGCAAGCACGAAGATCGGAAGCAGGCCGGCATCCAGCGACAGTTTTTCGAGAAGACGGACGATGGCGAAGCCGCCCACGACGCCGACGAGCGCGCCAAGCGCCATCTCCCGGAGGAAGCCGAACAGGATGTCGGCCAGCAGCATTTCGGCGCCCGGGTCCTGCCCGATCGCGATCACCTCCACCAGCGTGATGGTCAGGAAGATGGCGATGGGATCATTGGTGCTGGATTCGATCTCCAGCGTGGAGCGGACCCGCTCGCGCAGATTCACGTTGCCGGCACGCAGCAGGAAGAACACGGCGGCCGCATCCGTGGAGGCGACTGTGGCGCCGAGCAGGAGCGATTCCAGCCATGAGAAATGCGTGAGATACCATGCCGCCGCGCCGAACAGGCCCGTCGTGAGCACGACGCCGAGGGTTGCCAGCGAAAGAGCCGGAAGCGCGGCCTGGCGCAGCACCCCATAGGATGTGCCGAAGCCTGAATCGAACAGGATGACGGCGAGCGCCAGCGAGCCGACGAAATAGGAGAGCGCCGCGTTGTCGAAGTCCAGACCGAGACCGTCGGTGCCCGCCAGCAGACCGATGCCGAGGAACAGCAAGAGCAGCGGAGCACCGAAGCGAAAGGCGATCAGGCTCGAGAACGCTGCGACCAGCACCAGCGCGGTGCCGATCAGCGTCACGAGATAGACGGCCTGATCCATGCGGTGAAATGCCTTTATGTGTGGTTCGCCGTAGTTGCCTCACAGTGCGGCGAAGACGTGGCGGGAGGCAAGGCGGCTTGCAGTGTTTTTGCGCCGGCTGGCATATTCCGCAGGCGGTCGCGGCCGGTTGAACAGAGGGCCATCTTCGGCCAGTGTCCGGCGGTTTGTGCGGCCGCATGAATCTGCGGTTGCGCCGGATGGAGGAAATCGATGTCGGACAGCGTTCTTTCCCGTTTCGGCCTTCCCGGCCGCGTGGCGGTGGTCACCGGCGGTGGCGATGGCATCGGCCGGGCGGCCTGCCATCATCTGGCCTCGGCGGGTGCGAAAGTCTGCGTCCTCGATCGCGATGGCGACAAGGCGGCGTCGGTCGCACGGGAGATAGCGGAGAAGGACGGCGCGGCGCGCGCCTTCGTCGCCGACGTCACTGACGAGCAGGCGATGATCGCCATCTTCGACGAGATCGGAAACGCGTTCGGCGGCGTCGAAGTGCTGGTCAACAATGCCGGGCTGGCCATCCGGTCGGCGGCGATCGACATGCCGGTCGAGGACTGGAACCGCGTGCTCTCGGTCAATCTGACCGGCATGTTCGTGGCGGCGCGGCTCGCCGCGCGCTTCATGTCCGCATCGGGCAAGGGCGGCGCGATCGTCAACACGGCCTCGATCATGGGCCTGTCCGGCGGGCTCTATCCGAACGTCGCCTACCAGACGACGAAGGGCGGCGTGGTCAACATGACGCGCGCCCTGGCGCTCGAATGGGTGTCGCTGAAGATCCGGGTCAACGCGGTTGCGCCCACTTTCGTGCGCACGCCCTTCATCGCGCCTTTGCTCAACGATACTGAGAAAATGGCCACGATCGTCGCAGCCACGCCGATGGGCCGCATTGCCGAGCCGGAGGAGGTGGCCGACGCCATCCTGTTCCTTGCCTCGCCCGCCGCGGCGATGATCACCGGGACCATATTGCCGGTCGACGGCGGCTATCTCGCTCGCTGATCCCGGTAGGCCCGCTCAAAAGAAAACGCCCGGACGATGCCGGGCGCTTCTGTTCGAAGGATGTATAGCGCTTCAGGCGATGGTCTTGGCGAACGTCACGGCCGTATCGGCCATGCGGTTCGAAAAACCCCATTCATTGTCGTACCAGGACAGCACCGAGACGAAATTGCCGTCCATCACCTTCGTCTGGTCGAGCGCCACGGTCGAGGAATGCGGATCGTGGTTGAAGTCGATCGAGACGTTCGGATGGTTGGTGACGGCGAGCACGCCCTTCAGCTTGCCCTTCGAGGCGGCGATCAGAGCGTCGTTGATCTCCTGCGCGGTGGTGGTCTTCTTGGCGATGAACTTGAAGTCGACGCAAGAGACGTTCGGGGTCGGCACGCGGATCGAGATGCCATCGAGCTTGCCCTTGAGCTCCGGCAGGACGAGGCCGATGGCCTTGGCCGCGCCGGTCGAGGTCGGGATCTGCGACAGCGCTGCGGCGCGGGCGCGGTACATGTCCTTGTGCATCGTGTCCAGCGTCGGCTGGTCGCCCGTGTAGGAGTGGATCGTCGTCATCATGCCCTTCTCGATGCCCACCGTCTCGTGCAGCACGGCGGCCAGCGGCGCGAGGCAGTTGGTCGTGCAGGACGCGTTCGAGATGACGATATGGTCCTTGTTCAGCTTGTCATGGTTGATGCCGTAGACGACGGTCAGGTCGGCGCCGTCGGACGGGGCCGAGACGATGACGCGCTTGGCGCCGGCCGTCAGGTGCGCGGCGGCCTTGTCGCGCGCCGTGAAGATGCCGGTGCATTCCAGCGCGATGTCGACGCCGAGATCCTTCCAGGGGAGCTGGCTCGGGTCCCTGACGGCGAGAACCTTGAAGCTCTCCTTGCCGATCGAGATCGTGTCGCCGTTCACCGCCACTTCGTGGGGGAATTTTCCGTGCACGCTGTCGAAGCGCAGCAGATGCGCGTTGGTCTCGACCGGACCGAGATCGTTGACGGCGACCACGTCGATGTCCTTGCGGCCCGACTCGTAAATGGCGCGGACGATGTTGCGGCCGATACGGCCAAATCCGTTGACGGCGACTCTGACGGTCATGAAAACCTCCTGCGGGGCGTGCGGCCGCCAGTTCTGGACAGCCTGGAAAAAATGGCGCGGCGGCTGGAACGGCATGGGAGGCGCCGCGCGGGCAGCCGTTCATAGACGTGACGGCGGCAAGAATCCAGCGCTTCCATGCGGGTTTTAAATCGATTTATCCAAGATGACGCACCACCGTGTCGCAAGCCTGCCGCCGCCGGAAGCGGCGACTCCGTCAGGCGTCAGACCGCCGCCTCGAAATCCGCGGAGAAGCGCAGCTCCCGCATCGGGCGGACGCGGGCCGTAGTCTCGGCATAGATCGGGTGCGCCTTGAAAGCGGCGAGCGCCGCCTCGTCCGGGAACTCGGCATAGACGACGACATCGACCTCGCTCGACCAGGGATCGACCTTGCTGTTAAGCGCGACCTCGAAATGCGTGGACGTCGGAATGTCGCCGAGCGTCATCAGGCCATCCCGGACGGTTGTGGCATCCACCCCGCGTTTCGCGCTGAAGAATACGATGTGCCGGATCATGTTCCTGCCGGCCGTCCACCGCCATGGGCAGGACGGCCGCCCGTTCAGTGCGCGGACTTCTTCGACGGCTTGCCGGGCTTGCCTTCCAGCTTCGCCATGACCGCCGCCACCGTGTGGTCCGCCGTGATGCCGAAGTGCTCGTAGAGCTGCTCGATCGTGCCCGACGCGCCGAAACCGTGCATGCCGATGAAGATGCCGTCCGTGCCGATGAAACGGTCCCAACCCTGCCTGATCCCGGCCTCGATGGCGACCTTGACCGGAGACTGGCCGATCATGGCATTCTTGTAGTCCTCGTTCTGCTCCTCGAACAGTTCGAAGCATGGGACAGAGACGACGCGAGTCGGTACGCCACGCGCCTGCAGCGCCGTGCGCGCGGCAAGCGCGATCTCGACTTCCGAGCCGGTCGCGAAAATCGTCACCCTGGCCTCGTCGTCGGCGGTCGCCAGTTCGTAGGCGCCGTGGGCGCAGAGATTTTCCTCGACATATTCGTTGCGCACGGCCGGCAGGTTCTGCCGGGTCAGCGCCAGCGTCGACGGCGTCCTCGCGCTTTCCAGCGCGATCTGCCAGCATTCGGCCGCCTCCGTCGCGTCGGCCGGCCGCATGACGAGATGGTTCGGGATGGCGCGCAGCGCCGCCAGATGCTCGACCGGCTGATGGGTCGGACCGTCCTCGCCGAGGCCGATGGAATCATGCGTCATGACGAAGATCGAGCGGATGCCCATCAGCGAGGCGAGCCGCATGGCCGGCCGCGCATAATCGGAGAAGCACATGAAGGTGCCGCCATACGGAATGATGCCGCCATGCAGCGTCAGGCCGTTCATGGCCGCCGCCATGCCATGCTCACGGATGCCATAGTGGATATAGCGGTTGCCGTAGTTGCCGGCCGAAATGGCGTTGGTCTGGCTCGTCTTGGTGTTGTTGGAGCCGGTCAGGTCGGCCGAGCCGCCGATCGTCTCCGGAACGACGCCATTGATGACCTCGAGCGCCATCTCGGACGATTTGCGCGTCGCGACCTTGGGCTTGTCGGCGGCGAGCTTCTTCTTGTAGTCCGCGATGGCGGCATCAAAGCCGCCCGGCAGCTCGCCCTTCATACGGCGCTGGAATTCCGCGCGCAGATCGCCGTCAACACCAGCCAGACGAGCTTCCCAGTCCTTGCGCTTCCTGGCCGAGTTCAGGCCCGCAAGCCGCCATGCGTCCAGAATATCGGAGGGAACCTCGAACGGCGCATACTCCCAGCCGAGCGCCTTGCGCGTCGCGGCGATCTCGTCCTTGCCGAGGGGCGAGCCGTGCGCGGCCTTGGTGCCGGCCTTTGTCGGCGCGCCGAAGCCTATGGTGGTCTTGGCCGCGATGAGCGTCGGGCGATCCGAACTGCGGGCGAAGTCGATCGCCTTGGCGATGGCGTCGGCATCATGGCCGTCGCAGGCGATGGTCGCCCAGCCGGAGGCGGCAAAGCGCGCCATCTGGTCCGTGGAATCGGCGAGCGTCACGGCGCCGTCGATGGAGATGTTGTTGTTGTCCCAGAAGACGATCAGCTTGTTGAGCTTGAGGTGGCCGGCCAGCGAGATCGCCTCCTGGCTGACGCCTTCCATCAGGCAGCCGTCGCCGGCGATGACATAGGTGTAATGATCGACAAGATCGTTGCCGAAGGCTGCGTTCATGATGCGCTCGCCGAGCGCGAAGCCGACCGAATTGGCGATGCCCTGACCGAGCGGGCCGGTCGTCGTCTCGATGCCCGCCGCATGGCCGTATTCTGGGTGTCCGGCGGTCTTCGAGCCGAGCTGGCGGAAATTCTTGATCTCGTCGATGGTGATGTCGTCGTAGCCCGTCAGGTAGAGCAGCGCATAGAGCAGCATGGAGCCATGGCCGGCGGACAGGATGAAGCGGTCGCGGTCCGCCCAGTGCGGGTTCTGCGGGTCGAACTTGAGATACTTCGTGAACAGAACTGTGGCGATGTCGGCGCATCCCATGGGCAGGCCGGGATGACCGGAATTCGCCTTCTCCACCGCGTCCATGGCCAGAAAACGGATCGCATTGGCCATCCGGTTGTGCTTTTCGCTGTTGCTCATGGATCGCTCGCTTTCTCTTGCGGAAATGCTCTCGGGCAAAGGCAGCGGACACATAGCAGGCCGCGCCTTGGTGTCAATCGAATGGGCCCTTCGAGGCCGGCGCGGCGGCTGGCCGCACCATCAGCGGGGGATAGACGAATCGATTGGTTGACGTTCGCTTCCAGCGCCGCCTAATGTTTTGCCCATAAGGCGTTAAGGACGCGAGCGATTCTCGCGCGTGCAGGTCCCAAGTCGCGAAGCATGACCGGCGAAACCACTCTCAGGGAAGCGATAGCGCGCCTCAGCAAGGCGATCGAGGCGCTGGAAAGCTCCGTCTCCGGGCGTCTCGAGCAGGAGCAGGATTATTCCGAGGCGGAAGCCGAGGTGCAGCGCCTCAACGCCGACCGCAGCCGGCTCGCCCAGGAGCTCGACACGTCCGAGGCCCGCGCCGAGCGCCTGGAAGAAGCCAACAAGGAGGTTTCCCGCCGGCTGGTGACGGCCATGGAGACGATCCGGGCGGTGCTGGACAGGTAGCGATCAATGGCGCAAGTCACCATCACCATCGACAACAAGCAGTATCGCATGGCCTGCGACGAGGGGCAGGAAGAGCACCTCATGGAGATGGGCCAGAAGTTCGACCGCTACGTCGCCTATCTCAAGGGCTCGTTCGGCGAGATCGGCGACCAGCGCCTGACCATCATGGCCGCCATCATGGTTATGGACGAACTCACCGAACTGCAGAAACGCGTGAAGGGCATGGAGAGCGAGATCGTCACGCTGCGCAAGACGCGCGACGACGCGCTGGTCAAGGCCGACAAGAACGATTCAGCGCTCACCGGCGCGCTGACTGGGCTTGCCCAACGCATGGAGACGCTTGCCGAGCGGTTGGCGGTCCAGAAGGCGAACTGAAAAGTCGCAGTTCAGAAGCCTTGAAAAAGCATGTCCAGCGCCGCGATGATCTCGTCGTGGCGAGAGGTCAGATTGGCGACCGGCGTCACAAGCTCGCTCTTGGGGACCGCCGCCATAAGGTGAGTAGCCATCACCGACATCTGGCCGTCAATCTCAAAGGTAGGGTGGAGACGTCCCATCGCTTTCGGCACCGATTTCATTGCGAGAAGCGGCACGACGATGCGGGTGTCGAAATCATCCACGATGTCAGCCTGGACATCCAGGACATAGCGACCGTTGAAGCGCGTGCGATAGACGTCGTATTTCGCCATCAGAACTGCCGGTACTCGGCGAACGGCAGGCCGTTCTCCTCGACCCACTGGTTCCATTCCCGGAACGCCTGAGCGTTCTCTTTCTTCCAACGGCGTTCCTTCTCGGCGCGAACGGCGTTGGCGATGCCCGCCTCCGCGGCCCGCGAAACGTTGATATCCAGAGCCTTTGCCTCTTCGATGAGATCGGCCCTGATGGACAGATTGGTCGCTTGACGCGGCGATCGAACATGCGTGTTCATGGCATATATCCGTTTGCGCATAGTCTATGCGCAAAAACACGCGCTCGCTACCCCTCAAGTTCCTCCCGCAACATTTCCAGTTCCAGCCACTCCTCCTCCATGGCGGCGAGGCTGGCGCGTTCCTTGTCGAGCATGGCGATGGTCTGGCTGAAACCCTTCGGATCGCGCTCGTAGAATTTCGGATCGGCGATCCTGTCTTCCAGCGCCGAGATGGACGCAGACACCGCCTCCATCCTCTTCGGCAGCGATTCCAGCGCGAATTTCTGCTTGTAGGAGAGCTTTTTCGACGCCGCCCTGGGTTCCGCCGATGCCGGTCGGGCGTCGGAAGCAGGCTGCGCTTCGGCCGGCTTCGCCTTGCGGTCCTCCAGCTTTCTGCCGCCGCGCTGGGCGAGCATATCCGAATAGCCGCCGGCATATTCCAGCCAGCGGCCATTACCTTCCGGCGCAATCACGCTGGTCACGGTGCGGTCGAGAAAATCGCGGTCGTGGCTGACGAGCAGCACAGTGCCGGCATAGGCGGCGACGAGTTCCTGCAACAGGTCCAACGTCTCCATGTCGAGATCGTTGGTCGGCTCGTCCAGCACCAGCAGGTTGGACGGCCGGGCGAGGATGCGGGCGAGAATCAGCCGCGCGCGCTCGCCACCGGAAAGCTCGCGCACCGGCGTGCGCGCCTGCTCGGGCTTGAACAGGAAATCCTTCATGTAGGAGACGACATGGCGCTCCTCGCCGTTGACGACCACAGTCTCGCCGCGCCCGTCGGTGAGATAGTGCGCCAGAGACTCCTCCGGATCGAGCGAGGCGCGCTTCTGGTCGAGCGTCGCGATCTCCAGATTGACGCCGAGCCGGACCTTGCCGGCGTCGGGCGCGAGCTCCCCGGTCAGCATTCTGAGCAGCGTCGTCTTGCCCGCGCCATTTGCGCCGACGAAGCCGATACGGTCACCGCGCTGGATGCGCGTCGAAAACCCCTTGACGATGATCTGGTCGCCAAAAGCCTTGTCGATGGATTTCGCCTCGACGACGAGTTTGCCGGACTCGTTCGCCTCCGAGGCGATCATCGTCGCCACGCCTTCGGCGCCGCGATGGCTGCGGTGTTTCTGGCGCATGGCCTGCAACTCGCCGAGGCGGCGCATGTTGCGCTTGCGCCGCGCGGTGACGCCGTAGCGCAGCCAGTGCTCCTCGCGCACGATCTGCCGGCCTAGTTTCTGCTGCGCGACCTCCTCTTCCTCCAGCATCTTGTCGCGCCATTCCTCGAAATGGGCGAAGCCGCGATCGAGCCGCGCCGTCTCGCCGCGATCAAGCCAGACGACGGCTTTCGACACACGTTCGAGGAAGCGGCGGTCGTGCGAGATGAGAATGACGGCGGACGAACTGCGCACCAGCTCCTCTTCCAGCCATTCGATGGTGGCGAGGTCGAGATGGTTGGTCGGCTCGTCGAGCAGCAATATGTCCGGTTCCGGCGCCATGACCTTGGCGAGCGCGGCGCGGCGCGCCTCTCCGCCCGACAGGTCGTCCGACTTCTCGTCGCCGGTGAGACCGAGATGCTCCATGAGATAGGTGGCGCGGTGCGGATCGTCGGCGGGACCGAGCCCTGCCTCGACATAGGCGCGCACGGTGGCGAAGCCTTCCATGTCCGGCACCTGCGGCAGATAGCGGATCGTCGCCGAGGGGTGGCGGAATAGTTCACCGTCCGTCGGCTCGACCAGCCCTGCCGCGATCTTGAGCAGGGTCGACTTGCCGGAGCCGTTGCGGCCCACCAGTGCGATGCGGTCGCCGGGGGAGACCGAGAGATTCGCACCCTGCAACAGCGGCGTGCCGCCGAATGTCAGACGGATGTCGTCGAGTTTCAGAAGCGGCGGAGCCAAAAGTCAAAAACCTTCGATGGGGAAGGGATGGGCGATGAGGATGGCGCGCCCTCCCTGCAATTCGACCTCCAGCCGTCCCCGCACCTCGTTGGAGATGGTGAGCGAGGAACCGAGCGGCACGTCGATATTGGCGAGCGGCCATTTCGCGCCTGCGACGGTCAGGCCCGCCAATTCGGACAGGCCGACGATGGAAAACAGCGTGCCGTCCGCGAAGTCGAAGCTCCTGCGGCCGTGCGGGAGAGGCAGGCCTTCCTGCGAGCCGCTGGTCAGGATCACGGGAATGCCCTCTTCGGCCAGCCGCACGGCAAGCGCCATATGCAGGAAGGCGTGGTCTGTGCGCAGGCCGCCGAATGCCCCGGCCAGAACCAGCGACGTCGCGCCCTCGCGGAGGGCGATCGCGGCCGCAAGCTCGCCGTCGGTCTTGTCCTTTTCGGCGGGAAACCGCTCACGCGGCAGATCGGGATAGGCCCGTTCCAGAAGCGCGGTCGCGGAATCGAAGTCTCCGACCCAGAGTTCGGGGTTCAGCGTCAGATCGCGCGCGTGCCGCAGGCCGGAATCGGCCGCGATGATGCGCGTGTTGACCACCTGCGCGATGAGGCGTGGCGTCACGACCAGATCG
Source organism: Rhizobiaceae bacterium (assembly GCA_023953845.1). NCBI lineage: Bacteria > Pseudomonadati > Pseudomonadota > Alphaproteobacteria > Hyphomicrobiales > Rhizobiaceae > Rhizobiaceae bacterium. Next base: position 803,179 of record JAMLJC010000001.1, on the reverse strand, counting down.
CCACCGAGAAGAAGCGTGAAACGGCTCATGCGGGCGCTCTATCACGCCGCCATGCGGAAACGGAAGGCGGCTATGTCGAGTTCGCGAGCAATCCTTGTTGCGCCGGCCAAGGGTTCGGTCTAGGTTGCGCGCGCTCTAACGGGGTGCCGGGCGCGTCATGCGCGCCGGCTGAGAGGCAAAACGGGATTTCCCGGCCAACCCGCTGAACCTGATCCGGTTTGTACCGGCGGAGGGATTAGACGCTTCATCCGGCGCTTAATTCCCTTTCAACCCATGCGAAGGAGGCTCGGATGCGTTTGTCTTCACTGTTTCTGGCGGGTGCCGCCCTTCTTGCTGCGCCGCTGGCGGCGCAGGCGGAGGGCACGCTCACCGTCTACACCTATGACAGCTTCACCTCCGAATGGGGGCCGGGCCCGCAGGTCGAAAAGGCCTTCGAGGCGGAATGCGGCTGCGACCTGAAGTTCGTGCCGGTCGCCGACGGCGCGGCGCTGCTCAATCGCGTGAAGCTGGAGGGCGCGTCGACCAAGGCCGATATCGTGCTCGGCCTCGACACCAATCTGACCGCCGAGGCGAAGGAAAGCGGCCTGTTCGCGCCGGCCGGCATCGATCGCGCCAATGTGGTCGTGCCGGAGGAATGGGCCGACGATATCTTCGTGCCCTACGACTACGGCTATTTCGCCATCGTCTATGACACGGAAACCCTCAAGACACCGCCGGCCAGCCTGAAGGAGCTGGTTGACGGCGATCCGTCGCAAAAAATCGTCATCCAGGACCCGCGCACCTCCACGCCGGGACTCGGCCTGCTGCTCTGGGTCAAGTCGGTCTATGGCGACCAGGCCGGCGAGGCATGGCAGAAGCTGAAAGGCCGCGTACTCACCGTGACGCCGGGTTGGAGCGAATCCTACGGCCTGTTCACCAAGGGCGAAGCGCCGATGGTGCTTTCCTATACGACCTCGCCCGCCTACCACATGATCGCCGAGGATACGGAACGCTATCAGGCAGCTTCCTTTTCCGAGGGGCACTATCTCCAGATCGAGGTCGCCGGCATGACCGTGAACGGCGCGAAGAACCCGCTGTCGGCGAAGTTCCTGGCGTTCATGACCGGTCCCGGCTTTCAGGACGCCATTCCCGAGACCAACTGGATGTACCCGGCCGGCAAGACCGACAAGCCGCTCAACCCCGCCTTCGACAGACTGGTGAAGCCGGCGAAGTCGCTGCTCCTCACGCCGGACGAGGTGGCGAAGAACCGCAAGGCGTGGGTGGACGAATGGCTGGCGGCGATGAGCCAGTGAGAGGCGGATAGGACGGGCTTGCATGCTGGCGCCGCAGGCCTTCACAACCCGCATCGCCCCCGGCGTCGTCGCGCTCGCGGCCATCGCCATTCTGATCGGCGGCGCCTTTGCCGGGCTCATCGCGGAGGGCGCGCGCGACACGTCCGGCGCGCTCTCCGCTTTCGACGGCTACATGTTCCGGGTGGCGCGCTTCACGCTGTTGCAGGCAGGTCTCTCCACGCTTCTTTCGGTCGTTCCCGCGTTGGCGGTGGCGCGGGCGCTGTCGCGGCATCCGGCTTTTCCCGGGCGCGGCCTGATCCTGAAGCTGTTCGCCGTTCCGCTGGCGCTGCCGGCCATTGTCGCCGCAATGGGCGTGCTGGCGCTGTTCGGACGGGCAGGTATCTTCGCGCCGGTCCTTTCGCTCCTTTATGATAACGGCGGCTGGCCGGGCATCTACGGCCTCTCCGGCATTCTCGTCGCCCACGTTTTCTTCAACCTGCCGCTGGCGACACGGCTTTTTCTCGAAGCGCTGGACACCGTTCCCACGGACCAGTGGCGGCTGGCGAGCCAGCTCGGTATGGGCGCTTCCGCGTCCTTCCGGCTCATCGAATGGCCGGTGCTGCGCGCGGCGATGCCCGGCATCGCCGGTCTCGTCTTCATGTTGTGCATCACCTCCTTCACCATCGTGCTGACGCTCGGCGGCGGGCCAGCGGCCTCGACGCTGGAAGTCGCGATCTATCAGGCGCTGCGCTTCGATTTCGATCCGGCCCGCGCCGTGGCGCTGACCCTCATGCAGATCGCGCTGACGCTGACGGTGGTCGTCGCACTCACCCGTCTCGGCGCGAATGTCACCGGCGACGCCAATCTCGCCGTGGCGCGGCGACGTCCCCTCGCCCTCGGCTCTGTCGAGCGCACGTTCAACGCGCTCTCTATCCTGCTGGCGCTGTTCCTCGTCGCGGGACCGATGGCGGCAATCGTGCTGTCGGGACTGAAGGCGGATCTCCTCCGCCTGATCGGCGAGGCCGGTTTCCACAGGGCTCTGATCACAAGTCTCGTGCTTGCCGTGCTCTCCGCGAGCCTTGCCGCGACGATCGCCTGGTCGCTGGCCGCCGCGCGATGGGCAGCATCGCGGCGCCGCAGGCGCGCGTCGGGCGACCCGGGCCTGATCGAGCGCGTCTTCGATACAGGCGCGAGTTCGGTCCTCGTCGTGCCGCCGATCGTCATCGGCGCCGGCTGGTTCGTGCTGCTGCGCCATGTCGCCGATGTCTTCGCCATCGCCCCGGTGATGGTCGCCACGGTGAATGCCGTGATGGCGATGCCCTTCGCGCTGCGCGCTATCCGCCCTGCCCATGACACCGCGGCCGCCCGGCATGACCGGCTTTGCGAATCTCTCGGCGTGAGCGGCTGGAACCGGCTGCGGCTGATCGACTGGCCGGTGCTCAGGCGGCCGCTCGCCACCGGCTTCGCCTTTGCCATGGCGCTGTCGCTGGGAGATCTCGGCGTCATCGCGCTGTTCGGCAGCGACGCGCTGAAGACGCTGCCCTATCTGCTATACGAGCGCATGGGCAGCTACCGGACCGCCGACGCCGCCGGTCTCGCCCTGCTTCTCGGCCTGTTCTGCCTCACCCTCATCCTTGTCGCCGACTGGCTCGGCCGTGAGCGGAAAACATGACGCGAAACCTGAACGCCGGATTGCCGGTCATCTTCGACGCTGTCGATTTCAGCTATGGCGAGGCGGCATTCCGTTTCGACGTGACGTTCGCCGCAGGGGCGGTGACCGCGCTGATGGGGCCGAGCGGCTCCGGAAAGTCGACGCTGCTCAATCTGATCGCCGGCTTCGAGGCGCCGGCGTCCGGACGCATCCGGATCGGGGACGCCGACGTCACCGACATGCCGCCCGCCGCGCGCCCCGTGTCGATGGTCTTTCAGGAGAACAATCTCTTCGGCCATCTTCCGGTCGAGAAGAATGTCGGCCTCGGCCGGTCACCCTCGCTCAAGCTTGATATGCAGGATCGGCAGATCGTCGCCGACGCCCTGGCCCGCGTCGGGCTGGCCGGCAAGGAGAAGCGGCTGCCCGGCGCGCTTTCGGGCGGGGAGCGCCAGCGGGTGGCTCTCGCGCGTGTTCTGGTGCGCGACCGGCCGGTCCTGCTGCTCGACGAACCGTTCGCCTCGCTCGGACCGGCGCTGCGGGACGACATGATAGAGCTGGTCAGGGAGTTGCATGCAGAACGGAGGATGACCGTGATATTTGTGACACACCATCCAGAGGACGCACGAAAGATCGCGGAAAACCTCGTTTTTCTCGAAAACGGCAAGGTTTCGGCAAGCGGACGGGCGGCAGATTTCTTCGGTTCGGGTGGTCCGCAGGCCTTTCGGGACTATATCGGACTTGGCGGTGCTGCACGCTAATCACCAAATGTTGCCCGGTTGCCGACATAATTCGTCTTCACATGGAACGCTGCGTGTGTTGATCGGATTTCGGAGCACCGCGCGCCACGGGCGAAGGAAAGGGAATCGATTCTGCCACGCATGAGCCTCACGTCTGCCGCGACCGGTCCCGCTGCCCGGCACATGCCGCGCGGCGTGCTCGTTGCCGTGCTTGCGCTGGGACTTGCCGCCTGTCAGTCCGCCGTCGACCAGATCAACGAGCAGGCGTTCCAGCCGTCGAACAATCCCGTGACCGTCGACACGGTCACCCGCAACGACCGGGTGGCGGAACTCGCGCGGCAGCAGCATCCGCGCATCCTCGCCACTTATGGCGGCGAATATTCCGATCCGAAGCTGGAGCGGATGGTCGCCAAGGTGGTCGGCAATCTGACGCTGGAAACCGACAATCCGACCCAAACCTATCGCATCACCATCCTGAATTCTCCGAACGTCAACGCCTTCGCGCTGCCCGGCGGCTACCTCTACGTGACGCGCGGCCTGCTGGCGCTCGCCAATGATTCGTCCGAGCTCGCGGCGGTCATCGCCCACGAAATGGGCCACGTCACCGCCAATCACGGTGTCGCGCGCCAGCGCAAGGAGGCCGAGGAAGGGCTGGCGACGCGCGTCGTCTCCGACGTTCTCGGCAACGATCAGGCCGCCAAGGCCGCGCTGGTGCGCGGCAAGCTCCGGCTCGCGCAGTTCTCGCGCAATCAGGAACTGGAGGCCGACGCCATCGGCATCCGGACGTCGGGCCGCGCCGGCTACGATCCCTATGCCGCTTCGCGCTTCCTCGCCTCGATGGCCGCCTATCAGGATTTCCGCTCGATCAGCGGCGCGACCGATGCAAGCCTCGACTTCCTCGCCAGCCATCCGAACGCGCCGCAGCGCATCGAGCTGGCGCTGCGCCATGCGCGCACCTTCGGCGCTCCCGGCGCGGGGGCGCGAGACCGCGATTCCTTCCTGGCCGGCATCGACGGCGTGCTCTTCGGCGACACGCCGGAAGAGGGCTATGTGCGCGGCAACACCTTCCTGCATCCGCGCCTCGGCATCTCCTTCTCCGTTCCGGACGGCTTCATCATCGACAACACCGCTGCGGCGGTGACGGCGACGGGGCCTGCCGACACGGCCGTGCGCTTCGACGCCGTCGAGCTCAACCGGCGCACGTCGCTGGCGGACTATCTGCGCAGCGGATGGGTCGCCGGCCTCGATCCGGCCAGCGTGCGTGCCGAGACGCTGAACGGCAACGACGCCGCCTTCGCCACGGCTCGCGCCGAAGGCTGGCAGTTCGACATCGTCGTGGTGCGCGTCGGCGGGCAGGTCTACCGCCTGCTCACGGCCGCGCCCGCCGCCAGCACGGGCCTGACGGCGATCGCACGGACGGTCAGCGGTTCCTTCCGTACGTTGTCCGAGAGCGAGAAGGCGGCGCTGAAGCCGCTGCGCATCCGCGTCGTGACGGTGAAGCCCGGCCAGAACGTCGGCACGCTGGCGGCGAGCATGGTCGGGGTCGATCGCAAGCTCGATCTCTTCCGGGTCATCAACGCGCTCGGACCGGGCGCGACCGTCTCGACCGGCGACAAGGTCAAGATCATCACCGACCAGTGAGTTCCAGTGCCACGGCTTAACATTCGATATAGCTTTCCGGCGGCTTGGAACATATCATGAACAAATGGCTGTGTTGTCCACTCGTGAAAAACTGGCGATCCTGTCCGAGGCCGCGAAATACGACGCTTCCTGCGCCTCCTCGGGTGCGCCGAAGCGCGATTCGCTGAAGACGCGCGGCATCGGCTCCACGGAAGGCATGGGCATCTGCCACGCCTATGCGCCGGATGGGCGCTGCATCTCGCTGTTGAAGATCCTGCTCACCAATTTCTGCATCTACGACTGCGCCTATTGCATCAACCGTTCGTCATCGAACACGCGCCGCGCCCGGTTTTCGGTCGAGGAGGTCGTCCGGCTGACGATGGCGTTCTACAAGCGCAACTACATCGAAGGCCTGTTCCTGTCGTCGGGCGTTATCCGCTCGCCGGACGAGACGATGGCGGAGATCGTGGAGGTCGCGCGACGGCTGCGCGAGGAAGAGAATTTCGCCGGCTACATCCATCTGAAGACCATCCCCGAATGTTCGCCGGAACTGCTGGAGGCGGCAGGCCGCTACGCCGATCGTCTTTCGATCAATGTCGAGTTGCCGACCGACGAAGGGGTGAAGCGGCTGGCGCCGGAAAAGCGGCCGGAGACGATCCGCCTCTCAATGGCGTCGCTGCGCCTGAAGATCGAGGAGAAATCCGAGCCGACGCTGAAAACCCGCAAGCGCCAGCGCTTCGCGCCGGGCGGGCAGTCGACGCAGATGATCGTCGGCGCCGACCAGACCTCAGACGACGGCATCTTGCGGACGAGTTCGCGTCTCTATGGCAGCTATCAGCTGCGGCGCGTCTATTATTCCGCCTTCAGTCCCATTCCCGATGCGTCCTCGGCGCTGCCGCCGAAAAAGCCGCCGCTGATGCGCGAGCACAGGCTTTATCAGGCCGACTGGCTGATGCGCTTCTATGGCTTCGACCAGCCGGAAATCCTCTCCGGCAAGACGGATGGCATGCTCGACCTCGACGTCGACCCGAAGCTGGCGTGGGCGCTGCGCAACCGCGGCCGCTTCCCCGTCGACGTGAATCGCGCCGAACGCGAGGCGCTGCTCCGTGTGCCGGGCCTCGGCACGCGCGCCGTGCATCGCATTATCGAGACGCGGCCATATCGGCGTCTTCGGCTCGAAGATGTCGGACGCATCTGCCAGTCGATCGCCAGGGTGCGGCCTTTCATCGTGGCTGCCGGCTGGACGCCGGGCATGACGCTCGACGCCGAGGGACTGCGCGGGAAGCTCGCGCCGGCGCCCCGGCAGTTGAGCCTGCTGTGAGCGCGGCTCCGCATCTTGCGCTGGCGCGTTTCACGGTAGCGCTTGCCGCGCAGACGGATTTCGCCGGCTGGCGGGAAGCGGCGCGCCGGCTGATGCTGAACGGCGTGAAGCCGGAGGAGATCGCCTGGACGGTCGACCGCCTCCGGGTCGATGAGACCGCAGCCGCGCTGCCGGCCGTTCCGCAAGGGTCGCGGCTCGACGTGCCGCGCAGTTTCGTGGAGCGGGCCGAATCCGTCTTCTGCCACTCGGACCCGGAGCGCTTTGCCTTTCTCTACCGGCTGCTCTGGCGGCTTTCGCGCGAGCCGGCGCTCCTGCATGTGGCGTCCGATCCGGACGTGCGACGGTTCGAGGCGATGGACAAGGCGGTGCGCCGCGACATCCACAAGATGCGGGCATTTGTTCGTTTTCGCCGCATCGAGGACGATCTTGGCGAAAGCTACGCCGCATGGTTCGAGCCCGACCATTTCATCGTGGAGCGCAACGCGCCCTTCTTCGTCAAGCGTTTCGCCGGCATGCGCTGGACGATCCTGACGCCCTGTGCCTCGGCGACGTGGGATGGCGACGAGCTGTCGTTCGGGCCGGGAGCCGCCCGCGCAGGCGCGCCGCGCGAGGACGACGCCGAAGAACTGTGGCGGACCTATTTCAGCTCGATCTTCAACCCGGCGCGGCTGAAGGTGAAGGCGATGCAGGCGGAGATGCCGAAGAAATACTGGCGGAACCTTCCCGAGGCCACGCTCATTCCTGGGTTGATCGCAGGCGCGGACAAGGCCGCAAAGGACATGATCGCCAGGATGCCGACACCGGCCCCAGCCCATCACGAGAAGCTTCAGGCGCGCCACTGGAGCGTGCGCGAGCCCGAAGCCGGCGACGGAGGCGATGCCGAGACCATCGCCGAACTGAGGGAGGCGGCCAAGGGCTGCCGGCGTTGCCCGCTCTGGCGCGACGCGACGCAGACCGTCTTTGGCGAGGGGCCTGAAAGCGCACGCTGGATGTTCGTCGGGGAGCAGCCGGGCGATCAGGAGGATCTGGCCGGAAAACCCTTCGTCGGTCCGGCCGGCAAGGTGTTCGACGCCATTCTCGATGAGGCCGGGATCGACCGCGATCAGGTCTATGTCACGAACGCCGTGAAGCACTTCAAGTTCGAGCCGCGCGGCAAGAGGCGCATCCACAGCAAGCCGAATGCGGGCGAGGTGCGGGCCTGCCGCTGGTGGCTGGACAAGGAGCTTGCGCTGGTGAAGCCCGATCTCGTCGTGGCGCTCGGTGCGACCGCCGCGCAATCGCTGCTCGGCAAGGCGGTGCCGGTCACGAAGATGCGGGGCCAGACGATCGAACGCGAGGACGGGCTGAAAGTTTTCATCACCATCCATCCCTCCTTCATCCTGCGCATCCCGGACCCGGCGGATGCTGCGGCCGAACGCAAGCGCTTTCTCGGCGACCTGCAGGCCGTCAGGCGTCTGGCGACCGCCTGAAGCGCTTGCACGCGCAAAAATAGCGGCTATTGTCCCTGCCGTTCTCAGGGCGGGGCGAAACTCCCCACCGGCGGTATGCGGCTATGCCGCGAGCCCGCGAGCGCCTTCCATGGAAGGGTCAGCAGATCAGGTGCGATGCCTGAGCCGACGGTCACAGTCCGGATGGAAGGGAACGTCGTCGTCAGCGCCGGATGGCGCGGCCGGCGCGTGATCGCCTTGGGTGCCGTGTCTGTCGCAGCCAAAGGAGATCCGGATGACACACACCCGCTACGCCTTCGTCAAAGCCAGATGGCACGCCGACATCGTCGATCGCGCGTTCGAAGGTTTCTGCCAGCTCATTCCCGCCGCCGAAGTCGACGTCTTCGACGTGCCGGGCGCTTTCGAGCTTCCGCTTTTCTCGCGCGATCTTGCCGCCAGCGGCAGATATGCCGCCATCGTTGCGGCCGCGCTGGTCGTCGATGGTGGTATCTACCGTCACGATTTCGTGGCGCAGGCGGTCGTGGATGGGTTGATGCGGGTCGGGCTGGATACGGGCGTGCCGGTGCTATCCGTGTCGCTGACGCCGCATCATTTCCAGGAAACCGAGCATCACCGGAAAATCTTCAGCGAGCATTTCGTCAAGAAAGGGCGGGAGGCCGCCGAAGCGGCGCTGCTGATCGTGAAGACACGGGCCCGGCTCGCAGCCTGAGTCGTCCGCTCAGGCGATGCCGAGGGCGATGGCCGGATTGGCCTTCACCAGCGCGCTCTTCAGTTTCTCAAGAGCGCGTGTCTCGATCTGGCGCACGCGTTCCTTGGAAATGCCCAGCCTTTCGCCGAGCGACTCCAGCGTGGCGCCCTCGTCCTGCAGGCGGCGTTCCCGGATGATCCGCAATTCGCGTTCGTTGAGCACGCCCAGCGCGTCGCGCAGCCAGCCGTTGCGCCGCTCGACGTCGATCGTGTCCTCGACGATCTCGTCCGGGAGCGGATCGTCGTCAACGAGATAATCCATGCGGTCATTCGAGCCGCTTTCGTCGCCGACGGGAGCGTTGAGGGAGGAATCGGGGCTCGACAGCCGCGAATCCATCATCGCGACATCGGCTTCCGGCACGCCGAGGGCCGTGGCGATCTGCTTGTAGAGCTCGGCGTTCGACAGGATTTCCGAGCCCTGCGCCAGCCGCGCCCTCAGACGCCGAAGGTTGAAGAACAATGCCTTCTGGGCGGAACTCGTGCCGCCGCGCACGATCGACCAGTTGCGCAGGATGTAGTCCTGTATGGAGGCGCGAATCCACCAGGAAGCATAGGTCGAGAAACGGACGTCGCGCTCCGGCTCGAAGCGCGCGGCCGCTTCGAGCAGCCCGACATGGCCCTCCTGGATCAGGTCGTTCATCGGCAGGCCGAAATGGCGGAACTTGCCCGACATGGCGATGACCAGCCGCATATGCGAAATGGTGATGCGGTTGAGCGCTTCCTGGTCCTGATGGTCCTTCCAGCGCAGGGCCAGCGCCTGCTCCTCTTCGCGTTCGAGGTAAGGCGCCCGCATCGCGGCCCGGATCAAAGTGCGTCTGGCCGTCTCTTCCATCGTCCGCGCTCCATCAGCAAGAACACCCGCCCGAAGGCATTGCGTCCCGGCCCTTTACGAAGCGCTTCGCGGCCCTATTTCATCCGCGTGGGCAATCCATCGGCTGCGCGACAGACCGGAGACGACCAGCGTCAAACGCCGGCGTCCCGGAATCGTTCCCTGTTGCGCGGACCATAAGGTTCTATTCGGGGATGACGGCCGTCGCCTCGATCTCGATCTTTGCCGCATCCTCGATCAACGCGACCACCTGCATGACGCTCATGGTCGGGAAATTGCGGCCCATGACCTCGCGGTACGCCGCTCCCAAACCCTTGAGATTGGCGAGATATTCCTGCTTCGACGTGACAAACCAGGTGAGGCGGACGATGTGCTCCGGCCGTCCGCCGGCCTCTGCCAGGATCGCGACGATATTCTTCAGCGTCTGCCGGGTCTGGCCGACGAAATCGTCCGTCTCGAACACCTGCGCGGCGTTCCAGCCGATCTGGCCGCCGAGGAACACCATTTTTCCGCCGGTCGTGGCGATGCCGTTGGCATATCCCTTTGTGGGCTGCCAGCCGGCCGGATGAAGGACTTGGTGCGACGAAGACATGATGGGCTCCACGTTTCGGTTCAGACGCCGAGATAGCGGTCTTGGAGGTCGGGGGTGAGTTCGGCCGGCATGCCTGTCCACACCGTTCGTCCCTTCTCGAGGACGAAAGCGCGGTCGGCCACAGGCAGGAGTTCGGAAAGCGTCTTGTCGACGACGAGTATCGACTGGCCGGCTGTCTTGAGCGTGCGGATGGCGGCCCAGATGTCCTGCCGGATCACCGGCGCGAGGCCTTCGGTCGCCTCGTCGAGGATCAGCAGCTTCGGATTGGTCATCAGGGCGCGGCCGATCGCCAGCATCTGCTGCTCGCCGCCGGAGAGCGTGTTGGCGTACTGGCCGGTTCGCTCGCCGAGCCTCGGGAAAAGGTCGAGGACGCGGGCGAGCGTCCAGCCGTCGCCACGGGTGGCGGCCACGAGGTTCTCGCGCACGGTGAGGTTCGGGAAGCAGCGGCGGCCCTCTGGCACGAGACCGATGCCGAGGCGGGCGACGCGATGCGACGGCTGGCGCAGGATCTCCGCGCCGCCGAAGCGGATGCTGCCGCGCTGCGGCCTCAGCATGCCGAGGATGGACGCGATGGTCGTCGTCTTGCCCATGCCGTTGCGGCCCATCAGCGCCACGACCTCGCCTTCGGCGACCGCGAGATCGACGCCGAACAGCGCCTGCGACGCGCCGTAGGAGGTTTCGAGGCCGGATACGGAGAGGAGAGTCGTCATCCCTGCTCCCCAAGATAGGCGCGGCGCACTTCCGGGTCGCGGCGGATTTCCTCCACCGAACCCGTCGCGATGATGCGTCCGTAGACCAGAACGGAAATCCGGTCGGCAAGCGCGAAAACCGCGTCCATGTCGTGCTCGACCAGCAGGATCGGAGCTTCCCGCCGCAGCGTGTCGAGAATTCCTGTCAGTTCCTTCGAGCCTTCCGGTCCCATGCCGGCCATCGGTTCGTCGAACAGGAACGCCTTGGAGCCGAGCGCCAGCGCGATGGCGATCTCCAGCTTGCGGCGTTCGCCGTGCGACAACTGGCCGGCCGGCACGCGGGCGCGTCCGGCGACGCCGACGCGGGCAAGCGCCTCCATTGCCGGTTCGATCAGCGTTGCGTCCCGCATGACCGGCTTGAAGAACCGGAAGCTCGATCCCTGCCGCGCCTGCACGGCCAGCATGACGTTGCGCAGGGCGGAGAATTCCAGCGCCAGTGACGAGACCTGGAAAGAACGGCCGAGGCCCGCGTGCGCGCGCCTGGCGAGGCCGAGCGAAGTCACGTCGTCGCCGCGAAAGAAGATGCTGCCGCTGTCGGGCTTCAGCGCACCGGAAATCTGGTGGATCAGCGTCGTCTTGCCGGCGCCGTTCGGACCGATCAGCGCATGGATCTCCCCCGGCCGAAGATCGAGGCTGACGTCGTCGGTGGCCTTCAGCGCGCCGAACGTCTTTCTGAGGTTGCGGGCGGCGAGGATCGGCTCAGCCATGGCGCTGCCTCCCCGCGACGAGCCCGACAATGCCGCCACGCGCAAAGAGCACGACGCCCAGCAGGATCAGGCCAAGGAAGAGCTGCCAGCGCTCGGTGAAGCCGCCGAGCAGATATTCGATCAGCACGAAGGCGACGGCCCCGGCGACCGGGCCGCACAGGCGTCCTGTGCCGCCGAGGATGATCAGTACGATCAGTTCGCCCGACATCTGCCAGGACAGCATGGAGGGGCTGACGAAACGGTTGAGATCGGCGAACAGCGCCCCGGCCACCGCCGTGATCATGGCCGACAGGACGAAAGCCGCGAGCTTTATCGGGAAGGGCGAAATTCCTACCGCCGCCAGCCGCGTCTCATTCTGGCGGGCGGCCTGCAACGCCGCGCCGAAACGCGAGGCGCGCAGCACGGCGAAGACGACGAGGCCGACGAGAAGCGCGCCGTAGCTGACGGCGAAGAAGCCGGGCGGCGTCACGGTGTTCACGCCCGGAAAGGCGGTGCGGGACGGCAGCGACAGGCCGTCCTCGCCGCCATAGGCCGGCCAGGAGATGGCGAAATAGTAGATCATCTGCGCGAAGGCGAGGGTGATCATGATGAAGTACACGCCGGAGGTGCGCAGGCTGATGGCGCCGGTCGCCAGCGCCACGAGTCCGGCAACCGCGATCGCCACGAGCCATATGACTGGCGTGCTTTCCGTGCCGCCGATCTCGAATGGCCATGTCAGCACGGGCTGCATGTAGAGCGCATGGGTCGCGAGAATGCCCGCGGCATAACCGCCGATGCCGAAGAAGGCGGCGTGGCCGAAGGAGACGAGGCCGCCGAGCCCCAGCGCCAGATTGAGCCCCGTCGCCGCCAGCGCCAGGATCGCCATGCGCGTCGCCAGCGTCACATAGAATGGCTGGTTCAGCATCAGCGCGCCCAGCGCGAAGGCCAGCGGCAGCAACACCAGAACGAGATTGACGATGGCGGAACGGGTGACGGCCATCATGTGTTCGCCGCGAAAAGGCCTTGCGGGCGGAACGCAAGGATCAGGGCCATGACGATGTAGATCAGCATAGACGCGAGGGCCGCGCCGACGGTCGCCCCTGCCGCCGGCCCCATCGCCAGCGCGAACAGTTTTGGCAGGAGAAACCGGCCGAGCGTGTCCACCAGCCCGACCACGATGGCGCCGATGAGCGCGCCCTTTATGGAGCCGATGCCGCCGATGACGATGACGACGAAGGCGAGGATCAGCACTGGTTCGCCCATGCCGACCTGCACGGATTGCAGCGCGCCCACCATCGCGCCGGCCAGCCCGGCGAGCGCCGCGCCGAGGGCGAAGACCAGCGTGTAGAGGCTGCCGATGTCGACGCCGAGCGCGCCGATCATCTCGCGGTCGGTCTGGCCGGCGCGGATGCGCATGCCGAGCCGCGTGCGGGAGATCAGCAAATAGAGGCCGACCGCGACGATGATCCCGGCAGCGATGATGGCGAGGCGATAGAGCGGATATTGCGCGCCGCCCGGCAGCGGCACCGCGCCCGAAAGCACAGGCGGAATGTCGAGATAGAGCGGGAACGAGCCGAACAGCCAGCGCGTGCCCTCCGAAAAGATCAGGATCAGCGCGAAGGTGGCCAGCACCTGATCGAGATGATCCCGATTGTAGAGCCGTCGTATGACAAGGAGTTCGACGATGGCGCCTGCCGCTGCGGCTGCCGCGAGGCTCGCGATCAGGCCGAGCCAGAAGGAGCCCGTCCACGCCGCGACCGCCGCGCAGGCGAATGCTCCGATCATGTACAGCGAACCGTGCGCGAGGTTGATCAGGCCCATGACGCCGAAGATCAGCGTCAGCCCGGCCGCCATCAGGAACAGCATGACGCCGAACTGAAGTCCGTTGAACAACTGCTCTATGAGGAGGGCTGTGGACAAGATGAGCCTTGCAGTCAATGGCGCTGCGCTGATCTCCCCTCTCCCCCGTTTACGGGGGAGAGGGTAAGGGTGAGGAGCGGCAAGGCGTTCGGGGGATCTGCCAGCGCCGGCAAAGCCCCTCATCCGCCTGCCGGCGCCTTCTCCCCGTGAACGGAGAGAAGGATGCTACTTCAGCGGGCAGTCCTTGGCATAGGCGTCGCCGTGGTCGGTGAAGGCCGTGCCGACGATCTTGTTGGTCAGCGCGTCGCCTTCCTTGACCACTTCGCGGACATAGATGTCCTGGATCGGGTGGTTGTTGGTGTTGAACTTGAACTTTCCGCGCACGGATTCGAACTGGGCCTCCTTCAGCGCGGCGCGGAAGGCGGCGGCGTCCTTGACGCTCGCCTTGGAAGCGGCGGCGAGGATCAGGTTGGCCGTGTCGTAAGCCTGCGCTGCATAGATCGAGGGCAGCCTGTTGTAGGCCTTCTGGAACTCCTCCACGAACTTCTTGTTGGCCGCATTGTCGAGGTCCTTCGACCACGAAGCCGAGTTCTTCGCGCCGAGCGCGGCGTCGCCGATGGCGCCGAGCACGTCCTGGCTGAAGGAGAAGCCCGGCCCCATCAGCGGGATGTTCACGCCCGACTGGGCATACTGCTTGACGAAGGCGATGCCCATGCCGCCCGGCAGGAAGAAGAACACCGAATCCGCGCCCGAATCGCGGATCTGGGCGATCTCGGCGGCATAGTCGGTCTGGCCGAGCTTGGTGTAGACCTCGCCGGCCACCTCGCCCTTGTAGTAGCGCTTGAAGCCGTTGAGCGAATCCGTGCCCGCCGGATAGTTCGGGGCCAGGATGAACATCTTCTTGAGACCCTGCTGGGTTGCGTACTCGCCCATGGCCTCGTGGAAATTGTCGTTCTGGTAGGCGACGTTGAAGTAGTTCTCGTTGCACTTTGCCCCTGCCAGGGGAGAAGGCCCGGCATTCACCGACAGGTAGAACTTGCCCTGCGCCACCGCGTTCGGGACGACAGCCATGGCGAGGTTCGACCAGATGATGCCGGTCAGGATGTCGACCTGATCGGACTGGATCATCTTGTCGGCGATCTGCACCGCGAGTTCCGGCTTCATCGCGTCGTCCTCGGTGATGACGGTGATGTCGCTGTTGCCGGCCAGCTTGATGGCCAGATCGAAAGCGTCGCGCGCGTCGACGCCGAGGCCGGCGCCGCCGCCCGACAGCTTCGTGATCATGCCGATCTTCACCGGCTCGGCGAAAGCGGGCGCGGCAAGGCCCAGAGCAAGAGCGGCGACGGTGGCCGCCAGGAATGTCTTCATTGTCCTTCTCCCGTTTGGTCTTGTCGGAATTTGCCAGAATGCAGATTGCGGAGCGTTTTGAAAGTGTTGATCCGCAATCCGGCGATCTGCGTCACAGCTCCGTCCTCAACTTCCAGAGCTCCGGGAACAGCTCTACCTCGAGCATGCGCCGGAGATAGGACACGCCGGCCGTGCCGCCCGTGCCGCGCTTGAGGCCGATGATGCGTTCCACCGTGGTGACGTGGTTGAAGCGCCAGCGGCGGAAATAATCCTCGAAATCGACAAGCTTTTCCGCCAGTTCGTAGAGTTCCCAGTGATGTTCGGGATCGCGGTAGACCTCGCGCCATGCCGCGCGCACGGCATCGCTTTCCGTGCGCGTCTGCCGCCAGTCGGTGCGTCCGGCGTCCGCGCCGATGTCGAAGCCTTGGCGCCCGAGCAGCATCAGCGCCTCGTCGTAGAGGCTCGGCCCGGCGAGGATCGCCTCCAGCTTCTCCATGATATCCGGCACGTGCTCGTGCGGCTTGAGCATGGTGAGGTTGCGGTTGCCCGCCAGGAACTCGATGGCGCGGTACTGCCACGACTGGAAGCCCGACGACTGGCCGAGCGCGTTGCGGAACTCCGTATATTCGCTCGGCGTCATGGTGCGCAGCACGTCCCAGGCGTTGTTCAGCTGCTCGAAGATGCGGGCGACGCGCGTCAGCATCTTGAATGCCGGCTGCACCCGGTCCTCGCGGATCGCCTGCTTGGCCGAGAGGATCTCGTGAATGGCGAGCTTCATCCAGAGTTCGGAGGTCTGATGCTGGATGATGAACAGAAGCTCGTCATGCGCCGGCGACAGCGTCTCCTGCGCATTCAGGATCTTCTCCAGATGCAGGTAGTCGCCATAGGACATGCGGCCCCGGAACGACATTTCCGCCCCTTCGGAGGCGGGATCGTATGGCTTGCTCATGTCACCGCCGCCTTGCGCCTGTATTCCGGCCTTTCCCAGAGACGGTCCGCCATGATGCCGGCGAGAATGTCCACCGCCCCCGTCACCTCCTTCTCGCCTGTATAGAGCGGGGTGAAGCCGAAGCGGATCGCGTCCGGCGCGCGGAAGTCGCCGATGACGTTTTGGGCGATCAGGGCCTGCATGATGGCGTAGCCTTCGGGATGCCTGAATGACACCTGGCTGCCGCGTTTCGCGCCGTCGCGGGGCGTGTTCAGCACGAGATCCGGGCAGCGCGCCTCGACCTCGCGGATGAACAGGTCGCAAAGCGCGATCGACTTCGCCCGCACGTCCGCCATGTCCACGCCTTCCCAGACGTCGAGCGCGGCGTCCAGCGCCGTCAGCCCGATCACCGGCGGCGTGCCGCAGCGCATGCGGTCGATGCCGCCGCCTGGCCGGTAGTCGAGGTCGAAGGCGAAAGGCGCTTCGTGTCCCATCCAGCCGGACAGGACGGGACGCGCCGTATCCAGATGCCGTGGCGCGACATAGATGAAGGCCGGGGCTCCCGGGCCGCCATTGAGGTACTTGTAGGTGCAGCCGACGGCGAAATCCGCGTCCGCGCCGAGGAGATCGACTGGCAGGGCGCCGGCAGAATGGGCGAGGTCCCAGACAGCAAGCGCTCCGGCCTCATGTGCTTTGGCCGTCAGCGCCTTCATGTCGTGCAGGCGGCCGGTGCGGTAGTCGACCTCGGTCAGCATCAGCACGGCGACGCTCTCGTCGATTGCCGCCTGGATATCCTCCGGCTCCACGATCCTCAGCTCATGCCCCTTGTCGAGCGACTTCAGCAGGCCCTGCGCGATGTAGAGATCGGAGGGGAAATTGCCGCTGTCGGAGAGCACGACCCTGCGGCCGGGATTGAGTTCCAGCGCAGAGGCCAGTGCCTGATGCACCTTGATCGACAGCGTGTCGCCCATGACGACGGTGCCGTCCGGAGCGCCGATCAGCCTGGCGATACGGTCGCCGACGCGACGCGGCTGCATGTACCAGCCGGCGCTGTTCCAGCCCTTGATGAGCTGCTCGCCCCATTCGGCCGCCAGCATCCTCGCCACGCGTTCCTTCGCGGCGACGGGGAGGGGCCCGAGCGAATTGCCGTCGAGATAGATCATGTCCTCGGGGATGTGGAAAAGGGCGCGTGTCCTGGCGAAGTCGGTCATGGCCCGACTCTCGCGATAGATGGCGCAGCAAGGTTACCCGCATTCCCTTGTGGGGAAGGGTCAGGGGTGGGGGTATGCCGCACACCGAATATCACGGAACGACTCATTTCCGCTCCTTCAGCCTGAATCTCTGTATCTTGCCCGTCTGGGTCTTCGGCAGGCTGTCGGTGAACACGACCGAACGCGGATATTTGTAGGGCGCGATGGTCGCCTTGACGTGGTCCTGCAGCAGCTTGCGCATCAGGTCGCCGGCTTCAGCGCCATCGACCAGCACCACATGCGCCTCGACGATCTGGCCGCGTTCCTCGTCCGGCACGCCGATGACGGCGCATTCGCGAACGTCGGCGTGGGCGAGAAGGGCGGCCTCCACCTCCGGTCCGGCGATATTGTAGCCGGCGGAGACGATCATGTCGTCGGAGCGTGCGGCGAAGTGGAAGCGTCCGTCCTCGTCCTCCACGAAACTGTCGCCGGTCAGGTTCCAGCCGTCCCGGACGTATTGCCGCTGGCGCTTGTCGGCCATGTAGCGGCATCCGGTGGGGCCGCGCACCGCCAGCCGCCCGACCTGGCCGCGCGACAGCTCGCTCATGTCCTCGCCGACGATCTTCGCCTCGTAGCCCGTCACCGGCCTACCGGTGCAGGCGGGCGCGCGATCGTCGAAGCGGTTGGAGATGAAGATGTGCAGCATTTCCGTCGCGCCGATGCCGTCGAGGATCGGCTTGCCGGTCTTCTTCACCCATTCCTCGTAGACGGGGGCGGGAAGCGTCTCGCCGGCCGAAACCGCGACGCGCAGCGAGGAGAGGTCGGCGCCGCGGTCCATGGCGGCGAGCATGGCGCGATAGGCCGTCGGCGCGGTGAAGGAGACCGTCGCCTTATAGGTCTCTATTATCTCGATCATATTCGGCGGCGTCGCGCTTTCGAGCAGCGTCGCCGCCGCGCCGAAGCGCAGCGGGAAGATGGCGAGCCCGCCCAGGCCGAAGGTGAAGGCGAGCGGCGGCGAGCCGACGAAAATGTCGGTCGGCTGCACTTCCAGCACCTCCTTCGCATAGGCGTCCGCGATGATCAGCAGGTCGCGGTGGAAGTGCATGGTCGCCTTGGGCACGCCCGTCGTGCCGGAGGTGAAGCCGAGCAGGGCCACGTCGTCGCGGCCGGTCTTCACCGCGTCGAACTTCACCGGCTTGTCGAGCGCGACGCGGTCGAGTTCCGCGTCGTGGTTGGCCGTGCCGTCGAAGCCGATGACCGCCTTGAGGAATTTGCTTTCCTTGGCGCAGGCGACGAGCTCGTCCTTGATGCGCGTGTCGCAGAGCGCCAGCGCGACCTCGGCCTTGTCGACGATCTGCGCCAGTTCGCCGGCGCGCAGCATGGGCATGGTGTTGACCACCACCGCGCCGGCCTTCGTCGCCGCCAGCCAGCAGGCGACCATGGCCGGATTGTTGGCCGAGCGGATCAGCACCCGGTTGCCGGGCTTGACGCCGTAATCCTCGACCAGCGCATGGGCGAGGCGGTTCGTCCAGTCAGAGAGCTCCTTGTAGGTGCGCCGCCTTCCGTTGCCGATCAGCGCGGTATTGTCGCCAAAACCGCGCTCCACCATGCGGTCGGTCAATTCGACGGCCGCGTTCAGCACCTCCGGATACTGGAAGCCGTCGAGCAAAAAGTCCGGCCATTCGCTTTCGGGCGGGAGGTTGTCCCGCGTGAAAGTGTCCGTGTGGGCGCTGGGCGACAGCATCGTCAGTCGTTCGCCTCCGGCGGCAGGAAGTCCACGTCGTGCTGGGCCGACAGTTCGACAACGCGCTGGATGTCCGTGAGGTCGTCCAATGCGGCGAAGAGGTCCCGCAGCTTTCCAGCGGGAGAGACCCAGAAAAGGGCGCGCGTCGGCTTGTCGGACTTGTTGAAATAGCCGTGCGGAATGCCCTTCGGCATGCGCACAAGATCGCCGGCGCGCGCCTTCGACCACACGCCGTCGAGCTTCAGGTCGAGTTCGCCCTCCTGAACGAGGATGAATTCGTCCTGTGTCGGGTGGATGTGCACCGGCACGAACTGGCCCGGCGCCGAGTTGGTCTCGAAGGCGAACGTCGTTTCGCATACAGCCTTCGGATAGTAGGTCTGCCCGAGCACATTCCAGGTGACGCCCTCGAAGCCGCTGCCGTTTTCAGTGATTCCCTTGGCAAGTGCCTTTGTCATCGCAGTTCTTCTCTCTGGTTGCTGGTTTCATTGCATCACCTGACGGGCGATGACCACTTTCTGGACGTCGGACGCACCCTCATAGATGCGCAGCGCGCGTATCTCCCGATACAGGCTCTCCACGATGTGCCCCTTGCGCACGCCGTCGCCCCCATGCAATTGGACGGCCCTGTCGATGACCTCCTGCGCGCGGTCGGTGGCGTAAAGCTTGGCCATCGCCGCCTCGCGGGTGACGCGCGGCGCGCCCATGTCCTTCGTCCAGGCGGCGCGGTAGACGAGCAGGGCCGCGGCATCGACGTCCAGCGCCATGTCGGCGATGTGGCCTTGCACCATCTGCAGGTCGAAGAGCGGCGCGCCGAAGAGCTCTCGGCCGGAGGCCCGCGCGATCGTCTCGTCGAGCGCGCGGCGCGCGAAGCCCAGCGCCGCCGCCCCGACCGTGGAGCGGAAGACGTCGAGCACCGACATGGCGATCCTGAAGCCGTCGCCGGGCCTGCCGATCATGGCCGAGACAGGAACGCGGCAATCCTCGAAGGCGAGCCGCGCCAGCGGATGCGGCGCAACCACCTCGATGCGTTCGGCGACGATCAGGCCCGGCGTGTCGGCAGGGACGAGGAAGCACGAAATGCCCTTCGCTCCGGGCGCTTCGCCGGTCCGGGCGAAGACGGTGTAGAGATCGGCGATGCCGCCATTGGAGATCCACGTCTTCTCTCCCGAAAGCACGTAATGGTCGCCGTCGCGTGTCGCCGCCATGTCCATGTTGGCGACGTCCGAGCCCGAACGCGGCTCCGACAGGGCGAAGGCGGAGAGCGCTTCGCCGGCGCGGGTCTTTTCCAGCCATTGCCGGTGATGCGCCTCGCCGAAGAGGCTGACGGCGCCGGTGCCCAGCCCCTGCATGGCGAAGGCGAAATCGGCCAACCCGTCGTGACGCGCCAGCGTCTCGCGGGTCAGGCAGAGCGTGCGCACGTCGAGGGGCGCGGGATTCTTCGGGTCTATGGCGGTAGGCTTGAGCCAGCCGTCGCGGCCCAGTTTTTTTACCAGCTCGCGGCAGGCCGCATCGACGTCATGATGATCGGCCGGCAGGTTCTGCACGCACCATGAATCGAGACGCCCGGCGTATTCGCGATGGCGGTCCTCGAAGAACGGCCAGGACAGGAAGGAGCGGTTAGGCATGATGAGGTTCCCCCTTACGGGAGGGCCGACCGGACGTAGCGCAGCGGGGTTGGGCAGGTGCGGCAAGGGAGAGGGCACTCTCCCCCCTTGCGGGGGAGATGGCCGCGTAGCGGCCAGAGGGGGTAGCATCAGAAGGCACCGCCCGGAGGTCGAGCACTGCCGCCTGTACCCCACCCGGCCGGACCTTGTCCGGCCACCCTCCCCGCAAGGAGGAGGGAAAAGTCGCGTCCCTCATCTCAATCCCCCTCGAACACCGGCTTTTCCTTCGCCACGAACGCCTTGTAGGCGCGTTCGAAGTCGCGGGTCTGCATGCAGATCGCCTGCGCCTGCGCTTCGGCCTCGATCGCCTGATCGAGACCCATCGACCATTCCTGGTTGAGCTGCGTCTTGGTGATGCCGTGGGCGAAGGTCGGACCGGCGACGATGCGGGCGGCGAGGTCGAGCGCTTCTCTTTCCAGTTCCGCCGCGGCGACCAGCCGGTTGAAGAAGCCCCAACGCTCGCCTTCCTCCGCGCTCATGGTGCGGCCTGTGTAGAGCAGCTCGGCGGCGCGGCCCTGGCCGATGATCCTCGGCAGCATGGCGCAGGCGCCCATGTCGCACCCGGCGAGGCCGACGCGCGTGAACAGGAACGCCGTCTTCGCCTCGGGCGTAGCAAGGCGCAGGTCGGACGCCATGGCGATGATGGCGCCGGCGCCCACCGCGACGCCGTCCACGGCCGAGATGACCGGCTTGCCGCAATTGATCATGGCCTTGACCACGTCGCCGGTCATGCGCGTGAAGGCCAGCAGCTCCTTCATTTCCATATTGACCAGCGGGCCGATGATGTCGTGCACGTCGCCGCCCGAGCAGAAATTTCCGCCATTGGGCAGGAAGACCACGGCGTGGATGTCGTCGGCATAGGCGAGGTCGCGAAACGTATCGCGCAGCTCGGCATAGGATTCGAAGGTCAGCGGATTCTTGCGTTCCGGCCGCGCCAGCCGGATGCGGGCAATCCCGTTCTCCGCCTGCCAATGGAAATGAACCGGGCTGAGCCCGGCCATGGATTTGCCCTTCATGAGCCGCGCTCCCAGTTGCTGCGGAATGATTTCAGGATGCCGGCCAGATGCCGGGCGTCCTCCTCGCCTATGTCGGCGAGAAGCGAATCGACCCAGCCTTCATGCACCGCCGCCATCTTCTCGAAGAAGGCTGTGCCGGCCTCGGTCAGCCGGACGATGGAGGTGCGCCGGTCGCCTTCACGCTGGGCGCGGACGACATGGCCGTCGGTGACGAGACGGTCGACGATGCCGGTGACGTTGCCGTTGGAGACGAGGAGGAAGCGCGACAGGTCGCTCATCAGCATGCCGGACGGCTGCCGGTAGAGCGCCGCCATGACGTCGAAGCGGGGCAGGGTGGTGTCGAACTCCGTCTTCAGCCGCTCGCGCAACTGCCCTTCGATCAGGCGCTGCGCGCGCAGGATGCGTACCCAGAGCCGCAATCGCGCATGCTCCTGCCGTTCGGCCACGGCAACCGCTACCATGTCTCCCCTCCCGATACGGAAATGGCCTGTCCGGTGATCGAGGCCGCGCCGTCGCCGACCAGCCACATCACGGCGGCCGCGATCTCGCCCGGCTGGATGAAGCGGCCCTGCGGATTGCCGGCTACGAGGCTGGCGCGCGCTTCCTCGGCGCTGCGTCCGGTCTTCCTGACGATACGCTCGACCGAATCGGCCAGCAGCTCGGTCTCGGTGAAGCCGGGGCAGATGGCGTTGACCGTGACTCCGGTTTTCGCCGTCTCGACCGCGAGCGCCCGCATCAGGCCGATGACGCCGTGCTTCGCCGCCACATAGGGGGCGACATAGGCATAGCCCTTGAGGCCCGCCGTCGAGGCGATGAAGACGATGCGCCCGGATTTCCGCGCGATCATGCCGGACAAAGCGGGCTTCACCGTCAGGAAGGCGCCGGTGAGGTTCACCGCGAGCGCCTGGCTCCAGTCAGCCAGCGACACTTTTGGGGCCGGCGCGCTGACGGCAGCACCGGCATTGGCGATGACGATGTCGAACGGACCGTTCGCGGCTTCCGCTGCCGCATGAAGTGCCGTCATCGAGGCTTCGTCGGTGACGTCGGCCGTGACGGCCGCGATGTTGGACTGCATCGCCGCCACTGTTTCGAGCGGCTCGCGCCGCCTGCCGCAGATGGTGACCTCGTGGCCGGCCGCCGCCAACGCCAGCGCGATCGCCTTGCCGACCCCCGTGCCGCCACCGGTGACAAGCGCATGGGACATCAAACTTTCCCCGTCATCTGCTCCTGCCGCTCGGCAAGGCGATAGGCCTGATCGCGGCCGGGCAGGTAAGGATCGGGCCATTTCACATGGCGATCGTTGAGCTTCACCGCCTGATGCAGCGTCCAGTACGGATCGGCGAGGTGCGGCCGGGCAAGGCAGACGAGGTCGGCGCGGCCGGCCATCAGGATCGAATTGGCATGGTCGGCCTCGAAGATGTTGCCGACGGCCATGGTCGGCATGCCGACCTCGTTGCGGATGCGGTCCGAGAACGGTGTCTGGAACATGCGGCCATAGACCGGCCGGGCGCGGATCGAGGTCTGCCCGGCTGAAACGTCGCAGATGTCGACGCCGGCAGCCTTCAGCAGCCTCGCGATCTCCACCGCCTCGGCCGGATCGACGCCCTCGTCGGGCAGCCAGTCATGGGCCGAGATGCGCATGGAGATCGGCTTTTCCGCCGGCCACACGGCGCGCACCGCATGGAACACCTCCAGCGGATAGCGCATGCGGTTTTCGAGCGATCCGCCATATTCGTCGGTGCGGCGATTGGTGACGGGGGTGATGAAGGACGAGAGCAGGTAGCCGTGGGCGGCGTGGATTTCGATCATGTCGAAACCGCAGCGTTCCGCCATCTCCGCCGCCGCGACGAACTGGTCGCGCACCTTGTCCATGTCCTTGCGCGTCATCGCCTTCGGCGTCTGGTTCGCAGGCGACCAGGCGACGTCGGACGCGGCCATCACCGGCCAGTTGCCGCTGTCGAGCGGTTCGTCGGTGCCCTCCCAGCCGACCCTGGTCGAACCCTTCGGGCCGGAATGGCCGATCTGCGCGCAGATCTTCGCTTCCGTCTCGACATGGACGAAGTCGACGAGCCGCTTCCACGCGACCTCGTGTTCGGGCGCATAGAAGCCGGGACAGCCGGGCGTGATGCGTCCTTCCGGCGAGACGCAGGTCATCTCGATATAGACGAGGCCGGCGCCGCCCTTGGCGCGCTCGGCATAGTGGGCGAAATGCCAGTCGGTCGGACAGCCGTCGACGGCCTTGTACTGCGCCATCGGCGAGACGACGATGCGGTTCTCCAGATGCATCTCGCGCAGCCGGAACGGCGCGAACATCGGCGCGCGGCGCATGTTGGTGGCGCCGGCGCGGCTCTGGAACCATTCCTCCGCGCCGCCCAGCCAGTCGGGATCGCGCAGGCGCAGATTCTCGTGGCTGATGCGCTGCGAGCGAGTCAGCAGCGAATAGTTGAACTGGACCGGATCGAGGCCGAGATAGCGCTCGACATCCTCGAACCATTCGAGCGAGTTGCGCGCTGCCGACTGGAGTTTCAGCACCTCGGTGCGCCGCGCGTCCTCGTATTTCCGGAACGCCGCCTCCAGCGTCGGCTCGCTGTGCAAATAGTCGGCCAGCGCCACCGCGCTTTCCAGCGCGAGCTTCGAGCCCGAGCCGATGGAGAAGTGGGCGCTTGCCGCGGCGTCGCCCATCAGCGCCAGATTCCTGTACGACCAGCGTTCGCAAAGCACGCGCGGAAAATTGATCCAGGCCGAGCCGCGTATGTGGTTGGCGTTCGACATCAGGCTGTAGCCGCCGAGATGTTTCTCGAAGATCCGTTCGCAGGTCTCGATCGACTCTTCCTTCGACATCGTTCCGAAGCCGAACGCGTCCCACGTCTCCTGGCTGCACTCGACGATGAAGGTCGCCGTGTCGCGGTCGAACTGGTAGGCGTGCGCCCACACCCAGCCATGCTCGGTCTTCTCGAAGATGAAGGTGAAGGCGTTGGCGAATTTCTGGTGCGTGCCCAGCCACACGAACTTGCACTTGCGCATGTCGATGTCGGGCTTGAACACGTCGGCGAAGGCGGCGCGGCATTTGGAGTTCAGCCCGTCGGCGCCGATGACCACGTCATGCGTGTCCATATAGGTCTGCGGCTCGGCGGCCTCCGTCTCGAACTGCAACCTGACGCCCAGTTCGCGGGCGCGCTGCTGGAGAAGCTGCAACAGGCGCTTGCGGCCGATGCCGCAGAAACCGTGGCCGGTGGAAACGGTCTTGACGCCGTCCTTGATGACGGCGACGTCGTCCCAGTAGGCGAAATGGCGGCGTATCCATTGCGCGCTGACGGGATCGTTGCGGGTGAGGTTGTCCAGCGTCTCGGCCGACAGCACCACGCCCCAGCCGAACGTGTCGTCGGGCCTGTTGCGCTCGATGACGGTGACGTCGTGCGCGGCGTCGTGCAATTTCATGCAGATGGCGAAGTAGAGGCCTGCCGGTCCGCCGCCGAGTACCGCAACCTTCATCGCGCCAGCCTCCTGATCTTGTGATGAGGATGTCACCCTGCCGTAGTTATTTCAAGCCTAAAATTTCGATGTTGAAGATTTCCGCGGCAGGCATCGCCGGCGTTGACAGGATGGGCCGTTTCGGGTCGCTTGTCCGCCGAGCAGGGGGACCGACGATGATCCATCGCACCATCACCGACTGGGACGACGCCTACGCCAACGGCGTGAACATACCGGGGGGTGATCGCTGGCCGGCTGCGTGGATCGAGCCCGCCAGGGCGTATCGCGACCGCATGGCTGCGGCTGGCCGGGCGAAGCTCGACATCGCCTATGGCGACAGGCCGCGCAACCGCCTCGACCTGTTCCTTCCCGAAGGGAGGCCGACGGGGCTGGTCGTCTATATTCATGGCGGCTACTGGCGGGCTTTCGACAAGAGCGTCTGGTCGCATCTGGCAGCCGGTTGCGTCGACAGCGGCTATGCGGTCGCCATGCCTTCCTACACGTTGTGTCCCGAGGTGCGCATAGCCGGGATCGTGCGGGAAGTGGCGCGGGGAATCGAGGCGGCAGCCGCGATGGTCGAGGGGCCGGTCATGCTGACCGGCCATTCCGCCGGCGGGCATCTGGCGACGCGCATGCTGACCACGTCGTCGCCGCTGCCGGCGGCCGTGCTTTCCCGCGTGCGCAACACGGTATCCATTTCCGGCGTGCACGATCTGAGGCCGATCATGGCGACCGCCATGAACAACGATCTGCATATCGACGAGGCGGAAGCGGTCGCCGAAAGCCCGGCGCTGCTAAGGCCGGCCGCGGGCGTCCGTGTGACCTGCTGGGCGGGCGGCGCGGAACGTGCCGAATTCATCCGGCAGAACGCGCTGCTCGCCAATATCTGGACCGGGCTCGGGGCCTCGACGGCCATCGTCGTCGAGCCGGATCGTCACCACTTCACCATCGTCGACGGTCTTGGCGACGCGGACCATCCGCTCACGCGCGCCCTGCTCGCGGCATAGCCGTCTCACCGCAATTTGTTAACCATTCGGGAGCCTAATCGATCGCGGGAGATTTCTTCGATGGCCGCGTGTCATCGCGGCCGGACTGAAACTGATGATGTGGACGGCCCTCCGAACCCGTCGCGCGAGATGCTAAGATCATTCTGCGCAACTCAGAGAAGGAACCGTGTCATGACTTTCGAGAAGATCACTGTCGTCGGCCTGGATCTGGCCAAGAACGTGTTTCAAGTTCATGCTATCGATGACGTCGGCAATGTTATTGTCCGGCGGCAGCTTCGCCGAAATCAGCTCCTGCATTTCTTCGAGCAGTTGCCACCCTGCCTCGTCGGCATGGAAGCTTGTTCGACTTCACATTACTGGGCGAGGGAACTCGGTGCCTTGGGCTTCGATGTGAAGCTTATGCCTCCGGTATATGTAAAGCCGTATGTGAAGCGCGGGAAAAACGATGCAGCAGATGCCGAAGCGATTTGCGAGGCAGTCACCCGTCCAACCATGCGCTTCGTACCGGTGAAAAATTGCGAGCGTCAGGCTCTTCTTATGCAGCACAAGACCCGAGATCTTTTTGTGCGGCAGAGAACGGCTCTGATCAACGCACTCCGAGGCCATTTGGCCGAATTCGGTATCATCACGCCTCAAGGAAAGTTCGGGCTGAAAGCTGCTCTCGAAGCCTTACACGTCGCGAAAGACCATCTTCCTGAACCGTCGTGGCAACCCTTCAAGCACATTCAGATGCAGCTAGAAGAGCTGAGCAATAAGATCGCCGAGCTTGATCGCACCATAATGCAGTGGTGCCGGGACCAAGCTGCCGCTCGGAGGCTGATGACCATCCCAGGCGTCGGCTTTCTCACGGCGGCCGCAATCGCGGCTTCGGTTGGGAATGCCGAGGAATTCAAATCAGCGCGACAGTTCGCGGCTTGGCTTGGCTTAACGCCGCGACAAAATAGTAGTGGCGGAAAGGAGAGGCTAGGGCGGATCAGCAAGCAGGGCGATCGGACAATCCGACGATTGCTGGTAGTCGGCGCCACTGCCGTCATACGACGAGCGCGCATTGATGCTCCATCATTCCCGTGGATCGCGAAGCTCTTGCAGCGCAAACCGGCACGCATGGTGTCGGTAGCGATCGCCAACAAGACCGCCCGCGTCGCGTGGGCTCTTCTGAGAAGAGAGGAGACTTACCGGCACGCAGCCGTTTGAAGGAATCCGGCTCGGCAATCGTCGACCGGAGGAATGAAGGACTGAGTAATGATGGCGAACCGGTTGGACCGGGGATGGAGCAAAGCCTAGGTTCCCCCAGAGCCTTGAGCTCGACAAATTGATTGGCTCTCCATCCGCGGACTTCATCAGGGCCAGTGGCTACAATGCCACGATAAAAGGCCGGACACATGACTGAACCTGACCGATCCCATCGATACAGAGTCTTGCATTCCACGGGCCGTCCACACACGGGGAACCGCGATGCGCGACAATGCCGAAATGGAACTGATGCTCAAGGGCTATGGGCTGACCACGGCCCAGATCCTCTATCACATGCCTGACCATCCGCACCTGCTGCAGACCTATATCTGGCAGGATTACGATCTGGCGCCGAAATTTCCGGTGCTCTACCGGTTCATCGACTTCTGGAAGTCGAAGCTCGAAGGTCCGCTTCACTCCATCGCCTATACCCACCGCCGGCTGATCGCGCCGAACGAATGGCGCAACGTGACGGGGGAACTGGTCCTCCACTGACGACGCCGGCACCGGCGAGGAGGCATCCCGTCCTTCTCTGGACCAATCTCTTCAGGGCGCTGGTTCACCGACGCGGCATGACCTAGGCAACGGCTTCCATTACCGCTCGCCACAGGAAGGCGCGATCCGTCGCGTCAGGGGAGTGGATCGAGCAACGTGAAACCGGCAGCCATACACGTGTCAAACCCGCCGCTCGGCATCCTGCTGATGGTCGTCGGCATCCTGATGTTCGCGCTCAACGACACGATGGGCAAATGGCTGGTCGCCACCTACACGGTGGGGCAGGTGCTGCTGGTCCGCAGCGCGGCGGCGCTCGTCGTGCTCTCGCCGGCGGTGGCCAGAGCCGGATGGCGATCGATGTTCGCGGTCGAGCGCCCGATGGTGCAAGTCCTGCGCGTCGCCGTGTCGTCCGCCGAAGTCTATCTGTTCTATTTCGCGGTCATGTACCTGCCGCTGGCGGATGCGATGACCTACTGGATGGCGGCGCCGATCTACGTTGCCGCGCTTTCGCCCCTGTTCCTCGGCGAGCATGTCGGCTGGCGGCGATGGACGGCGATCTTCATCGGCTTCTGCGGCGTGCTCGTCGCGTTGCAGCCGTCTTCTGCCACGCTGTCGCCAGCCGCCATCGTGTCGATCGGCGGCAGTCTTGCCTTTGCCATGATGCTGATAACGTCGCGCATGCTGCGCGGCACGCCCGATGTCGCGCTCGTCTTCTGGCAGATGGTCGGGGCCGGGCTGCTCGGCCTCGTCACGGCGCCTTTCGGCTGGGTGCCGATCAGCGCTTTCGATCTGTCGCTGCTGGCCCTGCTCGGCGTCGTGGCGATGATGGCGCATGTCTGCGTCAACCGGGCGCTGAAATATGGCGACGCGGCGACCGTGGTGCCGTTTCAGTACACGATGCTGTTCTGGGCGGTCGTCTTCGGCTGGCTGGTCTTCGGCGACGTGCCCCAGATTCACGTGCTGATCGGCGCGGCTATCATCGTCGGCGCCGGCCTCTTCATCTTCTTCCGCGAGCAGAAGCTGAAGAAGGCGCCGCCGGAGGTGATGGAAGTCTGACGCATGTCGCCCAAAAGTGCGCAGCGGTTTTGGGACAACGATATGCGTAAAACAAAAGCTTACGCCGCGCCGCGTGATCCGATCAAAAGCGTCGTGCTGTAAGAGCTACCGGCTGCCGAAGATCGCGCTGCCGACGCGCACGCCGGTCGCGCCGAAAGCGATCGCGGTCTCGTAGTCTCCCGACATGCCCATGGAGAGCTTTTCGACGCCCGCCTCGCGCGCCAGCTTTTCGAGCAGCGCGAAATGCGGTCCCGGATTCTCGTCCGCCGGCGGGATGCACATCAGCCCCTCGATTGCGAGCCCGTGTACATCCCGGCAGCGTCTGACGAAGGCGACCGCCTCGGTCGGCTCGATGCCGGCCTTCTGCGGCTCCGAGCCGGTATTCACCTGCACATAGAGTTTCGGCGCCCTGCCCTGTCTGGCGATTTCCTTCGCCAGTTCGGCGGCGATCTTTTCCCGATCCACCGTCTCGATCACATCGAACAGCGCCACCGCCTCCTTCGTCTTGTTCGATTGCAGCGGGCCAATGAGGTGCAGTTCGAGATCGGCGAAATCCGCCTTCAGGGCCGGCCATTTACCCATGGCCTCCTGCACGCGGTTTTCGCCGAAGATGCGCTGGCCGGCTTCGATGACGGGCCGGATATCGCCGGCATCGAAGGTCTTCGACACGGCGACGAGCGTCACGCCGCCTGCCGCCCGCTTTGCCGCTCGTTCCGCCTTTTCGATGTTGGCGCGCACCTCGTTCAATCGCGCAACCGCGTCGCTCATGCCTCACCCCGGCTCGATTCGCCTCTTCTGCGCCCCCGAAAGGCGCCCGCCCGGTTGACGGGTCACGGAAACCGTGATCGAAGGTCCGCCACTTTGTCAGCCCGTATATCGAGTGAAATTCCGGTCATGGCAACCGAACGATACAATCCGCGCGCGTCCGAACCGAAATGGCAGAAAGCCTGGGACGACGCCAGGCTCTTCGAGACGAAGAACGACGACCCGCGTCCGAAATACTACGTCCTCGAAATGTTCCCCTATCCGTCCGGGCGCATCCACATGGGGCACGTCCGCAACTATACGCTGGGCGACGTTCTGACGCGCTACAAGCGCGCCATAGGCTTCAACGTCCTGCATCCGTTCGGCTGGGACGCGTTCGGCCTGCCGGCCGAGAACGCGGCGCGCGACAACAAGGTCGACCCGCGCGCCTGGACCTATGCCAATATCGAGACGATGAAGAGCCAGTTGCGGACGCTGGGCTTTTCCTGGGACTGGTCGCGCGAATTCGCCACCTGCGACCCGAGCTACTACAAGCATCAGCAGAAGATGTTCCTCGACTTCTGGAAGGCTGGGCTGGTCGAGCGCAAGTCGGCCAAGGTCAACTGGGACCCCGAGGACATGACCGTGCTCGCCAACGAGCAGGTCATTGACGGACGCGGCTGGCGGTCCGGCGCGCTGGTCGAGCAGCGCGACCTGACGCAATGGTTCTTCAAGATCACCTCGATGAGCCAGGACCTGCTCGACGGGCTTGAGACGCTCGACCGCTGGCCCGAGAAGGTCAAGCTGATGCAGTCGAACTGGATCGGCCGGTCCGAGGGCCTGCTGATCCGCTGGGCGCTCGCCAACCCGCCTCCGGGCGAGAGCGAACTGGAAGTCTACACGACGCGGCCGGATACGATCTTCGGCGCGTCCTTCATGGCGATCGCCGCGGACCATCCGCTGGCGAAGCGGGCGGCGGAATTCAATCCCGACCTTACCGCCTTCATCGAGGATATCCGCCATCGCGGCACGTCCGCCGCCGAACTGGAGACCGCCGAGAAGCGCGGCTTCGACACAGGTCTGCGCGTCGTGCATCCGTTCGATCCGGCCTGGACGCTGCCGATCTACGTCGCGAACTTCGTGCTGATGGATTACGGCACGGGCGCTATTTTCGGCTGTCCGTCCGGCGATCAGCGCGACCTCGACTTCGCCCGCAAATACGGTCTGCCGGTCGTGCCGGTGGTCATGCCGGAAGGCGCCGATGCCGCGACTTTCGAAATCCGCGACGAGGCCTATGTCGACGACGGCGTGATGATCAATTCGCGCTTCCTTGACGGCATGAAGCCGAAGCAGGCCTTTGACGAGGTCGCGCGCCTGCTCGGCGAGCAGATGGTGGAGGGGCGTCCGCAGGGTGAGCGCAAGGTGCAGTTCCGGCTGCGCGACTGGCTGATCTCGCGCCAGCGCTACTGGGGTTGCCCGATCCCGGTCATCCATTGCGACGATTGCGGTTCCCTGCCGGTGCCGGCCGATCAACTGCCGGTCGAGCTGCCTTCCGACGTCAATTTCGACAGGCCGGGCAATCCGCTGGACCACCATCCGACGTGGAAGCATGTCGCCTGCCCGCAATGCGGCAAGGACGCGCGGCGCGACACGGATACGATGGATACGTTCGTCGATTCGTCCTGGTATTTCGCGCGCTTCACCGATCCTTGGGACACGGAGGAGCCGACCGATCTCGCTCATGTCGACGGCCCGAAGGGCTGGCTGCCGGTCAATCAGTATATAGGCGGCATCGAGCACGCGATCCTGCACCTGCTCTATTCGCGCTTCTTCACCCGCGCCATGAAGGCGACGGGCCATCTCAATACGGTCGAGGAGCCGTTCGAGGGCCTGTTCACGCAGGGCATGGTTGTCCACGAGACCTACAAGGGTCCGCAGGGCTGGGTAACGCCGGCCGAGATCCGGATCGAGGAGACGGACGGCCAGCGCAGCGCGACCATGTTGTCGGACGGCGCGCCGGTCGAGATAGGCTCGATCGAGAAGATGTCGAAGTCGAAGAAGAACGTGGTCGATCCCGACGACATCATCGCCAGCTACGGCGCCGACACGGCGCGCTGGTTCATGCTGTCGGACTCGCCGCCGGATCGCGACGTGATCTGGACGGAGGCCGGCGTCGAGGGCGCGCATCGCTTCGTGCAGCGCGTCTGGCGTCTCGTCTCCGAGGCCGCGCCGCATCTGGAGGGCGTCGCGCCGGAGGCTGCTTCCTCCGGCGCGGCGGGCGCGATCTCGAAGGCCGCGCACAAGGCCGTCAAGGCCGTCGGCGAGGATATCGGCAAGCTCGCCTTCAACAAGGCCGTCGCGCGCCTCTACGAACTCGTCAACGCCGTGCATGGCCCGGCCGGAACCCTCTCGCGGGGGACGGATGCCGCGACGAAAGGTGCGCTCCGCGAGGCGCTGGAGATGCTGATCAGGATGATCGCGCCGATGATGCCGCATCTGGCCGAGGAGTGCTGGGCGACTCTTGGCTGCGAAGGCCTCGTGGCGAATCAGAAATGGCCGGATTTCGACCCTGCGCTGGTCGTCGACAACGAGATCACCTATCCAGTGCAGGTGAACGGCAAGAAGCGGGGCGATTTGACAATCGCGCGCGACGCGGATCAAGCTGCGGTGGAGAATGCGGCGCTGGCGCTCGATGCCGTGGTCAAGGCTCTCGACGGCAAGCCGCCGCGCAAGGTCATCGTGGTCCCGCAGCGGATCGTGAATGTCGTTGCCTGACAGCAGGCCAGAGGATTTCGGATGATTCGCGCGG
Source organism: Rhizobiaceae bacterium (assembly GCA_023953845.1). Taxonomy (NCBI): domain Bacteria; kingdom Pseudomonadati; phylum Pseudomonadota; class Alphaproteobacteria; order Hyphomicrobiales; family Rhizobiaceae; species Rhizobiaceae bacterium. Next base: position 770,964 of record JAMLJC010000001.1, on the reverse strand, counting down.
TTTCGCTGGCTCTGCTCTCCGCCCTGGCGATCGGTGTCGCGGGCTGCACCGTGCGGCCGCTCTACTCCGATGCGCCGGTCACGGCGGACGGCAGTACGACGAACGCCGCCCTGTCCTCCGTTCTCATCCGTCCCGCAAGGACGCGCGATGCGCAGGAAGTCCGCAACCAGCTGATCTTCCTGTTCAACGGCGGCAAGGCGCAGACGTCGACGCCGACCTATGAACTGGAGCTTGGCGTGGTGACCAGCCGCGAGGTCTCGACCATTTCGCAGACCTCGTCGGTGAATCAGCCGACATCCGGCGCGGTCACCATGTTCTCCAACTACGTGCTGTTCGATGCCGCGACGCAAAAGCCGATCGCGAGCGGCCGCCGGCAGATCACGTCGCAATACGATATTCCCAATCAGGAGTTTGCCGCCTATCGGGCGCGCCGCGACGCCGAAAATCGCGCTGCGCGTGAACTGGCGGAACTCGTTCGGCTCGCGGTGGCGCAGGATCTCGTGCGCCACACGGGCAAGTAGAAGGGAACTTCGCGACGACGGCGGGGTTCGTCATGTTCCCGTCATGCCGGACGCGCACTCAGCGCAAAACGGAGTTGCAGAATGCCCTCGTTGAATCCGCCGCGCAGCGCTCCCGCTGAGGCCGCCGCGGCACTCATCAAGGGCACGGACGCCGGCGCAAACATGCACGTCGTCGACCAGCTGATCGCCGAGCGCTCGCTGAATCTTGCCCGTAACCCGATCTGGCCTTTGATCCGCCCCCTGCTGATGCGTGTCTTCCATTACCGGAAGGCCGTGCGCATGGCGGACGACGTCCGCGATCTGCCCGGCTTCGAGGCTATGGAATATCTCAGCCGTCTGCTGCGGCTCGACATTGACGTACGCGGGCTGGAGAACCTGCCGGATTCCGGGCCGTTCATCCTGGCGCCGAGCCACCCAACGGGCATCGCCGACGGCGTCGCGGTCTTCGACGCGTTCAAGACCGTGCGCCCCGACATGATCTTCTTCGCCAATCGCGATGCGCTCCGCGTCGCGGCCGGCTTTCGCGACCTCGTCATACCCGTCGAGTGGCGCGCGGCCGAAAAGAGCCATGCCAAGGGCCGCGATACGCTGGAGGCTACTGCGCGGGCCTTTGCCGCCAGGCGCATGGTGGTGCTGTTCCCTTCCGGCCGCATCGCCTACTGGAACGAGGGCAGGCTGACCGAGCGCCCGTGGCAGAGCTCCGTCGTGGCGCTCGCCCGGCGCTACGACTGTCCGGTCGTGCCGGTCAACATTCAGGCCCGGAATTCAGGCCTGTTCTATTTTCTTTCGCGCTTCTCCAACGACCTGCGCGATATTACCGTCTTCCACGAATTGCTGAACAAGACCGGACGCGCCTACAGGATATCGGTCGGCAAGCCGATCGCGGCGGACGCGCTGGAAGGCGATGCGGCGTCCGTCGCCGCGAGGCTGCAGGCGCATACGGTGGAAGAGCTTGCCGCCAATCCGCGGGCCGACTTCGTGGCCCGGTCGGTAGCGCCTTAGTAGAGTTCGACATCCATTCCCGGCAGGTCGAAGCCGGTCAGCCGCGTCGACCAGCGCTCCCCCGCCGATACCGGGAAGGCGCGGGTTATCGTGCCGGTCGAAATGAACTCGCCAGCGCGCAACGAAGGATTGAGCGGGTCCCGGGCCAGCACGTCGACAAGATATTTCAGCGCCTGCACCGGCCCGCCGAGCACGTTGGAGCCGATGCCTGCGTCGATCGGCCTGCCGTCGCGGAAGAGTTCGATCCCGATCTTCGGCAAGATGGCGGGCAGGACGCGGCGCTCGACCGCCGACAAGGGCTTGCGCGGTCCGATGAACAGCGCGCCGTGCAGGCCGCCATCGGCCACGCAGTCCGCGACGCTGCATTTCCAGTCGGGAAAGATGGATTGCACGATCTCGAAGCCGTGGGCGACCCAGCCGATTCGTTCCGCGACGTCCTCCGCCGACATATCGCCGGAAAGATCGCCGTCGAGCCCGAGGACGATCTCCGGCTCGATGCGCGGCTGCGGCAGATGCGAGATTCTTGCCCGCGCGCCGGGTTGGACGTCATGCGCCGTCGTCGCGTAGATGTCGCCCCAGATCGGCTCGTAGACGCCGTACTCGGCCCAGATGTTGCGGTTGGTGAAGCCGATCTTGCGGCCGATGGGCATTTCGCCGCGCTCGCTGCGCCTGCGGCGTAGCTCGCTCGTCACCGCATAGGCGGCGCGATCGTCGAAGCTGGCGACCCGGGCCGTGAACGGCTCGACCGGGTCACGGGAGGCGAGCGCCTTCAACACCTCGTCGGCGATCGCTCCCGCATCCGTCATGGCGATCAGCCGATCTTCTGGCCGGTCTTCGCCCAGTCGGCGAGGAAGGCGGCGAGGCCCTTGTCGGTGAGCGGGTGGCTGACCAGCGCGCGAAGCGTCGCCGGCGGCGCGGTAATGACGTCGGCGCCGATCAGCGCGGCCTGCTTGACGTGGTTCACCGTGCGCACCGACGCCGTCAGGATCTCGGTCTCGAAATTGTAGTTGTCGTAGATCTGCTTGATCTCGGCGATCAGATCCATGCCGTCGATGCCCATGTCGTCGAGACGGCCGACGAAGGGCGAGATGAAGGTCGCGCCGGCCTTCGCGGCCAGCAGCGCCTGATTGGCCGAGAAGCAGAGCGTGACGTTGACCATGCGGTTAAGTTCCGTGCGGATGGTCTTGCAGGCCTTGAGGCCGTCGAGCGTCAGCGGCACCTTGATCGCGACATTGTCGGCGATCTTCGCCAGGATCTCCGCTTCCTTCATCATCTGCCTGTATTCGGTCGCCACGACCTCGGCGGAAACCGGTCCTGCGACGATATCGCAGATCTCTTTGGTCACTTCGGCGATGTTGCCGCCCGACTTCAGGATCAGCGAGGGATTTGTGGTGACGCCGTCAACGAGGCCGAGATCGTTGAGTTCGCGGATTTCCTTCACATCGGCCGTGTCGACAAAGAATTTCATGAGGCGTCTCCTTGCTGTTCTCTCGCATGGGCATGGCCGCAAGCGGTTGCCTTTGCTCTAGACCAAGAAGCAGACTACGTCACGTGGCATGACGGGTGAATCGATGGGGCACGAATCGGCGAGGCAGCGCGCCGTGCCGGTTCTGGTGCCGATGCCGGCCGACCGGCCCTACAGCTACGCGGTGCCGGACGGCATGCATGTCGTGCCGGGCTCCATCGTGCGCGTGCCGCTAGGCCCCCGCGAAGTGGCCGGCATCGTCTGGGACGGCGATTGCGAGGCGATCGAGGCGAAGCGCCTGCGGCCGATCAGCGAGGCGTTCGACTGCCCTCCGATCTGCGAGGATATGCGCCGCTTTGTCGATTGGGTGGCCGGCTACACGCTGTCGCCGCCGGGACTGGTCGCCCGCATGATCCTGCGCGCCCCGGAAGCGTTCGACCCGGAACCATGGATCAACGGGCTGCAAATGACTGACGCACGCCCCGACCGCATGACGGATGCCCGCGCGCGCGTCCTCGAAATGGCAGGGGACGGCATGGCCTGGACCCGCTCGGGCCTTGCCCATGCGGCCGGCGTATCGCTCACCGTCATCGACGGGCTCAAGGCGCAGGGCGTGTTCTCGGAAACGCTGATTCCACCGCGTCCGGTGGTGGCGCGTCCCGATCCGTCCTATGCCGCGCCCGACCTCACGGCGGACCAGCAGGCGGCGGCGACTGATCTGCGCAAGGCCGCCGCCGCTGCAAAATTTTCCGCGACCCTGATCGACGGCGTCACCGGTTCGGGCAAGACCGAAGTCTATTTCGAGGCCGTGGCGGCGGCGGTCGAGGCAGGCCGGCAGGTTCTCATCCTCTTGCCGGAAATCGCGCTGACGCAGGCTTTTCTCGCCCGCTTCCACGACCGGTTCGGCGCCAAGCCGGCGGAATGGCATTCGGACCTGCCGCCGCGCATGCGGGAGCGTGTCTGGCGGCAGGTGGCCGAAGGCACGGTGCGGGTGGTCGCCGGTGCGCGCTCGGCGCTCTTCCTGCCGTTCAACGAACTCGGCCTCATCATCGTCGACGAGGAGCACGACCCCGCCTACAAGCAGGAGGACCGCGTCTTCTACAATGCGCGTGACATGGCCGTGGTGCGGGCGCATATAGGCGGCTTTGCGGTCATGCTCGCCTCCGCCACGCCGTCCGTCGAGACGCAGGTGAATGCCGCGCAGGGGCGTTACGCCAAGGTGCATCTGCCGGCCCGTTTCGCCGAGGCCGCGCTGCCGGAAATCCGCGCCATCGACATGCGCCGCGCTCCGCCCGCGCGCGGCGGGTTCCTGTCGCCCCTGCTGATCTCGGAAGTCCGGCAAACGCTTGAGCGGGGCGAGCAGTCCCTGCTTTTCCTCAATCGTCGCGGCTATGCGCCGCTGACGCTCTGCCGCGCCTGCGGCCATCGCTTCCAGTGTCCGCAATGTTCGAGCTGGCTGGTGGAGCACAGGTTTCGCGGCCAGCTCGTCTGCCATCATTGCGGCCATCACGAGAAGCGGCCCGATGCCTGTCCCGAATGCGGCGCCCTCGATCACCTCGTCGCCTGCGGCCCGGGCGTGGAGCGGATCGCCGAGGAGGTGGTCGGCCACTTCCCGGATGCCCGCACCATCGTGCTCTCGTCCGACATTCTCGGCGGCGTGAAGCGCATGCGACTGGAGTTCGAGGCGGTGGCCAAGGGCGAGGCGGACATCGTCATCGGCACGCAGCTCGTCGCCAAGGGCCACAACTTTCCGGGCATGACGCTGGTCGGCGTGGTCGACGCCGACCTCGGCCTCGCCAATGGCGATCCGCGCGCTGCCGAGCGGACCTTCCAGCTGCTCAGCCAGGTGACGGGCCGGGCCGGCCGCACCGGCAGGAAGAGCATTGGCCTGCTGCAGACCTACCAGCCGGACCATCCCGTCATGCAGGCCATCGTGTCGGGTGATTCGGCCGCCTTCTACGAACGGGAGATCGCGGAGCGGGAAAGATCGTCCCTGCCGCCCTTCGGCAGGCTGGCCGGAATCATCGTCAGCGCCGACACCCGGGCCGATGCCGAAAGCCATGCGCGGCAGTTGCGCCGTGCCGCGCCGCAAGCAGCGGATATCGCCATTCTCGGGCCGGCCGAGGCGCCGATGGCCGTCGTTGCCGGGCGTCACCGCTTTCGTCTCCTGATCCACGGCGAGCGCCGCGCCGACATGCAGGGTTTCATCCGCAGGATGCTCGCCGAGGGCCTGAAGGCGCGCGGCTCGGTGCGCGTGCAGGTCGACATCGATCCGCAGAGCTTTTTGTAAAAGGACGACTGTTGTCAAAGTTTGCCAATCGACGGTTTTGGCGCTAGATTCTCCACAAGAGTGGAGATCTCCCCATGCCCACCATGAATGTCAGCCTTACCGAGGAAATGGTGAAGTTTGTCGAGGGAGAAGTGTCCCGCGGCGAATATGTCTCCGCCAGCGAGGTGGTGCGCGATGCCTTGCGTGTGCTTCGCCATGAGCGTGAGCTGCGCGAAGAGGAACTACGCATGCTGCGCGAAGAGGTCCAGAAGGGAATCGACGACATGGAGGCCGGCCGGTTCTCGGACCGGACGCTTGAAGACATCTTCGAGGAGGCGCGACGTGAGGCATCGCTTCACCCGTCAGGCGGATCGTGACCTTCTGCGAATATTTCGAGATTCGATCAAGCTTTTCGGCGCTGTGCAGGCGCATCGCTACATGGACCTGATCAACACCGCGTTACGCGAGTTGCGGAGCGACGCGTTCCGAGCAACATCGAAAGCCCGACCGGAGATCAGATCAGGTGTCCGTTCGCTGCATCTCCAGGTTGTCGCCCGACGAAGCGGCGGCGCCAGTCATATTCTGTACTATGCAGTCGAGTCATCGCTTGGGGACGACGCTGAACTGGTGATCCTCCGCGTCCTCGGCGATCGCATGGACCCTGCTCGCCGGGTAACGCAGGCGTTGCGGGAGGAAGACCGCCGCAGTCTTTCCTGATACCCTGATGTTGAGGTGAAACAACAGGACGGTTCAATCCGGCCAAATCCTCGTCTACACTCCGCCGACGCGATCCGATGAGGGGTTCAGATGGAATTCGCCTTTCCCTGGCCGGCGACGCAGGGCGAGTGGGGCGCTTGGGCCAGCGCGCTCGTCACGGTCGCTTTCGGCCTGATCCTCTTGTTCGCGCCGCATCTGGCCTTTCGGCTGTTGCGGCTGAAGACGCGGGACGACAGGCCGCACGCCATCGCGGAGGCGCGCAGCACCATGGCCGGCTTCTATCTCGGTCTCGGCATCTGCTGCGTCCTGCTCGGCAACCAGCCCTTCCTCTACAACGCGCTCGGATTCTCCTGGCTTTTCACGGCGTTCGGCCGCGTCGTCTCCATGCTTTCCGACGCCGGCAACAAGCCGTTCAACTGGGTTGCGCTGGTCGTCGAACTTGTGCTCGCCGCGCTGCCGCTCGGCTTTGTCTTCGGCTTTATCCCCTGAGCCGGCGCAACGCGCCCGGTTCGGTATGCGGCGGCTGCGACAAACAGTGCAAAAAGCTTGTCTGCCATCGTGTTGCGAGTCTCTAACGCCTGTGCTATGCGGCAGTCGACTTTCGGCCGGGGGAGCCGTTTTCAAGCCCCCTCCGGACGTAAAAATTCAACTAGGTCAAAGATTTAGCCAGAGCGTTCCGCCTCGCGCCAGAAATCTTCCGGCCTGTCAGACGAGAGAACCGACGCTCCGTGGCACAATCCAGTTCGCCAATCTCCGGTGTCGCAGATCGCTATGCGCGATCGCTCTTCGATCTCGCGCTGGAGTCGAACGCCGTTGCGGCGGTCGAGGGTGATCTCGGTCGTTTCGAGACGCTGATCGAGGGCAGCGACGATCTCAAGCGCCTGATCTACAGTCCCGTTTTCTCCGCCGACGACCAGCTCAAGGCCATCGTGGCGATCGCCGACAAGGCGAAGATCACGGGTCTGGTCAGCAGCTTCCTGCGCGTCGTCGCGATGAACCGCCGTCTGTTCGTGCTGCCCGGCATGATCAGCGCCTTCCGCCGCATCGCCGCGGAGCATCGTGGCGAGGCCGCTGCCGAAGTCACCTCCGCGCATGCCCTGACGGCGGCGCAGGAGAAGGATCTCAAGGCTGCGCTGAAAAGCGTCGCCGGCAAGGATGTGGCGATCTCCGTGACCGTCGATCCCTCGCTGCTCGGCGGCATGGTGGTCAAGATCGGCTCGCGCCAGATCGACACGTCGCTCAAAACCAAACTCAATTCGCTCAAGCTCGCACTGAAAGAGGTCGGCTGATGGACATCCGCGCCGCGGAAATTTCCGCAATCCTCAAGGACCAGATCAAGAATTTCGGCAGGGAAGCCGAGGTTTCCGAGGTCGGTCAGGTTCTGTCGGTCGGCGACGGTATCGCCCGCGTCTACGGTCTGGACAATGTCCAGGCCGGTGAGATGGTGGAGTTTCCCGGCGGCATTCGCGGCATGGCGCTCAACCTCGAAGCCGACAATGTCGGCGTCGTCATCTTCGGCAACGACCGCGACATCAAGGAAGGCGACACCGTCAAGCGCACGGGCGCCATCGTCGACGTGCCGGTCGGTCCCGGCCTGCTTGGCCGCGTCGTCGATGCGCTGGGCAATCCGATCGACGGCAAGGGTCCGATCAAGGCTGACGAGCGCCGCCGTGTGGACGTCAAGGCGCCCGGCATCATCCCCCGCAAGTCGGTGCACGAGCCGATGTCGACCGGCCTCAAGGCCATCGATGCGCTGATCCCGGTCGGCCGCGGCCAGCGCGAGCTGGTCATCGGCGACCGCCAGACCGGCAAGACCGCCATCATCCTCGACACGATCCTCAACCAGAAGGCCATCCACGAGAGCGGCCCGGAAGGGGAAAAGCTGTTCTGCGTCTACGTCGCCGTCGGCCAGAAGCGCTCGACCGTCGCCCAGTTCGTGAAAGTGCTCGAGGAGCGCGGCGCGCTCGAATATTCCATCGTCGTCGCCGCCACCGCGTCCGACCCGGCTCCGATGCAGTTCCTTGCGCCGTTCGCCGGCTGCGCCATGGGCGAATATTTCCGCGACAACGGCAAGCACGCGCTGATCGCCTATGACGATCTGTCGAAGCAGGCCGTCGCCTACCGCCAGATGTCGCTGCTGCTGCGCCGCCCGCCGGGCCGCGAAGCCTATCCGGGCGACGTCTTCTACCTGCACTCCCGTCTGCTGGAGCGCGCCGCGAAGCTGAACGAGGACAATGGCGCCGGTTCGCTGACGGCTCTCCCGGTGATCGAGACGCAGGCCAACGACGTGTCGGCCTACATCCCGACCAACGTGATCTCGATCACCGACGGCCAGATCTTCCTCGAGACCAACCTGTTCTTCCAGGGCATCCGTCCGGCCGTGAACGTCGGTCTGTCGGTGTCGCGCGTCGGCTCCGCCGCGCAGGTCAAGGCGATGAAGCAGGTTGCCGGCTCGATCAAGGGCGAACTCGCCCAGTACCGCGAAATGGCAGCCTTCGCGCAGTTCGGCTCGGATCTCGACGCCGCCACGCAGCGCCTGCTCAACCGCGGCGCGCGCCTGACGGAGCTTCTGAAGCAGCCGCAGTTCTCGCCGCTGAAGACGGAAGAGCAGGTCGCGGTCATCTTCGCCGGCGTCAACGGCTACCTCGACAAGCTCACCGTGCCGCAGGTCGGCAAGTTCGAGCAGGGTCTGCTGGCGCATATGCGCACCACCGGCAAGGCCGTGCTGGACGGCATCCGTGCCGAGAAGGCGCTGTCCGACGATCTGCGCGGCAAGCTGAAGGCCGAGATCGACGCGTTCGCGAAGACGTTCGCCTAACCTGACCTCAGAAAGCTAGGGCTGGCGAATGCCGTCACTCAAAGATCTCCGCAACCGCATCGCCTCGGTGAAGGCGACGCAGAAGATCACCAAGGCGATGCAGATGGTCGCCGCGGCGAAGCTGCGCCGCGCCCAGGAGGCGGCGGAGGCTGCGCGTCCCTACGCCCAGCGCATGGGGGCCGTTCTCTCCAACATCACGCAGGCGGTCGGCTCGGGCGGCGACGCGCCGGCTCTGATGAGCGGCACGGGCAGGGACGACACGCATCTTCTCGTCGTCTGCACGGCGGAACGCGGCCTTTGCGGCGGCTTCAACTCGCAGATCGCGCGTCTGGCCCGCGAGCATATCCGCAGGCTGCAGGCGGCCGGCAAGGCGGTGAAGATCATCACCGTCGGCAAGAAGGGCAACGACATATTGCGCCGCGAATACGGCAGCCTGATCATCGACCGCATCGAGCTGCGCGAGGTCAAGCAGATCGGCTTCGCCAATGCCGACGCCATCGCCAGGAAGATCATCGCGCTCTTCAATGACGGCCAGTTCGACGTCTGCACGCTGATCTATTCGGAATTCAAGTCGGTCATCTCGCAGATTCCGACCGCCCAGCAGATCATCCCGGCGGCTGCGCCCGCGGGGTCGGCCGAAGCCGGCAACGGTTCCGCCGCTTACGAATACGAGCCGGAGCCGGGCGAGATCCTCTCGGATCTCATCCCGCGCAACATCTCCGTCCAGATCTTCCGCGCGCTGCTCGAAAACGCGGCGGGCGAGATGGGCGCCAAGATGAGCGCGATGGACAGCGCGACGCGCAACGCAGGCGACATGATCAACAAGCTATCGATCACGTATAACCGCCAGCGTCAGGCGCAGATCACCAAGGAACTGATCGAGATCATTTCGGGCGCCGAGGCGCTCTAGGGAATTACGAGAAGGGTAAGGACGATGGCGAAAGCAGCGACCCCGAAAGCAGCGGCCCCCAGAAAGGCGCCCGTGAAGAGCGCTTCGGCGAAAGAGGCGGCAAAGCTGGTGGCCGAGGGAAAGCCGGGCAAGGTGGAAACGCGCGGCGCGACGGCAAGCTTCAACCTCGCCAAAGGAGCGCATGGCAAGGTCCGTCAGGTTATCGGCGCGGTCATTGACGTGCAGTTCGAAGATCACCTGCCGCCCATCCTGAACGCGCTGGAAACCGACAATGGCGGCAACCGGCTCGTGCTCGAAGTGGCGCAGCATCTCGGCGAGAACACGGTGCGCTGCATCGCCATGGACTCGACCGAGGGTCTGGTGCGCGGCCAGGTCGTTTCGGACACGGGCGCCCCGATCATGGTGCCGGTGGGCGACGAGACGCTCGGCCGCATCATGAACGTCATCGGCGAGCCGGTGGACGAGGCTGGCCCGCTCAAGACGGCCGCCAAGCGCGCCATCCATCAGGACGCGCCGGCCTATGTCGAGCAGTCGACGGAAGCCCAGATCCTGGTCACCGGCATCAAGGTCGTCGACCTGCTCGCTCCTTACGCCAAGGGCGGCAAGATCGGCCTGTTCGGCGGCGCCGGCGTCGGCAAGACCGTTCTCATCATGGAACTGATCAACAACGTCGCGAAGGCGCATGGCGGCTACTCCGTGTTCGCCGGCGTCGGCGAGCGCACCCGCGAGGGTAACGACCTCTATCACGAGATGATCGAGTCGGGCGTGAACAAGGACCCGCACGAGAACAATGGCTCGGCCGCCGGCTCCAAGGCCGCGCTGGTCTACGGCCAGATGAACGAGCCGCCGGGAGCCCGCGCCCGCGTCGCCCTGTCGGGCCTTACCGTCGCCGAGCACTTCCGCGACCAGGGCCAGGACGTGCTGTTCTTCGTCGACAACATCTTCCGCTTCACGCAGGCGGGTTCGGAAGTGTCGGCTCTGCTCGGCCGCATTCCATCGGCCGTGGGCTATCAGCCGACGCTGGCGACCGACATGGGTCAGATGCAGGAGCGCATCACCACGACGACCAAGGGCTCGATCACCTCGGTGCAGGCCATCTACGTGCCGGCCGACGACCTGACCGACCCGGCGCCGGCGACGTCCTTCGCCCACCTCGACGCGACGACCGTGCTGTCGCGCTCGATCGCGGAAAAGGGCATCTACCCGGCCGTCGATCCGCTCGACTCCACCTCGCGCATGCTCGACCCGCAGGTCGTCGGCGAGGAACACTATCAGGTCGCCCGTCAGGTGCAGCAGACCTTGCAGCGCTACAAGTCGCTGCAGGACATCATCGCCATTCTGGGCATGGACGAGCTGTCGGAAGAGGACAAGCTAACGGTGGCGCGCGCCCGCAAGGTCGAGCGCTTCCTGTCGCAGCCCTTCTTCGTGGCCGAGGTGTTCACCGGTTCGCCGGGCAAACTGGTCGATCTCGCCGACACCATCAAGGGCTTCAAGGGCCTGGTGAACGGCGAATACGATCATCTGCCGGAAGCCGCCTTCTACATGGTCGGCTCCATCGAGGAAGCGATCGAGAAGGCGCAGCGTCTGGCGGCGGAAGCGGCTTGATGCTATGTCTTGCAGCGCGTCTGAAGGCGCGCTGCAAACGGGGCTGGTGAGGGGATGAAAGCGTATCTCCATTCGGACGGGGACCACTTCGACATTCTGTGGAATGTGGACTGTTCGGTTGGAAGAAGCGGGCAAAACAATGTGCGCGCCGATGTGCTCTATATCCAGTGGTACTACCGTCTTGCCCTCGCCCAACCCGAGACGCCCATGGATCGCAAGGCGCTGTATGGCGCCGTCCAGCTCACCGGGAGTTGCAGCGGCACGGATAGCGACCCGCTTGTCCAGGCGATCTTTGCCCACCAGCGGGCGATCAACCATCCCCAGCCCGACGGCCGCGTAAGCGTCGCGACGGGCAGCGGCAAGATCGGCGGGACGGCTTTCTTTGTCCTCAGGCTGGGCGCGCGGATCGCAAATATGTATCCCGAAGTCTGGCCGCGGCTGGACAAGATCTCGGGATGCCCACCGGAGGTAGCCGAGGCGGTTCGCAAGGCTATCCCGCATGTCTAGAGATTGGATCGACTGAGCATGGCAAGCTTCCAATTTGAACTCGTCTCGCCCGAACGCCTTCTCGTCTCCGAGACAGTCGAGGCGGTGGTCATTCCGGGCTCGGAAGGCGAAATGACGGTGATGGCCAACCATGCGCCTGTGATGACCACGATCAAGCCGGGCGTGGTGACGGTGAAGCCTGCTTCCGGCAAGGAAGACCGTTACGTGGTGTTCGGCGGCTTTGCCGACATCCTGCCTTCAGGCTGCACGTTGCTGGCCGAATCGGCGGTGCATGTGGACGACATCGACCGTGCGGATATCGCCCGCCGCATCCAGTCGGCGAAGGAAGATCTTGCCGACGCGAAGACCGAGCATGCGCGGACGAAGGCGGAAGAGTTCCTGAACCAGCTGACGACGTTGGAAGGCGCCATCCTGCCGGCGTGAGGTAATTCGCCGGAAGACGATCGTTTGCGAACTGGCCGCCGAAAGGCGGCCATTCTCATTCTTGACGAAAGAAGACCTTCAGCGCCGGAAATCCGCTTCCAGGCCCGGGCTTTCGACAGCCGGAACATCGGCGCGGGCAGGGTGCTGCGTTTCCGCCGCCTGCCGTGCCAGCGCCCGGCGCTCCACCTCGATCGCCCAGCGATACTGGAAGTCGTAGAGCTGATAGACTTGATATTCCGTCATGCCGGACGGAATGAAACGCCGCACATCGGTGCCGCTGTCCGGTCCGGTGGTCAGCGCCAGCATCGAACGGGCATATTCCTGCTCAAGCTCGCTGACGGTCACCTGGCCCGAGCGGAAATGCTTGCTGGCATTGATGCCGGAACGGTGCGCGGTTGCAGGCTCGCCTCCGTCGGAGGCGCGCGCGGCCGACGCGCCGAAACGGCCGAACTGGTCGTACTCCGTTTCCAGTTCCCCGAGTTCCACCACAGGCATGGCCGATACGCTGCCGGCAGGCTCGGCGGTGTTGGCGCTGCCGTTGCGGACGCCCATGCTGTATGCCGGCACATAGCGCGCGACCCAGTAAGGCGAGGCGGAGCCGATCTGCGAGATCGTCAGTTGCATGCGACCCTCCGACGCGGATGCATCGATAAGACACAGGCCTCATTTTACCTCATCGGCGGCTCTTTCTCCGGGATTTCTCCAGTTGGGCTTAATCCTCTTCTCAACCATTCGTTAAACTTTGAACGAATGGTCTCCTTTTTCATGGTCGTGCACGACTGCTCAAAGCCCGTCCTGCCGCCTTGTCAGCGCCTCGATGGCGCGGGCGCGTTCGCGGACATGACGGTCGTCGGTGGGCAGAATCACAAGTTCCGTCACGCAGGCGCGTGCAGGCAGCGTGACGGAGAACAGCACGGCGTCCGCCACGTCCTGCGGCTGGAGCATCAGCTCCCGCTCGGCCATGGTGGGCGGGGAGGGGCGCGTGTTGAGGATCGGGGTCTCGACCTCGCCCGGCGAGATGCAGATCGATCGGATGCCGTGGATGCCCTGCTCGGCGTTCAGGCTGGCGCTCATGGCGACGACGCCCGTCTTCGCGGCGGAATAGCTTGGTCCGCTGACCGTCTGCAGCGACACGCCGGCCTGCGAGCAGATGTGCACGATGCGGCCGTCGCGGCGCGCGCGCATCGCCGGCAGCACGGCGAGCGTGCAATAGAACATCGCCTTCAGATCGATGTCGACCACCTGCGACGCACCTTCGGGCGCGAGATTGTCCCAATGGCGGCGGGTGACGTTCCAGCCGGCGCTGTTGACCAGCACCAGCGGCGCGCCGTGCGCCTTTTCGATCGTGGCGTAGGCATCGGCGACCGACACATGGTCCGTGACGTCGCACGCAACCAGCGTCGGCGCGGGCGCGTCGATCCCCGCAATCATCGCCGCCGTCTCTTCCAGCGCCTCTTTGCGCCGCCCGGTGAGCGCCACGGTGGCGCCGGCTTTCGCCAGCGTCACGGCGCAGGCCTGACCTATGCCGCTGCCCGCGCCGGTCACCCAGGCAACGCTTCCCTCCGGCAAACGCATGTTTCTTCCCCCTCGTTGCTGCCGGCACGGTTTGTCGCACGCCGCGGTGGCGGCGTATAGAAGATCGCAGGGCAAAAAGGCCGTTGCGGGAGGCTGTTCAGTCGGACAGGGCGACCAGCGCGTCCGGATCGTAGGCAAGTCTGATTTCGGCGCCGACCGGCAGGTCGTCGGCGCCGAAATTGTTGGTCTCGACCACCGAAAGCGGCTTCTCGAAGCCGGGCACCTCGACGATCAGATGCGTCGTCTCGCCAAAATAGTGCCGGTCGATCACCGTTCCCGCCACTTCGTGCTGGGCGGTCGCATCGTCCCACAGCACGCGCAGGCGCTCGGGCCGGATGCCAAGCGTCGCCGCCTTGCCGTTGCGCCTGTAGCTGGCGGGCTTGTCCGTCTTCACCCTGCCGAAGCCGGCCGTGTCGACGACGATCGCCTGCGCTTCCTCATCCACGATTTCGGCGCTGACGAAATTCATGCCCCCCAGAAAATCCGCCACCTGCCGGTTGACGGGCCGCTGGTAGATCTCCTTGGGCGCGGCGATCTGCGCGATGTTGCCGCCGAACATCACGGCGATGCGGTCTGACATTGCCAGCGCTTCGTACTGGTCGTGGGTGACGAGCACGAAGGTGATGCCCACGGTCTGCTGGAGATGGCGCAGTTCCACCTGCATCTGCTCGCGCAGCTTCTTGTCCAGCGCCGACAGAGGCTCGTCGAGCAGAAGCACCTTTGGCCGCATGACGAGCGCGCGGGCGAGCGCGACGCGCTGGCGCTGGCCGCCGGAAAGCTCCGTCGCGCGCCGCTTGCCGAGGCCGGAGAGCGACACCTGCGACAGGGCCTCCTCAACGCGCCGTTTCTCCTCGCCGGCGTCGAGCTTCTGTCGCTTCAGGCCGTAGGCGACGTTCTGCTCGACATTGAGATGCGGAAAGATGGCATAGCTCTGGAACACCATGTTGGTCGGCCGCCTGTTGGCGGGAATGCCGTCCATCGGCTGGCCATCGACCAGGATGGAGCCGCTGGTCGGCGTGTCGAAACCGGCGATCATCCTCAGCAGCGTGGTCTTGCCGCAACCCGACGGGCCGAGCAGCGAGAAGAATTCACCCTCCCGGATGACGAGCGAGGCGTCGTTCAGAGCCTTGAACGCGCCGTAGCTTCGCGTGACGTTGCGGATCTCGATCATGGCGCGCGGATCAGGCATGAGCGGTTCCCGTCATCCGGGTCTGGCGTTCCGCGCGCCGCCGCAGGAATTCGGCGACGCTCAGCAGCAGGAACGACCCTATAAGGAGCAGTGTGCCGAGCGCCAGCACACTGGGCAGCTTGGCGGCAAACCGGAGCTGGCCCCATATGTAGACCGGCAGCGTGACCTCCGTGCCGGTGAGGAAAAAAGCCAGGATGAACTCGTCGAGCGAGATGGTGAAGCAGACGAGCAGCGAGGAGATGATGGCTGGGGCCACCATCGGCAGCGTGACGCGCCGGAAGGTGCCGAAGGCGGTTTCGCCGAGGTCGGCGGACGCTTCCTCCAGGCTGCGGTCGAAACCCTCGAAGCCGGCGGTGAGCACCGTCATCGAATAGGGGATGCAGATCAGCACGTGGCCGAGCACCACGGTGAAGAGCGAGAGTTCGAGCCCGAGCTGCAGGAGCACGATGAGCAGCGACACCGCGACGATGATTTCCGGCAGCACCAGCGGCGCCATGATCAGGCCGTTGATCGGCCGCCGGCCGGGAAAGCGGTAGCGGGTGATGGCGCGTGCGGCGCAGATGCCGAGCACCGTCGCGAGCACGGACGCGGCGACGCCGACGACGAGGCTGTTCCACGCCGCGTCGAGCAGCGCCGGCGTATTCGGCAGGCTCTCGTACCATTTCAGCGTGTAGCCCTGCAGCGGGAAGCGGGGCGTGGCAGCCGTGTTCACCGAGAACACGGGCAGCAGCAGCACGGGCAGATAGAGGAACGCGATATAGAGGAAGGCATAGGCCGGCAGCCATTTGCCGAGCAGTCTGCCCGGCAGGGTCATCGCGCCAGCCTCGCCATGCCGCGCAGGATCAGCACCGTCGCGGCGGCCATGGCCGTCACCACGATCATCGTCGTCACCGAGAGCGCGGCGCCGAGCGGCCAGTTGGCGCCCTTGCCGAACTGCGACTGGATGGCGCCGGCGATCATCACGCCGTCCTTGCCGCCGACCAGCTTCGGCGTGACGAAGTCGCCCACCGTCGGGATCATGACGATCAGGATGGCCGAAATGACGCCGGGCAGCGAAAGCGGCAGCGTGACGCGGACGAAGCGGCGCAACGGTCCGTCGCCGAGATCGGTCGCGGCTTCCAGCAGCGTGCGGTCGATCTTCTCCAGCGAAACGAAGATCGGCAGGATCGCGAAGGCCGCCCAGGCGTGCGTCAGCGTGATGACGACGGCGGTGGTGTTGTAGAGGAAGGCGGTCGACGGCTCGTCGATGACGCCGATGCCCATCAGGCCGGAGTTCAGCACGCCGTTGAAGCCGAGAATCACCTTCCACGACATCACCCGGAGCAGGTAGCTCGTCCAGAAGGGGATGGTGATGAGGAAGAGCCACAGGCCCTTGTGCCGCCCGCCGTAGAAGGAGATGAAGTAGGCGATCGGATAGGCCAGCGCGACCGTCGCGGCGCTCACCACAAGCGAGATGAAGAGCGAACGCATCAAAAGGTCGCGGTAGATCGGCTCGGTCAGCGCGATGCGATACTGTTCGAGGGTGAAGGTGCGGTCGATCGTCAGATAGTGCTGCGTCCAGAAGCTGTGGGCGACGACCACGATGATCGGCACGACGAGCATGACGAGCGCGAAGGCGAGCGTCGGGCTGATCAGGGCCAGGCCCTGGGAGCTTTCGGATTGCAGCCACTGGCCACGGCGGGAGCGGGAGGCGCTGAGACGGGGCGAGCCTTCCGCGACGACCGTCATTGGAGGCGGTCTTCCGTATATCCGGTCAGCATGTCCGGCGCTTCCGACATGCACGTCCCCTGCTTGTGCGGCGGTCCCATTGCGCCGTTTGACGGCATCATGCCCATTCGCAGATTGAAATCAAGCGGCATTTCTGCTCTATTGATTGAACTGCCATTCAAAATGATGGAAATGAGCTCCGGATTTTCAATGGCTTGTGCCAGTCGAGCGCGGCGCTTTGAATAACGATGATCGTGGAGAATTCGTATGGCGGCAGCGCATGACTGGACAAAGCTCGCGAATATGCCTGCCGATTCCGACGGCGGGTCGCCGGATGCGGTCCAACTCGCCGAGCGCCATCTTATCCAGCCATGGCCGATCGCGGGCTCCATCGGCACGGATGCGCTCGGCCTGATCACCGCCGGCGAGGGTGTCCATATCACCGACGCGGAGGGCCGGCGGCTCATCGACGGGCCGGCCGGCATGTGGTGCGTCAATCTCGGCCACCGCAACCGCGAACTGGCGCAGGTCCTCTACGACCAGGCGATGGCGCTGTCCTACAACACGCCGTGGTATACGATGAACGCGCCGTCGGCGGTGCTGGCGGAACGGCTCGCGGCGCATGCGCCGGGCGATCTCAACCATGTCTTCTACACGACGGGCGGCTCGTCGGCGGTCGAGACGGCGCTGCGCTTCATGCAGTTCATGAACAATGTGCGCGGCCGCCGCGAGAAGAAGATCGTGCTGTCGCGCGGCGGCGCCTATCACGGCTCGACCTATCTTTCGGCCTCGCTCAACGGCCGCCCGCGCGAGCGCGACTGGATGGACGGGGCGGACGAGCTGGTGGTCAGGCTGTCCAGTCCCGATCCCATCCGCCGCCCGGCGGGCATGACGGTCGAGGCGTTCGCCGATTCCCTCGTCGAGGAGTTCCGCGAGACGGTGGCGCGCATCGGCGCGGATCGCATCGGCGCCTTCATCGCCGAGCCGGTCCAGGCCTCCGGCGGCGTGATCGTGCCGCCTCCCGGCTATCTCAAGCGCGTCCGGGACCTCTGCCGCGACAACGACATCCTCTACATCTCCGACGAGGTGGTGACAGCCTTCGGCCGGCTCGGCCATGTCTTCGCCTCGGGCGATGTGTTCGACATCGAGCCGGACATGATCACCTTCGCCAAGGGCGTGACCTCGGGCTATTTCCCCCTCGGCGGCGTCATGATCTCCGGGCGGCTGCTGGAGGAACTGCGGCGCACCAACCGACCGGACGCCCTGTTCGGCCACGGCCTCACCTATTCCAGCCATCCGATCGGCTGCGCGGTGGCGCTGAAGAATCTCGACCTGCTCGAAAACGGCGCGCTGGAGCATGCGCGGGCGGTCGCGCCCTACTTCCAGTCGCGTCTGAAGGAACTGGAGGAGTTGCCGCTGGTGGGCGAGGTGCGCGGCGTCGGCCTCATGGCCTGCGTCGAATGCGTGGCGGACCGCGAGAGCAACAATCCGATCAGGCTCGACAAGGATGTCGGCCGCCGCATCGACGCGCATTGCCAGTCGCTCGGTCTTCTGGTGCGGCCGCTGATCCATATGTGCGTCATGTCGCCGCCGATCGTCATCACGCGCGAAGAGATCGACGAGATGGCATCGATCCTGCGCGAGGGCATTTCGCGCACCATGGACGATCTCAGGACGGAAGGCATCTGGAACGGGTAGGAGCCAGGTCCTGACCCTCAGTCTGGAGGCTACGGAACGCGTCAGTCCCAGGCAAAGGCGATCTTGCGCAGAGCCTTCTGGTCGAACACCTCGACGCCCTCCGCGATGTCGCGGCCGCCGGCGCCGGCATAGAAGTCGAGCGCGCCGACATTGTCCTCCAGCGCCCACACAACGAGGCCTTTCATGTTGTGCGCCGCGAGCCGCGCCCGCGCCGCCGCGAACAGCCGCGTGCCGAGGCCGATGCCCTGGCATTCGGGCCTGAGGTAGAGCTCGTAGATTTCGCCCTGCTGCGGCAATTCCCGCGCCCGGTTGCGGCCGATCGTGGCGTAGCCGGCCACTTTGCCGCCCATGTCGACCACGAGGATCGACGTCGCGCGCCGGATCGCGTGCGCCCACCATTGCGGCCCGCGCCGGCCGAGCATTCCGTTGAGCGCACGATGCGGGATGATGCCGGCATAGGTGCCCTGCCATGCCGCCTGATGCACGTCGGCGATGGCGTCCGCATCGCGGGGTTCGGCCTTGCGTATATCGATCGTCAGGGTATTCATGATTTGTTAACCATAGACCACCCTTCGCTGGGCGCAAGCGTCTCGACGCCTTCCCGGAACAAATCCACACTGCGCATCCCACGACACGGCGCGAGGCCTTCGCGGGGCGCTCCCGACCCGTGCGGAAACGGATCACGGTGTTTTGACGTCCGCCCTCGCTCAGATCTCGACCAGATGGTCGTCGAGTTCGTTCTGATCGCCGCTGCCGATGGGGAAATGCGCCGCCAGGACTGAGCCTACCGCGCCCACGGCATCGGCGAATCCGTCGGCCAGCCTATCGTCCCTTGCCCCGGAGATCAGCATGGCGACGGCAGCTTCCCACGTTTCAGGTTCCACCTTCCGGTCGATGCCGCTATCGGCCACGACCTCGGCATAGTGTTCGGCCAGCGATACGAACAGCAGAACGCCGGTGCGCTGCGCGGTCAGGTGCACGTTGCGCGCGAGGAACTGCTTCAGGGCATTGTCGTGCGCGCGCCGGTGACGAAGCTGGTGCGGCACGAGATGGATGCGAAGCGCCGGGACGATCCACAGCACGACGCCCGCGCACAGCGCCGCGAGCACCTGCGCGGCCGCGAACCATGGCAGCCGCACGCTCACCCACCAGTGTTCCAGCACCAGCGCGACGACCAGGCTGCCGGCCAGGATGAAAGCGAGCACGAGGCTTATGGCGGGAAAGAAATAGCTGTCGCTGCTGCGGGCCACGACGCAATAAATCTCGCCGGACGTCCGGCTCTCCGCCGCGCGTATTGCTTCCGTGACACGCTGGTGCTCTTCGGCCGTCAGGTTGCGCGCCATATCACCGGCCCCTCATGTCACCAGCTCCCCGATGCACCGCCGCCGCCGGACGAACCTCCGCCGCCCGAGAAGCCGCCGCTACTGCTGCTGCCGCTCGACCATCCGGAAGAGGACGAGCCCGAGGACCAGCCGCCTCCGCTCGACGATCCACCGCCGAATTCGAAATCCATTCCCAGCCAGCGGTAGCGGTTCTTTCCGATCTTCTTGCCGAAGATCGGAGCCAGGAAAGCCGAGGCGAAGCCGCCGATGAACAGCGTGCCCCAGATCACGATGAAGATGACGAAGATCGGGTCGATATCGCTTTCGGGCGCCGTGTACTGGTAATCTGGCGGCGTGATCTCGTCGGCATTGCCTTCGAGCACCATCAGGATCTGGTCGACGGCTTTCGCGATTCCGCCGGAAAAATCGCCCGCCCGGAAGGCCGGAACCATAGTGTTCTCGATGATGAGCTTGGAGTGCAGGTCCGTCAACGTGCCTTCCAGTCCATAACCGACCTCGATCCGCATCTTGCGGTCGTTCTTGGCCACCAGCAGCAGCACGCCGTTGTCGTCGCCGGCCTGCCCAAGCCCCCAGGCGCGGAAGAGCCGGTTGGCGTAGGGCTCGATCGCCTCGCCGTCGAGGCTGTCGACGGTCGCGACCACCACCTGCGCCGAGGTCTTCTTTTCGAACGCCTCCAGCTTCGACACGATCGACTGGCGCGTCGACGCGTCGATCATGCCCGCATTGTCCACCACCCGGCCGGTCAGCGCCGGCAGTTCGGCGGCGACGGCGGAGGAAGCCGATACGATGAGAAAAAGCAGGAAAGCGAATAGCGGAACAAAACGTCCGAAACCGATGATATTCGCCGTCGAGGGCCGGGCACTCATGGATGAGAGAATCCCCATTCTAGCCCCTCCCTCTTGCGAGGAGTGGGCAGGGGTGGGGGTGCTGTCCGGCAGGACAGAACAGGGTGTTTCCGCGTACATGCTCGGCGATTTCAGCGCGGATTCAATGCAGTCTCACCCGCCCGAATTGCCGCCGGAGCCGCTGCCGAAATCGACGGTAGGCACCTTGAGCTTGTCCTCCTCGACGCTGAAGTTCTGGTAGGGCTCGTTGCCGGTGAACCAGAACGTCGCCCACAGCACCGACGGGAAGGTTCTCAGCGTCAGATTGTAGTCGCGCACGGCCTGGATATAGTCGCGACGCGCCACCGCGATGCGGTTCTCCGTGCCTTCGAGTTGCGCCTGCAGCGCCAGAAAATTCTGGTTCGCCTTGAGGTCCGGATAGTTTTCAACCACAGCCAGCAGCCGCGACAGCGCGCTGGTCAGTCCGGCCTGATTGTCCTGGAACTGCTTGAAGGCTTCGGGATCGCTCAACGTCTCGGGCGATACCGTCACCTGTGTCGCCTTGGCGCGTGCCTCGACCACGCTTTCAAGCACCTCTTTCTCGTGCGCCGCATATCCCTTCACGGTCTCGACCAGATTGGGGATGAGATCGGCGCGGCGCTGATACTGGTTGAGCACCTCGCTCCATGCCGCCTTGGCGTTCTCCTCCGCCGTCGGAATCGTGTTGTAGCCGCAGGCCGAAAGCAGGGGCGCAAGGACAAGCAGGAGCAGGAAGGCGAACGCCCGGTGCGGAAACCGGCTGGCACGAAGCGGCAGGGTGGTCATGACGAGCCCTCGTATGGATGGACAGGCACAATTTCAGTGCCGCTGGTGTAGCATAAAGCAGGCGCAAGAAAATGGCGGTCCAGAGGACGCCGGCACTGTGAAACGGCGCGCGAAAGGAATAGGCACGGATGAAGGGCGGAGCCGAATGAACCAACCCGACGACGACCGGCAGGCGGAGGAATCGCGACGCATTCTGGATCGCGTCTCGCACGAGGCCGACAGTTCCCTGCTGGCCCGTGCTTCGGCCGGATTGCGCGATCATGTCACGGCGAAGGACGGCGAAGCCGAGGACAGGATCGACAGGCTCGGCACGCGCATCGGTCGTTCGCTGGGCTTGATCCTCACGGCGGCGCTGTTCATCTGGCTTGTCGTCTTTCTGATTCGCGGCGGGTGATTTCATGAGCAATGCCGAAGCCGACGCGCCCCGCGCCGTCATCGTCGTGTCGAGCCATGTGGTGCGCGGCTCCGTCGGCAACAGGGCGGCCGTGTTCGCGCTGGAGACGCTGGGCTTTCCCGTCTGGGCGGTGCCGACGGTCATCCTGCCCTGGCATCCGGGCCACAGCCGCGCGACGCGCATCGTGCCGCCTTCCGACGCCTTCGCGGCGCTGATGGCCGACCTGGAGCGCGCTCCGTGGCTGGGCGAAGTCACAGCCGTCCTGTCGGGATATCTCGGCGACGCCTCGCAGGCGGGCGCGGTGGCCGCGCTGGTCAAGACCGTCAAGGCGCGGAATCCGCGCGCGACCTATATCTGCGATCCCGTCATCGGCGACGTGGGCGGCCTTTATGTGCCGGAAGCGCTGGCGAAGGCGATGCGCGACGATTTGCTGCCGATCGCGGATATCGTCACGCCGAACCGTTACGAGCTGGAATGGCTGGTCGGCGCGAAACTGCCCGACATGCGCGCGGTGATGGCGGGAGCGCTCGATGCAGGCCCGCGCAGCGTGCTGGTCACGTCGTCCCCGGCCATGATGGCCGGCGGCACCGGCAATCTGCTGCTGACACCGAACGAGGCGTTGCTTGCGGAGCACCGCATCATCGATCGTCCGCCGAACGGGCTCGGCGATCTCACCGCCGCCGTGTTCCTGGCGCGGCTCCTGTCCGGACAACCGGACGCGAAGGCGTTGCAGACGACCACGGCCGCCGTCTTCGAGATCCTTGCGCGCACGGCCAAGCGCGGCGCCGACGAACTGACGCTGGAAACCGACGCCGCCAGCCTTTCCCACCCCATGGCCATGGTCCAGCTCCGGCACCTGACGCATCCCGGCCGCGACCGGCGGGCATGAGTCTCGACGCGCTTCCGACACTCGTTGGCGTCGATGGCTGCAAGGCGGGCTGGATCGCCGCAACGGCAAGACCGGCCCGGGCGTTCGACGTGAGGGTGTTCCCTTCTTTCGAAGGATTGCTGTCCGGGATGCCCGACGACGCGCTGCTTGCCGTCGACATGCCGATCGGCCTGCCGGATTTCACCCGCCGCGGTGGCCGCGGGCCGGAATCGCTGGTGCGGCCCCTGCTCGGCGAGCGGCAGTCCAGCGTGTTCTCGATTCCCTCCCGCGCCGCCGTCTATGCGGACGAGGCGCCCTTCAGGTCGCTCGATGCATGGTACGACGCGCATCGCCGGGCAAGCGAGACGGCACGGTGGACGTCGGACCCGCCGCGCGGCGTTTCCATCCAGGCCTTCGGTATTTTCTCGAAGATACGCGAGATCGACAGATTGCTTCGCGAGCGGCCCGAACTGCGGACGAGAATCCATGAATCGCATCCGGAAATGGCCTTCCGGTGCCTGAACGCCGGCATGCCGATGTCGCTGCCGAAAAAGGTGAAGAACCGCGTCAATCCCGCCGGCATGGAAGAGCGCAGGATCCTGCTCGCGTCATCGGGCGTGCCCCGTATGTTTCTCGACCAATCGCCTCCGCGCGGCGCTGCATCCGACGACTTCCTCGACGCCACCGCAATGTGTCTCGTCGCGGGCCGCATCGCACGCGGCGAGGCGATGTCCTTTCCCTCGCCACCCGGCAGGGACAGCTACGGCATACCGATCGCCATCTGGTGCTGAGGGCGACTGCTCCGGTCAGAACTTGAAACGCAGTCCCCAAGTCCACGCGTTCGAGCCTTCGCCCATATTGCCGAAAGTGCCGGCTCCGCCCGAACGATGGTGGAGTTGCGTGACCGTTTCGACATTGGGCAGCGTCCGCCAGCGGTACGCCAGTTCGGGTCCGATATAGCCGAGGAGGCTCGCGTCGCCGTCATAGTAGAGTTCGCGCTCGCGCTCGACCGAGTTCGCCCCCGTCACGGCGCTGAAACCGGCGGTGATGCCGGGGGAAATCAGCAGATTGCCGATGAGAAACCCCTGATGCCGCAGGCGAAGCCCGGTCCACAGCTCACCGGTCGTGTCCGGCTCGTCGTCACCGAAACGGACGCTCGCGCCGACGACGCCGCCGAGCAGGAAGCCGTAGCCGAGATCGTAGAAATCGCGTCCGACGATCGCCCCGAACATGTAGCTGTCGAGATAGTCCGCGCTCCACAATTCCGCTGCCCCGCCGAAGGTGTCGGAGACGAAGACTCCCCCGAGAATGGTGACGTCGTTCCTCTTCGCTTCCTCTCCCGGCTGGAGGAAAGGATCTTCAGTGACGAACCCGAATGTCGGCGGCGGGTCGTCCTGGGCAGAGGCTGGTAAGGCTAGAGACAAGAAAGACGCGAAGAACGCGACAATGGCTCGCTTCATGACAATCCCGATATGTAGATTGAACAGCGCACCCCTCGAATCGCAGGCTATGCGAAGCCGGCTCGTTGTCGATTGTTTGTTTCGCGTTCCAGCACGCGGCTTGTATTCTGACAAATGAGTGATGCAGATTTGCCACTGGAGATGCGCCGCCGGTTGCAGATTGAACACTGTTCAGTGCTGGTGAAACGGTGTATCAGAGGCGATTGAACAGTGTTCAACCGGTCAAAAGAGGGATGATTCGGTGGCGACGCTCTATGATATCAAGCCTGCTTTCCAGGCCTTGCTCCGGCCGCTGACCTCCCGGCTGGCATCGGCTGGCGTCACCGCCAACCAGATCACGATCGCGGCGATGCTCTTGTCGGTCGCCGCCGGCATCCTGCTCGCCGTCTATCCCGACGATCGGGCCGTGTTCTGGATGCTGCCGGCGGTGCTTTTCATCCGCATGGCGCTGAACGCCATAGACGGCATGCTGGCGCGGGAGTTCGGGCAGGCTTCCACCCTCGGCATGTATCTGAACGAGTTGAGCGACGTCGTTTCCGATCTCGCGCTGATACTGCCCTTCGCCTTCGTTTCGCCGTTCGCGCCGGCCGGCGTCGTCGCCTTCGCCATCGCCGCCGTCATCGTGGAATTCGCGGGCGTTCTCGGCATTCCGGCGGGCATAGGCCGCAACTATGCCGGGCCGCTCGGCAAGAGCGACCGTGCTCTTGCGCTGGGCATCGTCGCCGTGCTCGTCGCCTCCGGCTTTGCGCTGCCGGCATGGCTTTCGTGGATTTTCCCGTTGCTGGCGGCGCTTTCCGCCGTCACTGTCGTCAACCGGGTTCGGGCAGGCTTGGGGAGATAGGATGGACGGGACCAACGGACCGGCAGTGCGAACGCCTGTCGAGCGGACATTCGCAACGCATGACGGCACCGAGCTTTTCTACCGCGTCTGGCCGGCGCTGAACGGCGTGGCGCGCGGCGCTGTCCTGCTCCTCCATCGCGGCCACGAGCATGGCGGCCGCATGGCGCATCTGGTGGACGAGTTCGATCTCCCGGATTTCACCTTCTACGCCTGGGATGCGCGCGGTCACGGCCGCTCGCCGGGCAAACGCGGCTGGTCGCCTTCATTCGCCCATTCGGTGCGCGACATCGACGCGTTCCTCAAGGAAATCAAGGCAAACGACGGTTTCGACGAGGCCGATGTCGCAGTGGTCGCGCAGTCGGTCGGTGCGGTGCTCGCCGCGACATGGGCGCATGACTACGCGCCGAAGGTCAGGGCGCTGGTGCTGGCCTCGCCGGCCTTCAGCGTGAAACTCTACGTGCCTTTCGCGAAGGAAGGCATCGCGCTCTGGCAGAGGCTGAAAGGCACATTCTTCGTCAATTCCTACGTCAAGGCGCGCTTCCTGACGCATGACAGAGCGCGCATAAAATCCTTCGAGAGCGATCCGCTGATCACGCGGCCGATCGCATCGAACATCCTCGTCGAACTTTACGAGCATGCCGCGCGCGTGGTCGCGGACGCCCGCGCGATCACCGTCCCGACGCAACTTCTGATTTCCGGCGCGGACTGGGTCGTACGGCATGGCCCGCAGCACGAATTCTTCGTCAATCTCGGCAGCCGCGTGAAGGAGCGCCATGTGCTCGATGGTTTCTACCACGACACGCTCGGCGAGGCCGATCGCGCCAGGGCGATCGCCGAGGCACGACGCTTCATCCTGACCCAGTTCGACACTCCCGAGCCGCCCGTCGTGCTCACCGACGCCCATCGCGCCGGCTATACGCGTGACGAGGCCGATCGTCTCGCGTGTCCCCTGCCGTCGCTCAGCCCGAAGGGGCTTTACTGGGCCATGAACCGCGCCTCGATCCGCTTGGGTTCGTGGGTCTCGAAAGGCCTCGGCATCGGCGTGAAGACCGGGTTCGATTCGGGCTCCACGCTCGACTACGTCTATGAGAACGAGCCGCGCGGCCTGGGGCCGATCGGCAGGGCCGTCGACCGGACCTATCTCGACGCCATAGGCTGGCGCGGCATCCGCCAGCGCAAGGCCCATCTGGAGGAACTGATCGGAACGGCCGCGACACGGCTCAAGGCCGCCGGGCGCGATCTCCACATTCTGGATATCGCCGCCGGACATGGACGCTACGTGCTCGACGCCGTGGCGGAACTGCCCGATCAACCGGCGACGATCCGCCTGCAGGATTATTCCGGCATCAACGTTTCGGCCGGGCGCAAGCTGATCGCCGACAGAAAACTCGGCGCGATCGCCACGTTCCACGAGGCCGACGCCTTCGACGGCGACGGGCTGGCCGCAATAGAGCCTGCGCCCGACCTCGCCATCGTCTCCGGCCTCTACGAACTCTTTCCCGACAACGGGTTGATCGCGCGTTCCCTCGACGGCCTCGCCCGCGCCATGACGCCCGGCTCGCTGCTCGTCTACACCAACCAGCCCTGGCATCCGCAGCTCGAAATGATCGCCCGCAGCCTCACCTCGCATCGCGGCGGCGCGGCATGGGTGATGCGGCGGCGCACACAGGCGGAAATGGATCAACTGGTGGAAGCGGCCGGTTTCCGCAAGCTGGAGCAGCGCATCGACCAATGGGGGATTTTCACCGTATCGACGGCGGAACGGGTGTGATTCTTGTACGATGACAGAGTCTGCTTTCAGCCTCGAGCGCCGGATACCCCGACCCCTGACCCCTCCCCACAAGGGGGAGGGGGACGTTTGCATTACGGTTCCTGCGCCCACCATTGAAGGTTGGCGACGGGCGCCACGGATGCCCGGTTCCCCTCCCCCTTGTGGGGAGGGGTCAGGGGTCGGGGTAGTCCCGCCGAAACCTGGCCGGCTATCTTCATGACCGCGCTGCCGATCACTGGTTCTCAAGGCTACATCGCGGTTTTCAAGCGCGCGGCGCTCTGGCTCGTCTTCCTCGCCCCGCTCTTCTATCTGACCTATGGCTTCGCCAACTGGCATGCCTCGACCAGAAATGGGGTGGGCAGCGTCGTCTATGGCTGGGAACGCCACATACCCTTCCTTGCCTGGACCATCATTCCCTATTGGTCGATCAACGCTTTCTACGGGCTGTCGCTGTTCGTCAATGACAGCGCGTCCGGCGTGAACCGGCTGGCTGGGCGCTATCTGACGGCGCAGACCATCGCCTGCCTGTGCTTTCTTCTCTTTCCGCTGGCGGCGACCTTTTCGCGTCCAGAAACCAACGGGTTGCCGGGCTTCATGTTCGACGTGCTCGGCGGTTTCGACAAGCCGTTCAACCAGGCGCCGTCGCTGCATATCGCGCTGCTGGTGATCATCTGGGATCATCTGCGCCACAGGATGCCCGGATGGCTGCGGCCGGTCTGGCATGTCTGGTGCGTGCTGATCGGCGCCTCGGTGATGACAACCTATCAGCATCACTTCATCGATATTCCGACCGGCGCGCTGCTTGGCCTGTTCGCGCTATGGCTGTTTCCGGCGAAGGGGGAAATGCCGTTTGCCGGCTTTCGACCGACCATGGGCCCGAAGGCGCGGCGGCTCGGTGGCTTCTATCTCGGCGGAGCCGTTCTGCTGTTGATAGGGGCGGTCGTCGGCGCATTCCGGGAAGCGGCGTGGCTGGCGCTGCTGTGGCCTGCACTGGCGCTCGTCATCGTTTCCTTCGGCTATTTCGGCGGCGGTCCAAAAGTGTTCCAGAAGACGGCGGACGGGCGTGTCAGCCTCGCCAGCCGGTGGCTGCTCTGGCCGTATCGGGCCGGCGCGCTGATCAACGTGTGGGCCTGGACGCGCAAACTCGCGCCGAGCGTGGAGGTTGCGGACGGCGTCTTTCTGGGGCGATGGCCGAGCGTGAAGGAGGCGGCGGATTTCGCGACGGTGATAGACCTCGCGGCGGAACTGGAGCGCCCGGCCCGTGCGGAGGGCGAATGGGTGGCCTTTCCGATGATGGATCTGGTGCGGCCCGAGGCGACGACGAAGCGGGATGCCGCAGCGCAGATCGAGATTTCCCGGGCAAGAGGTCCGGTGCTCGTCTGCTGCGCCCTCGGCTTCCAGCGCAGCGCGGGCGTGGTGGCGGGATGGCTGATCGATACGGGACGGGCGAAGGATAGGTCAGAAGTGGAGGCGTTGCTGGCAAAAGCCGGACGGCGGGTGCATTTGGGATAATCTTGCATTGCACGGTACCCCTCTCCGCCTCGCTTTGCTCGGCACCTCTCCCCAGAGGGGCGAGGAACTGAGGTCGGATTCTGCCGCGATGCCGGCGCTTTTCCAGCTTGGGTTCCTCGCCCCTCTGGGGAGAGGTGGGGAGGGCGAAGCCCGAGACGGAGAGGGGTAGTTCGCCGAGCGAACAACTCGCAGCAGCAACTGAAAGGGAAACAGTGACAGACGGTTCGAGCCCGGGCAATTACCACTTCGACTGCCGCCTGATCGCCTCGCGCGCAAAGCGGCATGCGATCTCGGCTGACGTTGCAAGCGTGCTTTGCGTCCCGGCCGTCATCGTTGTCGTGATGATCCTTCCCGGCTCTCATCCGTTCCTTAGCGCCCTCCTTGCGGTCGCGAGCTTCGTCTGCGCCGTCGCCATCCTCGCCATTTCCGCCCTGCTCCTTCTCGACGTCGCCCTGTTCACGCTGATGGCCACCTATCCGGACGAGCTTTCAGGCGGCGGGGCGGTCGACGACTTTCTGGCGAGGGCGAAGCTGAAGCCGTTGCCCGAAACGACGCGGCCGCTCAGCCAGCGCATCGCCGGCACGCGGCGCTGGATGCGCCGGCAGAGCGCTCTCGCACTCCTCTCCATCCTCGCGGCCGCGCTGGCCTTGGCCGCAAACTTCGCGTAACGGAATCCGCCAAGAGGCGGATAATGGGCGAAACCAGGACATTGCTGTTCCGATTCCTGCGCGCGGTGACATCGGCGGTGCTGGCGACCCTCGCCCGCGTCGTGACCGGCGTGCGGCCGCTCTGGCAAGGCACGACGCCGTCCGATCGTCAGCGCATCTATTTCGCCAACCACACGAGCCATGGCGACTTCATCCTCGTCTCGGCCTGCCTGCCGCCACGGGAACGACGCCGCACCCGCGCCGTGGCCGGGGCCGACTATTGGGGCAAGACGCGGCTGCGGCGCTTCATCGCCGAGGACATGCTCTCTTCCGTGCTGATCGAGCGGAACTGGGCGGAACGCAAGCAGGACCCGATGGCTGTGATGCTCGGCGTGCTGGATCAGGGCGATTCGCTGATCCTCTTTCCCGAGGGCACGCGCAACATGACGGAGGAGCCGCTGCTGCCCTTCAAGTCCGGCCTCTACAATCTGGCGCTGGCGCGTCCCGACGTCGAACTTGTCCCCTGCTGGATCGAGAACATGTCGCGCGTGCTGCCCAAAGGCGAGTTCCTGCCGGTGCCGCTGCTCTGCCGCGCGGTCTTCGGCGCGCCGGTCGCGCCGGAGGAGGGCGAGGATCGTCACGCCTTCCTGCATCGCGCCCGCGACGCGCTGCTGGCGCTCGATCCGCGGCCGGAGAAATAGCGATGGTGCGCTTCACACTCTCCATGATGCTGGCGCCCTATGTCGTGCTGATCGCCGCCTCGACTGTCGCCGGCATATTGTCGTGGCGCGCCGGCCCGGAGCCGAGCCCGACGCTCGTCAACCTCACCCAGCGCATCAATGCCTGGTGGGTGATGGTGATCCTGATGTCGATCGCCTTCCTCTTCGGCAAGAACGGCATCCTGCTGCTTTTCGCCTTCGTGTCCTTCGCGGCGCTGCGCGAATTCGTGACGCTGACCTACACGCGCCGCAGCGACCACTGGGTGCTGCTCGGCATGTTCGGCATCGTGCTGCCGTTCCAGTACTGGCTGGTGTGGACGGAATGGTACGGGCTCTTCACCATCTTCATCCCGGTCTATTGCTTCCTCATCATGCCGGCGCTGACGGCGCTGCGCGGCGACACGGAGCGTTTCCTCGAACGCGTCGCGCAGCAGCAATGGGCGATCATGATCGCCGTCTACTGCATCAGCCATGTGCCCTTCCTGCTGTTCCTCGACATTCCGGGTTTCGCGGGGAGCCAAGTGTTCCTGATCGTCTTCCTGATCGTCACGGTGCAGGGCAGCGACGTGCTGCAGTATATTTTCGGAAAGCTGTTCGGGAAGCACCGCGTCTCGCCGAACGTCTCGCCGTCGAAGACGTGGGAGGGGCTGATCGGCGGGCTCGTCAGCGCCAGTCTGCTCGGCGCGGCGCTGTCCTTCATGACGCCGTTCACGCCTCTGCAGGCCGGCGCGGTGGCTTTCATGATCTGCACGCTGGGCTTTCTCGGCGGCCTCGTCGCCTCGGCCATCAAGCGCGACCAGGGCGTGAAGGACTGGGGCCAGCTGATCGAGGGCCATGGCGGCATGCTCGACCGCGCCGACAGCCTCGTCTTCGCCGCGCCGATCTTCTTCCATATCGTGCGCTTCTACTGGACGGTGTGAGCAGCTCTCAGCCTCGGGTGCAGCGCCGGCGTTCCCTCAAAAAATCAGCGGCGCGGGATCGCCTGAGTGACCCCACGCCGCTTCAGGAGCGCACCGAACCGAACCCCTCGGCTCAAGGTGCGCTCCGCCCCGCCACGGGCCGCTACTGCACGATGACGATCTGCGTGTTGCCGGGACCGAAAGTCTCGACCAGCTTGTAGAAATCCGAGGCATTGTCCGGATGCAGCCGCACGCAGCCATGCGAGGCCGGGCGGCCGAGGCGCTTCACCGCGTCCGTCGCATGGACGGCGTAACCGCCGTTAAAGAAGACGGAGTGCGGCATCGGCGCGTTGTCGTATTTCTTGGAGTACCACATCTTGTGCATGCGGATCGGCTTGTAGGAACCGGTCGGCGTGCCGTAGCCCTTGCGGCCCGTCGAGACCTTCCATTCGAAGGCGGTGCGGCCGTCGACGATAACCTCCATGGTCTGCTGCGACAGCGACACGCGGGCGACGAGCTGGTTGGTGGCGTGCGCGGCATTGGCGCCGGCGAAGATCATGGCGCCGGCGAGCATGGCGGCGGCGATGTTGATGAAACGGGCGGCGGTTTTCATTGTCTGACCCCTCTGTTGGCCGAACGGTTTCGGCTGTGTTCGTTAAGAGGGGTTATCGGTTCGTTTTGTTTCGGATTAATTTCGCTTAATGAATTATTTCGTTTCGTGAATGTTACAAAAGCCGCAATTTCCAACATGGTTCAGGCGAAAACGGGCAACATGTGCAAAGCGGGTGCGTCAAATGCAACCTTGGAGGGAGAAATCCGGCGGAATCTTCCTCGGTGGTTGTGGTTCCGCCGGTCTGCGAAACCGGCGCTTCCCCGCAACCTGCCTGCAACAGCTTCGGCCCCGCGCGGCATGAAGCGGAAACAGAGAGCCGGCATTTTCGCGGCCGGGATGAAGCGAAAAGACGGGATTTCGATGACGGAACTGGCTCGGGGAGCCATGGCCTGGACCGGCAAGGTCGCGGCGGCCACCGCCGTGCTGGCCATGGTCGGGGTCGCCGCGCCGGATGCGCGGACGCCGGGTGTCGTGACAGCGGCGAGCCCGGATGCCGCCATCGGCGCGTGACGGCGGCCCCGCCGTCGAACCGAAGGAGCGATGATGAAGAAGGGAATTGCCGGCGTGGTTCTGTCAGCGCTGCTCTACATGCAGGGCCTGCTCGGCTTCGCAGCCGTCGCCGCCGTGCTGCTCAAGGACCGTGCCGACGCCGCCGAGGCGCCCGCGATCGTGGCCGGACTGCGCTGACCGAATTGAAGACGTCCACAACCAATTGCCGGCTATTCACCCGGCGGATCGAAGCGATAGCCCGCGCCGCGGATCGTCACGATCGTGTCGGTGTCGAGCTTGCGTCGCAACCGGACGATGCGGGAATCGATGGAACGGTCGAAGGCGTCGGCATTCTCGGCGGGCGCGGCGGCGACGATGTCGTCGCGCGTCAGCACCTTGCCGGGACTGGCGAGGAAAAGGCGGATCAACGCGACCTGGCCCGCCGAAAGCTGCTCCTCGCTCCCGGAATGGTGCATCACGAGCGCCGAGCGCAGGTCGACAGTGGCGTTTTCCAGCACCAGCAGATCGCCGACGCTCTTGCCCTTGCGCGCGGCAAGGCCGCCGATGCGCGCCGCGATCTCGCGCGTCGTCGCGGCCGCATCGACGACGTCGGCGGCGCCGAGCTCCAGCGCGAGCACCTTTTCCACGAGGGCGGTCGTGCTCCAGACGAATACGAAAAGCGGGCCGCTTCCGTCGGCATGCGCCCTGAGCAGGTCGAGCGCGCTGCCGGGCGCGACGCCGTCGCCGACCACCGCTATGTCGATGCCGCCGGCGGCGAGCATCGATTCGGCTTCCCATATCTCCTCGACGCGACGCACCGCGTAACCGCGCCGGGCGAGATGTTCCTCAAGCGCCGCGCCGCTGTCCCGTGCGAGGCAGATCAGCGCAACCATCGGTCTGCCGGCCATCAATCCACTCTTCAAAGGCAATGCTGGTAATATGTTTATACCCAATCTAATTTCGGCGGAAAGCGGAGGACAGGCCCAGCTGCGCGCCCGAATTGTCGTTGTCGAGGACGAACCGGATCTCCGGGAAGCCGTCGCCGAGTATCTCGGCGCGAACGGCTACGACGTGCTGACGGCGGAGAACGCGGCAGCGATGCGCGAACTGGTCGCCAGCGAGACCTTCCAGATCGCCATACTGGACATCGCCATGCCGGGCGAGGACGGGCTGTCGCTCGGCCGCTGGCTGCGCTCGCAGCTTCCGGCCGGCATCATCTACGCCTCGGCCGCGGGCACCGCGATCGACCGGGTCGTCGGGCTGGAACTGGGAGCCGACGACTATCTGGTGAAGCCTTACGAGCTGCGGGAACTGCTGGCGCGCGTCCGCAGCGTGCTGCGGAGGCTGCCGCCGGTGGAGGCTTCGCGCCCCGCCGCGCAGCCGTCGGGCCAGGCTGCGCGCCGCCTCGTCAGCTTCGGCGGCTTCACGGCCGATCTCGACGGACGCGCCGTCACCGGCGCCGATGGCGGCATCATCGATATGGCGAAAAGCGAGTTCGACGTGCTGGAGGTCTTTTTGACCCGCCCGAACAGGCTGCTGACCCGCGCCACGATCTCCGAGGCCATCGGCTTCTCCGAAGATCCGGAATCCTCCCGCGCCGTCGACATCCGCGTCATGCGCCTGCGCAAGAAGATAGAGACCGATCCCGGCAATCCGCGCTTCCTGCGGACGGTGCGCGGAGAAGGCTACAT
This sequence comes from Rhizobiaceae bacterium, assembly GCA_023953845.1. NCBI lineage: Bacteria > Pseudomonadati > Pseudomonadota > Alphaproteobacteria > Hyphomicrobiales > Rhizobiaceae > Rhizobiaceae bacterium. The sequence goes on along the minus strand of JAMLJC010000001.1, from coordinate 737,662 downwards.
CTTCTCGCTCCAGGGCGGCGAATAGACGGCGCGACGATAGCGATGGGCAACGGGCCGGCAGATCGCCAGCATCCGGATACCGGTTCCGCCCTGGCCGTCGTCTGCGCGAGCCTGGTACGCCAGCTCAGGCAGGCCGCCAACTGGCAGTCCGAGATGGACAGCGTGCTGGCGACGCTAGGCCGTGCGCTCGACTGCCATCGCACGATCCTGTTCCGCATGCGCGAGCTGCCGGGCAAGGGCTTCGCGCAGTCCATCGCCGCCTACTGGTCCGCTCCCTTCATCGAGGCGATCCAGCGGCCGCCGACGATCATCGTGCAGTCGATGGTCGACACCGATCCGCTGCTGGAAAGGCTGGCCGAAGACGTGCGCCAGGGCAAGACCTTCGCCGGTCACACGCGGGAGCTGAGCGGCTTCCTGCGCGAGGACTTCGAGACGCAGGGAATCCGGTCGTTCCTGTCCGTGGCGGTCTTCGCGCACGGCCATTTCTGGGGAACGCTCGCCATCAACGACTGCGTGCGCGAGCGCGAGTGGACCGACAGCGAGATGTCGGCGCTGGAACTGATGGCGATGTCGATCGGCGACGCGGTCGAGCGCTCCGAATCGGAAGCCCATGTCAGCGAGGTGATCCGCACCGCCATGGTGCAGGCATCCCTCGACGCCGTCGTCGTCATCGATGAAATCGGCTCCATCATCGAATTCAATCCCGCAGCGGAACGCATGTTCGGCTGGATCAAGGAGGAAATCCTCGGCAAGGACGTGCTCTATACGCTGATCCCGCCCTTCTACCGCGATGGCCACTCCAACGGCGCCGACTATATGGCGAAGCGCGGCAAGCCGATGATCGGCCGCCGCCTCGAGACGACGTCGATGACCGCCGACGGGGAGATATTCCCGATCGAGCTGACCGCCTCGCAAGTGGACGTCGCCGGACGAAGGCTGATCCTCGGCTCGATCCGCGACCTGCGCGAAAGGCGGCGGGCCGAGGACGAGATCAACCGCCAGCGCGAGAGGCTGCATCAGAACGAGAAGATGGCGGCCATGGGTTCGCTGCTTGCCGGCGTTTCGCATGAACTCAACAATCCGCTGGCGGTGGTGGTGGCGCAGTCCACGCTGCTGCATGAATTCGCCAGCGACCCGAGCGTCAAGTCCCGCGCCGAGAAGGTGCGAGCCGCCGCGGAGCGCTGCGGCCGCATCGTCAAGAGCTTTCTCGGCATGGTGCGCCTGCATCCGACCGCACAGGCCGAGACCGATCTCAACGCCGTCATCCGCTCGGCGCTGGAGGTCACCGCCTATGGCGCCAGGAGCAGCGGCATACAGATCGACACGGACCTCGCGCCGGGCGTGCTGCTGGTGATGGGCGACGCCGATCATCTGACGCAGGTGGCGGCCAATTTCCTCATCAACAGCCAGCATGCGCTCAACGGCGTTCCGGCGCCGCGCCGCATCAAGGTGCGCACCTATGTCGACGGCGACAATGCCCGCTTCTCGGTCGAGGACAATGGCGGCGGCATTCCGGAGGAAATCCGGCACCGTGTCTTCGAGTCCTACTTCACGACGAAGCCGGCGGGCGTGGGCACGGGCATCGGCCTCTCCATCTCGAAATCCATCGTCGAGCGCCACAAGGGGCGCGTCTGGTTCGAACCCGCTTCGCCGAGCGGTGCGCGTTTTCTCGTGGAACTGCCGCTTGCCAGCGGGACTACTGCGGGGGTCAGCGCCGCGGCGACCGCCGCCAGCGCCCTTCGCTTTGCCGTCATCGTCGACGATGAGGCCGACGTCGCCGGATCGCTCGCGGACATACTGGAACTCATGGGGGTGAAAGCCCGCGTCGACGCCAGCTACACATCCCTCGACGATCTCGTCGCGGAACAGGAACCCGACATCCTGTTCAGCGACCTGCGCATGCCGGGTGTCGGCGGTATGGAGATCTACCGGCAGATTCTCGCCCGCCGTCCACACCTCGCTCGGCGTTTCGTGCTGGTGACCGGCGACATGATCGGAGCACGCGCGGAAGTCGACACCTTGCCGGTGCATCTGCGTCCGCAGATTCTGGAGAAGCCGTTCAGCACGCTCGACGTGCGCGGAGTCCTCGGCGCCATAGGCGACCAGGTCGCGCTGACAACCGGGTGATAAAAAACGCCCCTCGGCGGCAGGAACGCCGAGGGGCGAGGATGCGCCGGAGTGAGCGCAGGGGAGGTTTCGAAACGGGGTCTCAGAAAAGATTGGGGCGCTGCGTATCCGGCTCGGCGCTCGCGATCATGCGTATGGAGCGGCCGTCACGTCCGGAATCGCGCGCGATATTGAGCAGGCATTCCTCGCTCTCGGAACCCCAGACCTGTCCGTAGCATGCCACGTCGGTGTCGGTGAGCGGCTGCAGGCGCGGACCCTTGCCGGTATTCTTCAGGGTCTCCGCGATCTTGACGGGGGCACGCTCGGCGCTGACGAGCGCCGGACCAGCAGTCGGGATCAGCGCCATCGAGCCGAGGCCGATGCCGGCAAGCGCGGCGAACATGATCATCGGATGCTCATTCGAGCGGCGACGCAGCGCGATCTGGGGAAAAAACGGATTCTGCATGGCTGCTTCCTCGACCCGCCGTGAGACCTTGCCGTATTTCGTTTTGCCAAACATTTGCATTCTCTTTTTTTCGTTCCCTTATGAAACGAAACTACTCCGCGTTTGTATCGGCTCCATGTTGCCCGTTTACGATCTTGTAACAAACGTGAAACAACAGAAACGGGCATAAAATCGTCATACATGCCACATGGCGTACGCAAACGAATGGCAAACCTGCCGGATAAAATGAACTTTTTCAGATACTTGTCCGCACGGGGCGGGACCGCTTCGGCAGACGCCGCCCGGATGTTTCGTATCCTGGTCGCATCAACGGTTATCGGTCGGGAAGGTTCCATCAACCGTTGCCGACAGGGAATCGGAGTCTCGCAGGTCAGGGGAGGGCAGACCGGGCTGAAGCCCTCCGGACGGAAACCCTGTCAGGCCGGATCAAACAAGACCGATCCGGCGGCGGCTGTTTACGCCGTGCTCAGCCGGCCGAGCGCAGTTCGGCGCGCGCCGCATCCACGGAAGGCGAGTAGGCGACGAGCGGCGGGCGCACGCCGTGGACGAGCAGGGTCTTGCGAACATGCGGCGAGGCCCCGGTGATGAAGAAGCGCACGCCTTCCCGTTTCGCCTTTTTCGCCGCAGCTTCCAGCACGTTGGCGGCCGTGGAGTCGAGGTGCGGCACGGAACTGCAATCCAGGATGAAATTGCGGTGGCGGTCGGCGATGCGATCGAGGACGGCTCCGACGGTGGACGCCGCCCCGAAGAAGAAGGCGCCGGAGATGCGATAGACGATCGTGTCCGGGTCGCTGGCCACGACCGGCTCGTATTCGCCGCGCGCGCGCCCCGAATCGTCGGCGACATCCTCCTCGACCGTGGGCACGTCGGCCTCGATGGCGATGCTCTTCGCCATGCGGTCGATGAAGAGCAGGGCGCCAAGCGCGAAGCCGACCACGATGCCCTCGGTGAGATCACGGAAGACGACGAGGCCGAAGGTGACGATGAGCACGATCGCGTCGCCGGCCGACGAGCGCAGCAATGTGGCGAAGGCATGCTTCTCGGCCATGTTCCAGGCGACGACGGCCAGCACGCCGGCAAGCGCGGCGAGCGGGATGTAGCTGGCGAGCGGGGCGGCGAGCAGCATGAAGCCGAGCAGGAAGGCGGAATGCAGCATGCCCGACACCGGACCCACCGCCCCGGCGCGCACGTTGGTGGCGGTGCGGGCGATCGTGCCGGTGACGCAGATGCCGCCGAACAGCGCGGAGCCGATATTGGCGACGCCCTGCGCGACGAGCTCGCAGTTCGACCGGTGCCGACGCCCGCTCATGCCGTCCGCGACGACGGCCGAGAGGAGCGACTCGATGGCCCCCAGCAAGGCGAAGGCGATCGCGTCGGGGAGCACCGCCTGTACTTTTTCCAGAGAGAACACCGGCAGCGCGGGCACCGGCAGCGAACGCGGTATGCCGCCGAAGCGCGTGCCGATGGTTTCGACCGGAAGCGAGAACAACGCCGCGACGACGGATGCCGAGACGACGGCTATGAGCAGGCTGGGCAGCGACGGTTTCAGGCGCTGGATGCCGACGATGATGCCGATGGTGAGCAAAGCGAGGCCGAACGCCGACGGATTGACCGTATGCGCGGCTTCGGCGAGCGCAACCAGCTTCGGCAGGAGCTCGCCCGGCTCCTTGCCGGGCAGGGTCAGGCCGAAGAGCTCGCTGAGCTGACTGGCGAAGATGATGACGGCGATGCCGGCGGTGAAGCCGACAGTCACCGGGTAGGGGATGAACTTGATGTAGGTGCCGAGCCTGAGGAAGCCGATAGCGGCGAGGAAAACGCCGGCCATCATCGTCGCCAGGACGAGCCCGTCGACGCCGTGCCGGGAGACGGTCGCGGCGACCAGAACGATGAAGGCGCCCGCCGGGCCGCCGATCTGGAAGCGGCTGCCGCCGAGCGCCGAGACGAGGAAACCGCCGACGATCGCGGTGAACAGGCCGCGATCCGGCGAGACTCCCGAGGCGATCGCGATCGCCATCGACAAAGGCAGGGCGACGATGGCGACGGTCAGGCCGGCAATGGCGTCGGCACGGAATTTCGAGAAGTTGTAGCCTTCCCTGAGCACGGTCACCAGCTTGGGCGTGAACAGCTCAGCGAATGTCGGCGCGGGGTGATGCGACGCCTTCCCGGTTTCCATGCTTGCTGTTTCCGCTCTATCGACCTGTGCGGTCATGCTCTGCCTCATCCACGAGGCGACGGGATCGTCGGCATGAAGTCGGCGGTCGCCGTCGCGACGCTTAAAAATGTTGTCACACGTCCGGATCGGACCGGCGCCCGCTCTCGCGCAGACGCACGCCCCGGCCGCCGCCCTCGCTTCGCTGGTCTTCGCCGATCAGGTCGATGCCTGCCCGTCGCAACGCCTCCGCGACCTTCGTCAGCGTGTCCACCGTGCCGCGCACGACGCCGCCGCTGGCCTCCATCCGCTGGATGGTCGGCAGCGACACGTCGGCCAGTTCGGCCAGTTGTCTCTGATCGACGCCGAGCAGCGCCCGCGCCGCGCGCAGCTGTCCGGACGTAATCATAAGGCGATGCCGGTTTCAAGGATCATTTCTTATCCTTAGAACCTTTATCATGATGCTTCAAGCATCAGTATTGATATTCCAGGCAAGAAAGTGACGGATATTTGACGTATGGCATTGGGGGCGGTGCCAGACAGTCCATCAAAGCATCGCGTTTTCCGATTGCCCGAGGTTTATGGCCATGGCCCGGTCCGGCGTAAGACGCGGGAACAACAGGCGAAATTCGGACTGGAGCTGGGTGGAGACGCGCCCTGCGCTCTATGCAGAGCGCCGTGTGGAACAGTTTCTGAATCCATAAGCTGTTGCAAAAGAACGATAAATGTGTTTGTATTGAATGAACATTCAACAATTCACGAGCACGTTATGAACCGCCATGTGCACAATGTGGCGGTCCCGAACGATTGGGATCGCAGCGGATTGCCCGGCTGGAGCTATCACAGCCCCGCCCTTCTCGAACTGGAGAAGGAGCACGTCTTCCGCAAGCATTGGCAGATCGTCGGCCACATCTCCGACCTTCCCAATCCGGGCGATTATCTCGCCATGGACGTCGTCGGCGAACGCGCGCTGGTGGTGCGCGGCAAGGACGGGGAAGTGCGCGCCTTCCACAATCTCTGCCGCCATCGCGGCAGCCGCGTCGTCGCCGAAAGCCAGGGCACCTGCAAGAACGCGCTGGTCTGCCCGTTCCACGGCTGGGTCTACAATCTGGACGGGACGCTGCGCGGCGCCGCGAGGCCGCGTTCCTTCCCGGATCTCGACAAGACGGAGTTCGGGCTGATGCCGCTGGAACTCGAAATCTGGATGGGCTTCATCTTCATCCGCTTTCGCGAGAGCGGCCAGCCTTCTGTCGCCGAACTTATGGCGCCGGTGACGGAGGAGATCAGCCATTACGACGTGCCGGACATGGTGCCGTCCTACGGCATCTGGACGCAGACGACGCCGGTCAACTGGAAATCGGTGCGCGACGTGGACAATGAGGGCTATCACGTCGCCATGGCGCATCCGGCGCTGCAGGACCTCTACGGCTCGACCTATTTCGACGAGCCCTTCGTCAACGGCGTGTCGCGTTCCTTCGCCACCTATAATCCGCATGCCGGTCGCCGCTGGAGCGTGCGGAACTACCTCAAGGTCGCGCCGCAGCCCGAACGCCTGCCGGAGCATCTGCGCAGGGCATGGGTGTATTACGGCCTGTTTCCCAACACGGTAGTCGCCCTGACGCCGGAGACCGCGCAATTCTATCAGGAATTCCCGCTGTCGACGGGCGAGACGCTGCTGCGCGGTGCGATCTACCGCTATCGCGACGAGACCCGCGAAGAGGCGGCGGCGCGCTATCTCGCCTTCCGCATCGACCGCGACACCATGGCGGAGGACGTGCAGCTTTCCGTCTGGTCGAACGAATCCATGCTGTCCGACGCTTTCCAGGGGTTCTACCTCTCCGACCTCGAATTCGGCGTGCGCACCCATCACGATCATCTGCGGCAGGCGTTGCCCGTGCTCGGGCTGGAGACCGCGCCGGACGAGAAGGATATGGCGAACCTCAACGACGCGCTGCTCAGCCGGCGCTGAGGCCTCTCGGCCAACGCGCTATTTCGCGAGTTCCGCGTCGATCGCCGCGATCTGCTTTTCCCAGAAACCCTGGCCGGTTTCGCCCATGCCGGCTTCGCGGAATGCAGTGCGCGCATCGTCGAAGGCGGTGCGGGCCTGTCTCAGCACCGCGCGGTCGCCGGTGCGGCGGCCTATCTCGACCTGCACTTCCCCGAGCACGGAGCGGGCGCGCGCCCAGCCGACGCGGTTGGAGCCCATGGCCAGCACGTCCAGAGCCTCGCCGAGCACCGCTTCCGCCTCGCGGAAGCGCTCGACGCTGCCCGTCCGCCGGCCGAGGAAAAGCAGCGTCCGGCCCTCGCTGTAACAGGCGATCGCGTAGCCGCTCGCGTCCACGTCGCGTGTGAACACCGTCCGGGCCGCGCGATAGGAGGCCAGAGACCGTTCGTAGAGCGCGACGTCTCCTTCAAGTTCGGCAAGGTCGAGATAGGTCGCGCCGAGATTGTTCATGCCGGCCGCCCAGTCGATGGGCTGGCGGTCGCGGGTGGCGACCCGCATCGACGCTTCGTATGCCGCGATCGCGCGCCGCAGCATGGCGGCGTCCTTTTCCTTGCCGCCGATATTGCTGAGCACGCTGCCGAGATTGGCCGTGGCGAGCGCCCAGTTGACCGGGTCGTTCTCGCGCGTCCAGACCGAAAGCGCGGCCTCCATTGCCTTCTCGGCGCGGCGCAGATCCTTGACGCCGCCCGCGCCGTTGCCGCGCGACGTGTAGGCGTTGCCGATGTTCATCTGCAAGCCGGCCCAGATCTCGGGCGCGGCCTTGCGCGTCATCACTTCCGCCGCGCCCGTATAGGCCTTGAGGGCGCGGTCGATGTAGGCAGGGTCGCCCGTCTGGTCCGCAAGCTTCTGATAGAGTCCACCGAGATTGAGCTGCACATAGGCCCAATCCTGCGGATAGCGCTTGCGCGGCAGCGTCTTCGATATCTCGCCATAGATGGCGGCTGCCTGATCGAGCCACGCCGCGCTGTCGGGAAGACGCGTGCCGAGCTTGGTCAGCACGATCGCCATATTGCCCTTCAACGCAGCGTCGCGCCGGCGTTCGGTTGCTGCCGGCCGATCTCCAGCGCACGGCCGTAGGCTTCGAGGCTGCGTTTCAGGGCATCGTTGTTGCCGCGATAGTCGCCGAGATCGGCCAGGGCGTCTGCCTCCGACACCTTCAACACATAGGAAAGCGGCACGTCCCAGCGCTCGGCCTGCGCGAAGGCATCGGCATAGCGCTTCGCCGCGGTGGCGAAATCGAAATTCAGATTGGCGGTATCGGCGCTCGCCCTATAGGTCGCAGCCAACTCCAGCCGCCGGCCGGCGATGTTGCGCTCCGCCTCATCCAGCGCCGCGTCGATCTCGTCGGCGCGACCGCTGGCGCGCTCCCGGAACCGCAGGGCGAGCGCGATCACGCCTTCCGCCTCCGCCTTGTCAGCAAGCTGCGACAGGCGGACGATCTCAGGGTCCTGCCGCGTCTGCACGTCGCGTTCGGCAAGCATCGCCTTGAGGCGTTCCGCACCCTGCGTCAGGCGCTGCGCCACGTCGCCGCTGCCGGCATCGACGCCGAGCGCGTCCAGCATGCCGTAGAGCGCGTCGAGCGGAACGGCGTTCGACGCCGCCACCTGCTCCACCATCTGCCGGGTCTGCGGCGGCGTAGTGGCGATGGTGAGCAGCAGCTTGCGGCGGCTCTCGCCGATCGCCTCGTCGTCGGCCGAGGCTTTCGGCGGCTCGAGGCCGAAATAGAGCAGCCGTCTGAGGCCGGCGCTGACCCATGGCAATTGCCGCGCCGAAGTCTTCAGATAGACCTCCTCCGACACCATGGTCATGACGTCGCCGAAGGCGTAGCCGCCGGCCGCAAGGTGCTTGAGCAGCGCCGCCGCATAGGGGCTGTTGCCGCCCGGATCGCCGTCCAGCGCGGCCTTGCCGGGTTCTGCGGCGAAGCCGATGACCGTGCCCAGCGTTTCCTGCCGGGCGTCGCCGAGCGGCACGGCGCCGCGCGGCACGCCGAGGCCGATGGCGCTGGCGGGCGCCGCCCGGCCATCCGCGGCGGAAACGACCGTACCCGGCGGAAACGGATTGGTGCGGCAGGCGTCCAGCAGCACGATCACGATGGGCACGGCCTTGCGCAGCCGCTCCAGTATCGGACCTATCGCGACAAGATCCTTCGCCGCGCCATTTGCATCGGGCGGGGCGGCGTCGACCGGGACCAGAAAATTCTCGCCGCCGGCCTCAATGCCATGCCCTGAATAATAGATCAGCGCGACATCGGCCTCCGCCGCATCCTCCTCGAAGCGCGAGAGCGCACGATCGAGGCGTCTCATGTCGCCGTCCGCCAGCGTGTCGACGTCGAAGCCGAGACCGGAGAGGAGATTGCCGATCTCCCGCGCATCGTTGGCGGGATTGGGCAGCGGCTGAAGCTGCCGGTAGGCCGACTGGCCGATGACCAGCGCGACGCCGCGCAACGCCCTGCCTTCCCCGGCAAGGACGAATGTCGAGGCGAAGACCAGCAGCGCGAAAGCTGCCGCGCACAAACGCCACATCCGCATCGCTGCTTCCGAAGCCTGCATCGCCCACCCCGGCTTTGGCCGCAAGAAGACTGCAATCCGCCGATGGCGGCAAGATGGCAGCTTCCAATATCGAAGCCTCCTGCCGGCCTGTCGCGCACCGGCAAGCTTCGCGACGGTTTCCGGAAGGCCGGTGCACCTTCGCAATTGCGAAAAGCGCGTGTCGCCGCTATGCGTGACATCAACTGAGGAGTGACCCATGCGTATCGACGCCATCCAGATCGGCAAGAATCCGCCCGAAGACGTCAACGTGATCATCGAGGTGCCGGTCGGAGGCGAGCCGATCAAGTACGAGATGGACAAGGAGGCGGGTACGCTGGTCGTCGACCGTTTCCTCTACACGGCCATGCGTTATCCGGGGAATTACGGCTTCGTGCCGCACACACTGTCAGGCGACGGCGATCCGATCGACGTGCTGGTGGCCAACACGCGCGCCCTGGTGCCAGGCTGCATCATCAATGTGCGGCCGATCGGCGTGCTGATCATGGAGGACAATGCCGGCACGGACGAGAAGGTGATCGCGGTGCCGACGCCGAAGCTGACGCTGCGCTACGCCAACGTCCATAATTACAGCGATCTGCCGGAAATCACGCTGCAGCAGATCGAGCATTTCTTCGAGCACTACAAGGATCTGGAGCCCGGCAAGTGGGTGAAGATCGGCGGCTGGCATGACGCCGCCTATGCGCGCAGGATGATCACCGAGGCGATCGACCGGGCGAAGGCCGCGAAGTAGCGCGTTCGCCTCACGGCCGCGTGAAGGACGGCACCTGCACGACGCCTCCGACAAGCACGGGCTCGTCCGCGCCGCATGAAAAGTCCCGCACCTGCTCGTCGGCAATGCGGCGGGCCGTCTCGTTGGCCTTGGGATTTCCCGTGGCGACGACATAGCCGACGGCGCAGCCCTGCCGGTCGCCAGGTTGTCCCACCTTCTCGACGACCAGCACCTCGGTCTTCTTCTCCGGGTCTTCCGGCACGTCGTTGACGAACCAGCGATGGATGGTGGCGAAGGGAAGCTTCTGCTCTCCGTTCACCGCGATCCGCCATTCGATCTTCGGTCCGGTCGAATTGAACGCGTCGAAACTCTCCCAGGCAGGCGTGCCTTCCGGCGGGAAGCCGTAGAAGACGGATTCGCGCAAGTCTCCGTAGAACAGGAGGACCGGAAAGCCGAAATAGCCGGAGCAGACATAGTCGGCGGCATCCACGCCCTCCTCGGCGGTCGAGATCATGACGCAGTCGCGGCCGATGTCGAGATCCGTATAGACGCTCTCGATGGTTTCGGCCCGCGCGGCAGCGGCGGCGAGGCCGAAGAAAACGGCTGCAACAAGGGTTCGCTTCATGGTCACGCCTCCGGTGGAGGCCGACGCTAGCGCCTTTTCGGCCTCAGGTGAACCGGCGCCGACAGTTTCGCCTCCAGCGCCGCGATCAGCCGTTGCGTGTCACCGGCCACGCGCAGCGTCTTCAGCCGGGAGGTATTGCCCGCAGCGATGGAAACGCTGGCCTTCGGGACGCCGAGCCAGTCCGCGAGAAGTCTCCCGGCGGCATCGTTCGCGGCCCCCTTGTCGGGAACCGCCCGCACACGCATGGCAATATGGGGACGGCCGTCGGACGCCGTTTCCACGCCGGTGACGTTTTCGTCGCTGGCGCGCGGCGTCAGCCGCACCTGCACCAGCACGCCGCCCGCATCGGCGCGGAAGGGCTGCATTGTCACACCACCAGCGGAGCGACCGAGGTGATGAGGAACTGGCGCAGGAAGAAGATGATGAGCAGTACGATGATGGGCGAAATGTCTATGCCGCCAAGATCCGGCAGAATTTTGCGGACCGGCCGCAGCACCGGCTCCGTAATCCGGAACAGGAAGTCGCCGATCATGCCGACGAACTGGTTGCGCGAATTCACGACGTTGAACGCATAGAGCCACGAGAAGATGGCCGAGGCGATCAAAAGCCACCAGTAGATGTCGAGCGCAAACACGAGCGTCTGGATCAGCGCGAGCATTCTGTTCTCCGTCAACAGGCCGACATGTAGCCATTGCCCCGGACAGCGGCAAGTGCCGGCATCATACATATGCCAACGGCGTCTTGCCGAATCGGTCCAGCGCGTCGTTTACTGCGGTGTCGGCGCGTCCTTCGCGATCAGGCCCTCGTTCTTCAAATCGGACCAGAGCGATGACGGAATAGCGTGCCGGAAATTGGCGACGTTCTGCCTGACATGATCCGGGTGGATGGCGCCGGGAATGACCGAGGCGACCGAAGGATGGCCGAGCGGGAACTGGAGAGCGGCCGCTGCCAGCGGAACGCCATGCGCCTTGCATACCGCCTCGATGCGCCGCACCCGTTCCATCACTTCCGGCGTCGCATCGTCGTAATTGTATTTTGCACCGGGAACGGCGCCCGTCGCGGCAATGCCGGAGGAGAAGACGCCGCCGATGACGATGCCCACATTGCGCCGCCGGCAATAGGGCAGCTCCTCCTTCAGCGTGTCGTGATCGAGCAAAGTGTATTGCAGCGCCAGCAGGAAGAAATCGAGATCGAACAGATCGAGGAAACGCGGGATCATCCCCAGTTCGTTGATGCCGGCGCCGATGCCCCGCACCAGACCGTGCGAGCGCAACTGATCGAGCGCGCGCCAGCCCGAGGTGAAAAGCTGGTCGAGATAGGCGCTCACCTTCTTGTCCAGCAGGTGGTGCCGTATGTCGAGATCATGGATGACGAGAAGGTCGATGCGGTTCATGCCGAGCCGCATATGCGACTGCTCGTAGGCGCGCATGATGCCGTCATAGCTGTAGTCGTGGACATGGTCGAAGCGCAGCCCGCCTTTCCAGAAACCGGTGTCGAAGCCTTCCGGATCGGCCGGCGGGAAAAACCAGCGGCCGACCTTGGTCGACAGCACGAAATCACCGCGCGGCTTGTTGTCCAGGACGCGGCCGGTGCGGATTTCGCTGAGGCCGCGCCCGTACCAGGGAGCGGTGTCGAAATAGCGTATGCCTTCATCCCAGGCGGCATTCAGGGTCTCAGCGGCGGTAGCCTCGTCGACCTTGACGAAAAGTTCGCCGATGCCGGCGCCGCCAAATCCGAGTTGCGAGAGCGGAACGCCGGATTTGCCAAGGATGCGGGTCTCGTGTGGATTCATGTCGGCAGTCCTCCCTGCCGCGACGTTCTAGCAGATCGAACGATCCCGTACAGACGGATTTCCGTCGCGGGCAGGGGAGTCCGGAGCGTGCTACGGGCGATGGCGGCTTGTCGGATATTTCGTCGGAAAGCAGCTCGTGCGGAAGAACTAGGCATCCGGTGTGGATGCAGGCGTCGCCGGCATTCCCGTTTGCGCGATATTGGGAGCAGGCGTTCTTGACAGGCGCAGGCAAGAACCCATAAATGCGCGCCATCCGCTGAAGGGGCTGTAGCTCAGCTGGGAGAGCGCGTCGTTCGCAATGACGAGGTCAGGGGTTCGATCCCCCTCAGCTCCACCAGCGGAATCTCCCGAACATGTGCCCACAAGTGCTGTCTGGAATAGCGTCGACTTTTCCGAGGCTTAGCCGAGTCCAGCGTGCAGTTCCACCGAAGTGAGACGCTCATTGAGATGGAATTGGCGGGCATTGGGGGACCGCGTCTCTGTCGGGCGTTTGCCGTGCCCACAAGTCTGGCGACGCGATGCATGGAGATCGCGGTGACGGTGGCGACGATCGTGGCGATGCCGGCGGAGATCGGAGCGCCATCGCCAGTGATCGTAGCGGTGGTTCCGGTGACGTTACCGGCCGGACTGCTGATAGCAGCTGGCTGCAGCAGCCGGGTGGGAACAAGACTTCCCGATCGCTCTCGCCGCTTCGGTCCAGCCGAGGCTATTGCCGGAGTGCGGCCTCCTGCCCGGACCAGAGCAACGGCAGGTCGATGCGGGCGAGCTGCCGGGCGGTGAGCGATGGCGACTGGCGTCCGGTGAGGATCGCTGCGAGCATCGCCGGGCTGAGGAAGGCGAGCGGCAGGATGCGGCCGACGTCGGCACGGTCGACACCGAACTCTCTTGCGATCTCCGTGCTGCCGATGTCGGAAGACGATGTGAGCCGGTCGAGATAGACATGCGCGCGAGCGACGAGATCGACCAGCGCGGGATCAGCCTGCCGCGGCCGCGCGAGCGGAGAATCGATCACCAGCCGCATCTCGCTGCCGCGACGCTTCAGGATCACAGGCACGTCGATGATCTCGGTTGCCGGGAGGGCATCATCGGGATCGGCGCTGTCATCGTCCAGCGTGACGTCGGGCGTCTCGTGCATACCGGCTGGCTCCTCGTCTCGTTCCAGCAGGGTACCGACGATCGCCCCTGGTACGACCTCGAAGCGGATGGAGGTTGCGGACAGGGTGATGGAGCTGAAGATGCGGTGCAGGGCCGTGCGACGTCCCTCCGCCGGCTGCGCCGACGACAGGCACCCGATCACAGCTTCGACGCGATCGAGACCCGGCTTGATGAGATGCGCTGACACATGCTCGCCGATCCAGCGTGCGATCCTCGCCCTGTCCCGCAGTATGCCGACGGCGGCGTCGATCACCAGCTGCTCGATCTGCGTCGCCGGCACGCGCCAGCTACCTGCAACATCCCCCTGCGACGTCCGGATGCGGCTGGAGACATAGTAGCGATAGCGCCGGCCATGCGCCCTTGCATGGGTCGGCGCCAGACGATCTCCTGTCTCGTCGAACAGAATCCCGGTCAACAGATGAATGTCACCATGGACACGCGATCCCCGTGGCGTTGCCGCGCCGGCCGCCAGCTTCTGCTGAACACGTCCGAACAGCTCTTCATCGATGTTCGCCTCGTGCTCGCCATCATAGACATTGTCATGATGCCGGAGCTTGCCGATGTAGAGCGGATTGGCAAGCACCTTGTAGAGCATGCCGGCCCGCATCGGACGACACAGCCGGTCGCTGCTTCCGGCGGCACTGCCTTCCTCGTTGGAAGCTCCGTCTATGTCCGTTGTTGCCGCTGCGATCGTGCCGCCCGCAGACCGATGCCGGCCGTTACGGCTCAGATCATCATCATGAACACCTTTCGGGGTGCCGCGGGCGCCGGCCTGCTTGTCGGCAGGGTTCTCATCTTGCGCATCTCTTTCCTTCAGCTCACACGACTTGCCATGAAGCACGGCGGCCCTGTTCAGCTCTGCGACCAGCCTTGGGACCGATCCGAGTTCGAGATAGCGCCTGAACAGGTGCCGGACGAAGCCGGCCTCCTTCTCATGAATGATGAGCCTCCGGTCCCTGACCCGGTAGCCGAGCGGCACGGCGCCGCCCATCCACATGCCTTTCCTCTTCGATGCCGCGATCTTGTCCCGGATGCGCTCGGCCGTGACCTCCCGCTCGAACTGGGCGAAGGAGAGGAGAACGTTGAGCGTCAGCCTGCCCATCGAGGTGGTGGTGTTGAACTGCTGGGTAACGGAGACGAACGAGGCGCCGGCCTGATCGAACACCTCGACGATCCTGGCAAAGTCCATGAGCGAGCGGGTCAGACGATCGATCTTGTAGACGACCACGACATCGATCTTCCTGTCGCGAACATCCTGCAGCAGGCGCCTGAGGGCAGGGCGCTCCATGGTGCCGCCGGAGATGCCGCCATCGTCATAGCGGTCGGATACCAGCTTCCAGCCCAATCCTGCCTGCGAGGCGATGAAGGCGGCACAGGCCTCGAACTGTGCATCGAGGGAGTTGAAGTCTTGTTCAAGTCCCTCCTCGCTCGACTTCCGGGTGTAGACCGCACAGCGCAGGCGAGGTGCAGAGGATGGAGAACGGGACATCTGTCCGTGCGTGCTACGATAGACTGTCGGTGCAGGACGCTCCGGTATCACACCCGTTCTGCCGGATTGACCGGAGCCCCGATCAGGAGTGGAGCATCTTCTCTTCTCCGATGTTGAGCGGATATTGCCAGCCATATCTGCTCTGTCATTCATAGCCCGAAGAACCTCGGGCCGGACCAGTGGGCGCCGGTGATCTGTCTGGCGATGGCGCTGAGCGAAGGATAGACCTTTGTCTCGAAGACGTATCCGCCCTCGATCACATCGACGACATGGGTCCTGCCGTTCCAGTCCCGCAGCAGCCGCGCACCCGGCTGAACGGAACGACGCTGACGACGTCGGTGGCCGGCCTTCTTCTCCATTGCCCCGTCCGGTCTGCCCGGCTGTGACGTGCGATCATCGCAATCGCTGCACCGTGAAGCTTCCGCAACAGGGCCTTCGACAACATCGATGGAAGCCGACAAACCAGCTTTGTGTTCTGAACCGGTCCGGCTACGCTCCTTTCCATGGGCGAGCGCCTTTGCCTCGACCCTGTCCATGGCGGACCTGAGCAGCCGGCGCATCTCGGCGGAATGGCCGCCGAGATGTTTGGCCTGAAGATGCCAGGCAGCAGCCCGCAGTAGCAGTTCCTTGCGGGCGCCGGTCGGCGGCTGATGGCGGTAGATACGAACCCAATGGCGGACGAGGTCTTCTCTCGGCAATTTGCCGAGCGCCGCCACTCCGGCGGCATGGTCCGGTCGCGCGTGCATGACGGTCACCCCGTCTTCGCAGCATCGGCTTCAGCCATGACCCGATAGCGGCGCATGCCGTCCTTGCCGAGGCTGCTCGTCACCGCAAGGCCGAGCTTCTTCCTCACCACACCCGACAGGAAGCCGCGCACCGAATGCGCCTGCCAGCCCGTCACCTGCATCATCGCATCGACAGTGGCGCCCTTCGCAGACCGAAGCAGCTTCAACACCGCCGCTGACTTCGGCCCTGTCGGCAGCGGCTTCTTCGCTTTGGCATTCCCGGGGAACTTGACGACCTCGGGACCGACGGTCAGCGGCGTCGCCTTCTCACGAAGCTTCTTCCCGCGCGTGTTCTTTGCCGCCGGGGCTGGGGCGCGATCAGGCTGCGCAACCTGCCCGGCGACAGGTTCCTCGTACGAAAGCTCGGTAATTGCCATGTCTGTTCTCCATCGCTTCAGCCAGCCGGACCATCCGGCGCCTGTACTGGCTGAAGCCCGCAAATGCGGGCGGGAGAAACCTGGCTCTGCGATCAAACTCGCCGGCAGCTGTCGCTGTCACCAATGCTCGTATGGGGACGAGAGTCAAATGGCAATTTGGTCTCGTTCATATGATATTGCGGAAGGGTCGTGACGGCTCTGTTATCCGCGAGGAAAATGGCCGCCTACCGTCACGACGCCATCGACGGCTAGGCGGCCCCCACCCCGAGCCCCGGCTTCGCCGTCCCGGTCGACGACCATGTGCCAGATATAATATCTCGGCGTTACCCATGATCGTTTCGAAGGGTGACGTCGCGAGTAACACTATCACTTATACGGTGATGCGGTTGCGGGATATTCGCCGCAGGCAGCATAGCTATAACGTTGAACGGTACGGCTGCCTTGGGTTTGTCTCCCACCAACAAGCCAAAGAGCGATATCAAAGACGAACAACACCCGGCAACCTTGCGTTCCGAAGCTTTCGTCAGAGCCCTATCGCCTCGGACTTTCAATTTTGTGCATACCCTGCGGCCTTGAAGTAGGCTTCGGCCCTTGGTGTGAGCGGCGAGGTTGTCGAGGATGACAACATCGCCCGCAGACAGCGTCGGGGCAAGCTGGGTCTCTACATAAGTCTCGAAGATGTGCCGGTTCATCGGCCGGTCCACTACGAAAGGTGTGGTGAGCCCGAAGCATCTGAGACCGGCGATGAAGGTCTGGGTTTTCCAGTGCCCGACGGCGCCTTGGAACGCAGCCGCTCGCCCTTGAGGCAGCGGCCTTACAGGCGTGTCATCTTCGTGGTCATGCCAGTCTCATCGATGAAGACCAGCCTGTGTGGCTCAAGCCGCATCCTCGGCTGCCGCCGGTCGTCCATTCTTGGCGCCTTCTTGATGTCGGGCCGATCTTGTTCTGAGGCCAGCAGCTTTTTTTGAAGCGATAGCTGCGGACCAGCCAGCGCGACAGCGAGGCCGGTGGCCTGCTGCCGGTTTCGTGGACACCGAGATAAGGTGTTTGACGGAACTGGAGAGTGGGAATGCAGAGAAGGAAGTTCAGCCGCGAGTTCAAACTTGAGGCGGTGAGGTTGGTGAAGGATCGAGGCGTTGCTGTTGCGCAGACTCACGTTGATTGCCGCGCCGCACGTTGAACCGCCCCGGGTTTGCCGGAGGCTCCAACTCCTGAGAAGGTGGAGCCATCATGAGCAAGACGACGAACAAGTTTTCCCCCGAAGTGCGCCAGCGAGCCGTGCGGCTGGTTCTTGATCACGAGCCCGAGCATCCGTCGCGCTGGGCGGCGGTATCATCGGTGGCGGCCAAGATCGGCTGCACGGCGCAAACTCTGAATGAGTGGGTGAAGAAGTTCGAGGTTGATGCCGGCAAGCGGGCCGGTGTGCCGACGGACATGGCAGCGAAGCTGAAGGCTCTGGAGCGGGAGAACCGTGAGCTTCGACAGGCCAACGAGATCCTGCGCAAGGCGAGCGCTTATTTTGCCCAGGCGGAGCTCGACCGCCCTTTCAAACGATGATTGCGTTCATTGACGATCACCGCGAGGTTCACGGGGTCGAGCCGATCTGCAAGGTGCTGCCGATCGCCCCGTCGACCTACCGCAACCATGTCGCCAAGCGGGTCGATCCCGAGAAGCTCTCGGCGCGGGCGAAGCGGGACATGGCCTTAAGGCCGGAGATCGAGCGCGTCTTCGCCGAGAACTTTGAGGTCTATGGCGCGCGCAAGGTCTGGCGGCAGATGCTGCGCGAAGGTTTTACCGTCGCGCGCTGCACCGTCGAACGTCTGATGGCCGGCCTGGGCCTTCACGGCGTCATCCGCGGCAAGGCCATCCGGACTACGGTGCAGGACAAGGCGGCGCCATGTCCGCGCGACCATGTGAACCGGGTCTTCCATGCTCCGGCGCCGAACCGCCTCTGGCTGTCGGACTTCACCTATGTCAGCACCTGGTCGGGTTTCGTCTACGTGGCCTTCGTCATCGATGCCTATGCCCGCCGGATCGTCGGCTGGCGGGTGAGCAGGACCGCCCATGCGGGCTTCGTCCTCGATGCTCTCGAACAGGCTCTGCACGAACGGCGGCCCATCCATCGCGGCGGTCTGGTGCACCATTCCGATAGGGGCTCTCAATATGTCAGCATCCGCTACACCGAGCGCCTGGCCGAAGCCGGCATCGAGCCCTCCGTGGGCAGCGTTGGAGATTCCTACGACAACGCTCTCGCAGAGACGATCAACGGGCTATACAAGGCCGAGGTCATCCATCGACGCGGACCGTGGCGAAGCTTCGAGGCCGTCGAGTTTGCCACGCTGACGTGGGTCGACTGGTTCAACAATCGCCGGCTGCTGGAGCCCATCGGCAACGTCCCGCCGGCTGAAGCCGAGGAGCGCTACTACGCCATGCTGGAAGAACCAGCCATGGCAGCGTGACCCAAACGAAACGGCCTCCGGCAAACCCGGGGCGGTTCATTCCGATGGAAAAGCTGCAGCTCTTGCCGCGAATTCTCGTGACATTGGGTGACCCGGCCGGCATCGGATCGGAACTTGTGGCCAAATTGCTGGCTCGCCCTGCTGAAACGCGGAACGCGCGGATCGTGGTCCTGGCCGACAAGGCCGAGTTCGAGAATGGAGCCGTAATAGCTGGCATCGATCTGGACTTTGTTGAGATCGAAAGCACAGAGGAAATAGAGGCTGCATTCGAGGATGATGCACGAATCATCCTGCTGCATCGTCCGGTCGGTGGGAATGGCCCGATTGCGCGGGCTCAAGTGTCCGAACGAAGCGGCAAGGCGACGCTCGCGCACCTGACCGAGGCGGTGGCTCTGGTCCGCAGCGGACATGCGGATGCACTGTTATATGCGCCGCTCAACAAGGCATCATTGAAGGCGGCCAGCGTCCGGTACTTGGATGAGGCCCATTTTTTTGCCGAGACGCTGGGGCATGACACCTACTTCGGCGAGGTTAGTATTCTTGGCCATCTGTGCACGACACGAGTTACCTCCCACATAGGACTACGTGAGGTGGCGGACCGCATCACGATTGAAGCGGTTGCGGACGCGATAGGCCTGGCCGATAGAACGCTGCGGCTCTTCGGTCGCCAGCCGTCGCGTCTTGCTGTCTGTGGGCTCAATCCGCACGCCGGGGACGCCGGCGCGCTGGGCCGTGAGGAGATCGAGATCATTGCTCCGGCAATTGCGCGCATGCGAGAGGCCGGCGTAGCGGTGGAAGGGCCATTTCCTGCCGATTCGATCTTTCCCAAAGCTTGGAACGGAGCCTACGATGCGGTCGTGACCATGTATCACGATCAGGGCCAGATCGCTTTGAAGGCGATCGGATTCGATCGCGGCGTCACGATTCATGGCGGTTTTCCCATCCCTATCGTCACGCCCGCCCAAGGCAGTGCCTTCGATATAGTGGGAAAGAACCTGGCCAATGCCGATGCAATCGTCCAGGCGTTCCAGATCGCGGTGATTTTGGCACAGCGCGCGATCGAGACACGGCGGCCTTTCTAGGGAGGTGGGCAGGTGAGGAATGGCCGCACTCTCGTCTTGGTCGAAAAATCCGGACATTGCATTGCGTTCCACGATCTGGAGCGGACCGGCGCGGCGGAGAGGATCCATCTGGCGAGCTATCCGCACGAGATGGTCGCCGACCGTGAAGGGCGGTTTGCCTTCGTAGGCCACTATGGCGTGCAGAAAGGCACCGACGCGGGTGTCGGCGGCCACGAGGTGTTCGTCATCGACATTGCACGGCGCCGGCTCGTCAACACGCTGGATTGCCGACCCTATACACGGATTCACGGTCTTGCCGTGGACGAGGCGGGACGGCTCTACGCACTGAGCGAAGCCGCCGACGTGTTGCTGGTCTTCGACAATCCCTGCGAGGACAGATTGCCGAGCAGGGGGGCGGCGACTGGCGGCCTCAAGAGCCACCTCCTCTCGGTCACCCGCGATGGCGGGACCGCCTACGTGACCAACCTTCTAACCCACACGGTGACAAGGATAGCGCCTCGCGATCCGACCATAGCGCCGCGGGCGCTCCTGCCCGGCGTGCAACCGGAAGGGAATTGTCTTGGCAGCGACGAAACCGTGCTGTTCGTGGCCAATAGGGGGTCTAATACGATCGCAAGAATCGACGTGAGAGATTTCGTCGTTGACTCCACGGCGCCGGTGCTTGCCGATCCGACGCGTATCTACTGCGTCGGATCCGACCGCTTGCTCGTCACCCATTTCAAGGATCAGGCCGTTTCGCTTCTCGACCGTGCGTCGCTACGCGAGATAGCCCACTTGCGGCTTGAAGGGCGGCCTGCCGCCGCATGTGTCGATCCCGGTCGGGATAGTTTCCATGTCTCGCTGGATTCGAATGAGTCGCTCGAAATCGAGCTAGGGACCATGCGCATTGTGGCCCGCCGGCCGACTGGCGCCGAACCCGATGCCTGTTTCATATCCGGTTCGCCAGCATAGCCGAACCGATCGACGGAGGAAATCTTGCAACTATCTGGGTAGTGTCTCAGTTTGAAATTTGAGCGCTCGCTTGTCGCGATCCGGTCTGAACTTCTATATGCTTAGCGGAAAGCATGGGAGGCTCGAATGACCCGGCGGAGGTTTGAGACCGCGTTCAGCAACTACACAATCGAAACTATCTACTCTTCATCCACCGATACCAAGTACAGGGGACGTCCGCATTCCCCAGAAACAAAATCCCGTCTCCGCAAAATCGGAGCATGTCATATGCTCATGAAGCAGGAGAAGCGAGCGCGGAAAGAGGGGGGCGATAAGTGGATTGAAATCCAGCAACGCCGGTTGCTGCTTGAGAAAGAAGTCTGGCCAGAAGGAACGCCGCTCGATGCCTACCGGACCTAAAGGCCAGAAGCGCCCTGCCGACGTGATCGGAAACGCCGTCCGGGTCATGCGCATTGCGACAGGCGAAGAAACCGACGACGTGATCGACGACGGCAAAGATCCTGCTGCGAAGGCGCTAGGCGCAAAGGGCGGAAAGAAGCGCGCCGAGAATATGACGCCGGAGCGGCGCGCCGAGATCGCGAAGAAGGCGGCGGAAAGCCGTTGGAAAAGATAGCAAGCATTGTGCTGTGAAAAATAGATAGATATGCTTGCAATAATCAGCAAGCATAGCTATGAGTTTCCTGTGCAGCAAGCATGAGGTGACTCCATGAATGACGATACCCCACAGAGCAAGGGCGGAAAATCTCGCGCTCAAAGTCTGAGCAGCGAGGAACGCCGCGAGATCGCAAAACGCGGCGCAGAAGCGCGGTGGAAACCAAAGGCGGTTTCATCGGATCCCTCGCTTCCACGAGCTACCCATCAAGGCAAAATGCAAGTCGGATCTCTCGATCTCGATTGCTACGTGCTCAAAGATGGACGGAGGCTGTTCCACAAGCGCGGCATGGCGCGGGCGTTGGACATGAAGTCCGGCGGCGGCAACGTCTTTCTCCGGGCAATGCGCCGGAAAGGACTAGGATCCGAACTAGATCAAAAACTGGTCCAAGATCTCGAGAACCCTATTAATTTCAAGCCCCTGACACAGGATCTGGGCCACGGCTACGAGGCGGATGTTCTGGTCAATGTATGCAAGGCGATCATACGCGCTCGTGACAACGGTAAGCTGACGGCTTCTCAGGAAGGATTGGCAGCACAGGCGCAAATCCTTCTAAATGCTTTTGCCAAAGTGGGTGTCGCCGCCCTCATCGATGAGGCAACCGGCTTTCAGGAGATCCGCCAGCCGAATGCACTTAGGATCCTCGTCCAGCAGTACATCGAGAGCGAAAAGCGCGAATGGGAAAAACAGTTTCCCGATGAGTACTACGACGAATTGAACCGTCTTTATGGCAGCCGCAAGCGAACTATGACCGCCAACGGTGCCGTCATCCAAAACCGTCCGCAACATTTTGCGAAGTTCACGCGAAGCTACGTATATCACCCCTTGGAGAACGGGGCCGTCCTAGAGGAGCTAGACCGGATTAATCCGAAGATTGACGCCAAGGGAAACCGGAAGGCCAGGTTTCACCAGCACCTCACGCAGGGCTACGGGATCGAGAAGCTTAAGCGGCAGGTCCAAGAGGTTCTGACGCTCATAAAGGTTTCCGACACGGTTGGACAGTTCAGGAAGTTGTTCGGAAAGCGCTTCCCGAAGGCAGGCGATCAAACCGACCTTTTCGATTGATGTGAACTTTCATGCTTGACACTAAGCATAAAAGTTCAGATATTAGGGGCATGAACAAGCTGCCTCTAAGAACCCGTGTCCAAATCCTTACCATGCTCTGTGAGGGTTCTTCTATGCGGTCGATCTCCCGCGTTGCCGACGTGTCGATCAACACGGTTTCCAAGCTGCTTGTGGACGCTGGCGCGTTCTGCGCTGAGCTGCATGACCGCGAAGTCCGCAACGTGACGGCCAAGCGCGTCCAGTGCGACGAGATTTGGAGCTTTACCGCCGCGAAGCAGAAGAACGTCGCGACCATGAAGAACGCCGTTGACCGCGCTGGCGACACATGGACTTGGACCGCGCTCGACGCCGACAGCAAGCTGATCGTGTCTTGGTTGGTTGGTGGTCGCGATGGCGAGTATGCGCTGGCCTTCATGCAGGACGTGCAGGAGCGTCTTGCAAACCGCGTCCAGCTTACGACAGACGGCCATCGCGCCTACCTGAACGCGGTCGAGGAGACGTTTGGCGCAGACATCGACTACGCCATGCTGGTGAAGCAGTACGGCGAGCCGGAAGGCAAGAAGTCGTCGCCAGAGCGCCGCTATAGTCCGGCCGTTTGCACTGGTGCGGTCAAGACGCGCGTTGAGGGAAACCCCGAGCCGGCACACGTCAGCACGTCACACATTGAGCGCGCCAATCTCACGATGCGCATGGCGAACCGTCGCTTTACGCGCCTCACCAACGCGTTCTCAAAGAAGTTCGAAAACCACGTTCACATGGTGGCTCTCTACACCGTCTGGTACAACTTCATCCGCGTTCACAAGACGCTGAAAATGTCGCCTGCTATGGCCGCTGGCGTGTCCAAGACGCTCTGGTCGATGGACGATCTCTGCGGCATGATGGACGCCGTATCACCCAAACCCGGTCCGCGCGGTCCTTACAAAAAGCGCATCGCCGAAAATTCAAACTGAGACACTACCACTATCTGTTTTGGGCCTCGGTCTCATGGGGCGCCGTATGGCGCGGCGGCTGGCAGATGAGTTCGGCGAGATTGCGGTGTGGAACCGCGATCCGGGAAAGCTGGGCGGCATGGACCTGACCGGCTTGCGGGTTTTCGAGGATGTCACCGAGGCGGTCGGCAAGGCAGATGTCATCATCACCATGCTGACCGACGGAGCGTCGGTCGCCGATCCTTTTCGAACGCGGCGCGGCGTCTGCGATGCCGCGGGGCAGTATCCTGATCGACATGAGTTCCATCGCGCCACAGGAGGCTCTCGACCATGGCCGGCGTCTTGCGGAGTGCGGCGTCGAGCAGCTGGACGCTCCTGTCTCGGGTGGGACGGCCGGCGCTGAAGCTGGCACGCTTGCGATCATGGTGGGCGGCGAGTGGAAGGTTTTCGATCGGATGCTTCCTGTGCTTCAATCGCTTGGGCGGCCTATCTATCTCGGTCCGGCCGGCTCGGGGCAGATCGCCAAGCTCGCCAATCAGGTCATCGTCGGCGCGACGATCGGCGCGGTGAGCGAAGGTATCGCGCTCGCGCGAAGCGGCGGGCTCGATCTCGACGCCTTTCTCGAAGCGATCCGGGGCGGGCTTGCCGGCAGCGCTGTGGTAGAGCAGCTTGGGCCGCGCATGATCGCCGGCGACTTTTCCGTTCGTGGCAGATCAAGCACGCATCTGAAGGATATTCGCAACGCACTCCGCTATGCGAGCGAGCGGCGTCTGTCTTTGGGCTTGAGCGCGCACCTCGAACAGGCCTTCGCGTCAGTCATCGGCCGTCACGGAGACTTGGATCATTCAGCGCTAATTCTCGATATCCAGCCAGGCTTTCCAAAGCTGCAAACGGCTCAGTAATCGAGGATGCACTTGTATTCCGTCAGATCTGAGCACGACCCATCGCGCTCAAAATCGCTAGCCTCAGGAGGAAAAAGTGATCTTGCCAGCGGACGGAACTTTTGTCGGGCGAGTATGGCGGCCGGAGATGGTTGGTCCTTCCGTCGTCACAGTGCGGGACGGTATGATCTTGGACATCACGTCGCCGGAGACGCCGCTTGTTTCGGACATCTGCGACCTTAAGGACCCGGCCGTCTATGTGAACGCAGTCGCGGGCACCGCCCTGGCGCCGTTAGCCGAGATCGTCGCCAATAGTCCAGACGACATGTCGCTGCCGCATCTTCTGGCTCCGTGCGACCTTCAGGCGGTGAAGGCCTGCGGTGTCACCTTTACTTCGTCGATGGTCGAACGTGTCATCGAGGAGAAGGCGGCAGGCGATCCGATGAAGGCGCAAGACATCCGCCGCAGGGTCGGCGCGGCGATTGGCGGATCGTTGCGCGACATCAAGGCTGGCTCTGACGAGGCGGTGATGATCAAGACTGCGCTCATCGCGGAAGGATTGTGGAGCCAGTATCTGGAGGTCGGTATCGGACCTGATGCCGAGGTCTTCTCCAAGGCGCAAGTCCTGTCTTCAGTGGGGGCGGGGGCGGAGGTCGGATTGCATCCGGTTTCGAAATGGAACAATCCCGAGCCGGAGGTTGTGCTGGCTGTCTCCTCTCGGGGCAGGATCGTAGGCGCGACGCTCGGCAACGACGTTAATTTGCGCGACGTGGAAGGGCGGTCAGCGCTGCTCTTGTCCAAGGCGAAGGACAACAATGCTAGCTGCGCTATCGGCCCGATGATCAGGCTGTTCGATGCGGCCTTCACGCTCGACGACGTGCGCGCGGCCGAACTCGATCTGACCGTGACGGGTCAGGACGGCTTTGTGCTCAAAGGCCATTCCTCGATGAAGGAGATCAGCCGCGACCCCGAGGATTTGGTGCGCCAGACACTGGGTCGGCATCACCAATATCCGGATGGCTTGATGCTGTTCCTCGGCACGCTGTTTGCACCGATCCAGGACCGCGATGTGCCGGGCGAGGGTTTTACCCACAAGTTGGGTGACATCGTCACAATCTCTTCCCCTCGGCTGGGTCGCCTGACAAACACGGTGCGCCTATCGACGGAATGCCCGGAGTGGATCTTCGGTGCGCGCGCCCTCATGCGAAATCTCGCCGTCCGAAATCTCATCTGATGATGTGTTGCTCACGTTATCAGACGAGCATCAGACAGGTAAGCTGACCCAAACGAGCGGCGCTAAGAAGTGACGCTTTCCGTCTTGGCTGCATCAGCGGCATCGCGGTGTGGGCGGCCTGCACGGCGAGGGCGGGTGAAGTCAACGACGTCATCGCTCTGCCGTCGCGATCTGGGTGACCGTTTGTGATCTAACCCACGTCTACAACGGGGTGACTGCCGCATGACGCTGGTCAGTCTAACGCCGCCAATATCCGCTCGGGCGCAAGCGGCAAGTCCGTGATTTCGGTTCCAAGCGCGTGATTCACGGCATTGACGACCGCAGCGGCAACAGGAATCGTGGCGATCTCACCCACCGCCTTGGCTCCGAACGGCCCTGTTGGCTCCCCATCCTCCACCAGCAAGATGCGCATCGGCGGCATCTCCGGAGCGTTGGCCATCGTGTAGCGGCTGAAGCTGTCGCCACGCATTGCGCCCGTCGTGGAATCGATCGCCACCTCTTCATAAAGCGCATAGCCGATACCGATCTGGATGCCGCCGTGGATCTGTCCTTCGACCAGCATCGGGTTGATTGCCTGTCCCACGTCGTGAGCGGCGAGGTAGTCCGTCACGCGGACACGGCCGGTCAGCGTGTCGACTTCGACTTCCGCGAAGTGTGCGGCGTAGGAACCGGGGTTAGCTGCAGCGCGATAGGTTTCGGTCGCCGCCGGCAGGTTTGTTCTGCGAGCGTCGAGGCGAGCCGCGATATCAGACAGCGCCAGGCAGGAGCCGTCCACGCGACGAACTGCTCCTGCCTCAAGCCGCAGCTCGTTCTCGGCTGCGTTGAGTTCCCGTACGCCTTCAGCTCTGATGATTGCCGCGAGCGCCACCGCGGCCCTGCGGACAGCCTCGCCGCATATGTAGGTCATCCGGCTCGCCCGTGTCCCAAGATCGTAAGGACAGGTATCGGTATCCGCCGCGACAATTGCGATCTCGTCCGCGCGAAGTCCGAGCACTTCTCCTGCAATCTGCGCCAAAGTCGTGTCGGCTCCGCATCCGAGATCGTGGAGCGCACAGACAAGCTGGACCCGTCCGTCGGGCAACAGCTTCAGCGTCGCGGTGGTCTCTTCGTGGAAGCCTGGATAGCAGCCATTGATATGGGTGGCGGCAGCCATTCCCACACCCCGTCTCCAGCGGCCGCGTCTTTGACCAGATTGAAGGCGCTGCGACCATTTGAATGCGTCGGCGGCGCGCACGAGACACTCGCGCCCGCGCGCGTTGCCGAGATCGAGTCCTTGCCACGGCTCCTTGCATCCAGGACGGACAATATTTCTCAGGCGCAGCTCGACAGGATCGAGCTGTAGCCAGCGAGCAGCGATATCCAGGATGATTTCGCCGATTGTATGGATCTGTGGCGATCCATAGCCACGGAACGCACCCGTGGGCGCCGTGTTCGTGTAGACCGCCCGCCCTCGATAACGCTCTGCCGGAACATCGTAGAGCCGTACCAGCCGCTGCAGCATCGAGTCAGGCAGATAGTTGCCGCCCGTGCAGTAGGCGCCAATATCGACCAAAGCGTCGGTCTCTCGCGCCAGAATATGGCCGTCGGCGCTCAGACCTATCCGCATGCGCCCGATGACGCTTGACCGCGTCCGCGTGGCCGTGAAGGTTTCGCGGCGGTTGTAGCGGATCGTGACGGGCCGACCGAGCGTGAGCGCGAAGAAGGCGCAGAGCGGATCCAGAATGGGCTCGGCCTTGCCTCCGAAGGAGCCACCGATCGGAGTCTTGACGACGCGCAACCGCTCAACGGGAAGGTTCAGCGCCTGCGCGATGACGGCCTGTACGGCAAAGACGCTCTGGCACGGAGAGAGTATCAGAAGGCGTCCATCGGGCTGCGGCGTGGCAACACAGCAGTGGGTCTCGATCGCACAATGATGTGATCGCGGCGTGGTAACGTTCGCTTCTACGATAAGGTCGGCGGCGGCAAAGCTGGCCTCCGCGTTCCCATGTTCGAAAGTTGTTTCGGCCAATGGGTTGAGGAATGTCGGCGTACCGTCGGCTCCGACAGTCGCTCCGGAGTGTTCCAGCGCGGCTTTGGGAGCAAGGATGGCTGGCAAGTCCTCGTAGCTGACCGCAATCAGGCGGGCGGCTCGACGCGCGAGTTCTTCGGTGTCGGCCACCACCGCAGCGACGCGGTCGCCGATATGCCGCACGACGGAAGGGAACATTTGCTCATCGGCGATAGCTTCCTGGCCGGCAAACCAGATGGAGCTGTTATAGCGCCGCCTCGGAGTGTTCTCATGCCAGAATACGGCGTGAACGCCTTTGAGCGCCAAGGCGCCCGCGGCATCGATAGCTTGTATCCGCGCATGAGGACGGGAGCTGAAGACAAGGGCGCAATGCAGCGATCCTTCGACCGGAAGGTCGGCGACGAAATGCAGATCGCCGGTGACCTTGGCGATACCGTCGATAAGTGGAATGCGACGGGAGACCTGGTTCACTCCAGCGCTTCCTCAAACAGTCGGTCGCGAGGGCTTGTGCCGGTCAGGCATGCGATCAGATCTAAGCCGATCCCAGCCACGGCGCGGCGCTTGTAGGATTGAGATGCGCGTCCGGGGATGGCCATGTCGACCTCCGACGTCAACGCTGAGATGAAGTCACGTAGCGTGGGGGGTGCAAGCCTACGGCCCGCCAAAGCGGCTTCTGCCAGGGATAAGCGGCGAGGCTCAGGTCCGATGGAACCCGCCACGAGCCGCAAGGCTCCAAAGCAGTCCTTCTGTATGTTCGCAACCAAGGCGAGGTTCAAGCGAGCGATCGTCAAATCGAGACGCGGCCCGAGCTTGACGAATGCGCTGTGGGAAAGGAGGCTCTCCGAGGGCAGGATCACTTCAACGATCAAGTCTCCGGGTACATGCGCATAGCCGGCAAGCTCCGTTTCGCGCGATCGGCCGCCCGGCTGCATAAGCACGAGCCGTGCCTCTGCCGCGAGCAACACTGGCACGAGGTCGGCCGAAGGTGCGGCATTGGCGATATTGCCGCCTATAGTGGCACGGTTGCGAATCTGCGCGGAGCCGCACTGTCTGGCTGCATGGCAGAGTGCCGGAAGCTTCGCCCGGAGTCCGCCGTGGTCTGCAAGTGTGGCAACCCTGGTGGCTGCGCCGATGCGTATGTCCCTTCCTCGCATGTCAATGCCAGCGAGACCTTCGACGCGCGAAACATCCACCAGCACCCCTGCCTCCGGCAGGCTTCTGCCGGCGATCAGCATATCGGTACCGCCGGCAAGAAAATGTAGCGGGGCTTTAGCGGCGCTTATCAGCTCACGCAGCGCCGCCATGTGGACAGGAGCGACCACAGCAAGCGCCGTCATGATCGTGCTTCTTCTTTTCTACGCGCGGCAGCCTCGGCTATGACGGCGCGCACGATCGTCTCATATCCGGTGCAGCGGCAGATATTGCCCGCAAGCGCATGACGGGTCGCGAATTCGTTCGGATCGGCGTTAGCGCGCAGGAGCCCTTCCGCCGCCATAATCATGCCCGGGATGCAATAGCCGCACTGCACCGCGCCTGTATCGACGAAAACCTGCTGCAGACGGCTGACGCCACCGGCGGAGAGCCCCTCGATTGTGACGACATCAAGTCCTTCGGCCTGGAACGCCAACATCAGGCAAGAATTGATCGGCCTATCATCAACGAGAACAGTGCAGGCGCCGCACTCGCCCTCGCAACAGCCTTCCTTAACGCCCTTAAGAGCGAGCGGCTCCCGGAGAAAAGTGCTCAACCGGGTGGCGGGTTCGACATCCGCTTCGACATACTGTCCGTTCACGCGAAGCCGCGTCCGCATGAAACTGCTATCCCTCCCGGCGCCGAACATCTCCTGTCATGGCTGCGATCCGCAACCGCATCCACAACCCGATGATGCTTCCCGGGCAATCCGGACGCGCCAGACTTTCGGCCCCTGCTCGAGATACTCCCATGCAAAGAGATCAGGATAGTTGGTTTCTATCTGGTAGTGCAGCGGTCTGGGATCGTGGTCGCTGATGACCACAAAGGACTCGTCCGCGTTGAGCGTCTTCAGAATGCCGAAGATTTTCGGATGTCGTTCGAAAGGCGGGATAGTGCGCACATCGATAGCCGGCCTCGCGGCTTTTGTATCAGTCATCAGAAATCAAAGCCTCTTTTGCCCGCCAAGGCAGGATATTTCAGGAGGTGCTAGGTATGATTCAACCTGATTGACAGAGCGTCTTTGCTAAAGCGCAAACTTGTGAGAGGAACTGCTTCCGCGGACCACGTTGGTTGTCGTTTGGAGAATCGTCGGAAGACTTGCTGATAGCGGTCTGGAGGCACGTCCCGATGTGACTGCACCGGAGGCGGATGGCGGCTCGCTTCCACAAGCTTTGAACGGCCATGGATCGATATTGATCGCCGCTGCTTGCGTACATTTTGCCGCATGCAAAGCGCTGCGCTGTTTGTCTTGGCGCAAATAACATTTTGGAGCCGCAGTCCAATGTTCCGGCCATGAAACGCCGAAACATCATGGAATGAAAATTCTCCGTCTCCTTCTTCTTTTTTGCGCGATGCTGGGCCTGCTGGCCGGCAACGCCTTGGCGGCTACGGTGCTGCAGGAATACCTGCCGGCCGAGGTCGCGTCGGAGCTCGTTCCCGGAGCCGATGTCTTCGGGCCGATCCGCAGCGATCTTGCCGTCGCGCCCGTCCTTAAGGGCGGCGAGACGGTTGCCTGGGCGTTCATCACCTCCGATTTCGTCGGGACGACGGGCTATTCCGGCAAGCCGATCCATTCTCTCGTGGCCGTCGACAAGAATGCCAGGATCGTCGGCGTGCGGCTGGTGAAACATTCCGAGCCGATCGTGCTGATCGGCATCCCGGAGGCCAAGATCAAGGCGCTCGTCGAAGGCTATTCCGGCCTCGACCTCATCGCTGAGGCGAAATCCGGCGGCACCGCCCACGAGGTCGATATCATCTCGGGCGCTACCGTGACGGTCATGGTGATCGACGATTCGATCGTCAGGTCGGGTCTCAAGGTCGCCCGTGCGCTCGGTCTGGGCGGACTGTCGGCCGAGCAGGCCGACGCCGGACCGCAATTCGAGATCGATCCCGCTGCGGCAGCGCCAGCGGACTGGCTCGAGGCCGAAGGCGACGGCACGGTGAGAAGGCTGTCCCTGGACGTCGGGCAGGTCAATACCGCCTTCGCGGCCAATGCAGATGCCAGGGCGCGCGAGCGCGCTTTGACGGAGCCGCCCGGAACCGTCTTCATCGACTTGCAGGCGGCGCTCGTTTCCGCGCCGCCGGTGGCTGAGGGGCTGCTCGGTCCCGCCGAGGCGGCGAACCTGAAGACCTGGCTGAAGGAAGGCGAGAACGCTGTCGCGCTGATGGGGCGGGGTCTCTATTCCTTCAAGGGATCGGGCTATGTGCGCGGCGGCATCTTCGACAGGATCGTTTTGATCCAGGACGACGTCTCGGTGCGCTTCCGCGACCGCGACCATCGCCGCCTTTCCACGATAGCCGCGGCAGGCGCGCCGGATTTCCCCGAGAAGGATCTGTTCCGCATCCCCGCCGGCGTCGGGTTCGATCCGGCCAAGCCGTTTCGCATCCAGCTTCTCGTGCAGCGGGAAGTGGGGCCGATCGAGAAGCTCTTCCACACCTTCGACCTCGGCTACCAGTTGCCGCAGAAATACCTGCGCGCCATCGCGCGCCCTGCCGCCGCCCCGGCATCGGAGGTGGCGACCGTCGCGGATCGCAGCGAAGGCGCTGCGCAGGCGGACCTTTGGAAGCGCATCTGGACAGATTCGAAGCTGAAGATAGCCGTGCTCGGCGCGATGCTGACGGTGCTGACGGGAGTGTTCTTCTTCCAGACCTTCGCGGTCAGGAACGAGCGCCTGTTCTATGCCTTCCGCATGGGCTTCCTCGTGGTGACGCTGGTGTTCCTCGGATGGTACGCCAACGCCCAGCTCTCGGTCGTCAACATCATGGCGCTGTTCGGCAGCCTCGTGAACGGCTTCAGCTGGCAGGCCTTCCTGCTCGACCCGCTGACCTTCATCCTGTGGTTCTCGCTCGCCGCAGCCCTCCTGTTCTGGGGTCGTGGCGCCTATTGCGGCTGGCTGTGCCCGTTCGGCGCCCTGCAGGAGCTGACCAACCAGATCGCCCGCAAGCTGAGAGTCCCGCAATGGACCTTGCCATGGGGCCTGCACGAGCGGCTCTGGCCGATCAAGTACATGATCTTCCTCGGCCTGTTCGGCGTCTCGCTGATCAGCGTCGAGCATGCCGAGCATCTGGCGGAAGTGGAGCCCTTCAAGACCGCCATCATCCTGAAGTTCGTGCGGGCCTGGCCTTTCGTGGCCTATGCCGCGGCGGTGCTGATCGCCGGTCTTTTCGTGGAACGCTTCTACTGCCGCTATCTCTGCCCGCTGGGCGCGGCACTGGCGATCCCGGCGCGGCTCAGGATGTTCGATTGGCTCAAGCGCTACCATGAGTGCGGCCACCCCTGCCAGACCTGCGCGCATCAGTGCCCCGTGCAGTCGATCCACCCGACCGGTGAGATCAACCCCAACGAGTGCATCAACTGCCTGCATTGCCAGGTGCTCTACCAGTCGCAGACCACATGCCCGGTGGTGATCAAGAAGATGAAAGCACGGGCAAAGCTGGCGGCAAGCACGCCGACGCTGGGGATGGTCCCAGCCGCCAGGAGCGCAGTTCAAACCGATCAACCCACGACCTGACCAAAAAGGAGTCTCGCCATGGAATCAGACAGGAACAACGGAGTTACTCGCCGCGCGCTGCTCGGCGCGACGGCATCGAGTACGGCGCTGGCCGGCGCCTTCGGAGGCCGGGCTGTGATGGGCTCTGCCGCGATCGGGCTCGGCGCCGCGGGAATCTCCGCGGCAGGCGCCGGAAAGGCCCATGCGGCAGGCGCAGACGGTACGGTCGCGCCGGGGCAGCTTGACGACTATTACGGCTTCTGGTCCTCGGGCCAGACCGGCGAGATGCGCATCCTCGGCATTCCCTCGATGCGCGAGCTGATGCGTGTTCCGGTCTTCAACCGGTGCTCGGCTTCCGGCTGGGGCCAGACCAATGAATCGATCCGCATCCACCAGCGGACGATGACGGAGAAGACGAAGAAGCAGCTCGCCGCCAACGGCAAGCATATCCATGACAATGGCGACCTGCACCATGTCCACATGTCCTTCACCGAAGGCAAGTATGACGGGCGCTACCTGTTCATGAACGACAAGGCGAACACCCGCGTGGCGCGGGTGCGCTGCGACGTCATGAAGACGGACGCGATCCTCGAGATCCCGAACGCCAAGGGCATCCACGGCATGCGTCCACAAAAGTGGCCGCGCACCAACTACGTCTTCTGCAACGGCGAGGACGAAGCTCCGTTGAACAATGACGGTTCGACCATGCAGGACGTCTCGACCTACGTGAACATCTTCACCGCGATCGATGCCGACAAGTGGGATGTGGCCTGGCAGGTGCAGGTCTCGGGCAACCTCGACAATTGTGACGCCGACTACGAGGGCAAGTGGGCCTTCTCGACCAGCTACAACTCGGAAATGGGCATGACGCTGGAGGAGATGACCAAGTCCGAGATGGACCATATCGTCGTCTTCAACATCGCCGAGATCGAGAAGGCCATCGCCGCGGGGCAGTATGAGGAGATCAACGGCGTCAAGGTGCTGGATGGGCGCAAGGAGGCAAAGTCGCAGTTCACCCGCTACATCCCGATCGCCAACAACCCGCATGGATGCAACATGGCGCCTGACAAGAAGCACCTGTGCATCGGCGGCAAGCTGTCGCCGACCGTGACCGTGCTGGACGTGACGAAGTTCGATGCGCTGTTCAATGACAATGCCGAACCGCGCAGCGCCGTGGTGGCGGAGCCGCAACTGGGCCTCGGCCCGTTGCACACCGCCTTCGACGGGCGCGGTAACGCCTACACATCGCTCTTCCTCGACAGCCAGGTCGTCAAGTGGAACATCGAGGACGCGATCAAGGCCTATGCCGGCGAGAAGATCGATCCGATCAAGGACAAGCTGGATGTCCACTACCAACCCGGCCACCTGAAGACGGTGATGGGCGAGACGCTGGACGCAGCCAATAACTGGCTTGTCTGCCTCTGCAAGTTCTCGAAGGACCGCTTCCTGAATGTGGGGCCGCTGAAGCCGGAGAACGACCAGCTCATCGACATTTCCGGCGACAAGATGGTGCTGGTGCATGACGGCTCGAACTTCGCCGAGCCGCATGACGCGATCGCCGTGCATCCCTCGATCCTGCCCAACATCAAGTCCGTCTGGGACCGCAGCGATCCGATGTGGGCCGAGACCCGCAAGCAGGCCGAGGCCGATGGCGTCAACATCGATGAATGGACCGACGAGGTGGTCCGCGACGGCAACAAGGTCCGCGTCTACATGACCTCCGTCGCGCCGGCGTTCAGCGTCGAGAGCTTCACCGTGAAGGAGGGCGACGAGGTGACGGTGATCGTCACCAATCTCGACGAAATCGACGACCTGACCCACGGCTTCACCATGGGCAACCATGGCGTGGCGATGGAGATCGGGCCGCAGCAGACCGCCTCCGTGACGTTCGTCGCGGCGAACCCCGGCGTCTACTGGTACTACTGCCAGTGGTTCTGCCATGCGCTCCACATGGAGATGCGCGGCCGCATGTTCGTCGAGCCGAAGGCCGCCTGACCATGCGCCTGGCTGTCCTTCTTATCGGCCTGCTGTCCGCCGCGCCGCTGGCCGCGGCCGAGCGGGAGGTCGCGCCGGGAGTGGGCAGCCTTGCTCTCGCCGTCGCCGGGGCCGCACCCGGCGACGTGCTCAAGCTGACCGACGGGACCTATGAAGGTCCCGTCACGATCGACCGTCCGCTGACCGTCGTCGGGCCGCGCGGCGCCGTTGTTGACGGCGGCGGGAAGGGCAGCGTCATCACGCTGGAAGCGCCGGACATTACGTTGTCGGGCTTCACCGTCACCGGATCGGGACAGGTGAACCAGGATCTCGACGCCGGCGTGAAGATCGAGAAGGGGGCGGACCGCGCACGGGTGAAAGGGCTGCTGGTCACCGGAAACATGCATGGCATCGATGTGCATGGCGGCCGCGATGCGCAGGTCGTCGGCAACGAGATCGTCGGCACGCAGAACCTTCATATGAACGAACGCGGCAACGGCATCTATGTCTGGAACAGCCCGGGGACGCTGCTCGAGGGGAACTCGATCCGCTACGGCCGCGACGGCATCTTCTCCAACGCCAGTTCCAACAGCATCTATCGCGGCAACATGATGCGCGACCTGCGCTTTGCCGTGCACTTCATGTACACCCGCAACACCGAGGTGTCGCAGAACATATCGATCGGCAACCATCTCGGCTTTGCCATCATGTTCTCCGACCGCGCGAAGATCCTGAACAACCTCAGCCTCGGCGACCGCGAGCACGGGCTGATGCTGAACTATGCCAACAACGCGGATGTGACGGGGAATCTGGTGCGCGGCGGCACGAAGAAATGCCTCTTCATATACAACGCGCACAAGAACCTGATCTGGGAGAACCGTTTCGAAGGGTGCGGGATCGGCATCCATTTCACGGCCGGTTCCGAGAAGAACGTGCTCACCGGCAACGCCTTCATCGGCAATCGGGAGCAGGTGAAATATGTCGGCACCCGCCACATGGAGTGGAGTCATAAGGGGCGCGGCAATTTCTGGTCTGATCATCCGGCCTACGACCTGAACGGCGACGGCCTTGCCGACAGCTTCTACCGCCCGAACGATCTGATGGACCAGATCCTGTGGTCGCAGCCTGCGGCAGCGCTTCTGACAGGCTCCCCGGCCGTGCAACTGGTCCGCTGGAGCCAGCAGAGTTTTCCGGCCACGCTGCCGGGCGGCGTACGCGATTCCTCCCCCTTGATGCGGCCCCTTTCCATTCCGGTCAGCGCGGAAGCGCAGGCCTTTGAGAGCCAGGTCCAGGGACGATGGGCCCAAGGAAACATTGATGAATTCGACGCTGGAAATCTCGCGGCTCACTAAGCGCTTTCAGTCGGTCGAGGCACTCAAGGATGTCTCGCTGACGCTTGAGCGCGGCAAGCGCGTCGCCCTGCTCGGCCACAACGGCGCGGGCAAATCGACGATGATGAAGATGATCCTCGGCCTTATCCCCTTCGACAGCGGTTCCGTGACCGTCTGCGGCGCGGCGCCGGGTTCGGCCGAGGCGCGCACGCAGGTGGCCTACCTGCCGGAGAACGCGTCGTTCCATCCGTCGCTGACGGGGGAAGAGCAGATCCGCTATTATCTGTCGCTGCGCGGCGAGAGCCCGAAACAGGCGATGGATCTCCTGGAGAGGGTAGGGCTGGCTCATGCCGCGCGCCGCCGGATCGGCGGCTATTCCAAGGGAATGCGCCAGCGTGTCGGCCTGGCCCAGACGTTGATCGGCAAGCCGCGGCTGCTAGTGCTGGACGAGCCGACATCCGGCCTCGATCCGGTCTCGCGCCGCGATTTCTACGATCTTCTCGATGGGCTGGCGGCAGACGGGGCCGCCATATTGCTCTCGTCCCACGTCCTGACCGAGGTCGAGGCCCGCACCGACAGGATTTTGATCCTTTCGAAGGGAAAACTGGTGGCGGAGGGCAGCCTGCCCGAACTGAGGGGCAGGGCGGCCCTGCCCGTCGGCATGCTGGTCACTCCGGCCGCCGGGAACGAGGCGGCGCTGGCAATTGCCCTTCCAGAAGCAATCCGTACCGATGACGGCCGGCTGAGGCTGGCCTGCGAGCAGGCGCAGAAGCTGCCGCTCCTGTCGCGCATCGCCGCGCTCGACGGACAGGTCGCCGATCTGGATGTCGTCCCGCCGAGCCTCGAAGACATCTATTCCCATTTCAGCAGGAGAGCCGGGCAATGAAGCGTGTGCTCGCCACCGTCCTCTGCGAGTTCCGCATCGCGTTCCGGAACCGCTGGGTCGCCATCGCCACCGCGATGATGGCCCTGTTCGCGCTCGTGCTGGCTGCGGCGGGCGCGGCCCCCACCGGCGATGTCGGTGTCGACCGGCTTTCCGTGATCGTCGCCTCTCTGACTTCCCTTTCGGTCTATCTCGTGCCGCTGCTGGCCTTGCTCATGAGCTTCGACGCGGTGGCGGGCGAGGTCGAAAGAGGGACGCTGCCGCTGGTCCTGACCTATCCCGTCTCGCGGCTGCAGATCCTGCTCGGCAAGCTCCTCGCCCATGTCGCGATCCTCGGCCTTGCAACCGGTCTGGGTTACGGCGTGGCCGGCATCGCGGCGATCGTCGTCGATCGGGACGCGCTGGCCGGTCTGCCATCCTTGTGGCGACTGGTCTGGTCGTCTGTGCTGCTCGGTGCGACGTTCCTCGGCGCAGGCTACGCGCTCTCGGCCCTGACCCGGCGGACGTCAAGCGCGGCGGGGCTCGCCATCGGCCTCTGGCTGGCGGTCGTCGTCCTGTTCGACCTTGCGCTTCTGGCGCTCATCGTCTCGGATGCGGGCGGCCCGCTGACCACCCGCATCCTGCCGATCGCTCTGCTGTCCAATCCCGCGGATGCTTTCCGCATCTTCAACCTCTCGGCCGCCGAAGCGGTCTCGGTGGCCGGCGGCATCGGCGGCGCGGCCGACGCGATACCGCTCTGGCAATCCGCCGCGTCGATCCTGCTCTGGCCGGTCGTCGTGCTGGCCATGGCCTGGGCTGCGTTCAGAAAGGTGACCCCATGATGACGTCGACAAGGCTCGTGTTTCTGGCCTTCCTGTTGATCGCGAGCGCCTGCAAGCAGGAAGTCGCGCAGGACATCGCCCCGCAGGACATGACGGCGGAGACATTGGGCCATTACTGTCAGATGAACCTGCTCGAACATCCCGGCCCGAAGGCGCAGGTCCACCTGAAGGGCATGGCGCCGCTTTTCTTCAGCCAGGTGCGCGATGCGATCGCCTATGCGCGCGCGCCGGAGCAGGTCGCACCGATCCTCGCGATCTACGTCAACGATATGGGCGCTCCCGGCGCGACCTGGGAACAGCCCGGTGACGGCAACTGGATCGACGCGGAGAAGGCATTCTTCGTGGTCGGCTCCGTCCGCGAAGGCGGGATGGGCGCACCGGAGACGGTGCCCTTCGAGAACTCGGCCGGGGCCGAGGCCTTCGCCCGAACCGAAGGCGGAGAGGTGCTGAAATTGTCCTCGATCACGGACGACATGGTCCTGACGCCGGTGGAACACGGGCCGACTCACGAACAGGACGATGACTACAAAGGCCGTCTTCGCGCCTTGCCGAATTCCGTCGGAGGCTGAACCATGCTCACCCGTCGCCGCCTGATCGCCATTTCCGCCGCCATGGCGATATCGCCGCTCGCCGGAAGACTCCATGCCGGGCCAGCGGCCCGGCTGTGGACCGGACAGGCCCTCGGCGCGCGCGCCTCCATACGGCTCGACCATCCAGATGCCGAGGCGATCGCCGCCCGCGTCTTTGCCGAGATCGACCGGCTGGAGAACATCCTCAGCCTTTATCGGGCGGTCAGCGCGCTGGCCCGGCTGAATCGCGAGGGCCGGCTGGAAGCGCCTCCGTTCGAACTGCTCGAATGCCTGTCGACGGCCGCCTCCGTCCACAATGCGAGCGGCGGGCTTTTCGATCCGACGGTACAGCCGCTCTGGGCACTCTGGGCGGAGGCGGCGGCAGCGGGAAAGAGGCCGTCGGACACTGCAATCGAGCACGCCCGCCGCTATGTCGGCCTCCACAAGGTCGGCGTTGATCCTGCAGCGATCACGCTGCAGCCGGGCATGGCGCTGACCCTGAACGGCATCGGGCAGGGCTATGTCGCCGACCGGGTCGCGGCGCTGCTGGAGGCCGAAGGGCTGGACGACATCCTGATCGACACCGGCGAATTCCGCGCCATGGGCGGCCGGCCGGAAGGCGGGGACTGGCCCATGCGGCTGGAAGCAGGCGCCAGCCTCGGCTTGCGACAGCGTGCGCTCGCGACATCCTCGCCGCTGGGCACGACTTTCGACCAGGCCGGCCATGACGGGCACATCCTCGATCCACTGACGGGACGGCCGGCGCGCTCGGTCTGGCGATCGATCTCGATGACCGCGCCGTCCGCGGCGGTCGCCGATGCGCTATCCACGGCTGCATGCCTGATGCCCGACCGAAAGACTATCGATCATATAACGATGCAGTTCCACGGTTCACGCATCGAGGGCATTTCACGGCGGGCTTAGGAAACCTGTGCGGATGAGCAGAAAACCCCTGAAATATCAAACGCGATCTCGCGTATGATCTGCTATTCCATCGCTGTGGAATTTCGGAAATTCCTATTTTTGAGGTCGCGCCTGCCCCTCTAATCCTGAGGGACTTCTGGCCTGTCGACAGGACGCGCCTCATACGCCGGGCTAAATTGTGGCTCATTGTCAGCAAACGCTGGATGCTCATTGCTATTGTGTGACGTTGGAGACGGAACGGCAGCGAACATCAAGATTCTGCCCAGAGCAGGTCAGCCCTCCGCCCCACCAGCGACGGATATTATTTTGACGGCAAATCATTTCTTCGGTTGTCAGGCGGCAGTTCTTGCCCCAATTTTCGTTTTGCCGCGGACAATGACGACGGCAGAGAATTGGGAGGAACCATCATGGCAAGATTTTCGATTCACGTCGCGATTCTGTCTGCGGCCACAATGCTCGCGGCCTCGGGCGCCTCGGCAGCAAGCCTGACGCTTTACTGCGCCGCGGATGAGGCCTGGTGCCAGCAGATCAAGACGGGCTTTGAAGAGAAGACCGGTATCACCGTGGACATGACGCGCAAGAGTTCCGGCGAGACATACGCGCAGGTGCGGGCGGAAGCCGCCAACCCCAAGGGCGACGTCTGGTGGGGAGGCACTGGCGATCCGCATCTTCAGGCGGCCGAGGAAGGGCTCACCGAGGTCTACGAATCCCCGATGCGCGGCGAGTTGCATGACTGGGCGATCAAGCAGGCGGAGGCATCCGGCAACAGGACCGTCGGCGTATATTCGGGTGCGCTCGGGTTCGGATACAACAAGGATCTGCTGGCCAAGAATGGACTGGCCGAGCCGAAGTGCTGGGCGGATCTTGCCAAACCGGAATACAAGGGCCAGATCCAGATGGCCAATCCGAATTCTTCCGGCACCGCCTACACGATGCTCGCGACCATGGTTCAATTGATGGGCGAGGAGCAGGGCTTTGAATATCTGAAGGCGCTGCACAAGAACATCAACCAGTATACCAAGTCGGGATCGGCGCCGATCAAGGCGGCCGGTCTCGGAGAGACGACGATCGGCATTGTCTTCATGCATGATGCGGTCGCACAGACCGCCGCCGGCTTCCCCGTCGTGACTGTCGCTCCCTGTGAGGGCACCGGCTACGAGATCGGCTCCATGTCCATCATCAAGGGCGCGCGGAACGAGGACGAGGCCAAGCAGTTCTACGACTGGGCGCTGAGCGCGGAAATGCAGTCGAAAGCCAAGGACGTGAAATCGTTCCAGCTTCCTTCGAACAAATCAGCCGAAGTTTCGCCGCTCACGCCGGACCTGTCGACCATCAAGCTGATCGACTACGACTTCAAGAAGTATGGTTCGAGCGATGAGCGGAAGCGCCTGCTGAAGAAGTGGGACGACGAGGTCTCGACCCTGCCGCAATAACGCCGGCTCTGTGACGTGCGAAGGAGCGGCGCGAAACCGTTGTGGCTCTATCCGACCGCCGCCATGTGGATGGCGGTCGGATTGCTGGGCTATGCGCTTCTCCCCTGGTACGGCATCAACGACAATTTCTTCACCTTCTCCTGGCTGTTTGACGGCTATCCTCTGGATAAGGATGTGGCGCCGGCTCTGTTCCTGAATCTTCAGGGACAAAAGCTCTGGCTCGCACCGATCGGTCTTGTGCTGATCGCACCGATATTGCTGCTCGGCCGGGGCAAGCAGGATCCCGCCTTCGGCAGCATTCTGATCGCCATAGGAGCCGGCGGACTTGCTTGGTTCGCTCTTCAGGGCTTCGGAATCGGCGTGAGAGGGTGGTCCTGGCAATGGGCCAACACCCTTTTCGGGGAACTCGACGACCGGCAGTTCGGCATGGGCTGGGGTGCGATGCTGGTCGCCTTCTCGCTCCTTTTCCTGCTGACCCTCGGCCTCGCCGCGAAGGGCGCCGTCGGAGGCGATGAGTTCGTCGTCGGCGCGATCGGTTTCGTGGTGGCCGTGGTCGGCGTGTTCATCTTCATGCCTATACTACAGATGCTCGCGAGCGCGTTCGTGACCCAGGAGGGCTTTTACTCATTCGAGGTATTCCTCGGAAAGCTGTTGAGTGAACGGCTATGGGGACTCGGCTGCCTGAGCGGCGGTCCGCGCTGCGGCGTTGCGTGGAACTCGCTCGCGCTGGCTGTCATCGTCGGAGTCCTGACAACGGCGCTTGGCCTGGTCTTCGCGCTCGTCGCCACGCGTACCGGCTTTCGCTACCGCCGTCTGCTGCGCGTATTGACAGTCCTGCCGATCATAACGCCGCCCTTCGTCATCGGGCTTGCGATCATTCTCATCTTCGGGCTGTCCGGCATCGCCACGCAGGCATTCTCGTCCGTTTTCGGCATTCAGCCGACACGGTGGGTCTACGGCATGCCAGGGTTGCTCATCGCCCAGGGGCTGGCTTTCACGCCGATCGCGTTTCTGGTCCTGATCGGGGTGGTCGAAGGCATAAGCCCGTCCATGGAGGAAGCC
Organism: Rhizobiaceae bacterium; assembly: GCA_023953845.1. Lineage (NCBI taxonomy): Bacteria > Pseudomonadati > Pseudomonadota > Alphaproteobacteria > Hyphomicrobiales > Rhizobiaceae > Rhizobiaceae bacterium. The sequence continues at coordinate 696,515 of JAMLJC010000001.1, read as the reverse complement.
GCGCAAACGCTCCGCGCCAACCGCTGGCAGACATTCCTCACCGTATCGCTGCCGCTGATGCGGCCGGGCCTGGCCAACGCCTTCCTGCTGGGCTTCATCGAATCTCTGGCGGATTTTGGCAATCCGCTGGTGCTCGGCGGCAATTTCGACGTGCTCTCCACGGAGATCTTCTTCGCGATCGTCGGCGCGCAATACGACCAGGCGCAGGCCGCTATTCTCGCCATCGTGCTGCTCTTCTTCACGCTGGCCGCGTTCTATGCCCAACGCGTCTGGCTTGGCGATCGCTCCTACACGACCGTTTCGGGCAAGGGCGACGCAGGCGTGCATGCCGCACTGCCCCTTGCGCTGAGCCGTCTCGTCATCGCCGTCGCCCTGATCTGGGCGCTGTTCACCATCTTCATCTACGCGACAATCTTCTACGGCAGCTTCGTCACCTTGTGGGGAGTCGATTTCTCCCTGACCGTCCGGCACTACATGACGGCGTTTTCCGTCGGCTGGAACGAATTCGGTATCCACTGGCGCGGATCGGCATGGTCATCTTTCTGGACGACGCTGCAGATCGCCCTGATCTCGGCGCCGCTCACCGCCGCCATCGGATTGCTGACGGCATATCTGCTTGTACGGCAGGACTTCGCGGGCAAGAGAACGTTCGAGTTCGGCACCATGCTGTCCTTTGCCATCCCGGGCACGATCATCGGCGTGTCCTATGTCATCGCGTTCAACGTTCCGCCAATAGAGCTGACGGGCACAGGCATCATCCTGGTGCTTTCCTTCATCTTCAGGAACATGCCGGTCGGCGTGCGCGCGGGAGTGGCCTCCATGTCGCAGATCGATCGCAGCCTTGACGAATCCTCGCTGACGCTCGGGGCCAGTTCCTGGCACACCTTTCGCAAGATCATCCTTCCGCTTCTGCGGCCGGCGATCCTCGCGGCCCTGGTCTATTCCTTCGTCAGGGCGATGACGGCGATCAGCGCCATCATCTTCCTGGTGAGCGCGCGCTACGACATGTCGACCAGCTATATCGTCGGTCGTGTCGAGAACAACGAGTACGGCATCGCGATCGCCTACTCGACCGTGCTCATCGTCGTCATGCTTGCCGTCATCGGTATGATGCAACTCGCGGTGGGCCGGCGCGACATCGGGCGGCGGATGGCGGGCGATCTCTCCCAGTCGCGCACCAACGTGCATCCGTCCGGCCGCGGACAACCCGTTCTTGCCGGAGGCGGATGATGATCGAGATACGTTCGAATGCCGCTTCGGTGGAGTTCCGGAACGTCACCAAGGTCTACGGACGCAGCAAGTCGCCGGCAGTGGACGACGTTTCGTTGAACATAGAGGCCGGAACACTCGTCACCCTTCTCGGACCGTCCGGCTGCGGGAAGACGACGACGCTGCGCATGATCGCCGGGCTCGAGTTGCCGACCGATGGGCGGATCCTGATCGGCGGCGAGGACGTCACACTGCTTCCAGCCACGGATCGCGATGTCTCCATGGTGTTTCAATCCTATGCGCTCTTCCCCCACATGACGGTGCGGGAGAATGTCGAATACGGGCTGAAATTCTCGGGGCTGCGCAAGGACAAGGCCTCCGAGAAGGCACGGGCGGGCCTCGAACTGGTCGGTCTTTCCGGCTTCGATGACCGCCTTCCGAGCCAACTCTCCGGGGGGCAGCAACAGCGCGTCGCCGTTGCCCGTGCGCTCGTGCTGGAGCCACAGGTTCTCCTGTTCGACGAGCCTCTGTCGAACCTGGATGCGAAGCTGCGCCGTCATGTCCGTGGCGAAATCCGTGACATCCAGCAGAAGCTCGGCCTGACGGTGGTCTATGTGACGCATGACCAGGAAGAGGCATTGGCGGTATCGGACCGGATCGTCGTCATGAGCAATGCCAGGATCGCGCAGGAGGGCACGCCCCGCGATCTCTACGATTGGCCTGCCAATGCGTTCGTTGCCGATTTCGTCGGAGAGGCAAACCTCTTCGATTGCGAAGTGCTCTCGATCAGCGACGGAAAAGCTTCGGCGAAGGTCGGGCCGGCGGCATTGACCCTCCCGGCGCGAGGCCTGTCACCGGGTCCGGCCAAGCTCGCCGTCCGGCCTGACAGGCTTATCCTCCAGAGACCCGACACGCCCAACACCGTTCCGGGAACCATCCGCAAGGTGACCTATGTCGGACGTCACCTCGAGTTTGCCGTCGAGACCGCTGCCGGCAACGTGTTCGTCGTCTCCCGCGATGTCGACGGCCCGTTCGCCGAGGGCGATGCGATCGGCATCGGGTTCCCTGATCGCGGCCCAGTCCTCATTCCGGCTTGAAAGCGCGATCCGCCAAGGCCTTCACGGCGTCGAAAACGCCGGGCGCGGCGGCCACGACGACCGTGCCCCGATCCAGGACCGTGTCCGGATCCGGCGCGACCACGCGACCGCCGGCCTCTTCGACGAGGAGAAGTCCCGCGAGGCAATCCCAGGCGTTCATATGTTCCTCGACATAGCCGAGCAGGCGGCCGGATGCCACGTAAGCCAGCATCAGAGCGCCCGATGCATTCCTGAAGAAAACACCGCCCTCGCCCAGCAACCGATCGATGAGCTTGACCACGTTATGCGCCTCGCGCCTGTTCGAGAAGCCAACGCCCAGCGAGCCCCGGGACAGGCTGTCGCTACGGCTGACATGCATCAGTGCACCGTTCAGGAAGGCGCCCCCGCCGCGGAGCCCGTGGAATGTCTCGCCCGAACATGGCTCGTGGATCACGCCAGCCTCCGCTACGCCATCGCGAACAATGGCTATGACGACGGTCCACGACTGGATTCCGCTCACGAAGTTGGCGGTGCCGTCAATTGGATCGAGCACCCACGTATAGCCCGAACGGCTTGGAGTGGCGGCATGCTCCTCTCCGACGACGCCATCGTCGGGATAGCTGGAAGCTATTGCTTCGCGGATGAAAAGCTCGACGTTCCGATCCGCCTCCGACACCATATCCTGATGTCCCTTGCTCTCGATCGTGAGGCTGCCAAGATCCCTGAAATAGCGCAACCCTTCCAGGCCTGCGGCGCGGACCATATCGAGGGCGAGGGATAGCCTGCCAGAGATTTCGTCTTGCATCAGGATTCCTCAATCTCCGTTGGGCGGATCGAAGTGGATGGCGGAGACCTCCGCGACGACTCCTTTGCCCGTTTATCATTCTTTAGGCGGCCAAGCATCGACGGTGAAGGATTGTCAGGGGCTGAGGCTGCGTGAGAACAAGTTCTTGAAGGCGTACCATAGTTATCGCGAGATGCAGGATGCGGTGTTCGATCCGCCGCCAGTCATCCACTTTGGCTATTGACCCTCGGGATGATCGGCCATTGCCTCTCGATCCAGTCGGCGATTGCCGTATCGTCTGCCGGGCTCGAAGTCTCCACATCCAGCCGCGGGAACAGGTCGAGAGGATGGGCACGCGCGGCCAGCTCGATGAGTTCAGGAACATATTCCAATCCGGGATGACCTGGAGCGCGGGTCTCCACGCGCCTTCTGTAGCGGGCGGCGATCTCTTCGGGTGCTGCGTGGCACCATATTTCCAGAATCTCGTCCAATCCCGCGCGTTTCAGGTGCGCGACCAGGATCTCCGCCGACTGGAATCCGAACCAGGCGTCGATCACCACGCTGATGTCGTCAGGACACTCCGCGATGACGTTGAAGATCGCCGCGTAGCTTGCCCGGCCGAGCTTCCGATTGTATTCGCGGTCGCCGACCCCGATATGCTCGAAGAACGGCTCCTTCACCGCATCGAGGCTGAAAAGAGGCCAGCCGAAGCGATATGCGATGGAGCGGGCGACGGTGCTTTTGCCGCTGGCGGGGACGCCATTGACCAGAACGGCACGCTTCATCGAAACCTCAATCCAGGGCGGCGAGCGCGGCGCCTATCACGCCGGCATCGTCCCCCAGCATGGCAGGTTCGACGGGGCATTGATACCAGGGAGACCTTGCCGGGGTCCCGGCGACGGCGCGGCATGCGGCCTGCCCCAGCCCGCCGCCGAGCACCACCAGTTCGGGGTCGATCGTCGCGACCAGACTGTCGATCGCGTCGCGCAACGGCGCGGCCCATGCGGTGACCACGCATCTCGCAACCTCGTCCGTAGCCATAGCCTCAAGCAGCGCCTCGATCCGTGTGCTGGCCGGCAGCAACGCTTCTGCGATCAGCCGGCCGAGCGCAGTGCCTGAACTCGTCGTCTCGACGCATCCCTTGCGTCCGCAATTACACGGAAGGCCGTCGTGAACCACAGTGAGATGGCCGAGTTGGCCGCCGCTGGCGCGACCGCGCAATATCCTTCCGTCAAGCGCGATGGCGCCGCCGATACCAGTGCCGATCGTCAGCATGACCACGTGCTGACGGCCCATCGCCGCGCCGGCCCGCATCTCGGCGACGAGGGCCATATTGCAGTCGGAGTCCAGCATGACGGACTTTCCGGCCATATCTTCAAGTCGTTCGACGAGGTTGACGCCGGCCAGATCCAGAAACCCGCCGGAAAGTACACGGCGCGCCGCGCTGTCGACGCGACCGGGCACGCCAACCCCGACGCCTTTCACTCTCGCCGTCGACAATGCCGTCGCAAGTGTCAGGATGCGATCGAGCACCGTCCGTGGATCGCGGCTGATGCGCTCGGAACGGGCCTCCAGGATTGTGCCGGATGCGGATACCCGTGCGACGCGCAGGTTGGTTCCGCCGATATCGACTCCTATCGCCTCGCTGATGCTCATGATCTGCCGGTGCGTTTCAGGACGCTTTCGCCAGCGGCGCGCCATATCGGCCAATAAGAGCCTGTATTTCGCGCAAGCGGGGCAGCGCCATGGTGGTGAGGCGCTCGCGTGTCACGTCGCGATCGAGCGAGATACAATCCTTCCAGAGCGCCCGGCCGGCGATCACGCCCGAGGCACCGTTCTGCATGGCGGTCTCTATCTGTCCGAGGAAGGTGGCGTGGTCGATGCCCGCCGACAGCACCGCCCACGGCACGTTTCCCGCCATGGCGGAAACATTGGCGCAAGCCTGGGCCGTTCCGGGATAGGGCAGTTTCAGGACCTTCGCACCGCAATCAAGCGAAATGCGCGTGCCGGCTTCGACCAGAGCCGGCACCTTCGCCTTGTATTCTTCCTTTGTTTCGCCTTCGAGCTCGTAGGTCAGGAACTCGACCACAAGCAGCATGTCCTCGCGAGCAAAATCCTCAATGCAGTGGCGAAGGATACCGATGTTGTGGTCGTCCGCGCCTGTCTGGTCCGGACGCAAATAGACCATGATCTTGCCGGCGGTTCCGCCCAGTTCACGTACCTGTCGCGCGCCGATGCCCTTGGCCAGGCGCGACTGGCGATAACCCTTCGCATCGACATCATAGCCGGACGCATCGAGGCCAATGATCAGCGCCACGTCCCGTGCCAGGACACCGTCGTCCACAATGCCCGGCACTGCGCAGGTGGGATCGAGAAGGACGGAACTCGCATGATTCGCGAGATAACGGACGATGCCGGCCTTTACGCTGCCGAGATCGGCATCGCTGATGCCGGCACGCACCGCGGGATCGTCGGACAGAAGGGTGCGCATGCCGCCGCGCTGGTCGCAGGCGATTACCATCATCAACCCATCCGCGCCGGTGATCTGCTGGTATCCGCGCCGTTCCGCGGTGGTCATTTTACTTGTCATGTTGTTTTCCAATGTTGCTTCGTCGGCGTCCGCTGGGGGGGCGGTCAGCTACCGATCATCAGATTGACGACATCGCTCGGCTTGACGTCACCGACGCGAAAATCACCGACATTCCTGCCGCGCCGCATCACGAAAATGCGATCCGCGATTTCGAACACGTCCTGCATGTTGTGGCTGATGAGGATGACCGGAACACCACGGCCTTTCAGCATCTGGATTAGCGCCATCACCTTGCGCTGCTCCGGTACGCCGAGCGCCGCCGTAGGCTCGTCCATGATCATCAGCCGCGCCTGCCAGTAGACGGCACGTGAAATCGCGACGGCCTGACGCTGGCCACCTGACAACTGCCGCACTGGCGCGTCGAGATCCGGAATGCGGATGTGCAGCTCGTCCAGCACTGTCTTCGCACGCTCGCGCATTGTCCGGTTGTCGACGCCCGGGAACACGCCCAGACGGCGCGTTACGATCTCGCGTCCAAGGAAGATGTTGTCAGCCGCACTCAGATTATCGCAAAGGGCGAGGTCCTGGTAGATGGTCTCGATGCCTGCCGCACGTGCATCCGCAGGCGTGCGGAACTGCATCGCCTCGCCATCCACCTCTATCGAACCTTCGTCGTACGGGAACACGCCGGAAATGAGCTGGACGAGCGTCGACTTGCCTGCGCCGTTGTCGCCGACCAGCGCGACGACTTCGCCGGCAGGGAGGTCGAAGTCGACCGCATCGACGGCAGTGAGGCCACCGAAGCGTTTCGTCACGCCGCGGCAACGCAGGAGCGGGGACACGGATCGGGCCTCGGTGGTCATCGCCTGATCCTGAATTTCGCCTGATCCGCCAGCACCGCCAGGATGATGACGACACCGACGGCTGCATATTGCCAGAACGGATCGATGCCGAGCAGGACCAGGCCGTTCTGGATCACCGCAATGATCATCGCGCCGACCAGGGTGCCGAGTATGCGTCCCTCGCCGCCGAGCAGGGAAGCGCCGCCGATAACGATGGCGGCGATCGACGACAGCATCATCGCGTCACCTGAATTGGCGACGCCGCCTGTATAGCGCAGGACGTACATGAAGCCCGCCAGCGAGGCCATCACGGAGGAGAGCACGTAGACCTTGAAGAGGTTGCGCTGCACCGGAATGCCGGCGCGCAAGGCAGCCTTGGCGCTGCCGCCTATGGCGTAGACGTGGCGTCCGAAGCGGGTCGACGCGAGCAGCCATGCCAAAAAAGCGGTGAAGATGCCGGCGTAGAGGATCTGGAACGGTATGAAGCCTCTGACATTGCGGATCTCCGGCCCGGTCACGCCTTCAGGGACCGCGAACATGGAGAAGCCATAGGTCGCGTGATAGTAGAACAGGTAGCCGTTGCCGAGCGTTCCGAGGCCGGGCAGGGGAATGCTCACCGGCGGGCCGCCGGAAAGAACATAGGCAAGTCCCTGCGCGATGCCCAGCGTGCCGAGTGTAGCGATGAAGGGCGGCACCTGCAGCTTTGCGATGATAGCTCCATTGATCAACCCCGCGGCGACGCCGACGCTGAGACCAGCCAGAAGGCCGGCCAATACCACAACGGGGAAGGGATAGCCGACCAATGCCTGCATCGTCATCGAGATGACGATGGTCGCGAGGCCCATCACATAGCCGACAGACAGGTCTATGCCGCCGGTTATGATGACGAAGGTCTGGCCAAGCGCCAGCACCAGCATCACGGCCGCATTCGCGCCCATCGACTGGAAGTTGAAGAGATCGAAGAAATGCGGCGTCGTGATCGAGAAGAACGCGACGAGAATGACGAGGAACAGCCAGGCCCACACCTGACCGAGCAGGATCAGGCCCCGATCTCCTGCACGGCGCATCGGCGTCGGGGATTCGACGCCTTCACGGCTCGCGAGCTTGGGCATGGTTCCTCGTCCAACCTCCGGGATCGATCAGCGGGATCAGTTGCTCTTGTAGATCGCCGCCTGCGCTTCCGGAGTATCGACGTTGTCGCGTGTGATGACGACGAACGGCGTGGCCACCTTGCGCTCGATCTTGTCGGTCTTGCCGTCGAGTGCGTCGACCACGGCCTGCACGGCCAGCGCGCCGATCAACGCCGGCTGCTGCGCGATTACCATGTCGATGGTTTTGGCGCGGAGATCATCGATGGCCTGTTCAGGCGCGTCGAAGCTCGCGATCTTGACCGTGCCGGCGAGATTGGCTGTCTTGACGGCAGCCGCAGCGCCTTGCGCGCTGAACAGATTGCCGCCGAAGATGGCGCCGATGTCCGGGTCCTTCTGCAGGGCCGCCTGGGTCTGCGTGGTGGCGATAGTGGCGTTGCTCTGGGTGTAGTCGACGGAGGCGGTGACGCCGCCATTGGTCGCGTTGACCGCCTCGAGGCAGCCGTCGCGGCGGGCCGTGTCGGAAGGCACGTTCGCCGTGGAGACGAGCACGAGCAGCTTGCCCTTGCCGCCCATGTCCTTGATCAGGGTATCGCAAGCCAGCTTGCCGCCTGCGAAATTGTCGGACGCGATGTAGCTGACCGGGAACGTCACCGAGCCCTTCTCGTAGTCGCCGTCGCCGATATACTGGTCGGTCGTCGCCACGGGAATGCCAGCGTCGGAGGCGCGCTGAAGCACGGCGATCATCGCCTGCGGATCGTTCGGCACCGCGACGAGGCCATCGACCTTGCGCGCGATCATGGCGTCGACGATCGGTGTCTGCAGCGCAGGATTCCATTGCGAGGGGCCGTCGGCGATGAAGTCGACACCGAGTTCCTCGGCCTTTTGGCGAGCGCCCTTTTCCATGGTGACGTAGAATGCATCGCCCTTGATGCCGTATACGAGGGCGATGGTCTTCTTATCCTGAGCGGAAGCCGTAAACCCAAACGCTGCGACGGCACAGATCGTGCCCGCAGCGAGAACGGAGAAGCAGCGAGAAAACGTGGCGCGCATGAGATCCTCCCAGATCGATGGTGCGAGATATATTCGGACCCGAGCCGTCCTCAGACCAACGGCTTGGCCAATGACAAAACCTGTGTAACAAATTGCAGAAGCAAATTGCAAGGCGGATTCCTTGGATATCCAATCGACAGATTCGCGAACCCTGCTGCACACCGTAGCGCGTCTCCACTACGAGCAGGACATGTCCCAGCGCGATATCGCGCAGCAGATGGGCCTTTCGACCGCCACCGTGTCCCGCCTCATTCGCCGGGCGCGGGAAGAAGGCATCGTCCGTATCGAGATCGCGGAATTCGTGGAGCCCCATTCGCTGGCTGGCCAGCTTGCCGATGAATTGCGGCTCAAGCAGGTGGCGATCGCGCCCACGGCGCCGGAATCGGGTGCGATGGCAGCACTGGCCGAGCCGGTAGCGCGACTGCTGAAAGACGCGCGCCTCGGGCCCGGCACGGTGCTCGGCCTGGGCTGGGGGCGCACTGTCTGGGAAATTCTGCAGGTCGGATTGCCGGCGCTGCCCGGCACCACGACAATGCCTCTCAGTGGCGGCATTCCCGAAGCGGCGAGGCATTTCCAGATTGGAGAGTTCGCGCGTCTCGCTGCCTCGCAGATCGGCGGCAATCCGCGTTTCGTCCATGCGCCCTACCTGTTGAGCGACGAGGCGCGCCACGCCCTGGTGCGAGATCCTGCCATCAGCGGAAGCGTCGGTTTGTGGGAGCGGGTGGATACTGCGCTGGTCGGTATCGGCCGGCCTCATGGCGGCGACCGCACCAGCGGCGGCGCGGCGATCACTCCTGACGATCCGGCGCTGGACCATGCGGCTGGCGATGTGCTGCTGCGCTATTTCGACATAAGCGGACGCATGGTGCATTGGAACCGGGAAGACCAATTGCTTGCCATCAGCACGGCACAGTTGAAGCGTGTGCCGCTTCTGATTGGTGTCGCCGTCTCTCCGCTCAAAGCCGTGAGCATCATAGGCGCGGCGCGCAGCGGCCTCATCAACGCATTAGCCACCGATACCAGAACGGCAATGCGCGTGCTCGACGTCCTGCGATCGTCGCCTCCGTTGCAACGCGCTGCCGGTTCACCGGTTTGATATTCGCCCTGTGCTCCAGCGACGCCAGCTACTTGCTCTGGATCGTTTCCAGATATGCCAGCAGTGCTTTGGTCTGATCCTCAGTGGGCCTGAACACCGGCATGTCGGCATGCCCGACGACGATCCCTTCAGCAAACGCTTCTTCCAGAGCCTCGAGGGGATAGCGGGATGAGAGCTCCCGAAATGGTGGCGCATCCTTGTGCGGGCTGGCCCCTGTCGCTTTTACGGCATGACAGCCAGAGCAGTTCGTTTCGGCGATCTGTCGACCGAATTCGACAATGTCGTCGGCGAACGCCGAGGCGGAGAGGACAAGAACCGCAAATGCCGATGCAAGCCGTTTCATGCCGGCAATCCTTGCCGAGAATGGTTAACGCTTCGGGTATTGCTCGCAATATAAGCCTTACTTCTTGCCAGCGATCGGCGACGCGACTTTCGCCGGAGCCGGGCTGCAGAAGGCTAAACGGTCAACTCCGCACGTGCGACGGCATACGCGTCGAGATGCAGGCGTCCATCCGTCAGGGGCCGCGCAGCGGAAGCCATGAAGGCGGGATCGACTGCAATCTGTTCGAAGCGATCGGCGGACAGGATCGCAACCTTCGACGTTACGTCAGCGTCGGCCAGTTGAACTGCTTGCGGCTCCGCAGTCAGATTGGCAACCCACAGCACGATGCGTCCGTCCTTTCGAGCCGCGAGCACGGCGATACCATTGCTTCCCTCTACCGCGACATCGACCAGAGGCGCGCCGCTAAGCTCCGACAGGCCAGCCATGACATGGAAGGCTGGATAGACGGCGGCTCCCTCATGAACATCATACCAGGGTTGCACGAAATCGGTCTTTCGATGGATCAGACCAAAGGGTCCGGTCGGAGCGCCGAGCGTCACTACATCGATACCCTCGCGGGCCGCCGCGGCGATATAGCCGAGCGACCAGGCGGCGTTGAAGAGACCGCGCTGGCGCGGATCGATACGGCTGAGGCAGGCCCGCCGGTTGTCCGTGTTGGGCGTGGTCGAGCGGCCGTAGGGGTTCTCGCGGCATCCGAGCTGGCTCGGGCCGATCCGTAGCGGCTTGCCCGCGCCGACGAAGGCTCGTGTCGAGCGGATAAGATGCGGGACCGCCTCCAGCGTTTCCATGACGGAAATATCGTCGGCGGCGTGTACGCTCGGGCAACTGGTGAAGGTCACATAATCGAGCAGGGCCGCCGGTGGGCGTTTGCGGTTCAGTTCGGTGAAGTAGGCGGCCATGCCTCCGCCGAGCTTTGCACCGGGAAAGGCACGACGCGCTGCGGCGTAGCTTTCCTCGAAGCCCGGCATTTCCGGCCACGGCGCATCCGGCTGCACCGAGCGCATGTCCTGCATCGGGAAGACCGATACGGATTCCGGCACGAGCCCGACGGCGCGCATTGCCTCGCCGATCGGCGCCAGTTCATTGTACGGATCAAGGGTGCCCTGAGTTATGATCTCCAGCGCAACGCCGGCGCCGGTCAGTTCCGAGAGCGCCTTGTAGTTTTCGAGTTCGCGCCGCCCATGGTTCTCGCGCAGATCTATCTGACAGACCAGCAGGCGCGGCGCGAGGCGTTTCATCAATTCGGCATTGGCGAGCGCGGGCGCAGTCTCCTCGGCCGGAACGCCGACGCCGATCGCCGGCGTGGCGCCGGCCGGATTGCCCAGCGTCAGCGCAGTCCCGCGCTGCTCGCCGCCGGATGCGGGACGGAGCGAAAGGGTTCCCGCCACGGCCAGATGCACCGCCTGCGTGAATTTCTGACCCTTGCCCAAGGTGTAAGGCCAAGGTTGCAGCAGCGAGCGCACATAGGTCTTGTAGGAGGCGTCGGACCAGTTGCGCTGGTCCTCCATCTCGAAGGCATCCTCGCCCTCCATCGAACAGGTGGCCCACAGGCCCGGCCGCACTTCATGCGAGAGCGCGCGAATCCGCGTGAAGGGCACGCGTGGATCGATGTTCTCGGGAAAGGCTGCCATCCGTTCGGTGCCGTCTTCATGCAGCACTTTCACCGGTTTTCCGGCCAGATCCGCGATCGGATGAAGGACGATGAAGCCCGTCCTGTTGGTCAGAATGTCCGTCTCCGGAAGGGCCTCCGCCACGAACGACAGCGAACCGTCCTGCTTGCCGACGATGCGGGCGTCGTAGACGAGACGGCGCGAGGCGTCGGCGCAGGTGCCGCGATAGGTGACGGTGAAGCCGGTGGCGTCCTCGTGGAGGTCGAGGTCCTCTATCTTCGGCGTGAAGGTGCCCCAGTTCTCGTCGCGAACCAGAAACGAGATGCCGCGCAAAACCTCAATGCCGTCGATCCGGACATAGCGAAGCGCTCCATTGTCGAACTCGACCGAAAGCGGGCCGGCCCGCAACGTTCGCAGGGGCGGATCGACCTGCTCGGTGCCGTAGAGGCGCACGGCGGCAGATGGCGCGGAAGCTGGCATCAGAGCGCTCTCCCCGTCGCGGCGTCGAAGACCGAGGCGCGATTCATGTTTATATCGATCGGCAGCGTTTCGCCCGGGCGGCTGACGTCGTGCGCGCGCAGTTCGGCGATAACCTGCTCGCCGGACAGCAGGAAGTTGGCGTAGCTGCGCGAGCCGGTCGGCTGCACCATGTCGATGGTCGCATCGTAGCGATAGCAGCCGGCTGCCGGCGTTTCGCCCTGGGCGCGCATGAGATGTTCGGGCCTCAGCCCGAGAAGAATTGGCTGGTCTGCTCCTGAGCCGTTGACCGTGCGGCCCACCGGCAGCGGCAGCGCTATTTTGCCGACCTGCACCGCCGGCAAGCCGTCCGTCTCGGTCAGCCGGCCCGGCAGGAAACTCATCTTCGGCGAGCCGAGGAAGCCGGCGACGAAGGTTGAGGCGGGTCTCTCGAAGAGATCGAGCGGAGCGCCCTGCTGTTCGATGATGCCGTCGCGCATCAGCACGATCCTGTCGGCAAGCGTCATCGCCTCGATCTGGTCGTGCGTGACGTAGATCATCGTCGTGGAGATGTCCTGATGAAGCCGCTTGATCTCGCCGCGCATCTCGTCCCGCAGCTGTGCGTCGAGGTTCGAAAGCGGCTCGTCGAACAGGAAGATACGCGGATTGCGCACGATCGCCCGGCCGATGGCGACGCGCTGGCGCTGCCCGCCGGAAAGCTGGCGCGGATAGCGGTCGAGCAGGGGCGTGATGCCGAGCATCCTCGCCGCCTGATTGACCCGCGATTCTATCTCGGCGGGCGGCATCTTGCGGGCCTTGAGCCCGAAGCCGATATTCTTCGCCACGGTCATGTGCGGATAGAGCGCATAGTCCTGGAACACCATCGCCACGTCCCGGTCGCGCGGCCGCAGATCGTTGACCACCTCGCCACCGATCTCGACCGTACCGTCGGAAATCTCTTCCAGACCTGCGATCATCCGCAGCAACGTACTCTTGCCGCAGCCGGACGGCCCGACGAGCACCGTGAACTCGCCGTCGCGTATGGCCAGATCGATGCCCCGTACCGCGTGAAATGTCCCGTAGTGCTTGTGGAGCGCGGAAATCCTTACGTCTGCCACGTCATTCTCCTAACCGCGGACGGCGCCGAGCGTCAGCCCGCGCACGAGATGTTTCTGGGCCAGCACGCCGAGCGCGATGGACGGAACCAGTGAGACGATCGCCAGAGCCGCCGCCTCGCCGTACTGCGCGCCCTGGAAGCCGATGAAGGCGCGGAAGACGGTGGGCAGCGTGAAGGCATGTCTGCTCGTCAGGAGCAGCGCAAAGAAGAACTCGGTCCAGCAGGCGATGAAGGCGAACACCGCCGCCGCCACGATGCCCGGCGCGGCAAGCGGCACGGCAACCCGCCAGAACGCTCCCCATCGTGTCCAGCCGTCGACCAGCGCCGCTTCCTCCATGGAACTCGGCATCTGGCGGAAATAGGCGAACATCATCCAGACGGAAACCGGCAGCGTGAACACCGTATAGGCGATGATCAGGCCGAAGCGCGTGTCGTAGATGCCGATATTGCGATAGATGAGAAAGATCGGCAGCACGATGCCGATGGGCGGCAGGAAGCGTTGCGACAGGACCCAGAAGGAGAGGTGCTGGCCGCCGGTGTTGAAGCGCGCCAGACTGTAGGCCATCAGCGTGCCCAGAAGCGCCGAGAGCGCGGTGGCCGACAGCGAGACGATGATGCTGTTTACCAGGCCGTCGAAGCCCCGATAGGTGAAAAGCGCGGCCCAGTAGTGGATGAGCGTCGGATGCTCCGGAAACCAGACCGGCGGGATGGCCAGGTAGTCGTCGCTCGGTTTGATAGACGTATTGAACATCCAGTAGAGCGGAACGAGCACGAAGATCAGGAAAAAGCCGAGCAGCAGGATGCGCCCGACAGGAATCGAGCGGTGTTTCCTCCTGCGGACGGGAGGCGTGACGGACGACATCAGCGCTGCTCCGGCTTGAGCAACCGCCTGACCAGAAGTGTCACGACGATTGCGGTGAAGATCAGGAAAAGCCAGCTTCCCGCCGTCGCCTGCGACAGGTGGAACTGCGTGAAGCCGACCGTGTAGAGATAGTAGGAGGCGGTGTAGGTCTGTGTGCCCGGCCCGCCTCCGGTCATGATAAAGATCGTGTCGAACATGCGGATCGCGTCGAGCAGCCGGAAAGTGATGGCGAGCATCATCATCGGCGCGAGGTGGGGCACCGTGATCGCCCAGAAAGCCTGCCAGGCGTTGACGCCGTCGAGCTCAGCCGCCTCGTAGAGATTGGGTGGGATCGAGGTGAGCCCGGCAAGCAATATGACGAACATGAAGGGCGTCCACTGCCAGACGTCGGCGATGATCAGGGAGATGTAGAGCCACGGGCTCTCAGTCAGCCAGCCGATGGTCACGTCGTAGCCGAGCAACTGGCTGAGGATGTAATTGGTCGGACCGAACGGCCTTTGCAGCAGAAGCGTCCAGGCCTGCCCGACGATGACCGGGCTGATGAACAGCGGCACGATCAGGATCGACATGACGAGGCCGCGACCCCGGAAATTGCGCACCATGCTGAGCGCAACGAGCAAGCCGAGCGCGAACTCGATCGCGACATTGACGGCCGACAGGATCGCGGTCAGCAGGAGCGACCAGCGCGCGACGGGGTCGAAGACCACCATCGAAAAGTTCTTCAGCCCGACAAAGGCATGGCCGGGCACCTGGAAATCGTAGTTGATGAACGAGACGACGAGCGAAAACAGAAGCGGATAGATCGACAGGGCCAGGATCAGCAGAACGGCCGGTGCGACCAGTATCCATTTGAAATGACGGTCCGCCCAGGCCGAAAAGGCGGACTGCCTCGCCGGGGCTCCGGCCGCCGCCATCATCGAAATCGTCGCCGCATTCCCGTTGGACATGCCGTGTCGCTCTTTCGTATGGAACTCGAAGCAGGCGCGTGAGCGCCGCTCAGCCTGTGAAACACCACGACCGGCCGGCGGAATGCGCCGGCCGGTCGCTGCATGAAGGTCAGAGCTTGACGGCCATGCCGAGCTTTTCGACGGTGTTGTCGGCCGTCGCGCCGGGCAGCTTCAGGAACTCGGTATAGAAGCCCTTCTGCGCGTCGACGCCGAGCCTTTCGGTCGTCGCGTCGAACTCGTTCGCGGCCGTTTCGAGCGAGGCCTTCGGGTCCGCGCCCGCCCAGACGGCCGTGCACATCCGGTCGATGCTCAGGAAGTAGTCCTGCGCGCCCGGCATGATCGGATCGAGCAGACCGACATTGGCCGAGTTGCAGAGGTTGGCCAGATATTCCTTCGCGCTCGGGAAGAGTTCGCCGTAGAGATCGGACTTGTAGTGCGACAGGCGATATGGATCGCGCAGCGCGTAGGGCAGCATGACGCGGGCGAGCGACACTGGCGGAGAGACCATCCACTGCATCAGCAGATAGGCCGCTTCCGGATTGGCCGAATCCGCCGTCAACGCCTTGTTGAAGCCGGTCGCGTGCTCCGGATTGCCCGGCACGACGGCGTAGCCGACCTTGCCGGCGATTTCCGACTTCGGGATGAAGTTGATCGCCGCCGCACTCTGCGAGTAGTTGGCGGCCATGCGTCCCGACGGCGGCCACGAGTAGATCATCGCCACCTTGCCGGTGAGGAAGGCTGCCCAGAGCGACACGGCGTCGAGCTCGTTGTTGCCCGGCATAGACGCCTTGTTCGACTCGATCATGCTTTGCAGCGTGGCGACACCCGCATCGGAAGCCAGCTGCGCCTTCATGTTGTCGTCGAACAGCTTGCCGCCATTCGCGCGGAACTGCTGCAGGAAGTCGAACTGGTTGCCGGGGCTGCCGGCCTTGCGGAAGTGGCCCGCGCCGTAAACGTTCGGCGCCAGCTGGTCGGTGATGAACTGCGCGATCTGGTTGTATTCCTTCCAGGTCGTCGGCGGCGCCAGTTCGGCATTGAACTTGGCCTTGTAGGCGTCCTTGAGCTTCGGGTCCTCGAAGATGTCCTTGCGATAGTAGAGCGCGAACATGTCGCCATCGTCGAAGAAGCCCCAGATCTTGCCCTTGTAGGTGGGCAGCGCCTTGTACAGCGGATGGAAGTCGTCCATGTCCGCCGTGTTCATGAACTTCGCGATATAGTCGTCCAGCGGCTGGATCACGCCGCCATCGGCGAGCGAGGGGGTCCACATCGGCGCGACGTCGAGGACGTCATAGGCGCCCGAAGTCGCGATATGCTCGGCGACCGATTTCGAATAGAGGTCCGGCCAGGAGAGCTCGACCGCGTTGAGCTTGATGCCGGTCAGCTGCTCCCACAGCGGACCGCTGAAGTTGCGCGGATCGAGAGCCTGAAGTCCTGCTTCCGACGTCATGTTGAGCGTCACGCCGGAATATTGCTTGGCCGCCTGCACGGCCTTGAAGGCGGAGCCGTCCTCCGGTCCCTTGGTCGATGCTTCCAGCGCCGCCGCCTGCGCCTTGCCGAGCGGCGTCGACGGATCGGCGAGCTCGGCCTGCTGCTGCGCCACCGCCCAGTCCGTCAGCATGCCCAGTATGGGGCCTGACGCGGCGATCATGCCCGTGGCCTGTCCGAACAATTTGATGAAATCGCGCCGCGTGTTCTCGCCGCGCATGAAGGCATCAACCTCGGCTGCGAGGCCGGCCTGAAAATCTCGTCTTTCTCTATCGTTCATGGCTTCACTCCTCCCTGATGGCCGAGCCCAACGGGCTTCAGCATTCGATTTTGACTCGGTCGCGGGCGCAGCGGCCGGGCATTCTCAAGACTTGACCGAACCGGCCAGCGCCTCAGTTCGTCATAGCCCTCATGCGCCGAAGCGCGCGGCGTAGTCGGCCAGGCGCTCCTTCCAGCGATCCGTGGCAAGAACCTCCCTGTTCACTACGCCCCGCGGGTCGCGGCCATGCATGACGTCGAGCACCGCGCGGACATCCGCCGCGCCATTGCCGGCAAAACACTGATCGGTCCAGCACAGCGCGTGCGGCGCCAGAATGACGTTGTCGAGTTTCAGGATCGGGTCGTCGACGTCCGGTGGCTCCTGTTCCAGAACGTCGAGGCCGGCGCCGGCGATGCGGTTTTCCTGAAGCGCCTTCGTCAAGGCCTTCTGGTCGATGATCGGGCCGCGAGCGGTGTTGATGAGGTAGGCGGTCGGTTTCATCATCGCGATACGCCCGGCGTTCACGATATGCCTCGTCTCCTTCGTCAGCGGGCAGCTCACCGACAGCACGTCCGCGCGGGAGAACAACTCCTCGATACCGACCAGTTCGATCCCGAGCTCCCGCGCCATGGCGGCGTCCGCGAATGGATCGTGCGCGATGAACTTCATGTCGAACGGCTTGGCCATGCGGAAGACTTCCGCGCCGATATTGCCGATGCCGAGCGAGCCGAGCGTGCGGCCGACAAGGCCGATGCCCATATGCGCCGACCGCTGCTCGAAACCGCGCGCGCCCATGCGCGTGAGCCGATCCTTGACCATGAGCTTGCCGGTGAGCGCCAGCATGAGCGTGATCACCGACACGGCCACGGGACGGCGCACGCCGTCGGGCGTTATGACAAGCGCGATGCCGGCTTTCGTGCAGGCGGGCACGTCCACCGTGTCGTAGCCGACGCCGAAGCGGGCGACGACGGAGAGACGGCCGCTTTTCGGCACACTGTCGGGCGAGAAGCGGTGCACCAAAAGGATGAGAGCGTCGAAATCCTCGAGTTGCTCGGCCTTCAGCGGATTGTTGGATTCGAGGAATTCCACCTCGACGCCCGGCGCCTCATAAAGCGGCCGAAGATCGAAATCGGGGTAGGTCGGCGAGCCGTCCGGCTTGCGGAAGTCGCCCGACAGCGCGATCCGGAATAGGTCGCCAGCCATCACCGACCTCCGTCCGTCTGGCAGCTTTCGCGCAGCTTGCCGACCGCATCGGCGAGCGCTTCGTAAAGCAGCCAGATATCGCCCTGATAGCAGACAAAATCGAAACCCTGGCCATACATGTCGGCGCCCTGCTGAACGTTGCCGACGAGGCGGCCGAGCGACTTTCCGTGACGCTTCGCGGCCGCGACCACCTTGTCCATTGCGGCCGTGAAGGCGGGATTGCCGAACTCGCCGGGAATCCCCAGCGAAACCGAAAGATCAAAATGGCCGACCCACAGGCAATCGACTCCCTCGGCCGTCGCGATCGCGTCGATATTGTCCACGCCCTCCGCGGTCTCGATCAGCGCTATGAAGACGGTGCGGTTGTTGGCGGCAGAGAACTTGTCGGCGACAGTGCCCGGCCTGTAGCGGTCGTGGGCGATCTGAAGCGCGACGCCGCGCCCGCCGGCGGGATGGTACTTCATGGCGCTGACGATGCGGCGCACCTGCTCGATGTTGCCGACCATCGGGACGATGAGCCCCTCGACGCCCATGTCCATCGCGCGGGCGATGAAATGCGTATCGTGAGAGGGGACGCGCACCATGGCCGGAAGATCGGCAGCCTCGAAGAAGCGCAGGGCGTTCTTCAGGGTCTCCATGCCGAATCCGGAATGCTCCATGTCGAAGAAGACGTAGTCGCAACCCGCCGCCTTCAGTATGTGTCCTATCCCCGGCGTCGCGAACTCGGCGACGAGGTGCCCGAGCTTCACCTTGCCGTGTTGCATCATCTCCCTCAGGGCGTTTTCAGCCATCGTCCATTTCCTCCCTGGGGCCGCGCCGCCGCTGAGGCATTCCGGCCATATGTCTTTCCTAGCCTTCGCAGACCAGCGCCCCGCGAATGACCTGCTTGTCTTTCACCAGCGGCGCGCTTTTCGCGTCGAAAGCGAGAAAATGCGAAGTGCGGCAATGCGCGTCGAAGGCGGCAGCATCGTCATAGACCTCGTAGAGCAGGATGCGCTCCGGATCGCCTTCCGGCTCGACCACGTCGAAACGGCGGCAGCCCGGCTCGTCCCGAACCGAAGCGCGGGCGTTGGCGTCCATCAGCGGCCGGAAGGCTGCGCGGGTCCCGGGCATGAGGCGGAAGTCGACGATGATCACGAAACCGCTCACGCGCGCGCCTCCACAACCGAGTTGTAGCGGCGTGCGACATATTCGAGATGATCGCGCATCGCCCTTTCCGCCCGATCCTGATCGCGCGCCTCTACCGCCTCGAAGATCAGGCGGTGCGCGTCATATGCGGCATGAGTGGCTTCGTCCTCGCCCGCCGAGAGCGTCGTTCGCCGTTGCTCGTGCAGCCAGTCAGCCAGAGCCGCGTGGATGGCCGTGAAGATCGGATTGCGGGCCATCAGCGCCAGTTCGTAGTGGAAGTCGACGTCGGTCTGCTCGAAACGCCTGATATCGCCGATCGATTCGCGATTGGCCTCCAGAGCTTCCCGCAGCCGTGCGATGTCTTCCTCCGTCGCCGTGGCAGCCGCATTCCGCACCAGGCCGATCTCGAAGAAAAGGCGCGCATTCTGGAAATTCTGAACGCCGCCCGGCGCGCTCATCATGTGGCGTGCAGGGACCGCCAGCGCATCAATGACGAATTGCGGCGTCGGCCGGGTGATCCGCGCCCGCTCGCCCGACCGGACCTCGACCAGACCCATCTTGCTGAGATGCAGCAAGGCCTCGCGGATCGAGGGACGGCCGACGCCGAACTGCCGCATCAACTCCCGCTCCGACGGCAGGCGATCGGCCTCCGCGAGCTCGCCGGTGCGAATGAGGCGTTCGAGGTGTTCCGCCACCTCGTCCGACAACTTCCGTTGTTTGAGAAGAACCCCTATCACTGCTCTGGCATACCTGTCATACCATTGGACCACCGTATCGCAGCCGACGGTTGAGTCAAGCGGGGCATAGGTTCTTTCTCACACAATCCCGCTGACATATGGATTGATAATCTGATACTCAGCATACCAGTTATCCGGAGAAGAGGAAATGCGATGACTACGGTTGCTCTGTTCGGAGCCGGTGGAAAGATGGGTTACCGTCTGGCGGCGAACTTCCGCGCCTCACCCTTTGAGGTGCGGCATGTGGAGGTGAGCGAGGCCGGCCGGCAGAGGCTGAAGGGCGGCCTCGGCCTCGACGCGGTGCCGGTCGACCAGGCGCTCGACGGCGCCGAGATCGTCGTTCTGGCCGTCCCTGACACGCATATCGGCAAGGTCGCGGCGGGCATCGAGAAGCAGCTCAAGCCCGGCACCATGGTCATCGTGCTCGACGCGGCCGCGCCCTATGCCGGCCATCTGCCCGACCGTCCCGATCTGACCTATTTCATCACCCATCCCTGCCATCCGCCGCTGTTCAACGATGAGACGGACATGGAGGCGAAGAAAGACTATTTCGGCGGCGTCAAGGCCAGGCAGCACATCGTCAGCGCGCTGATGCAAGGCCCGGAAAGCGACTACGCCAGAGGTGAAGCGGTGGCGAAAACCATCTGGGCGCCGGTGATGCGCTCGCATCGGCTGACCGTGGAGCAACTCGCGATGCTGGAGCCGGCGCTTGCCGAGACCATGTGCGCCTCGTTGCTGGAAGTGATGCGCGACGGCGTCGACGAGGTCGTCCGGCGCGGCGTCGACCGCCAGGCCGCGCTCGACTTCCTGCTGGGACACATCAACGTGCTGGCATCCGTCATCTTCGGCGAACGCGAGGGCGCTTTTTCCGATGCCTGCAACAAGGCGATCGAATTCGGCAAGCCGGCGCTGATGAAGGATGACTGGAAACGCATCTTCGAGCCGGAAGAGATCGCCGCCAGCATCCGCCGCATCACCTGAGCGCGCGGAAGGAGGCGAGGGCCAGGCGCGTCAGGACGCGTTGCGTTCGGCCGCGACATAGAGGGCGCGCGAGCGCTCCAGATGCTTGACCATTTCGCGTTCGGCGCCATCGGGGTCGTTCGCGGCGATGCGTCCGATGATCCGCTGGTGCTCGGCGAGCGTATACTTCTCCTTGCCCGTCCAGATCAGCATCTCGGTGTGGTACTCCTTCAGCCAGCCGAGCATGGCGGCGCTGACGGCCGCATAGATCGGGTTGCCGGAGATCGACGCGATCTGCGTGTGAAACGCCATGTCGGCGTCGATGAAACCGTCGGCGTCGCCAAGCAGGCCGCGCTGGCGCTCGAGGATCGACTGCAGCGTCTCGACATCGGCCGGCATCGCCCTCTCGGCCGCCTCGCGCACCATGCCGCGCTCGAAGAAGATGCGCGCGCTCTTCAGGTGCTCCAGCGAGTCGCTGGACGAAGACAGCATGATCTTCGCGGCGCTGTCGACCTGTTTCAGGATGGATTGGGCGTTGAGCCGCAATACCTTGGCCCGCTCGCCATGCGAGATCGCGACAAGCCCCATGTTCGCCAGCGCCTGCAATGCTTCCCTGACGGCGGGACGGCCTACGCCGAAGCGCTCCATGAGCTCGCGTTCGGACGGCATCTCGTCGCCCGGCTTCAGCGCGCCACTCGTTATCAGAAGCTTCAGCCGTGCGAGGACTTCATCGGACAGCTTGCGTCGGACGATCGGTTCCGTTGGCTCCATGAGCGTATTCCTGACATCGGCGGTTGCCGGCGGGCGTGGCGCTTGCATTGCAGTGATGCTCATTATACCAGTTCGCCGGAAAGCAAAAGCTGGGCCGGGCCTCGATGATCGTCCTTACCTATCTGATCGAGACGCCCGGCAGCACCGAGGCGCTCGCGGCGAAGATCGCGAGCGATCAGTCCACCGGCACCTTCGTTCCGCTTCCCGGCGAGACCGCCGAGCTCAAGGCGCGCGCCGCGGCGCGCGTGCTCGATGTGCGCCGCCTCGAACCGACGACGACGCCATCGCTCCCGGATGTTCCCGGCATGCGCTTCAATCGCGCCGAGGCCGACATCGGCTTTCCTGTTGACGCGATCGGCACCGATCTCTCCGCGCTGATGACGATCGCGGTCGGCGGCGTCTTTTCGATCAAGGGGCTGACCGGCATACGCGTTGTCGGCATGCGGCTGCCGGACGAGTTCCGGGATGCGCATCCGGGACCGCGGTTCGGCGTCGCGGGAAGCAGGCGCCTCACCGGCGTCGAGGGCCGCCCGATCATCGGCGGCATCATCAAGCCGGCGCTCGGTCTCAGGCCTGACGAGGCTGCCGCGATGGTCGGCGAGCTGATCGACGCCGATGTCGACTTCATCAAGGACGACGAGAAGCTCATGAGCCCGTCCTATTCGCCGCTGGCCGAACGCGTGGCCGCCATTATGCCGCGCGTGCTGGATCGCGAACAGAAGACCGGCCGCAAGCCCATGTACGCCTTCGGCATCTCGCATTCCGATCCGGACGTGATGATGCGCAATCACGACATCGTCGCGAAGGCCGGCGGCAATGCCGCGGTGGTCAACATCAACTCCGTCGGCATGGGAGGGCTCGCCTTCCTGCGCAAACGGTCGAACCTCGTCATCCATGCTCACCGCAACGGCTGGGACATCCTCACCCGGCACCCGGGGCTCGGCATGAGCTTCAGCGTCTGGCAGCAGTTCTGGCGGCTGCTCGGCGTCGACCAGTTCCAGATCAACGGCATCGGCGCGAAATACTGGGAGCCGGACGACTCGTTTGTCGACTCCTTCAAGGCCGTCACCACGCCGCTCTTCGCGCCCGGCGACTGCGCCTTGCCCGTGGTTTGCTCGGGGCAATGGGGTGGCCAAGCCCCCGAAACCTATCGCCGCACCGGCCACACCGTCGACCTGATGTATCTTTGCGGCGGCGGCATCGTCAGTCATCCCGGCGGTCCCGCGGCAGGCGTCCGCGCCGTCCGGCAGGCGTGGGAGGCGGCAGTGGAAGGCATCGATCTTCCGGTCTATGCGCGCAGCCATCCGGAACTCGCGCAGTCGCTCGAAAAGTTCGGAGCCAGCGCCGATGCGGCCTGAGCAGGAAAAGCATCTGCTGCTCAGCTATTACGGCGACGACCTCACCGGCTCGACCGACGTGATGGAGGCGCTCTCCTCGCATGGCGTGCCGACAGTGCTTTTCCTGCGCATCCCGGATGAAGGGTTGATGGCGCGCTTCGCGCATTGCCGCGCCATCGGTCTTGCCGGGACAAGCCGCAGCGAAACGCCGCAGTGGATGGACGCGAACCTGCCGCAGGCATTCGCGTGGCTGAAATCGCTCAGCGCGCGGGTCAGCCACTACAAGGTGTGCTCGACCTTCGATTCCAGCCCGGCCATCGGCAATATCGGGCGGGCCATCGAGATCGGTTTGCGCGTCTTCGGTCAACGCGCTGTGCCGCTTGTCATCGGCGCGCCGCAACTGCGGCGCTACACCGCCTTTGGCCAGCTGTTCGCGGCCTATAGGGACAAAATCTTCCGGATAGACCGGCATCCCGTGATGAGCCGCCATCCTGTCACACCCATGGACGAGGCGGACGTGTTGGCGCATCTCTCAAGGCAGACATCGCTGCCGTCCTTCCTCATCGATCTCGCTTCACTTCGGGCGCCCGACATCGGCCAGAGAATCGACAGGGCGAAGGACAGCGGCGGCATCGTCCTGCTCGATGTCGCCGATCCGGAAACGCAGAAGATAGCCGGCAAACAGATTTTGCGGATGATGGATGGCGGCGGCGCGTTCTGCTGCGGTTCCTCGGGCGTCGAATATGCGCTGCTGTCTGCGTGGCAGGAGGAGCAGCGGAACGGCGATGACGCGGTGCAGGCGAGTGTGGAGCCGGCGGGAAAAATCGCCGTCGTTTCCGGCAGCGTCTCGTCGACCACCGAGGCGCAGATCCGGTACGCTTGCGACAACGGTTTTGCGGGGATCGCGCTCGATCCGTTGCGCCTCTGCGGCGACGAGGCTGGCCGCGCCACTAGCGAGGCCGCGCGCGATGCGCTAGGCGTTCTGGCGGATGGCAGGAGCGTGGTGCTCTACACCGCGCTCGGACCGGCTTCCGATCAAGGCGCGGAACTCGACGCAGGCGCGCGGCAGCGGCTCGGGCGCTCGCTGGGCCGCATTCTTTCGCAGCTTGTGGAGAGGGCCGGGTTAAGGCGGGCCGTCATCGCGGGAGGCGACACGTCCAGCCATGCGCTGGCGGAACTCGGAGTCGACGCACTCCTGATGCGCATGCCGCTGACGCAGTCGCCGGGGTCTCCGCTTTGCGTCGCGCACTCGTGGCGGCCAGCGATCGATGGGCTGGAAATCGCCATGAAGGGAGGCCAGATCGGTCTTGACGACTATTTCTGCGTCATCCGTGATGGCGGCGTGCGGTGACGCCGGGGTGACTTCCGAACCCGGCAAACCCGCAATCTACAAGGACTAGCCTGCCATCCGCAGGCGAGGCACGCGGTCAGGTCTGGAGCGCGCCTGCCGACGCGAAGATGGCGAAACCCACAAGCACCATGGCCGCCGCCTTGTAGGAATGCCTGCGGATGCGGGTGGGCAGCATCGCCCCGAACGCTGTCCAGGCCATTCCCGCGCAGGTCGAGAGAGTGATGAAGATCAGAAGCGCCTGCATCCTGTACCCGGCCATCAATCCCGGAATCACAATCGTTGCAACCAGCATCGCCTTGGGATTGAGCAGCGTGGTGATGAATACGCGCCGGAAAGACTGTCGGTGATCGGAAAGGCTCGGCACCACGGGCTGTCGCCACAGCCTGGACGCGGAGAAGAGAAGCCACGCCGCCGCTGTAGCCTTCAATACCGCCATCGCCGCCGGCACCTCGTGGAGAATGTCGCTTGCGGAGAAGAAGAGGCTGATTGCCACGGCGTAGCCCGCTGCCTCCGCCAGTGGCAGCGCCAGCGCTCTTCTAAGGCCGACCGCAGCGCCGGACGCAGCGAGAAGCGTGTTGGTCGGTCCCGGTGTCAGCAGGATTGCGACGGCGGAAAGGATGAATGAGGTGAACGACATGCGTGCTTCTAACCGGCCTGCTCTCCACAAACTTTGACAAAGGTCAATCGCCGGAATGCCTGTCTATTGCCCGGCGAGTTGAAAGTCGAGGCAGGGGAATCGACGCGGCGAGATGCGATTTTGCGGAACAAATGCGGTGCGCGCGTATTGGTCTGCACACTCGAAAGTCGAAAGGATTCGGCTATGTTGATCAGCGCGGAAGATCGTACGTCCAGCGGAGCCGGCGGCCAGCCTGCCGGAGCGCAGGACCCGGAATTCGAAGCCGGCGCTCTCGCAAGCCGCCATGGAATATCCGTCGATCAGGCGAGGGCTATCATCACCAAATGCGGCAATGATCCGGACGCCATCGAAGCAGAAGCAAAAAGGTGGAAGGCGCGCGGCGACCGGTGAGAATCCTTTGATCCGGTTCACCGAGATTCATCGGAACCTTGGACGCCCGGCAAGCTTACACTCCTGGCGGGGCATGGAGTGAGCATCATGTACAGGCTTTTATGCATATCGTTGCTGGCCGGAGCGGTGGCGGCCTGTGATGCGCCTGATCCGAATACCACCCGATCCACGGAAACCGATCCCAATCCGCAGATCGATTCCGACCCGACGCCGCCGAGCAGCACCGGCGGGGAAAGTCAGGCGAATTCTCCGGACGGGACATCGTCCAGGGTTGGCAAGCCGATCCTCAACCAGCCCACACCGACCGACTAGATAGTAGACTCTGGAGAGACACGAGGGATCGATGGCGCTCTGTTGGAGCATCGCTATCCTTCCTTAGTTTCTATTGCTTTCGAATTGCATTTTTTGAGAACAGGATTCCACGCACTCCGACAAAATAGAAATCGACAAAGTCTACAAATTTTATAGACTCGTCATCGACCGGAGGCTGAATATGGCTAACATCCAGACAATGGATATGCTGGTGCTCGCCAATGCCGGGAAGGAACGGCGGGGCATCGAAGCCGTCCCAAAGCGCCATCATCGATGCGGTTTCACCCTGTCACCTGGCTTCGCCGCCGCGGTGATGTTTGGCTGGTTCGTTGAATGAGAGCAGCACCGCTGGAAGGCGCGCCAAGTAAACCAGGTTTCAAGGCGAAGGAGGAATGTGATGCCTGTCAAGTTCACTTTCGTTCCACAAGCTCGTTCCGACAGCGGAATATCCGCGCTTAAGGATGATGCCGTAGCGCTCGGCAAACTCGCCGCGCGGGCCGGTCTTCAGGGTGTCGTCCTTCCCAATTTTGCGGGTTTCGGTCGCCGCGCCGCTTTTCCCGAAGCGCCGGAGCGGCTGGTTCTCTCACATGCTGCGACGGGCTCGCCGGTTGCCGCGGCGCGGCGTCTGTCCGATCTGCGGCGGTCGAGCGGGGGGCGTCTCGAACTCGATGTAAATCCCGGAGAAACGGGCGAGGGACATATCGATTCCTGGCATCGTATCGATGAATATCTGACGCTGCTGAAGCGGCTTTGGTCGAGTGAACGTCCGTTCGACTATGAAGGCCCGTTCTACAGCATTCGCGGCGGTTTCGTGCGTGACGGCGCCGATGGACCTGTCAATATTCCGCTCCGCATGCGGGGCCTCTCCGGAACGGCGCTGAAAGTCGCAGCCCGCCATGCCGATCTCATCGAGATCGCGGCGGCGGATCTGGACGAGGCACGACTGCTGATGGAACGCGTCCGGGCGGCGGCTACACAGCATGGGAGGTCCCGGAAAATCAGATTCGCCCTGCCGATCGCGGTGTCCGACGGCCACCCTCTGCCGGGAGAGGCGCTTGTGGTCGACACGTCGGCGCAGAGCGCGCTGTTGCTGCTGGCCTATATCGAAGCCGGAATATCGGAATTCACGGTCCGGGTTTCGACAGAACGCAGCCTCATGCTGTTTGGCGCCACCGTTGCCACGCTGGTTCGCAACAGTGCGCTGCGCCGGGACGCCGTCGCGCAGCCGCTCGCGCCCGTGCGGCAGCGTGATTGGGCCGGTGGAGTGCGCCGCTGGCAGTGAAGCCGCGTCGCCTGTCCGGAAAATGCCGGCTCTATCCGGAGACGAGATGCCTGGCCAGCCTGGCGCACTGGACCCGAATATCCGGTATCGCATCGATCTCGAAAAACGTGCCCCGCGTGAGCGAGCCGACGGCGAACAGCCGCTTTGACGCAGTGCCGGAAGCGTCGATCACCGCGCATCCGGGGGTGACGTCGAGCCCCAGCCGCAATGGGTCCGGCCGCGCATAACCCCGATCGGTAAGCGATCGCAGCACCGTGATGGAGCCGGTCGAGACGTCCTTCACGATGCCTGTGCAATCGTAGATGCGCTGTACCTCGATTTCCTCGAAGGATTGCATGTGGCGCCGCTGCAGTGTGACGGCGTTACCCCCGTTTTTCGCCGCCACCCTGACGATCCGGCCGGCAATAAGCCTGAGCCGGCCACTGTTCACGGCTTCCGTCAGTTTGCGGTGAATCGCGCGCGCCATGCGGTGCCGGTGAATATCCCACCAGGCTTTCGTGTGCTGCAGAAAACGGCTTTTCGCGCCGACTGGCCAGCTCTGCCATATCTGCTGGTTGAAGGGGCGGATGCCGTCGACCACGTCCCGCCAGTTCCTGCCCGCCGCTTCGGTCGTGCGCACCAGATCGCGGAACCAGCGCACGAAATAGGACAGGTCCGTGCCGAGCGGTATGTCGGCACTGTCGAGCCGGATCGGCCGGCTGGGTTGATGCGGTGACGGCAGCAGTCCGCGTCGCGAAACGGCGAGCACCTCGCCGTGATGGCCACGGTGCTCGAGGGTCAGCCACGCATCCACCATGCTCAGGCCCGTGCCGAGAATCATCACGCGGCTGCCCGGATCAAGCGGCATGTCGCCCCGCGAACCGATACGCATCGCGAAATCCTGATCCGGCGCAGGCTCTTCGTCATGGCCGACGGCAAGCACTGCGTAGTGGGCCGCTATGCTGACACCGCCGGCGAGGCTGATATCGACTCCCCCGGCTGTCGGCGTGACGGACGTGACGACGTCGTGGACAAGGCGCAGCCTTCGCGACTCCTGCTTCACCAGATCGTCGAGAAGCTCGTGCAGATAAATCCCGTAGAGGCTGCGCGGCGCGTAGTAGGGTATGGTTCTATCGTTCGTCAGGCCTCTGGCATGGACCCAGCGCCAGAAATGTTCCGGATCGTCGGCGAACGCGCTCATTCCCATGGCGCTGACATTGAGGAGATGATCCGGCAGCGATGTCGAATAGGCCATGCCCTGACCGAAGGCGTCGCGTTTCTCGATCAGTGTGACGCGAAGTCCGGGATAGTTGCTGCGCAGGAGATGCGCTGTCAGGATGACGCCCGACGCCCCGCCGCCGACAATCGCAATGTGGGTCGCGGCGCTCATGCGCACCGACCTGCCATGCGGAAATCGGTCAAGCCTGGTGCTGGAGTTCCACTGCGATGTCGTCGTTGGCGCTTTCGCGCATCTCGGCAAGGCTCCGATTGTCCAGAACCGTTGCGATGGCGTGCCTGACCTCGATCATCATGTGACGGACCTGGCATGTAGCCTCGTCGCAATCCTCGCACGGCTCATACCGGGTCCTGCTGGCGCAGGGTATGGGCGCGAGCGGCCCGTCGAGCACGCGCACCACATGGCCCACCTTGATTTCGGCAGCGGGCCGCGCCAGGCGATAGCCGCCTTCCTTGCCCTTGCGGCTCTGGACGAAACCCGCATTGCGCAGTTCGCCGAGGATCGCGTCCAGAAACTTCTTCGGGATGTTGTTGGCGACCGCGATGTCGTTGACGAACGCCAGTTGACCGACCGGAAGTCCGGCGAGGTGCACCAGCGCCTTGAGACCGTATTTGCCTTTGCGGGTAAGCATGAGAAGGAATCTGCCCCGAACAATGCCAGGGGAACGATGCGATCCCATGGCGCCTGACACGCTCGTTCATCCGAACTGCGGCCAAGCTAAGGCGTCTGATAATATGTCTCATGCCCATCGACAATGACCCGCAGCGTGTCGGCGCGGATTCGGCCGAACTCCCAAGCAACACGCCTACCTGAGGATTGTCGCGAAAAGCTCCCATGGTGCACCATAATCATGTGGAACAATCCACGCTTGGCATGGCTTCCCATGTTCGGTAGCCGTTGTGAAATTTTCCTGCGGCTCTTCCGGAACGATGGGAGTGGGATTCCGCGTTGGCGGTCAGCTCGTTGTGTTCTTGGGGTCCGGTCCGTCCATCAACAGATCAGGCCCCGCGACGGCCATAAGCCGGGCGCGATCCGTTATCGTCACCTGCATTCCTTTCATCCTGACGCCATCCGCCTGCAGAGCCTTGACCGTCCGCGACAGGTTTTCGGGCGTCATGCCGAGATAGGAGGCCAGATGCCGCTTCTCCACTGGAAGGAACACGGTTGAGGCGTCATCGGCAAGTTGAGATTGCTGCAGGATGTAGGCGGCGAGCCTTTCCCGGGAATTGCGCAGCTTCAGATTCTTGGCGTGCCGCACGAAGGTCCGGTAGCCTTCGCCCAGTTCCCGCATGGCCGCCATCGCGAAGTCCGGGTCCCGGCGAAGCGCGGCGCGCAGGTCGGCGGCGGGGATCATGACGATGCGGGACCGCTCCAGGGTCCACGCCGACATCAGATATGGCGCGTCGCACACGCAGGCGGCCAGGATGAAGGTGGAGACGGGGCGAACGAAGCCCATGATCGACTCGTGTCCGTTCCATTGCGCGCGCAACTCCACCGCGCCTTCGACGAGGATGTGCAGGAAATCGGCGTACTCCCCCTGCCGGATAAGCTCCAGTTGTGGCGGGAAGCTTTGGGAATAGGCGATCTCCATCACGCTGTCGAAGGTCGGAGTCATCATTTCACGGAACAGCGGCAAGCGCCTCAGACCGGGCCTCTCGTCGTCTCGCATGACATATGCTCCTTCGTGATGATTGAGATTTATCAATTCATAAATCGAGTACAGTCAATCCCAAGAACCTATTTTATCAAAGAGAAAGTCCCATAATATATGGATTTCTCTTTATCTCTGGCGAAAGATTCGAATTACCTGTCTGCCATTCTTTTTGATTGATCCACATCAAAGACGGAGGGCGGACGGACATATTCGCTGGTGCCTGAAAATACGCCTCAAGCCACGGATACCGAAGCCGGAGTCGCGCTATGTCAGGCAGTGCCACGTCAAGTCGTGCAGACCAGCAAAAGGCCCTCTGGCTGAGCACCCTCGCTTTCACGCTGTGCTTCGCCGTCTGGACGATCTTTTCGATCATCGGAATCTCCATCAAGGACGAACTCGGCTTGTCCGAGTTCGAATACGGTCTTCTGATCGCCACGCCGGTGCTCACCGGTTCGCTGATCAGGATCATCCTCGGCGTCTGGACAGAGCGCTATGGCGGCCGCCTGGTATTTTCCGCCCAGATGGTTCTCACCGGTGTGGCGACCTTCGCTCTGACCTGGGCGGACAGCTATCCGACCTTTCTTCTGGCCGCGCTGGGCGTAGGCCTCGCGGGCGGGTCCTTCATCATCGGCGTGGCCTACGTCTCGAAGTGGTTTCCCCAGGAGCGCCAGGGCACGGCGCTGGGAACCTTCGGGATGGGCAATGTCGGCGCGGCAGTGACGAAGTTCCTCGCCCCCTTCGTGCTCGTCGCCTGGGGCTGGCAGGGAGTGGCGGAGCTGTGGGCTGCCGGCATCGCCCTGATGGGCGTAGCCTTCTATCTGCTGGCCAAGGACGATCCGGATTTTGCCGCCCGGCGCGCCCAGGGAATCGCCGCGCCGAGTCTCGCCGAACAGTTCGCGCCGCTGAAGAATCTGCAGGTCTGGCGCTTCTCGCTATACTACTTCTTCGTCTTCGGCGGTTTCGTCGCCCTGGCGCTGTGGCTGCCGCATTATCTCGTGCAGGTCTATGGCGTCGATGTGCGCACCGCCGGCATGGCGGCGGCGGCCTTCAGCCTTTCAGCCAGCGTGTTCCGTGCCTATGGCGGGGTGCTGTCGGATCGTTTCGGCGCGCGCTCCGTCATGTACTGGACCTTCGGGTTCTCGCCGGTCTTCCTGTTCATGCTGTCCTATCCGCCGACGGATTACGTGATCCGGGGCAAGGACGGCCCGATCGCCTTTTCGACCGAAATGGGGTTGTGGCCCTTCGTCGCGACGCTCTTCGCGCTGGGTTTCTTCATGAGCCTCGGCAAGGCGGCGGTCTTCAAGCATATCCCGGTCTACTATCCCAATCATGTTGGCGCGGTCGGCGGCCTTGTCGGCATGATCGGCGGTCTTGGCGGCTTCATCCTGCCGGTGCTCTTCGGCGCGCTGCTCGATGTCACCGGGGTCTGGACTTCGGCCTTCGTGCTGCTGTTCCTGATCGTGCTGGTCTCGATGGGTTGGATGCATCTCTCGATCCGCGTCATGGAGCGGCAGGCGCATGGCGCCGTGCTCGACCGGCTGCCCAGCTTCCCCGAACTGAAGGACGTTCACGAACCCGGCCGCACCGTGATGCCGCGCGTGATAGAGGACTGGCGGCCCGAGGACGCGCAGTTCTGGGCCGAAAAAGGACAGCGCATCGCGCGGCGCAATTTGTGGATATCGATCCCGGCGCTTCTGCTGGCGTTCGCGGTCTGGATGGTCTGGTCGGTCGTGGTCGCCCGGTTGCCGTCGATCGGCTTCGCCTTCACGCAGGACCAGCTTTTCTGGCTTGCTGCGCTGCCGGCGCTGTCGGGGGCGACGCTGAGGATCTTCTACAGTTTCATGGTGCCGATCTTCGGCGGCCGGCTGTGGACGACGCTCTCGACCGCGTCGCTGCTGATCCCCGCCATGGGCATCGGCTACGCGGTGCAGGACCCCGGCACGCCATATCTGATCTTCGTGGTCCTCGCGCTGCTGTGCGGCCTCGGTGGCGGCAACTTCGCTTCCTCCATGGCCAATATCAGCTTCTTCTTCCCCCGCGCGGAGAAGGGCAACGCCATGGCGCTGAACGCGGGCCTCGGCAATCTCGGTGTCTCGGTCATGCAGTTCCTCGTGCCGCTGGTGGTCACCGCTGGCGTCTTCGGCGCAATCGGCGGCGAGCCGCAGCAATTGTCGGATGGCGGCCGCATGTGGATACAGAATGCGGGCTTCGTCTGGGTGCCTTTCATCCTGGCCTCGACGGCCGCGGCATGGGTGGGCATGAACGACATCGCCGATGCGCGGGCCAGCTTCCGCGAGCAGGCGATCATCTTCACCCGTCCGCACAACTGTGTGATGTGCCTGCTCTATGTCGGCACCTTCGGCAGTTTCCTGGGCTATTCGGCGGGCTTTCCGCTTCTGTCGAAGCTGGCCTTCCCCGAGGTCGATGCGTTGCAATACGTCTTCCTCGGCCCGCTCGTCGGCGCCCTGAGCCGCGCCGGAACGGGCTGGCTGTCCGACAGGGTCGGCGGTGGGCGTGTGACGTTCTGGGTCTTCGTCGGCATGATCGCGGCCGTGCTCGGCGTGATCTGGTCCCTCCAGATGGGCTCCTTCCCCGGCTTCTTCGCCTGCTTCATCGCCCTGTTCTTCTTCACCGGCGTCGGCAACGCCTCGACCTTCCAGATGATCCCGGTGATCATGCGCAAGGACATCGCCCGGCTGACGCCCGGCCAGGGCGTCGCCGAGCAGCGCCGCCAATCCGAGCGGGAAGCAGCGGCGATCATCGCCTTCACCAGCGCGATCGGCGGCTATGGCGGGTTCTTCATTCCCAAGGCCTACGGCACGTCGATCGGCATGACCGGATCGCCGCTGGCTGCGCTCTGGGCCTTCCTGATCTTCTACGTGATCTGCCTTGCCGTCACCTGGGCCGTCTACACGCGCCGCGGCGGATTCCTCCATGACGTCGAACGCAGCCGCGTGCCGCTCGCTGCGGTTCCCGCCGAATGACCCGACGGAGAGAGCCATGAGCCATCTTCTGGATCGCCTGAATTTCCTGACGACGCTCCGCAAGGACACCTTCTCGGACGGTCATGGCCAGACCACGATCGAGAGCCGCGACTGGGAGGACGCCTATCGCCGCCGCTGGCAGCACGACAAGATCGTTCGCTCGACCCATGGCGTGAACTGCACCGGGTCGTGCTCCTGGAAGATCTACGTGAAATCGGGGATCGTCACGTGGGAGACACAGCAGACCGATTATCCGCGCACGCGGCCGGATCTGCCCAATCACGAGCCGCGCGGCTGCGCGCGCGGGGCCTCGTACAGTTGGTACCTCTACAGCGCCAACCGGGTGAAGACGCCGCTGGTGCGGGGCCGGCTGATGCGGCTGTGGCGCGAGAAGCGCAGGATCATGAGTCCGGTCGAGGCGTGGACGGCGATCCAGGACGATCTCGCGGCACGCGCGAGCTATACCCGCATTCGAGGCAAGGGCGGCTTCGTGCGCGCAAGCTGGGACGAGGCGACCGAGATCGTGGCCGCAGCCAATGCCTACACGACGCGCAAATACGGACCCGACCGGGTGTTCGGCTTCTCGCCGATCCCGGCCATGTCGATGGTCTCCTACGCCGCCGGCACGCGCTATCTGTCGTTGCTAGGCGGCACCTGCATGTCCTTCTACGACTGGTACTGCGACCTGCCGCCTTCCAGCCCGCAGACATGGGGCGAACAGACCGACGTGCCGGAATCAGCGGACTGGTACAATGCGGGCTATCTGCTGCTGTGGGGCTCGAACGTGCCGCAGACGCGCACGCCCGACGCTCATTTCTACACCGAGGTCCGCTACAAGGGCACCAAGAGCGCCGTCATCTGCCCGGACTATTCCGAAGCGGCCAAGTTCGCGGACATCTGGCTGAACGCCAAGCAGGGAACGGATGCCGCCCTCGGCATGGCCTTCGGCCATGTCATCCTGCGCGAATTCCATCTCGACCGGCAGGTGCCTTACTTCGCGCACTACTGCCGCAAATATTCCGACATGCCGATGCTGGTGCGCCTCGAAAAACGCGACGGACGTCTCGTCCCCGGGCGGCAGCTTCGCGCCGCCGATTTCGACGGCTCGCTCGGCCAGCAGAACAATCCGGACTGGAAGACGGTCGGCATCGATGAGGCCAGCGGCGAGATTGTCGTTCCCAATGGCTCCATCGGCTTCCGCTGGGGCGAGACGGGCAGGTGGAACCTTGAGGAGAAGGCCGGCGGCGACGAGATCCGGCTCAAGATGAGCCTGATCCTGGACGGGGACCACGACGAGGTGGCCGGCGTCGATTTCCCCTATTTCGGCGGCGCCGCGACCAATGGCTTCGCTCTCGATGACCGCGGCCAGATACTCACCCGCAATGTGCCGGTGAAGCGGATGCGGCTGGCGGGGGGAGAAGAGGCGCTCGTCTCCACGGTTTTCGACCTCTTCTGCGCCAACTACAGCCTCGATAGGGGGTTGGGCGGCGACCATGTCGCCAACAGCTATGACGCCGATGTGCCCTTCACCCCGGCCTGGGCGGAGCGGATCACCGGGGTGCGCCGCGACAAGATCATCCAGGTGGCGCGCGAATTCGCAGCCAATGCGGAAAAGACCAGCGGCCGGTCGATGGTCATCATCGGCGCGGCGATGAACCATTGGTTCCACATGGACATGAACTATCGCGCGGTCATCAACATGCTGGTGATGTGCGGCTGCGTCGGCAATTCGGGCGGCGGCTGGGCGCACTATGTCGGGCAGGAGAAGCTGCGGCCGCAAACCGGCTGGACGGCGCTGGCCTTCGCTCTGGACTGGGCACGTCCGCCCCGCCACATGAACTCCACCAGTGCCTGGTATGCCCATACCGACCAGTGGCGCTACGAGACGGTGACGGCGCGCGAACTGCTATCACCCACCGCGCCCAAGGGCGAGTGGGACCGGCTGAGCCTGATCGACTACAACATCCGTGCCGAACGCATGGGCTGGCTGCCCTCGGCGCCGCAACTGAAGACCAATCCGCTTGAGGTCGGCCGCGCGGCAAAGGCAGCCGGAGTCGAGGTGAAGGACTATGTTGCACAGCGTCTGAAGTCGGGTGAATTGCAGATGTCATGCGAGGACCCCGATGCGCCGGAGAACTGGCCGCGTAACCTGTTCGTCTGGCGCTCCAACCTGCTCGGTTCGTCCGGCAAGGGGCACGAATATTTCCTCAAGCACCTGCTCGGCACCGACCACGGGGTGCAGGGCAAGGATCTCGGCGCGGAAGGCCGGGCAAGGCCGGTCGAGGCCGTCTGGCACGAGCAAGCCCCGGAAGGGAAGCTGGACCTCCTCGTCACCATCGACTTCCGCATGTCGACCACCGCCGTCTATGCCGACATCGTCCTGCCGACGGCGAGCTGGTACGAGAAGGACGACATGAACACGTCCGACATGCATCCGTTCATCCACCCGCTGCAGGCGGCCGTGGACCCGGCCTACGAGTCGAAGACGGACTGGGAGATCTTCAAGGCGATCGCGAAGAAATTCTCGGATGTCGCGCCCGAAATTCTGGGCGTGGAAACGGATGTGGTGCAGCAGCCTCTCCAGCACGACAGCCCGGGCGAGATCGCCCAGGCGGCGGTGCGCGACTGGAAGCGCGGCGAATGCGACCTGATCCCCGGGCGTACGGCGCCCGCCTATATCGCCATCGAGCGGGATTATCCGAATGTCTACAGGCGGTTTACCGCGCTCGGCCCGCTGATGGAAAAGGCAGGCAATGGCGGCAAGGGGATAGCCTGGGACACGAAGGAGGAAGTCCATCACCTCAAGGCCCTGAACGGCACCGTGGCGGAGGAAGGCGCAACCCGGGGCATGGCCCGCATCGAGACCGCGATAGATGCGGCCGAGGTCGTCCTGATGCTGGCTCCCGAAACCAATGG
Source organism: Rhizobiaceae bacterium (assembly GCA_023953845.1). Lineage (NCBI taxonomy): Bacteria > Pseudomonadati > Pseudomonadota > Alphaproteobacteria > Hyphomicrobiales > Rhizobiaceae > Rhizobiaceae bacterium. The sequence goes on along the minus strand of JAMLJC010000001.1, from coordinate 660,880 downwards.
CGAGGTCGCGGTCAAGGCGTGGGAGGCATTGGGCAAGGCGACAGGCCTCGATCACAAGCATCTGGCCGAAGTCAAGGAGGACGAGAAGATCCGCTTTCGCGACATCGCCGCGCAGCCGAGGAAGATCATTTCCTCGCCGACCTGGTCGGGGATCGAAAGCGAGGATGTCTGCTACAATGCCGGCTGGACCAACGTGCACGAGCTGATCCCGTGGCGTACGGTCACGGGCCGGCAGCAGCTCTATCAGGACCACGAATGGATGCTCGCCTTCGGCGAGGCCTTCGTCACCTGGCGACCGCCCGTGGACCTCAAGACGGTGGGCGAGGCGGCGACCAGAGCGCTCGCGACCGGCGAGCCGCATGTGGTGCTGAACTTCCTGACGCCGCATCAGAAATGGGGAATCCACTCCACCTACAGCGACAATCTCCTGATGCTGACGCTCAATCGCGGCGGGCCGGTCGTCTGGATTTCAGAGGCCGACGCGAAAAAGGCCGGGGTCGTCGACAACGACTGGCTCGAAGTCTTCAACACCAACGGTGTCATCACCGCGCGCGCGGTGGTCAGCCAGCGGATGAAGGAAGGCTCGATGTTCATGTACCACGCGCAGGAGAAGATCGTGAACACGCCGGGCAGCCGGATCACCGGCAAGCGAGGCGGCATCCACAACTCGGTCACGCGCATCGTGCCGAAGCCGACCCACATGATCGGCGGCTACGCCCAGCTCGCCTACGGCTTCAACTACTACGGCACGGTCGGCGCCAATCGCGACGAGTTCGTGATCGTGCGGAAGATGGCGGAAGTCGACTGGCTCGACCGGCCCGCAACCCAAATCCCCGCAACCCAAATCACGGAGGCAGCGGAATGAAGGTACGTGCCCAGATCGGTATGGTGCTCAACCTCGACAAATGCATCGGGTGCCATACCTGCTCCGTGACCTGCAAGAACGTCTGGACCAGCCGCGAAGGCGTCGAATACGCCTGGTTCAACAATGTCGAGACGAAGCCCGGCATCGGCTATCCGAAGGACTGGGAGAACCAGAAGCGCTGGAAAGGCGGCTGGACGCGGACCCGGAACGGCGCGCTGCAGCCGAAGCAGGGCGGCAAATGGCGCATCCTTGCGAACATTTTTGCCAATCCGGACCTGCCCGAGATCGACGATTTCTACGAGCCGTTCGATTTCGACTACGACCATCTGAAGTCCGCGCCGGAAATGGAGGCGTTCCCCACCGCGCGCCCGCGCTCGAAGATATCGGGCGAGCGCATGGAAAAGATCGAATGGGGACCGAACTGGGAAGAGATCCTGGGTGGCGAGTTCGCGAAACGGTCGAAGGACTACAATTTCGAGGGTGTGCAGAAGGAAATCTACGGACAGTACGAAAACACCTTCATGATGTACCTGCCGAGGCTGTGCGAGCACTGCCTCAATCCGGCCTGCGTCGCTTCCTGTCCGTCGGGCGCCATCTACAAGCGGGAGGACGACGGCGTCGTCCTGATCGATCAGGAGAAATGCCGCGGCTGGCGCATGTGCGTCTCGGGCTGTCCCTACAAGAAGATCTACTACAACTGGTCAAGCGGCAAATCCGAGAAGTGCACGCTCTGCTACCCGCGCCTTGAAAGCGGCCAGCCGACGGTGTGCTCGGAAACCTGCGTAGGCCGCATCCGCTATCTCGGCGTTATGCTCTATGACGCGGATCGCATCGCCGAGGCGGCCGGCGTCGAGAACGAGAAGGACCTCTATGACGCGCAGCTCGGCGTGTTCCTCGATCCGGACGATCCGGAAGTGATCGCGGCCGCGCGCGCCGAGGGCATTCCGGAGGACTGGATCAGGGGCGCGCGCAGATCGCCGATCTGGAAGATGGCGATGGAGTGGAAGATCGCCTTCCCCCTGCATCCCGAATACCGCACGCTGCCGATGGTCTGGTACGTCCCGCCGCTCTCGCCGATCCAGAACGCGGTGGAGGCCGGGCGGATCGCCGCGCAGGACGACATGCCGGACGTGCACTCCCTGCGCATCCCCGTGCGTTATCTCGCCAACATGCTGACGGCGGGGGACGAGGCTCCCGTCGTCTCCGCGCTGGAGCGCATGCTGGCCATGCGGGCCTATATGCGGTCGAAGTCAGTCGACGGGATCGTGAACCTCGGCGTGGCGAGGCGCGTCGGCCTGACGCCGCAGCAGATCGACGAGATGTACCAGCTTCTCGCCATCGCCAATTACGAGGATCGCTTCGTCATCCCGACGACCCATCGCGAACTGGTGGAGGACGCCTACGACCTCAAGGGAGGCTGCGGCTTCACGGACGGCAATGGCTGCTCCACGGGCCATTCGCGCGCCTCGCTTTTCGGCGGCAAGAAATTCCGCAGCCCGCAGGAGTTCATCGCATGAAGACCTTCAAGGCGCTCTCGGTACTGCTGAGTTATCCGGGCGAGGAACTGCAGCACGTAATCCCGGCGATCCGCGCTGTTCTCGCGGAGGGTGTGATCTCGTCCTCCGCCGCGACGGCGCTGGAGCCGCTGCTTTGCTCTCTCGAGACCGGCGATCTCTATGATCTTCAGGAACGCTATGTGCTTTTGTTCGACAGGTCGCGGACCCTGTCGCTGAATCTGTTCGAGCACATCCATGGCGAGAGTCGAGATCGGGGAGGCGCCATGGTCGACCTGCTCGAAACCTATCGCGCAGGCGGCTTCGAGCTTGCCGAACCGGAACTCCCGGACCACTTGCCGGTGCTGCTGGAGTTTCTGTCCACCCAACCGCTCGCCGAGGCGCGGCAGGTGCTCGCCGATGCGGGTCACATACTCGTTGCGCTGGCCGAGCGGCTGACGCGTCGTGAATCGGTCTATGCGGCGGTTCTGGACGCGCTTGTGACGCTCGCTTCGGCAGATCCGACAGACGAGGAAGCGCAGATCCTGCTCTCGCAACAGGACGACGACCCGGAAGATCTCGCCGCGCTCGATGCCGTGTGGGAGGAAGCGCAGGTGACCTTCGGCCCGGACCCGAACGCCGGCTGCCCGGTCAGCCGCGACGTGCTTGCCCGCATGAATCCCGCACCCGCCCCGGCGCAGTGAAGGAGGTCGCGATGCACAATTTCCTCTTCGGCATCTATCCCTACATCGCCGTCACGGTGATGGTGATCGCGAGCATCGCGCGCTACGAGCGCGATCCTTTCACATGGAAATCCAAGTCAAGCCAGCTTCTGCGCAAGCGGCAGTTCATCGCCGGATCGGTGCTCTTTCACGTGGGCGTGCTGATGATATTCGCCGGCCACCTCGTCGGGCTCCTGACCCCCATCCAGATCTTCGACATGCTCGGGGTCAGCCATGGCGCCAAGCAGATCCTCGCCGTCGTCGCCGGAGGCGTCGCCGGCATCATGGCGCTGGTAGGCGGCGTCCTGCTCCTGCACCGTCGGCTCTCCGACCCGCGCATCCGCGCCAACTCCACGTTCGCCGATACCGGCATTTTGGTCCTTCTGATGGTCCAGCTGCTGCTGGGGCTGGCGACGATCGTCGTTTCGCTGCGACATCTGGACGGACATGAGATGGTGAAGTTCATGAGCTGGGCGCAGGGGATAATCTACATGCGCGGCGGCGCGGCCGACCACATTTTGGACGTGCACTGGCTCTTCAAGGCGCATATCCTGCTCGGCCTCACCATCTTCCTGCTGTTCCCGTTCACCCGGCTGGTCCACATGTTCTCGGCTCCGGTGCGCTATCTCTGGCGGCCTGGCTACCAGATCGTGCGGTCGCGGCGTGGCGCGAAGCTCGGAGCGGCGGGACTGGCGCCGCTCGCGCGGGCGCCCTACCAGCATCCTGCGGAGTAGGATCATGCAACTCGCCCTGAAACCGGCACTCCGGCCTGAACCTGTCACGATCAACGGCGTCGTCATCCCTGCGGAGGCGATCGCGGAGGAGGCGCAGAACCACCCCGTGCCGAAAGGCAAGCCGGGCTGGGCCTGGCGTGCAGCAGCGCGGGCGCTTGTCCTGCGCGAGGTCCTGCTTCAGGAGGCTAAGGCAAGGCAGATCGTGCCCGCACCCGTGGAACTTGCAGAGGGCCAATGGGAGACGGAGGAAGAGGCGCTGATCCGTCAGCTTCTCGAAACCGCCATAGCACCGGCGCCGGTTGACGAGATGAAGCTGCGCGCGATTTACGAGAATTCGCCCGACCGCTTTCGCGGACCTTCGCTGTTCGAGGCGGCGCATATCCTCTTTCCCGCGCCGCCCGGCGATGCCGCCGCCCGTATGGCGGCAAGGATGGATGCCGAGCGGGTTCTCGCGGGACTGCAGGACGCGCCGCTCCGTTTCGCCGCTCTTGCGACCGAGCATAGCGCCTGTCCGTCTCGAAGCAATGGCGGCCTTCTCGGGCAGCTTGCTTCGGGCGACACGGTGCCGGAATTCGAGGCCGCTCTTGCCGGTATGGAGGAAGGCGCTATCTCCCGGGAACCGGTGGAAAGCCGATATGGCTTCCATCTGATCCGGCTGGACGCGCGGGCGCGCGGGGAAATTCTGCCGTTCGCGGCGGTACTGCCGCATCTGCGCGAGGCGCAGGAGAAAGCGGACTGGGTGCGCGCCAGCCGCACCTATGTCGAGGAGCTGGCGGCGCGAGCGGATGTGACCGGCATCGTCCTCGCCGAAACGCCCTGGATGGAGGCAAAGATACCTGCATGAGCGCCGTCGCTGTCCTGTCCGACCCGTTCTATTGCGGGTGTGAAGCTTCACCGGAGAATGGCGGGCCGATATCCGTCGACGCTGCCCTTCGCCTGGCGATGTCGCTGGTCCGCCCGGTGAAGGAGGTCGAGCGTATGCCGCTCGAGCGGGCGCACGGCCGGGTCTTGGCGGAACGGGTGGAGGCCGGCGTATCACTGCCCTATTTCGACAGTTCCGCCATGGACGGCTACGCGGTCCGGCTTGCCGATCTTGCCGGCAAGGGGCCGTGGCGGCTGCCGGTGGCTGGTCGTATCGCGGCGGGTGATACGGGGGCTGAGCTGTCGCTCCGGGGTGTCGCCTTGCGTATCCTTACCGGAGCGCCGGTTCCGCCGGAATGCGATGCCGTGGTCATGCAGGAAATGACGCTGCTGGAGGGGCGCGTCGTGCGCATAGACCGGCGTCCCCGGCACGGCGAGAACATCCGGCGCACCGGCGAGGACCTTGTCGCGGGAGCGGAATTGCTGTCCGCCGGGCGACGCATAGGACCGCGCGCGGTGGCGCTGCTCGCCGGGGCAGGTTGCGCCGATGTCGCCGTGCGGCGTCGCATCAAGGTTGCATTCTTCAGCACGGGATCCGAACTGCGCTCACCCGGCACGCCGCTGGCGCATGGGCAGATATGGAACGCCAATCGGTATCATCTGGCTGGCTCTCTCAACCTTCCCTGGGTGGAGCCGCTGGATCTGGGAAGTGTCCCCGACAAGCCCGACCTTTTGTTGCAGACGCTGCAACAGGCTGCCAGCGATGCGGATCTCGTCGTCACGACCGGCGGCGTGTCGGTCGGCGACGAGGACCATATGCCGGCCATGTTGCGTGCCGCGGGCGGCGAAATCCATGTGATGAAAGTGGCGGTCAAGCCCGGCAAGCCTCTGGTGATCGGTCGGCTGGGCCGGGCACTCTATCTTGGCCTGCCGGGTAATCCGGTCGCGGCGTTTGTAACCTGGCATGTGATCGGGGCACGAATCGCGGAGGCGCTGGCCGGCATTCGCGGCAACGGCCCCCGCCGCTTCATCGTTCGCGCAGGCTTCGAGCGTTCGCGATATCCGGGGCGTTGCGAGTTCCTGCCCGCCCGTCTTGGCGGATACGATGGTCACGGAACCAGAATCGCAGAGATAGCCACATCCGCTGTCTCGCACAGGCTGGCATTGCTGGCCGGAGCCGATGGCCTGCTTCTGATCCCCGCCGAGGCCGACCGCGTCGCGCGCGGCGATCTGCTGGAGTTCCTGCCGTTTGCAGACGAGTGACGATCAAGCCGATTGCCAATGCCAGGGGAGAGCGCCGTGAAGCTGGGTTATGTGAGCGTCGCCGGCCGGGGCCGGATCGATCTTCTGCTGGCGGATGTGGTGGAACGGCTCAAGGCAAGCCGCCTCGCCATTGCCGGCACCGTGCAGACAAATATCGAGCGGGACGACCGTCCCAAATGCGATATGGACCTGCGGCTGCTGCCGGACGGGCCGGTGGTGCGCATCAGCGTCGACCGCGGCGCAGGCGCGCGCGGTTGCCGGCTGGACGCCGGAGCACTGGAACAGTCCGTGAGTTGGGTGGCGCAGGCGCTGGACGGAGCCGAACTGCTGGTCGTGAACAAATTCGGCAAGCAGGAGGCCGAGGGCCGGGGCCTGACGGCGGTGATCGCCGACGCGCTCGATCGCGGCCTTCCCGTGCTTGTGGGCGTCAACGGGCGAAACCTTCCCGCCTTCCTCGATTTTGCCGGGAGCCTCGCGACGGAACTCGTGCCGGATGCGCAGTCAGTTGCCGACTGGTGCCTCGCCGCACGGCAGGTCCGGGCTGCATAACGCCAGCGCATAAGAAACCGCGATCACGGCGAAAGGCCGATGAGTCCCGCCGCACTCCGGTACTGCGAATTCACGTCTTCCTCGAAGCGGAAAGTGTCGAGGAAGTTCGCGACGCCATAGCCGGGATTCTGCCGCCTGATCCGCGCGGCGTGAGTACGTGCCTCCTCGATCCGTCCGGCAAGCGCCAGGCAATGGGCCGCTATGGCCAGTATATGGACATGGGCGTTCGGGCGGGACGCCGCCTTCAGGCTCCATTCGGCCGCTTCGGCATAATTTCCAAGGCGTACCAGCGCCAGCGCGCGTGAGCCGAGCATGCCGAACAGCAGCGGGTCGCAGGGACTCAGGAGACGCGAGTGGTCAGAGGAGGCTATCGCGGTCGCAGGATCGCCGGCCTGCGAATGCACGAAGGCGAGGGTGTAGTGCCCGAGCGCGAAATTCGGACTCAACTGCACGCATTCCTCCAGAGCATGGACCGCTTCGGAGACTTCGCCCGAGAGCCAGAGCGCCCGGCCCATCGCCCAATGGGCCGCCGGATTGTGATCGTCGACAAGCACGCTGCGGCCCGCCGTTTCCAGCGCCTGCTTCGTCTGTTCGGTGCGGTCGTCCCAGCGCTGGAAGGCATTCTGCCAGTGCGTGAAGGACAGACCGGCATAGGCGCGTGAGAATGTCGGATCGAGGGTTATCGACTGCCGGAAGAAGTCGGCTGCGCGGACGTTTTCCTCGGCAGTGAAACGATACATATGCCAAAGGCCGCGATGGTAGCATTCCCAGGCGTCCAGCGAATCCGGCGGCTTCAGAATCGCGCGGTTGCGCTCGGCATTCTCGATCTCCGAGGCGATCGACGAGACGATGCCGTCGCACACATCATCGAGCACGGCGACATGTACCGAGGAAGCGGCCTCGAAGCGCTCGGTCCACAAGATGCGTGACGTCGCCGCCTCTGCGATGTCGACAGCAATGACGACCCTGTCTGCATGGCGCTCGAGATAGCCGGTGGCGACGTAGTCTATCGCCAGCCGCTCCCCGATCTCGCGCAAAGACAGCGTTTCCTCGGCTATGGCGAAAACCGAACCGCGCGCGATGACGAAGAGGCTGCGCAGACGCGCCAGCCGGCTGATGACGTCGTGGGCAAGTGCGTTGCCCAGTTCGCTGCGGTCGTGCCTGCCGGACACGAGCTCGGTGAAGGGCATAATGGCGATGGAAGCGCGCCGCGCGGCCGCTCGCTCGACCGGAACGGCCTGTGCTTGCAAGACGGCCGCGGGCACGGGCGTGCTCCCGCCGCGCATTGCCGTCCAGGCGGCCCTGGCCGGCGCGAAATCCATGCCTTCTTCCGCGAAAGTCCGCGCCGCGGCTTCCAGATGCCGGTCGCCTTCTTCGATCATGCGCCGATCGAAGAGTTCGGCGAGGAACCTCTGGTGAGCGCGCGCGTCCAGTGGCGCGCTCTCCACCCAGTCGCGTGCGGCGGCAAGCCCTCTGGGCGTGCCCGGCGTCGACCGGTTGCCGATCTCGGCGACGATCTCTGCGCGCAGGGAGCGAAACTCGCTGCGCCGCGCCATCAGCCAATGCTGGAGGTCCGGGCTGCCGTCGGCGTCGAGCCCTTCGAGGAAGTCGCCTGCCGCTTTCGCCGAAAGTGACGCCAGCTCATCGTCGGCAAGCTGTCCAGCGCCGTCGTGCAAGGCCGACATAAGCCTCAGCGCATCGACATCGCAGTTCTGAAGATCCAGCGAAACCCGGTTGTCGTCGGCAATGACGCGCCGCCTTCCGGGCTCGTCAAGAAGCGGCCGCAGCTTGCTCAGGCACCATCGCAATTCGCTGCGCGGATCGTTCGGCACCCGCCACAGCAGCTCGCACAGGCGTTCTCGCGTAACCGGGTGAGAAGAAAGCGCCAGATAGGCGATCAATATCCGCACCTTGCGAGACGGCGGAAGCTGTGCCGCAGCACCGGCGCGCAGCACCGTCAACGGTCCCAGCAGCCGGAGTTCAAGTCCCGACATCAATGAATCTGCGGCGGAACCGTCCGATTCCATGCTCGCTCCAACGCTGGCTCCCATGCCACGTCGCGGCGCGCACTTTAGCATCCGCCGCGCAAACGCAAAGCACCAGACGATGCCGCAGCGCACACATGGAGAGACGCCATGACTACGAAGGAAGCATCGAGGACCACCAACGGACGCGGACGACTTTTTGACAACGTGCTCGACACGATCGGCGACACGCCCGCGATCCGCATCAACAATCTCGGCGTTGGGCATGCCGCCCTTTACGTCAAGGCCGAATTCTTCAACCCGGCTGCGTCGGTGAAAGACCGGCTGGCCATTGCCATCATCGAGCATGCGGAACGCAGCGGCGCGCTCAAGCCCGGCCAGACGGTGGTGGAGGCGACCAGCGGCAACACCGGCATAGGGCTCGCCATGGTATGCGCCCAGAAGGGCTATCCGCTTGTCGTCACCATGGCCGACAGCTTCTCCGTCGAACGGCGGCGACTGATGCGGATGCTCGGCGCCAAGGTCGTGCTGACTCCGCGCGCCCAAAAAGGTTTCGGCATGTATCAGAAGGCGGTCGAACTTGCGGAGAGGAACGGCTGGTTCCTTGCGCGACAGTTCGAGACGGCGGCCAATGCCGACATACACGAAGCGACGACCGGGCGCGAGATCGTCAACGATTTCGCCGGCTCGCGCCTCGATTATTTCGTCACCGGCTATGGCACCGGCGGTACCGTGGTCGGGGTCTCGCGCGTGTTGCGCCGCGAGCGGCCGGAGACGAAGATCATCCTCAGCGAACCGGCCAATGCGCAACTGGTGGGCAGTGGGCAGGCGCAGCAGCGCGGCCCGGACGGTGCGCCGGCCGCAAGCCACCCCGCTTTCGAACCGCATCCTATACAGGGCTGGACGCCGGATTTCATACCCGATGTACTGCAGGAGGCCATCGACGGGAGATACTACGACGAGGTGATACCGATTCCGGGCGTCAGGGCGATCGAATGGGCGAAAGCGCTGGCGCAGAAGGAAGGCATTCTCACCGGCGTCTCCGGCGGCGCCACGTTCGGCGTGGCGCGGCAGGTGGCCGAGAAGGCGCCGCAAGGGTCCGTCATCCTGTGCATGCTGCCGGATACGGGCGAACGCTATCTCTCGACCCCGCTCTTCGAGACCATTCCGGCTGACATGGATGCCGAAGAGCACGCTCTGTCGCTCTCGACGCCGGGCTTCCAACTGGCCGTCGCCTGAGCGGGAGAGCCTCATGGAAAGCCACGCCCAGCATCCTCAGCTCACGGAAACGGCACCGCGCACGACCGAGACGCTCGATCCGCCGGACTGGGCGCACATCACGGCGCTGGCCCATCGGATCGTCGACGACGCGGTGACCCATATCGGCACGGTGCGGGAACGGCCGGTCTGGCAGCCTATGCCGGATCACATGGAGGCGATGTTCAGCGCGCCGGCTCCGGAACTGCCGACGCCTGTCGAGGAGGTCTATACGCTTGTACGCCAAAACGTGCTCGCCTATCCGATGGGCAACATACATCCCTGCTTCTGGGCGTGGTTCATGGGAGCCGGGAATTTCACCGGCGCGCTCGCGGACTTCATCGCCGCCGTGCAAGGGTCCAACCTAGGTGGAGGCAGTCATGCCGCGGCCCTCGTGGACCAGCAGGTCGTCGGCTGGCTGCGCGACATGGTCGGTTTGCCGCCTACCGCGAGCGGCACGCTGGTGAACGGCGGTTCCATGGCCAATCTGATCGGCCTGACGGTAGCCCGCAATGCGATGGCAGACGTCGATCTGCGGGAAGAAGGCCTGACTGCGCTTGAACGGCCGCTGCGGTTCTATGCCTCCGATCAGGTGCATTCCTGCCATCGCAAAGCGGTCGAGACGCTCGGCGTCGGCAACAAGGCGCTGCGGCGCGTAGCGACGGACGCCGCATACCGCATCGACGTTCCAGCCCTGCGCGAGGCTATCAGGGAAGACCGCGCGAAAGGCTTCCAACCGGCCTGCATCATCGGCACGGCAGGCACCGTGAACACGGGCGCCGTGGACGACCTTGTCGCGCTGGCTGACCTCGCGGCGGAAGAGCGGCTATGGTTCCATGTCGACGGCTGCATCGGTGCGCTGGTTTCGCTGGCGCCGCAGAACGCCTGGCGTGTGAAAGGCATCGAACGCGCCGATTCCATCGCGCTCGATCCGCACAAATGGCTGCATGCGCCTTTCGAGGTCGGCTGCGCGCTGATCCGCGATCGCGCCAGCCATCGGCAGACATTCGCCGTCTCCCCGGAATACCTGAAGAGCAGCGTCCGCGGACTCGCCTCGGGGACGTTCCTGCATGAGTTCGGCCTGCAGACCAGCCGCGGCTTCGGGGCGCTGAAGGTATGGATGTCGATCATGGAGCAGGGCACCGCCAAATTCGGCCGCCTCATCGACCAGAACATCGCGCAGGCGCGATATCTGGCCGATCTGATCCGCGCTCGTCCGCCGCTCGAACTGCTGGTCGAGCCGGACCTTAACATCGTCTGCTTCCGGTTCGCACCGCCCGGCATGGGAGAAGAGGCGCTCAAGGCCCTAAACACGGAGATCATGATCCGTCTTCAGGAGACTGGCGTTGCGGCCTTGTCCGATACGACGATCGGCGGCAGACACTGTCTGCGGGCCGCCATCTGCAACCACCGCACCCGCTACGAGGATCTCGACCTGATCGTCGCAGAGGTGTTGAGGGTGGGAGCGACAGGGATCGACCCGCGTAGGTAGCTTCGTTGCGCGGACCCGCTTAATCCGTCAACACTGGCCAGTTCGCCCCGCCGTAACTGCGGCGACAGTTTGCCGTCAGGCAATTTCTTTCTATAATGTACGATGTTTGGTTTCTAGAATCGTACATTGTGCGGCAATGTAACGGCTGCAAAAGGATGGATTGATGTCGGCTGATGACGGCGAAAGCGGCGGGCCGCGCATTCAATCTCTGGCGCGTGCCGACGCCATTCTCACGGCGGTGATGCAGCACGACGGACCAGCGCCGCTTTCCATGGTTGCCGATGCGGTAGGGCTGAACAAGACGACAGTTTTCAATCTCGCCGAAAGCCTTGTCGCGCTCGGTTTCCTGGCCCGCACAAGATCGCCGAAAGGATATGTTGTCGGGCTGCGCTGCCTGGAACTCGGCAGGCATGTCAGCAGCCGCCTGCCGGTGCTGGAGGCCAGCATGCCGGCCATGCTCGATCTTTGCCGGATGACGCGCGAGACGGTGAATCTTGCGCTTCCCTATCTGCACGAGGCGATTCTCGTGGAATCGCTGGAAAGCGGGCATGGCGTGAGGGCGACCGCCTATGCCGGAGCGAAATCCAGCTACCATTCCAGCGCGTGCGGGAAGGCGTTGTTCGCGTTCTTTCCCGAGGAACGCCGCCGCTGGCACTACGAGCATGTCGGCCTGGAGCGGGTGACGGAATTCACGATATGCGACCCGGAATTGCTCGAAGCCCAGCTTGCCGACATCCGCGCGAAGGGATTCGCGACGGAAGTCCAGGAGAATGAGCTCGGCGCTGCATGTATCGGCATGCCTATTTTCGGCCCCTTCAACGAAATCGTGGCCGCGATCAGTGTCGCGGGCGTCCTCCAGCGTATGACACCCCAGCGGATCGAAGAAATCCGGCTTGAACTCGCCCGCCATACGAAGGCCATCAGCCAGACACTCGCGCGCGGCTGATACATCGACGCGACCATCAGATCCTGTTCTGCCTGACATGCTGCGCACGCCTTTCTGAAGCGTGCCGCAGGCAATAGCTATTGACTTTTTCACTATGTACGATATTGTAATGAAAGAATTATACATAGTATAACTCATGCTGGACGCGAAGATGGGTTCGCAAATCGGCAAGTCACATCGCATCACGACGGATCTTATGGTCCGCGCAATGGGAGGCGTGGCGCCGATATGCCGACGCCCTGCTATGTCGAAAACAATCCGTGAGGATTGGCGGCGAATGTCAGGGGAGGGTCGTCCCGCCCACGTTCAGCTTCACCGAAAGCTCGATCTTCCGTTCCGAGAACTGGCCGTCCTCGAGTCTGGCGAGCATCGTCTGAGCGGCCCGTTGTCCGATCTGATAGGCGCAGGAGGTGATCGTCGTCAGAAGGGGCGTCGAATAGTTGCGGAATACGAAGTCGTTGTAACCCGTCACCTGCACGCCGCCCGGCACGTCGATGCCGCGATGGCCGAGCACCTTGAGCGCAGCGATAGCGATCTGGTCATTGGCGCCGAGGATCGCATCGGGAAACGGATGGCGATCCAGCGCGCGGTCGATGACGGCCACCGTCTCGGCAAAGTTCTCCTCGTCGCACTCCACGCGTTCGAGCGTCACGCCTTCAGGCAGAGCGGCCGCTATGCCGGCCTCGCGGCGTTCGATAGCGGGCCAGGCGCGCGTCGGCGCCACCCAAAGCAGGCGTTTCGCGTTGCGGTCCGTCAGATGTTTCGTCAGCATCTGCGCGCCGCCGAAGTCGTCCTGCATGATGGCGCACGCGTCGTCGATTTCGCTCGGCGCGTTCTCCTGGGTGATGATCAGCGGCAGATTGGATTCGGCAAGAATCCCGTAGGCTTCGCTGCGCATTGCCGGTGGTCCCGATGTCATCACCACGAAGGCGTCGACGCCGACCGGCCGCCTGAGCAGGGCACGAAGATCATCCAGCGTGCGGCAGCCGGTCAGCATCAGCCCGTATCCGGGCTCCACGAAAGCATTGCAAAGGCCAGTGGCGATCTGCGTGGTGAAGGGGTCCGCGAGGAAACTCGGTGTCGAATCCATGATGACGAAACCCACTGCGAATTCACGGCTGAGCTTGAGGCTGAGCCCGCGTCTCTGCGGCTGGTATTTGAGTTTCGCGATGGCGTCCTTGATCCGCGCGCTCGTTTCGGCGCTCACCTCGGTCGTGCGGCCGTTGACCACATAGGAAACCGCGGCTGCCGACACGCCGGCCATCCTGGCGACGTCCTGGAGAGAGGGGCGTCGCAGATCCAGTTTCGTGCGCGGTGCTCTCATGGTGTTTCTTGTCCAAGCCTCTGCATACGCCCGACATGGGTCGTAAGATCAAATCCGGCACCATACAAGGCGCTGGGACGCGCCATTTCATTACCTGAAGCTTATACGATAAAGTTCCCGATTAGCAAACCTTGCGTGGGTTGCATCGATCATATCGGCCTGAATGAAGGGTATTTCGCATGCCCGGAGAATCCCTCTTGACAGGAGTTCGGCTGCGAGTAACTTAATCGTTAAAGAAAAATAAGAACGCATCGCATGCAATGCCGTTTGCCGTGGCTCGGCGTCAGGTGCCGAAGGCGTGGGACAGCTCAGAATTTGTGGCAGGGCGCGGGGCGCCAACCGTTCAAGACAAAGGGGAATGACACATGACGAACATGGAGAACATCATCACCCGGCGCTCGCTGCTGAAGGTCGCGGCGGCGACCGCCGGGGCGGCTGCCCTCGGCGGCACCGCGCCGCGCGCCTTCGCGCAGTCGGAAGAAATCACCATCATGACGTGGGAAACCTATCATGACGACGACTGGCTGGCCGAATGGACCGCGAAATCGGGTGTGAAGGTCAATGCCATCCGCATCGGCTCCAACGACGAAACCTATGCCAAGCTTCGCTCCGGCGCGGCCGAGGTGGATGCGTTCGTGCTCGACATCGGCTCGATGCAGCGCTTCATCGAGGCCAAGCTGATGGCGCCGTTCGACGTGTCGAAGGTGCCGAACGCGTCGAACATCGCCAGCGGCCTCGACTGGCAGAAGGAGACCACCTTCGACGGCCAGCCCCGGGCCGTGCCCTACAACTGGGGCACCCAGCCGCTGATGTACAATACCGAGACGGTCAAGCCGGCGCCTATGAGCTGGAAGATCTTCTGGGACCCGAACCATGCCGGCAAGGTGGTGATGCCGGACGATGCCTATATCGTATTCCCGATGGTGGCGCTCGCTATCGGCGCCAAGGACCCCTACAACCTCACCGAGGAGGAGTTCGAGAAGTGCATGCAGGCGTTCCGCGATCTGCGGCCGCAACTGCGTACGCTGGCCCGCGGCTTTGACGATGCGACGACCATCTTCGCCTCGGGCGATGCCGATGTCGGCTATTGCCAGAACATCTCGTCGGTGTTCGCCCTCAAGGATCAGGGCAAGCCGTTCGACTTCTCGTTCCCCGACGAAGGCACGCCGACCTGGATCGATTGCTATGCGTTGAGCGAGTCCGGCGCGAAGCGGCAGGTGGTCTACGATTTCATCAACGAGACAATGACGCCACAATGGCAGGCGCGGTTCATCCAGAAATCCTCCAACAACGGCATTCTCGATGCGGCGGCCGCGACGGCGGCCGGCCTACCGGAGGACAGTCTTAACAAGACCAACATCCCGGCCCTTCAGGACCCGAAGTTCTGGGAACGCATGTCGTTCTTCAAGCATCCCGAGAACGTCGATCGCCGTCTCGAGATCTGGAACGCCTTCAAGGCCGGCACCCTCTGATTCCACGAGGCACCAGCCATGACCGCCGTCAGCTCAGAAACGCCTGGGCGTGGTCGGGAGGCCACACCCGCCATGCGCAACATCGTGGAACTGACGGGTGTCTCCCGCACCTATCCCGGTGCCAGCCAGCCGGCTCTTCAGCCGACGGATCTCGGCATCGGGGAAGGGGAGTTCTTCTCCATCCTCGGACCGAGCGGCTCGGGCAAGACGACGACGCTGCGCCTGATCGCCGGCTTCGAGAAGCCTGACTCCGGCACGATCAGGCTCGGCGGTGCCGTGGTGAACGACCTGCCTCCGGACAAGCGGGACGTGAACACGGTGTTCCAGAACTACGCGCTGTTCCCGCATCTGACGGTTGCCGAGAATATCGGCTACCCGTTGCAGATGAAGGGCGTCACCAAGCCGGACATCGCGCGGCGGGTCGGCGAAGCGTTGACGATGGTGGAGATGTCAGGCTTCGAGCGTCGTCTGCCGCATCAGCTTTCGGGCGGGCAGCGACAGCGTATCGCGCTTGCCCGCGCACTCGTGGGGCGACCAAAGGTGCTGCTGCTTGACGAGCCGCTCGGCGCGCTAGACCTGCGTTTGCGCCAGCAGATGCAGCACATGCTGACATCGTTGCAGGACCATCTCGGCGTCACCTTCGTCTATGTGACGCACGACCAGGGCGAGGCCCTGTCGATGTCCGACCGTGTCGCCATCATGAGCGGCGGCCGTATCGAGCAGATCGGCAGGCCCGAAGATCTCTACTACGCACCGCGCAACGAATTCGTGGCGCGCTTCGTCGGCAAATCGAACCTCATCGAGATCGACGTCGAACGGAACGGAACGACTTACGAAACCGAATTCGCCGGCCAGCGCTTCGAGGTCGCGCGGGCGACCCGCGCCGGCCGCGCCAAGCTCGTGCTGCGCTGCGAAAGCGTGACGCTCGGCAGCGACAAGCCGGCAAGCGGTGTCTGCGTGCCGGCGACGGTCCGGCACGTCCTCTTCATGGGCACCGGCCTCGAAGTGTCCGTCGACTGCCACGGTACTGAAATCATCGCGCTGGTTCCCGCGCGGCGCGAACGCGGTCTGGCTTCCGGCGATGCCGTCCATTGCTGCTTCGATCCGGCCGACGGGGTGGTGCTCCATGACTGACGTCGCGATTTCGACGCCGGGCGCGCCGGCCCGCAGGCGGCCCAGCTTTGATCGCGTGCCGGTCTATGCATGGCTGCTCGCGCTGGTGATCCTGCCCAATCTTCTGCTGCTCGCTACAAGCTTCACGCGGTCGTCCGGCGGCGTGGTGGTCTACGAACTCAATTTCGGCAATTATGCCTCGGTCTTCGGTTCGGCCACGGTCCAGCTTCTGGCGCTCAAGACCATCGTGGTTGCCGCCATTTCCGCCGCGCTCGCGACGCTGATCGCCTATCCGCTCGCCTTCTACGTCAGCCGCAACTTGGCGCGGAGCAAGACGACGGCCGCGCTTCTGATCGTGATACCGCTCTGGATCAGCCTTCTGATGCGTATCTTCGCCTGGCGAGTCATCCTCGGCGAGAAGGGCCTGCTTAACACCGCCCTCATGCAGATCGGCCTGATCAGCAAGCCGAGTTCGCTGTTTCTCTATACCTCGTTCTCGGTGGTGCTGACGCTGACGTCGGTCGCCATCCCCTACGTCTTCGTCGCCGCCTACACGGCGATCGAGCGCGTGCCCTTCAGCCTTGTGGAGGCGGCGCGTGACAACGGAGCGTCGGCGCTGCGCACCTTCACGACCGTCATCTGGCCGTTGACGCGGCAAGGCACCGCCATCGGCGTTGCGCTGGCCTTCCTGATGGCCGTGGGCGACTACGTCACCCCGTCCATGGTCGGCGGCCTCAACGGTACGATGCTCGGCATGGTGATCGCCTCGCAATTCGGCATGGCGGGCAACTGGTCGCTCGGCGCGGCGCAGGCGATCTATATCCTCATTCTCGTCGCCCTATGCCTCGGCGTGCTGTTTGCGGTGATGCGGTCGCGCGGCGTGCTGACCGAGGTCGATGCTGGCGTCGCCCCGGTGCCGGCGCCATGGTCCAGCCTGACGCCGGGGGCCAAGGCAAAGCGCGTCGCCGGGCGCATCCTGTTCCTGCTGCCCTATGTGTATCTGTATGCCCCGTTGGCGGTGGTGACGCTCTTCTCGTTCAACGATTCCACCGTGCAGTCGCTGCCGCTCAAGGGCTTCACCCTGAAATGGTATCTCGACCTGCCGTCGAACGGGCCGCTGCTCGGCGCACTCTGGAAAAGCATCCAACTCGCCTTCATCAGCACGGCGCTCGGCGCGGTCATCGGCACGGCCTTCGCCTTCGTTTTCGCCGGCTGGCCGGGCCGCATCTCGACAATCATCGAGAATTTCATCGCCCTGCCGCTTGCCGTCCCCGGCGTCGTGCTCGGCATCACCATGGTCATGGCGGCGTCGGTCGTCGGTATTCCCGCGGGCATGGGCCGTCTCGTGCTCGGGCACGTGGTCTTCGTCATGCCGGTGGTGATGTTCATCGTGGTTTCACGGCTTCGCCGCATCGATCCGAGCTTCGCGCTGGCGTCGCGGGATCTGGGCGCCGATGCCTGGCGGACATTCCGCAACATCCAGCTTCCGATGATCCAGAGCGCAATCATCGGCGGCGCGGTGCTTGGCTTCACCCTGTCGATCGACGAGGTGGTTGTCAGCCTCTTCCTGACGGGCAACGAACCGACGCTGCCCGTCTACGTCTGGAACCAGACGCGGTTCGGCTTCACGCCCTCGGTGAATGCGATCTTCACCTGCATCGGCGTGTTCTCCCTCATCCTCGTCGTCATTGCGCAGGCGCTGATCAATCCGGCGCCGTCGAAACAGAACTCGAACTGACAGGTTGGAACACCATGGGCATTCGCAGCAGGAAATTCGGCGAACTGGAAGGGCGGCAGGTCGACGCCTACACGCTCACCAACGGCAACGGCCTGTCGGCCGACCTGATCACCTTCGGCGCGCGTCTGGTCGGCATGAACGTGCCGGACAGGAGCGGCGCTGTCGAGGACGTCGTTCTGGGGTTCGACAACATGGCGAGCTACATCGCCACCGACCATTATTTCGGCGCCACCTGCGGCCGTTACGGCAATCGCATCAGGAAAGGCGAGATCAGGCTCGACGGAAACACCTATTCGCTGAGCGCCAATGAAGGTCCCAACCACCTGCATGGCGGCAAGAAGGGAATGGACAAGTATATCTGGTCCGCCTTCCCGGACGAGGCCGCGAATGCCGTCACCTTCACCCATGTCTCGCCCGACGGCGACCAGGGCTATCCGGGCGAAGTCGTCGCCAAGAGCCGTTACGTGCTCACGGAGGACGACCGGCTGGTCATCACCATGACCGGGACGACCGACAAGCCGACCATCCTGAACATGGTGAACCATGCCTACTGGAACGCCGCCGGCCACGCCTCCGGCAGCCTGCACGAGCAGTTGCTGACGGTCGAATCCGACTTCTACACGCCGGTCGCCGAGGAACTGCTGGCGACGGGCGAGATCGTCACGGTCGCCGGCACGCCATTCGATTTCCGCAAGGCGAAGACGATCGGCCAGGATCTGGAGGCGGTGCCGAATGCCGGTGTCGCCAGCCTGAGCGGGGGCGGCTACGATCACAACTGGGTGCTGCGCGATGTCGAGAACGGCCTGCGGCCGGTCGCGACCCTGTTCGACCCCAAATCCGGACGCGGGCTGTCGCTGCGCTCCACCGAGCCCGGCGTGCAGATCTACACCGGCGGCTACATCACGCCCAAGGTGATCGGCAAGGGCGACAGGCCCTACTGCGCCTATGCCGGGCTCACCTTCGAGACCCAGAAATATCCCGGCTCGCCGAACTTTGCGCACTTCCCGTCGACCAGGCTCGATCCCGGCCAGGTCTACGAGCACGTGATGGAATACCGGTTCTTCGCCCGCTGAGGAGCGCGCCGCCATGGCAAACGCGAACAAATACGACGTGGTCATCATCGGAGCCGGGCATAACGGCCTTGTCTGCGCCAACTATCTCGCCCGCGCCGGTCTGTCCGTCGCGGTGCTTGAGGCGCGCCATGTGGTCGGCGGCGCATGCGTCAGCGAGGAACTGATTCCGAACTCCACATGGTCGTCCTGCTCCTTCGTGCAGGGCATGCTGCGTCCTGAGATCATCAGCGACCTCGAACTCGGAAAATACGGGCTGGTGTCCAAGGCGCCGGACGTGCAGGGCTTCGCGCTCTGGGACGACGGCGACCATTTCTTCATCCACAAGGAACTCGACCGGACGCTGGCGTCGATCGAGAAGCACAGCAGGGGCGACGGCGAGAACTTCCTGCGCTTCGCGTCCCGGATGAAGCGCTTCGGCGACGTCACCCGCGACGTGCTCCTGTCGGAGCCGATGTCGCGCTCCGAATTCATCAAGATGTTCGAGGACGAAGGCGAGCACGAGCTGCTGCAGGACTTCGTCTTCTCGTCGGCGCGCGAACTGACGGAGAAGTACATCAAGTCCGAACGCATGCGCGGCTATATGAACTTCCTCGGCATGGTCTCGACCTGGGGCGGACCGTCGACGCCCGGGACATCCTACGTCTACGGCTACCACGCGCAGGGCGAGTTCGAGGAGATACTCGGCCGCTGGGCGCTGCCGGTCGGCGGCATGGGCGCGATCACCCGCGCGCTGGCGGCAAGCGCCGCGGCGCACGGCGCGGTGATCCGCACCGATGCGCCCGTCGAGAGCGTGCTCGTCAAGGGCGGCGAGGCGGTCGGCGTGGTGCTGAAATCCGGCGAGGAAATCGAGGCGAGCCTTGTGGTGTCGAACGCCGATCCGAAGCGCTCGCTCACCGGACTGCTGGATCGCAAGCATCTGCCCGACCGCGTGCGCAAGGCAGCGGAGAACATCGACCAGAAGGGCTCGATGGCGCGCATTCATCTGCTGATCGACGAACTGCCCCAATATGTCGGCTTCGGCAGCAGCAAGCCGGGGCCGGAGCATATGGGGCACGCGATCCTCGGCGGCAGCGTCGAGCTCTTCGAGCAGGCATGGGAAGCGCAGCGCCGGGGCGTATTCGCCGACGACTACGTCATCGAGGCGCTGATTCACTCCGTCACCGATCCGTCGGTCTGCCAGCCGGGCTACCACACGCTGGCTCTCGGCGTGCAGCAACTGCCCTACGATCTCGCCGACGGCACATGGGACGACCATCGCGAGAGCTGGCTGGACAGCGTCTGCGAGATGCTCTTCCGCTACGCGCCGAACCTACGCGGCCATATCGTCGGCCGCAACGTCGTCACGCCCCGCGATCTGGAACACACCTACAACCTGACCGGCGGCAACATTTTCCAGGCGTCGATGGTCGGCCTGCAGCAGTTGCTCGACGCGCGCCCGCTCTGGGCTGCGGGGCATTATCGCACGCCGGTCGCCAACTATTATCTCTGCGGCGCGGGCACGCATCCGGGCGGCGGCGTCACCGGGGCTCCCGGCCACAATGCGGCCATGCGCATCCTCGCGGATCTGCGCGGCGAGATCAATGTGCGGCAGGTGCGGACGCGCGCCGGCGGCAAGACGTTCATCGACAGCATCATGGAGACCGGTATCGGTCAGAAGGTGGGATTCCAGATCGCGAAATCGCGCGGCTTCCGCTCGCTGACCAAGCATCTGTCCAAGACTAAACGCTGAAACATCAACAACGGACCCGGCAGGCCGATCCCCGACCGGCCGGGCTTCGTACGCCCTGAATAAAGGAGGCATTTCGTGGAACGCGGAATCATGAAAGACACGGCCCGCTATCCGAGCCTGCGGGACAAGGTGGTGTTCGTCACCGGCGGCGCGTCGGGAATAGGACGCAGCATCGTGGAGCATTTCCACGATCAGGGCAGCCGCGTGGCATTCATCGACATCGCCGAGAAGGCCGGGCGCGAACTCGCCGACGAGCTTGCCGCAAAAGGCGGCCACAGGCCGCATTTCGAGGTCTGCGACCTGCGCGACGTCGAACAACTCGGCGCGGTGATCGACCGCATCGGCAAGGAGATCGGACCGATCACGGCACTGGTCAACAATGCCGGCAATGACGACCGGCATACGCTGGACCAGGTGACGTCGGAATATTTCGACGACCGCGTCGCCGTGAACCTGAAGCACCAGCTCTTCGCGGCCAAGGCCGTGCGCAAGCAGATGCGTGAGGCCGGCGGCGGCTCGATCATCAATTTCTCCTCCATCACCTGGATGGTGGCCGATGGCGACTGCGTCGTCTACGTCACCTCCAAATCGGCGGTGGTCGGACTGACGCGGGCGCTCGCGACCGAACTCGGCGGCGAGAATATCCGCGTGAACGCCATCGCGCCGGGCTGGGTGATGACCGAGCGCCAGGTCTCGCTCTGGCTGGACGAGAAGGGCGAACAGCAGATCGCCGACCGTCAGGCGCTCAAGGCGCGCCTGCATTCGCCGGACATAGCGCGGATGGCGCTGTTCCTGGCGGCGGACGACAGCCGCATGTGCTCGAAGCAGACCTTCATAGTCGACGCCGGCTGGATATGACAATTCGGACGGATCGCCGGCGCAAGGCTCCGTCCCGCAACCCAAGACACTTGTGAGGACGACATGCACGATTTCAAAAAACTTACCGGAATTCTCTATTCCGCGGTCATCTCCGATACGCTCGACAGTTTCGGCCTGAAGAATCAGGCGATGCGGCCGTTCCTGCGTCCGGTGGACGACGAACTGGTCTTCATGGGCCGGGCTCGCACCGGCAAGTTCGTCGAAGCAGGCGATCCGGCTGAGGGCGAGAATCCCTACGAGATCGAAATGGCCCTGCTCGACGATCTGAAGCCGGGCGAAGTGTCCGTGCTTGCCTGCGGCGGCCCGACCAACCATATCGCCCCATGGGGCGAACTGCTGACCACCGCGTCCATCGCGCGCGGCAGCGCCGGCTGCGTCACCGACGGCCTCATCCGCGACGTCAGGCACATCAGATCGCTGAAGTTCCCGGTGTTCCACGGCGGTATCGGGCCGCTCGACACGCGCGGCCGCGCGAAGATGGTGGAGATGGACACGACGGTGATGTGCGGCGGCGTGAAGGTTTCCTCGGGCGACATCGTGTTCGGCGACATCGACGGCGTCGTCGTGATCCCCGGGGATTATGCCGATCGTGTCATCGCCCGCGCCCAGGAAAAGATCACGAGCGAGAACCACAGCCGCGACGAACTGCGCCAGGGCCGTCTGCTGCGCGAGGTCTACGAGAAGTACGGCGTGCTCTGAGGGAGGGCGGCGATGAGGCTCCGGGGCAAGAGAACGCTGGTCGTCGGCGCATCGTCCGGCGTCGGACTGGAGACGGCCCGGCTTTTCGCCGGGCAGGGGGCCGACGTCGCCATCGCGGCGCGGTCCGCCGACAAGCTGCGCGCCCTGGCGTCCGAGCTTGGCGCCGGAGCCCATGTCGTGGTCGGCGACGTCGCCGACACCGACGATTGCGCGCGTATCGTGCGGGAGGCGATCGAGGCCATGGGCGGCCTCGATATCCTCGTCTATACCGCCGGGTCGATCGAACCCTGTCCGCTGAAGGACGTGTCGGTCGAATCCTTCCGGCGTCAGCTCGACATCAATCTCGTCGGAAACTTCGTCGTGGCGCAGGCAGCCGCGCTCCACATGCGGGAGAACGGCGGCGGCTCCATCGTCAACGTCTCGTCCGAACTCGCGCATATCGGCATGGCGCAATATGTCGCCTATTGTTCGGCGAAGGCCGGCGTCCTGGGGCTGACCATGGCGCTGGCTGCGGAAATGGCGCCCGAGGTGCGCGTCAACTCTGTCAGCCCCGGTCCGATCGACACGCCGATGCTGCGCGCCGAGATCGAGCTTTTCGGCGGGACGCAGGAGGTGATCGACGAGGCTATCGGCCGCGTGCCGCTCAAGCGCTTCGCCCGGCCCGAGGAGGTCGCGAGAGCGATCCTCTTCCTTGCCGCCGATGCGGGATACGCCACGGGCGCGACGTTGCGGCTCGACGGCGGCACAACGATGGTCTGAGGACGACTCCCGTGAATCCGATCGATGTCGCATGGGATTACATCGTGGTCGGCGCCGGCTCGGCCGGCTGCGTCATCGCAAACCGGCTGTCCGCCGATCCCGGGGTGAAGGTACTGCTGATCGAGGCGGGCGGCTCCGACAAATCGGTGTTCATCCAGATGCCCGCCGCGACCTATGTGAAGGGCATCGGCAATCCCCGCTTCGACTGGATGTACCCGGTCGAAGCCGATCCGTCGCTGAACGGCCGCACCAACATCTGGCCGCGCGGCAAGGTGATGGGCGGCACCAGCTCCATAAACGGCATGCTCTATGTCCGCGGCTTTCCGCAGGATTTCGACGCCTGGGAAGCGCTTGGCAATCGTGGCTGGGGATGGGCCGACGTTCTGCCGCTGTTCAGGCGGCAGGAGGACAACCAGCGCGGCGCTTCCGCCCTGCATGGCGCCGGCGGCCCGCTTTCCGTGTCGGACATTCCCGACCCGCATCCCCTTGCCCGACGCTTCATCGCTGCCGCCGGCGAGCGCGGCTATCCCCATGTCGACGACGTCAACGGCCTCGGCGTCGAGGGGTTCGGCTTCGTGCAGGCGACCCAACGGAAAGGCTGGCGGTGCAGTTCCGCGTGCGCCTTCATCGATCCGGTCCGCAAGCGGCCGAACCTCCATGTCATGACCAGGACGACGGTCCGGCGCGTGCTGTTCGACGGCACCTCCGCCACGGGTGTGGAGATCATGCGCGGCGGCACGGTATCCCGCGTCAAGGCCGCACGCGAAATCATCCTGTCATGCGGCGCGATCGCCTCGCCGCAGCTTCTGATGCTGTCGGGCATCGGCGAGGCGGCGAAGCTCAAGGCACATGGCGTCGCCATGGTCGCCGACCGGGACCAGGTCGGACAGAACCTTCAGGATCATCCGGGTCTCGGCATGACGTGGGAGGTGTCCATTCCGACCTTCAACGACGAGATGCAACTCTGGAAGCAGATGGTGCACGGCGCCAACTGGCTGTTCCGCGGCAAGGGTGTGGGCACCACGCCGGACGCGCATGTCGTCGGCTTCATC